>NZ_LJRY01000173.1:0-464 GCF_002742515.1 Pseudomonas sp. 2822-15 | reverse complement strand
TTATATGAGAATAATGAAAATAAGGTTTGAGGATAGGTTAACTTGGCAGGTAAATATGCCAGGAGAGTATCGTACGGTATTAATTCCTAAATTAATTGTGCAGCCAATCGCTGAAAACGCCATATTACATGGAATAGGGAATAAAGTTGGTCCAGGTTCCGTAAACGTTATAGTAGATGCAGAAGAGGTAAATGGTAGGAAATATTTATTAATCAAAGTAGAAGATGACGGTGCAGGAATGGATCGAGATACGCAACGTAAAGTGATGGACAACTTAACTTACGAAAACAAAGTTGATTCTACAAAACACGGTTTAGCTCTATTGAATGTTAATCAAAGATTACGCCTTGCTTATAATACTTATGATTCTGAAGTTATGAAAACAGGCATTAGTATAGAAAGTGAGTTAGGAAAAGGAACCTCTGTGTTCATTCGAGTCCCTTTAATGGAGGAGTAAAAATGAA
>NZ_LJRY01000172.1:0-483 GCF_002742515.1 Pseudomonas sp. 2822-15 | reverse complement strand
AAATGACTAGTACTATAATAAACATAAGAGAGTCCCAAGCTCCACCGCCTTAACCAATACCAAAAACAGACTGTCCCAAAAGGGGTATTAATCATAGAAAAGTCGAACAAAAAGGTCACTTTTGAGTATAAATCGCTCCGCAAATATACTTCGCTTTCCGCGGGCGGCTGGTGAGCCTCCTCGACGCTTTGCGTCTGTGGGGTCTCACCCCTGCCTTCCATCCCGCAGGAGTCTACGTATATTAGCTACACTACATTTAATGTTCGTATTTCAAGTTAAACACTTTAGTTATGTCCCAGCTTCTTTCTTTTAAATGTTAAGAAAACATTCTTCCTCAGCAACTTCGAACATTCTAGCGCTCCAATTTCCGTTAAAAACCCAGGATGTTCATGTGCTACCGACGGAAAATCGGTTGTCTAAATCTTCTTCTTTTATTTTTAATTTATGATATGATTCATCAATTTCAGGTACGTTCATCCCCCA
>NZ_LJRY01000171.1:0-231 GCF_002742515.1 Pseudomonas sp. 2822-15 | reverse complement strand
CTGCTTCAACAATTGCAAGATTTGAACTTGAACAGTAACGTCTAAGCTAGCTGTTGGTTCATCACAAATGAGAAGAGAAGGTTCAATGCTGAGCGCTCTAGCGATGTTGACCCTTTGCTTCTGACCACCACTCAATTCACCGGGGAGTCCCAAAGCCATTTCCTTGTCCAATCCAACCATCTCTAACAGATGTTCTGCAACTTCTTGTCTAGATCGGCCCCCATACTTCCC
>NZ_LJRY01000170.1:0-618988 GCF_002742515.1 Pseudomonas sp. 2822-15 | reverse complement strand
TGGGTAACCCGGCAGGACGCCGGGTTAGCCGCGCTGGGCCAAGGATGGCCCATCGCGGCGGCCCACGGATTCAAGCCTTCGTTCTGGCATGCCGAGCCTAGGCGAGGCACCGAGTGGTGGGGCGAAGATTTTTTGGTTACTTTTGTCTGGGCCGGCATTCCGGTCTTTACAAAAGTGACCCGCCGTCAGGGCGGAACCCTAAGCCGCCGTGACCGCAGCAACGGATATGTACACCGACGAACCCCCATCGCAGGCAAGCCAGCTCCCACAGTTGGACAGAGATGTCTCAATGGATCGGGCCAATCAGCTCTTGTGCAACTTGCTCATCAACTGCGCCTCAGCCTGGGTCAACCCACACGACTGCGTCAACTCATCCACCGTCGCGCCCATGCCGACCAATTTAGCCGCCTGGGCAAACGACAAGCTTGAAGGATCACGCTGCTCAATCTGCGCCAACTTATCCGGCAATGGCCCAAGAATCGCGCGCAGTTCATGCACCTCATCCCCAACCTTCACCGCAGTTTGCTGAAAGTGATCCACACGCTTGACCAGATCCAGAATCCGCCGGTCACGCACCGCATCGCGCTCGGCCTGTTGCACGGCCAACTCCCGTTGCTGGCGCATATAGCGCAGCAGGAATGCCAAGGTCCCGGCCCACAGCAGGGCCAGGACAATCACCACCGCATCAAGAAACAATCAGATGTTCTCCAGATCCGACCATTCTTCTTCGCTCATCATCTTGTCCAGCTCAACCAGAATCAGCAGTTCGCCGTTCTTGTTGCACACGCCCTGGATAAACTTGGCCGATTCTTCATTGCCCACGTTCGGCGCGGTCTCAACTTCCGACTGACGCAGGTAAACCACTTCAGCCACGCTGTCGACCATGATCCCGACCACTTGCTTGTCGGCTTCGATGATCACGATACGCGTGTTGTCGTTGACCTCGGTCGGCACCAGACCAAAACGCTGGCGGGTGTCGATCACCGTTACCACGTTGCCGCGCAGGTTGATGATGCCCAGCACGTAGCTCGGCGCACCCGGCACCGGAGCGATCTCGGTGTAGCGCAGCACTTCCTGCACGCGCATCACGTTAATGCCGTAGGTTTCATTGTCCAGTTTGAAGGTAACCCATTGCAGGATCGGATCATCCAAACCTTGTGCGGACGCTGACTTGTTCATACCCCTGACCCCTTCAGTGTGTGCTTCTTCGACCGCGCAACCGCACGGCCCTTATTGTTCAATCAACTGCGTTTGTTCTGTGGCATCGTCTTGACCGCACCGCTGGCGATCAACTCGGCCAGTTCGGCGACGTCGAGCAACGCGCACATATGTTCAATCACGGTGCCCGCCAGCCAGGGCCGTTGGCCCCGTTGGCTGCGCCACTTGATTTCATTCGGGTCCAGGCGCAACGAGCGGCTGACTTGATGCACCGCCAGCCCCCATTCGTAGCCCTGCACCGAGATCACGTATTGCAAGCCCTGGCGAAAGTCATCGCGGTAACGGTCGGGCATCACCCAGCGCGCCGTGTCCAGCACCTTGAGGTTGCCGGCCTGGCTGGGGAGGATGCCGAGGAACCACTCCGGTTGCCCGAACAGCGGCGTCAACTCCTGGCCTTCCAGCGAGTAAATCGACCCCAGGCATACCAGCGGCACCGCCAGGGTCAACCCGGCGACGTCGAACAGCAGGCACTCGAACGGCTCGGCCGCCCACGCCGGGCGACCATCGCCCGTGGCCGGTGGCGGCGTGATGCTCGGCGGCAGATGCACTTCCACCACCGGTTCAACCACCACGGGCGCAACCACCAGGGGCACAGGCACAATCGGCACCACCACATGGGCATCACGCGCCTGCTCTTCCAGCACCGCCAGTTGGAATTCATCCAGGGCGCTTTCGGATTCAAGGGCAGCAGGCTCAATGACAGCAGGTTCAAGTACCAGAATCGGTTCCGGCAACTCCTCGGCCGTCGCTTCCTGCAACAAGGCGTCCAGGTAGGACTCCAGTGCCAGTTGCGGCCGGGTCTTAAGCTCAACGGGACGGTTCATCACGCCACCTGCGCCACAAGTTGCTGGGACAGCAAATGTTTGAGCAACGCACGGTAAGCCAGTACGCCACGGCTCTTGCCGTCGAACTGCGACGGCGTGAGCCCGGCACGGCTGGCGTCACGCAGGCGCGTGTCCACCGGAATGTAGCCGTTCCAGATCGTTTCCGGGTACGCATCGCGCAACACCCGCAAGGTGCCCAGCGACGCTTGGGTACGGCGGTCGAACAGAGTCGGGACAATGCTGTACGGCAGCGCCTGTTTGCGCGAACGGTTGATCATCGCCAAGGTGCTGACCATGCGCTCCAGGCCTTTGACCGCCAGGTGTTCGGTCTGCACCGGGATCACCAACTGCTGGCTGGCCGCCAAGGCGTTGACCATCAGCACGCCCAGCAACGGCGGGCTGTCGATAATTGCGTAGTCGAAGTCCTGCCACAGTTGCGCCAGGGTCTTGGCGATCACCAGGCCCAGCCCGCTCTGCCCTGGCGACTGGCGCTCAAGGGTCGCCAGCGCAGTGCTCGACGGCAACAGCGAGATGCTCTCGTTGCTGGTGGGCAGCAGCAATTGCCCCGGCAAATCTGCCGGTACGCTGCCCTTGTGCAGGAACAGATCGTAGCAGCTGTGCTCCAGCGCATCCGGGTCATAGCCGAAATAACTGGTCATCGAGCCGTGCGGGTCCAGGTCGACCACGACCACACGCTTGCCCGCCTCGGCCAGCAAGCCGGCCAGGGCGATGGACGTGGTGGTCTTGCCGACTCCACCCTTTTGATTGGCAACTGCCCAGACTCTCATTCAGTTGGTTCCTCCCGGTAGGCTAAGGCGCGACCGAGACATTACATAACATTATTGAGCCGGCGACGGAGAATTGACGGCGCTCTGACGAACCGGCGGCTTAACGGTTGGCGGTGCAGTTTGTGTGCCAGCCCGCTTCAAGGCCGCATCCGGTGTTGCATTGGCAGTACCGGTGCCGGTCAGGCTGCGGCGTACATCCAGATTACGTGACACCACCAGCACCACCCGGCGGTTGCGCGCGCGGCCTTCGGCGGTGGCGTTATTGGCCACCGGCTGGAACTCACCGTAGCCCACCGACGCCAGGCGCCCAGGGTTAATGCCCTGCATCGCGAGCATGCGCACGATGCTTGAGGCCCGTGCCGAGGACAGCTCCCAATTGGTCGGGTACTGCGCAGTGCTGATCGGGAAGTTGTCGGTAAAGCCTTCGACGTGGATCGGGTTCTCAAACGGTTTGAGAATCGCCGCCACCTTGTCGATGATGGTAAACGCCTGATCGCTCGGCAACGCATCGGCGCTGGCGAACAGCAGGCTGGAATTAAGCTCGATCTCCACCCACAACTCATTGCCGCGCACGGTCATCTGGTTGGATTTGATCAGGTCGCCAAACGCCGCGCTGATGTCATCGGCGATGCTTTTGAGCGGGTCGCTGGTGCCACCGATGCCGGCGGCGGTTTCGTCGCTGTCATTGACCAGCGGCTTGGCCGGCGTCACGGTCTTGGGCCGCTCCTCGCCAATCGGGATCGGCTTGAGCGAGCGGTCGGTGTCGTTGAATACGCCCACCAGCGCCTGGGAAATAATCTTGTACTTGCCTTCGTTGATCGACGAGATGGAGTACATCACCACAAAAAACGCGAACAGCAAGGTGATGAAGTCGGCGTAGGACACCAGCCAGCGTTCATGGTTGACGTGCTCTTCAGGCTCGCGGCGGCGACGGCTCACAATCGACTCCCTCCCATCAATCCATGAAGCCCTGAAGCTTCAATTCGATGGAGCGCGGGTTCTCACCCTCGGCAATCGACAAAATGCCTTCCAACAGCATTTCGCGGTAACGCGACTGGCGCATGGCGATCGACTTGAGCTTGCTGGCCACCGGCAACAACACCAGGTTGGCACTCGCCACGCCGTAGATGGTCGCGACAAAGGCCACGGCAATGCCGCTGCCCAGCTGCGACGGGTCGGCCAGGTTGCCCATCACGTGGATCAGGCCCATCACCGCACCGATGATGCCGATGGTCGGCGCATAGCCGCCCATGCTTTCAAAGACTTTGGCGGCGTTGATATCGCGGCTTTCCTGGGTGTAGAAGTCCACTTCCAGAATGCTGCGAATCGCCTCGGGTTCGGCGCCATCGACCAGCAGTTGCAGGCCTTTGCGCGCGTAGCTGTCGGGTTCGGCATCGGCCACGCCTTCCAGGCCCAGCAGGCCTTCCTTGCGCGCGGTGAGGCTCCAGTTGACGACACGGTCAATGCCGCCCGGCAAGTCCACGCGTGGCGGGAAGATGATCCACACCAGAATCTGCATGGCGCGCTTGAAGGAACTCAACGGCGACTGCAACAGCGCCGCGCCCACGGTGCCGCCAATCACGATCAACGCCGCCGGGCCATTGGCCAAGGCGCCGAGGTGGCCGCCTTCCAGGTAGTTGCCGCCGATAATCGCGACAAACGCCATGGTGATGCCAATCAGGCTCAAGACATCCATCAGAGGCAGGCCTCCACCAGATGTTTGCCAATGTCGTCCAGGCTATAAACCGCGTCAGCCAGGTCCGCCTTGACGATGGCCATGGGCATGCCATAGATCACGCAGCTGGCTTCGTCCTGGGCCCAGATCGCGCTGCCGCCCTGCTTGAGCAGGCGTGCGCCTTCACGGCCGTCGGCGCCCATGCCGGTGAGGACCACCGCCAGAACTTTGTCGCCGTAGGACTTGGCCGCCGAACCGAAGGTGATATCCACACACGGCTTGTAGTTCAGGCGCTCGTCGCCCGGCAGGATTTTGATCGCGCCACGGCCGTCGACCATCATCTGCTTGCCGCCCGGTGCCAGCAGCGCCAGGCCAGGACGCAGGATGTCGCCATCCTCGGCTTCCTTGACGCTGATGCGGCACAGCTTGTCCAGGCGCTCGGCGAAGGCCTTGGTAAAGGCGGCGGGCATGTGCTGGATCAACACAATCGGCGCAGGGAAGTTGGCCGGCAGTTGAGTCAGCACCCGTTGCAAGGCCACCGGGCCGCCGGTAGACGTACCGATGGCCACCAGCTTGTAGGCTTTGCGCTTGGGCGCAGGCGAATGCGCGCTCGCTGCCGGGGCACGCACTGGCGCCACCGCAGGCCGGGCGATCGGTGCCGGTGCCGGGCGCGCAAACGTCGAGGTGGTCGGCGTCGGCGCGGCTACCGGCGCGGCCGCCGGTGCGCTGAACAGGCTGCGACGGTTGCTGCGCGAAATGCTGTGCACCTTCTCGCACAGCATCTGCTTGACCTTGTCGGGGTTGCGCGAGATGTCTTCGAAATTCTTCGGCAGGAAGTCCACCGCACCCGCGTCCAGCGCGTCGAGGGTCACCCGGGCGCCTTCGTGGGTCAGCGAGGAGAACATCAACACCGGGGTCGGGCAGCGCTGCATGATGTGTCGGACTGCGGTGATGCCATCCATCATCGGCATCTCGTAGTCCATGGTGATCACGTCCGGTTTCAACGCAATGGCTTGATCAATCGCCTCTTTACCGTTGGTGGCCGTGCCGACCACCTGGATGGTTGGATCGGCGGAAAGAATTTCCGAGACGCGGCGGCGGAAGAAACCCGAATCGTCCACCACCAGGACCTTGACTGCCATAAACACTCCGTTAGGCGGGGCGGGCACTACCGCCCTGCCCCACCAGAATCAAATACGCCGAGCGGCGTAACGCTTGAGCATGCTCGGAACATCAAGAATCAGCGCGATCCGACCGTCACCGGTGATGGTCGCACCCGACATGCCCGGGGTTCCCTGCAGCATTTTGCCCAAAGGCTTGATGACCACTTCTTCCTGGCCCACCAGTTGATCGACCACAAAGCCGATGCGCTGGGTGCCCACGGACAGAATCACCACATGGCCCTCGCGCTGCTCTTCATGCTTGGCCGAAGCCACCAGCCAGCGCTTGAGGTAGAACAGCGGCAACGCCTTGTCGCGCACGATCACCACTTCCTGGCCGTCCACCACGTTGGTGCGCGACAGGTCGAGGTGGAAGATCTCGTTGACGTTGACCAGCGGGAAAGCGAACGCCTGGTTGCCCAGCATCACCATCAGGGTGGGCATGATCGCCAAGGTCAACGGCACCTTGATCACGATCTTGGAGCCCTGGCCCTTGGTCGAGTAAATGTTGATCGAGCCGTTGAGCTGGCTGATCTTGGTCTTCACCACGTCCATGCCCACGCCACGGCCGGACACGTCGGAAATCTCGGTCTTGGTCGAGAAGCCCGGGGCGAAGATCAGGTTGTAGCACTCGGTGTCGGTCAGGCGGTCGGCGGCGTCCTTGTCCATCACCCCGCGCTTGACCGCGATATTGCGCAGAATCGCCGGGTCCATGCCTTTGCCGTCATCGGTGATCGACAGCAGGATATGGTCGCCTTCCTGCTCGGCCGCCAGAATCACCTTGCCGTTGCGCGACTTGCCCGAGGCTTCGCGCTCTTCCGGGGTTTCCACGCCGTGGTCGACGGCGTTGCGCACCAAGTGGACCAGCGGGTCGGCCAGGGCCTCGACAAGGTTTTTGTCGAGGTCGGTTTCTTCACCCACCAGTTCCAGGTTGATTTCTTTCTTGAGCTGGCGCGCCAGGTCGCGAACCAGACGCGGGAAGCGGCCGAAGACTTTCTTGATCGGCTGCATGCGCGTTTTCATTACGGCGGTCTGCAGGTCTGCGGTGACCACGTCGAGGTTCGACACGGCCTTTTGCATGGCTTCGTCGCCGCTGTTCAAGCCCAGGCGCACCAGGCGGTTACGCACCAGCACCAGCTCGCCCACCATGTTCATGATGTCGTCCAGGCGCGCGGTATCAACCCGCACGGTGGTTTCGGCTTCACTGGCAGGTTTTTCCGCCACCGGCGCCGCTGCAGCACGCGCAGGTGCGGCAGCCGGTGCAGGTGCCGGTGCAGGCTTGGCAGCCACTGGCGCGGCAGCTTTGGCAGGCGCAGGTTTGGCGGCTACCGGCGTGGCAGTCGCCGCGGCGACCGGGGCCACTTCGGAGAACTTGCCCTTGCCGTGCAGCTCGTCCAGCAACGCTTCGAATTCGTGATCGGAGATCAGGCCATCAGCGGCAGGCTCAACGCTGGCAGGCGCAGCACTGGCCGCAGGTGCGGCCGCGATGGCGGCGACTTCCGGCAAGGCGTCGGCGGCAAACGTGCCCTTGCCATGCAGTTGGTCGAGCAGCGCTTCGAATTCGTCGTCGGTAATGTCGGTGCTTGCAGCCGCGGCAGGCGCTGCCGGCTCGGCGGCAGGTGCCACAGCGTCCGGCGCGAACTGGCCTTTACCGTGCAACTGGTCGAGCAGGGATTCGAACTCTGCGTCGGTAATGTCTTCGCTGGTCGGCACGGCAGGCGCAGTCGGCGCAGTCGCCGCTTGCGGTGCTTCAGCTTCGGCCTTCACCGCGCTCAGGGAGTTGAGCAGCTGTTCGAACTCGCTGTCGGTCACATCCGGCTCGGCTTCAACCACAGGCTCAGGCGCGGCTACCGGCGCAACTGCGGTATCAGCAGGTTCGGCCAGACGCGCCAGCGCAGCCAACAGCTCCGGCGTGGCGGCCGTGATCGGCGCACGTTCGCGCACCTCGCTGAACATGCCGTTGACCGCATCCAATGCTTCGAGAATCACGTCCATCAGTTCCGAGTCGACGTGACGCTCACCCTTGCGCAGGATGTCGAACACGTTCTCGGCGATGTGACAGCACTCCACCAGCTCATGGAGCTGGAGGAAGCCGGCGCCCCCTTTTACAGTGTGAAAACCGCGAAAAATTGCATTGAGCAGGTTCGCATCATCCGGTCGGCTTTCCAGCTCGACCAGTTGTTCGGACAGTTGCTCTAAAATTTCGCCGGCCTCTACAAGGAAATCCTGAAGGATTTCTTCATCGGCGCCGAAGCTCATGTGGGTGCTCCTTAGAAGCCTAAACTGGATAACAGGTCATCTACGTCATCTTGACCTGACACAACGTCTTCACGTTTATCGGCATGAATCTGCGGACCTTCACCCTTGGCGAGATGTTTTTGTGGATCTTTTTCCGAGAGGATCGCTGCGCGGTCATGTTCGATGCCGGCAAAACGGTCGACCTGGCCGGCCATGAGCACCAATTTGAGCAGGTTGCTTTCCACTTCGGTGACCAGTTGGGTCACGCGCTTGATCACTTGACCTGTGAGGTCCTGGTAATCCTGGGCCAGCAGAATGTCATTGAGGTTGCTGGCCACCGTGCGGTTTTCCTGTTCGCTGCGCGACAGAAAAGCGTCGACCCGACGCGCCAACTCACGAAACTCCTCAGCCCCCACTTCCCGGCGCATAAAGCGGCCCCAGTCAACGCTGAGCGCTTGTGCTTCGGTGGTCATGCCATTGACCAGCGGCGTGGCGTTTTCCACCAGGTCCATGGTGCGGTTGGCCGCGGCCTCAGTCAGCCTGACCACATAGGACAGGCGTTCGGTGGCGTCAGTGATCTGCGAGATTTCTTCGGCCTGGGGCATGTGCGGGTCAATCTGAAAATTGACGATTGCACTGTGCAGCTCGCGTGTGAGCTTGCCCACTTCCTGATACAGGCCGCGGTCACGGGTCTGGTTAAGCTCATGGATCAACTGCACCGCGTCGCCGAACTGGCCTTTTTCAAGGCTGTCGACCAACTGGTGAGCATGCTTTTTCAGGGTCGATTCAAAATCGCCCTGTGACGTTTCTTTATGCTCCATAGCTCCCCCGTGGTGATATCAGCCGTGGATGCGTTCGAAGATTTTTTCGATCTTCTCTTTCAAGGCCAACGCCGTGAATGGCTTGACCACGTAACCGTTAACCCCGGCTTGGGCGGCTTCGATGATCTGTTCGCGCTTGGCTTCGGCGGTCACCATCAACACAGGCAAGCTGCGCAGTTTTTCATCGGCGCGCACGTGACGCAGCAAGTCGATGCCGGTCATGCCCGGCATGTTCCAGTCGGTTACCAGAAAGTCGATGCTCCCGCTGTTGAGGATCGGAATCGCCGTCAGGCCGTCATCCGCCTCGACCGTGTTGGTGAACCCAAGGTCACGCAACAGGTTTTTTATGATCCGCCGCATCGTTGAGAAGTCATCAACGATGAGGATTTTCATGTTCTTGTCCAATTCGACCTCCAAGCAGTCTTAAACGCGCCCAGCACCTGGACGCGCCATTTCAATCAACAGGCGTTACACAAAAAGGACTGCCCAGGGCACCACGGCACGAACCCGCGAAAGCGTGAAGCCTTCGCGGTAGCGTCTGCAGTGTCCCCACACTGCCTGTCAGCGCGCGCGCCACTCTCCCAATCGCCCCCGCAAGCGGGCTGCGCACTGGCTATGCAGCTGGCTGACACGCGATTCGCTGACCCCCAGGACCTCACCGATTTCCTTGAGGTTCAGCTCTTCGTCGTAGTACAGCGCCAACACCAGTCGCTCACGCTCCGGCAAATTGGCAATCGCCTCCGCCAACGCGCCCTGGAAACGTTCGTCTTCCAGGTCGCGCGACGGTTCAAGATGTGCACTCGCGCCGTCCTCGTGCAGCCCTTCGTGTTCGCCGTCCTGCAAAAGGTCGTCGAAACTGAACAGGCGGCTGCCCAAGGTATCGTTCAAAATCCCGTAGTAATCGTCGAGACTCAATTGGAGTTCGGCCGCAACTTCGTGATCTTTAGCGTCACGACCGGTTTTTGCTTCAATTGCGCGAATTGCGTCACTGACCATGCGCGTATTGCGGTGTACCGAACGCGGCGCCCAATCCCCTTTACGCACTTCATCGAGCATCGCCCCTCGAATGCGGATACCCGCATACGTCTCGAAACTTGCGCCCTTGCTCGCGTCGTATTTGGTCGACACTTCAAGCAGGCCGATCATGCCGGCCTGGATCAAGTCCTCAACCTGCACACTGGCAGGCAGGCGTGCCAGCAAGTGATAGGCAATGCGCTTGACCAAGGGCGCATAGCGCTCGATCAGTTCGCCCTGGCTGTCACGTGCCGACTTTTTGTAAAGGTTGTAGCCGCTGGATGTCATAGCACAGGTCCCGCGCTCGTCTGATGCACCAATCGCTCGACGAAAAACTCCAGATGCCCCCGAGGGTTGGCAGGCAACGGCCAAGTATCGACCTTCTGGGCAATAGCCTTGAACGCCAGTGCGCACTTCGAACGAGGGAACGCTTCATAGACTGCACGCTGCTTTTGCACAGCCTTGCGCACACACTCGTCATAGGGAACTGCGCCCACGTATTGTAAGGCGACATCGAGAAAGCGATCCGTGACCTTGGTCAACTTGGCGAACAGATTGCGCCCTTCCTGCGGGCTTTGGGCCATGTTGGCCAGCACGCGGAAGCGGTTCATGCCGTAGTCACGGTTCAGCAGTTTGATCAGGGCATAGGCGTCGGTGATGGAGGTGGGTTCGTCGCACACCACCAGCAGCACTTCCTGGGCGGCGCGCACGAAGCTGACCACCGACTCGCCGATGCCGGCGGCGGTGTCGATCACCAGCACGTCGAGGTTGTCGCCGATGTCGCTGAACGCCTGGATCAGGCCGGCATGCTGCGCCGGGCTCAGATGCACCATGCTCTGGGTGCCTGAGGCGGCCGGCACGATGCGAATGCCACCGGGGCCTTGCAGCAGCACATCGCGCAGCTCACAACGGCCTTCGATCACATCGGCAAGGGTGTGTTTGGGTGTCAGCCCCAGCAGAACGTCCACATTCGCCAGGCCCAGGTCAGCATCCAGCAGCATGACGCGACGGCCAAGCTCTGCCAGGGCCAGGGACAAATTCACTGACACGTTAGTTTTCCCGACGCCACCTTTGCCGCCGGTCACCGCGATCACCTGTACGGGATGCATGCTGCCCATTTTATTTCTTTACCTTGTCTTGCTTAGACGCAGGCTACATGGCTTGGCCGCGTGAATCGCTTGCAGACCATCGATGTAGATACATTTCACGGTGTTCATCCTGCCTCACCCCACCCGCTTAGCCGGGTTGTGGTAAAGGTCGGCGAACATGTCGGCCATCGCTTCCTCGCTAGGCTCTTCTTGCATTTGCACGCTGACAGCACGGCTGACCAACTGATGACGGCGCGGCAGATGCAAATCATCCGGGATCCGCGGCCCGTCGGTCAGGTAAGCAACCGGTAACTCATGACTGATCGCCAGGCTCAACACCTCGCCCAGGCTCGCCGTTTCGTCGAGCTTGGTGAGGATGCAACCGGCCAGGCCGCAGCGTTTGTAACTGTGGTACGCAGCGGTAAGAACCTGTTTCTGGCTGGTGGTTGCAAGCACCAGGTAATTTTTCGACTTGATGCCACGCCCGGCCAGGCTTTCGAGCTGCATGCGCAGTGCCGGGTCGCTGGCTTGCAGGCCGGCCGTGTCGATCAACACCACGCGCTTGCGCAGCAGCGGGTCGAGCGCATTGGCCAGGGACTGGCCCGGGTCGACGTGGGTCACCGTCACATTGAGGATGCGGCCCAGGGTCTTGAGCTGCTCCTGGGCGCCGATGCGGTAGCTGTCCATGCTCACCAGCGCGATGTTCTGCGCGCCATACTTGAGCACATAACGCGCGGCCAGCTTGGCCAGGGTGGTGGTCTTGCCCATGCCGGCGGGGCCGACCATGGCAATCACACCGCCCTCTTCCAGCGGTTCGATTTCCGGGGTGACGATCATGCGCGCCAGGTGGGCCAGCAACATGCGCCAGGCCTGGCGTGGTTCTTCGACTTCAGCCGTCAGCGCGAGCAAATCGCGCGACAACGGGCCGGACAGGCCGATGCGTTGCAGGCGGCGCCACAGGTTGGCCTGTTGCGGTTTGCTGCCTTGCAGCTGCGTCCACGCCAACGAGCCCAGCTGCACTTCGAGCAGCTCACGCAGGCCATTGAGTTCAAAACGCATCGAGTCGAGCGCGCGCTGGTCGACGGCTTGAGCCTGGGCTGGCGCTGCAGGGCGCGGTGGTTCTTTGAAGGTCGGTTCTACCAACGGCTCGGCGGCGGTCAGCGGCAGGCCGGCGAACAATTGGCGATTGGTGCTGGCATCGCTGTCGCCACGCATGCTCAATTCAGCCTGGGCCGAGACAATGCGCGAAGCGGTTTTGCGCAGCTCGTCTTCGAGTTCCATGTTCGGCACGCGCGGCGCCAGCGCCGACGGGGTGTAATCCAGGGCAGCCGTCAGCTCGACACCGCCGGCAATGCGACGGTTTCCAATAATCGCGGCATCGGCGCCCAGCTCATCACGTACCAGTTTCATGGCCTGACGCATATCGGCGGCGAAAAAACGCTTAACTTGCATAACCCACTACCTCAGCCGTTGGGCCCTACTGTCGCGACGATAGTCACTTGCTTATTGTCAGGAATTTCCTGATAAGCCAAAACGTGCAAATTCGGTACTGCCAGGCGCCCAAACCGCGACAACATCGCTCGAACCGGGCCTGCCACCAGCAGAATCACCGGGTGGCCCGCCATTTCCTGACGCTGGGCGGCTTCGATCAACGAACGCTGCAGTTTCTCAGCCATGCTTGGCTCCAGCAAAACGCCCTCTTCCTGGCCAAGTCCGGCCTTCTGAATACTATTGAGCAATATTTGTTCCAACCTTGGTTCCAAGGTGATAACAGGCAGCTCAGACTCAATGCCTACAATGCTTTGCACGATGGCGCGGGACAACCCGACACGCACCGCAGCCACCAAAGCGGCAGTATCTTGACTCTTGGCGGCATTGTTGGCGATGGCCTCGGCAATGCTGCGAATGTCGCGCACCGGCACCTGTTCGGCGAGCAAGGCTTGCAGCACCTTGAGCAACTGCGACAGCGACAACACGCCAGGCACCAGTTCTTCGGCCAGTTTTGGCGAGGCTTTGGCCAGCAACCCCATCAATTGCTGGACTTCCTCGTGGCCGATCAGCTCGTGGGAGTGCTTGTACAGGATCTGGTTGAGGTGGGTGGCGACCACAGTGCTGGCGTCCACCACGGTGTAACCCAGCGATTGAGCCTGGCTGCGCTGGCTGACTTCGATCCATACCGCTTCCAGGCCAAAAGCCGGATCTTTGGCGGTAATGCCGTTGAGCGTGCCGAACACCTGACCGGGGTTGATCGCCAACTCGCGGTCCGGGTAGATCTCGGCTTCGGCCAGGATCACGCCCATCAGGGTCAGGCGGTAGGCGCTGGGGGCCAAATCGAGGTTGTCGCGAATGTGTACGGTGGGCATCAAGAAGCCCAGGTCCTGGGACAGCTTCTTGCGCACGCCCTTGATCCGCGCCAGCAATTGGCCGCCCTGGTTGCGGTCCACCAGCGGAATCAGGCGGTAGCCGACTTCCAGGCCGATCATGTCGATCGGGGTCACGTCATCCCAGCCCAACTCCTTGGTTTCCTGGGCACGGGCCGGCGATGGCAGCAAGTCTTGCTGGCGGGCGATTTCCTGCTGGGCCTGGACCTTGACGGCATTTTGCTTGCGCCAGAACAGGTAGGCGCCACCGGCGGCCATCGCCGCCATGCTCAGGAACGACACGTGCGGCATGCCCGGCACGATGCCCATGATCGCCATGATACCGGCGGCCACGGCCAGCGCCTTGGGCGAGGCGAACATCTGGCGGCTGATCTGCTTGCCCATGTCTTCGGAGCCCGAAGCACGGGTAACCATGATGGCCGCTGCTGTGGATAACAACAGTGATGGCAATTGCGCCACTAAACCGTCACCGATGGTCAGCAAGGCGTACACCTTGCCCGCATCACCGAAGGTCATGCCGTGCTGGAAGATACCGACCGCCATGCCGCCGATCAGGTTGATAAACAGAATCAGCAGGCCGGCGATGGCGTCACCGCGCACGAATTTACTCGCGCCGTCCATGGAACCGTAGAACTCGGCTTCCTGGGCGACTTCCAGACGACGGGATTTGGCTTGGTTCTGGTCGATCAGGCCGGCGTTGAGGTCGGCGTCAATCGCCATTTGCTTGCCGGGCATGGCGTCGAGGGTAAACCGCGCGCTCACCTCGGAAATCCGCCCGGCGCCCTTGGTCACCACCACGAAGTTGATGATCATCAGGATCGCGAACACCACGATACCAACCACGTAGTTACCGCCGATCACCACCTCACCGAAGGCCTGGATCACCTTACCGGCGGCGGCGTGGCCGTCCTGACCGTGGAGCATCACCACCCGCGTAGACGCCACGTTGAGCGCCAGGCGCAGCAGGGTCGCGATCAGCAAAATGGTCGGGAATACGGCGAAATCCAGCGGCCGCAGGGCGTACACGCAGACCAGCAGCACCACCACCGACAGCGCAATGTTGAAGGTGAAAAACACGTCGAGCAGGAACGGCGGCATCGGCAACATCATCATTGCCAGCATCACCAGCAACAACAACGGCACACCCAGGTTGCCCCGCGACAAATCAGTCAGGGTGCCACGGGCCGTGTTGAGCATTTGAGAGCGATCTACCACCGGTATTCCTCGTGTTCCTTGAAGCAAAGTTTTGACGCCGGAGGGCGTCCTGGAGGCGGTATTGCAAGAAGCCTTCCAACTTTGGTTTCAGGGCGACGATCGTCGAGCGGTCACCGGTTCAAATGTGGGAGCTGGATTGGGGTGTGATCATCGTTCCCACGCTCTGCGTGGGAATGCAGCCAGGGACGCTCCGCGTCCCGACTTGAGCCCTGCGCAACGGTGACGCAGAGCGTCACGGGAGGCATTCCCACGCGGGAGCGTGGGAACGATCTTCAGCAAGCCCGCTCCCACAGTTGGATGGGGGTGTACCTGTTGTTAATGAGGAAATTTCCGACAAGGTTTTCGGGTTGCCCCTAGGAACCGGGCTCCCTAGTCTGCGTACACCGCTGCAAATGCAGTGGTCGGGCGTCGCGGCCCGGTTTACTACGGAGTAAAAGCACCATCTCCCTTTCAGTCGACGCTTTTTTATCGTCTACTGTGCGGCGCTATGGCGGCTGTGCGCGGGATACCTTCGGGTATGCCGGGTTGCTCCTAGACCGGTCCGCGAACCTGCGTACAGCTGCCACCTTCAATCGCGTCGCGGCGATCAGTGGCGGCTCCACTTTCGCAAGGAGCTTCACAATGATCAAACCCACCCCAAATCCCCCACCCAGCGTAATCCTCACCCTTATCGACGGCATCAGCACCGAAGACCTGCTGGTCAACCTCACCGAAAACCTGGCCTCCGCCCACGCCCTGACCTGCGATTTCGCCTTTGACCTGGAGGGAACACAGCGAGAAGGTGCGCTGGGTATTGCGCAGCTGATTGAGGTGGGACGGTTGTTGGCTGAGCGACTGCTGGATGACAGAGCGCCGTCACCAGAGGCAGAACCTGCCTGAATGATCGTGATGATCGTTCCCACGCGCAGCAAAGGAATGCAGCCAGGGACGCTCTGCGTCCCGACTTGATCCTTGCGCAACGGTGACGCAGAGCGTCACAGGAGGCATTCCCACGCGGGAGCGTGGGAACGATCTTCATACGGGTTGGATGTTGGACGCTTGCTTGCCTTTGGGCCCTGTCGTTATTTCATAGCTGACTTTTTGGCCCTCTTGCAGAGATTTGAACCCAGCACTCTGAATCGCTGAAAAATGCGCAAAAAGATCCTCGCTACCATCATCCGGGGTAATAAAACCAAACCCCTTTGTGTCGTTAAACCACTTCACAGTACCCGTTGCCATAACCCTTCTCCTGACATTGCGCTCAAAAATCTCGTTAGATAAGCCTGATACAAAACGCAAACACACCCTGTGGCCGATGAATCCTGGCGAACTGTACCCGCTGGCCTTCTCGCCACCGGGTATACGCCGAACTCAAGCGGTCCAAACACACCGGCTCATCATCGCCATCCAACGCAATCAGCCCTTCACCGGTCTTGCGGTTATAAACCTTGATCGTCCCCGTTACCGCTTCCATCGCCCTTCCCCTGCATCTCGTTACTACTTGCGTACAGTGTCCGGCACCATAAAACCGCGGGAACGCAGAACTGGCTACTGTCAGAGTTGACAGGTAGCCGGGATTAATGACCAGTGGTAGGGATTTTTGGCTGAGCAGCCGGAGGTTATTTTTTTCGCTTGCGGGGTTTTCGCGCCTTGGGCGGCGTATCGATTTCGCTGGCGGGATTGCCCGTTGCCTGAACGGGTACCGCGTTGCCTTCGCGGTCGCGGGCGACAAAACCAATGCCCTTGACCGCGTCAAACCACCTGACCGTAGCCCTGCTCATGATCGCTCTCCCGAGCCACGCATGAAGGCGCGCCTCGTCGCTCTATCAAACAGTGAAGGCGGTGCAATGGATACTGTCAAAGTTGACAGGTCAACGGCGCTGACGACATATGGTAAGAAGGCCCGCTCGCCACAAAAAACTCAGGAATCGCGGCGCAGCTCCGGCGGAATCGGCAGATCCTTGAGCGGGTCTGGCCGTTTGCCCTTGCCCGCGCGGTATTGGCGGATCTGGTACACGTAGGCCAACACCTGCGCCACGGCCAGGTACAGGCCTGCGGGGATTTCCTGGTCGAGGTCGGTGGAGTAGAAGATCGACCGCGCCAGCTCCGGCGATTCCAGCAGCAGAATGTCGTTGGCCACGGCAATTTCGCGAATCTTCAGCGCGGTAAAGTCGCTGCCCTTGGCCAGCAACATCGGCGCGCCGCCCTTCTCCGGGTCGTACTTGAGCGCCACGGCGTAGTGGGTCGGGTTGGTAATGACCACGTCGGCGTCGGGCACCGCCGCCATCATCTTGCGCTGGGACATTTCCCGCTGCAGCTGGCGAATCCGCTGCTTGACCTCGGGGCGGCCTTCCTGGTCCTTGTGCTCGTCGCGCACTTCCTGCTTGGTCATCAGCAGTTTCTTGTGGCTTTCCCACAGCTGGATCGGCGCGTCCACGGCGGCGATGATGATCAGCCCGCAGGCCATCCACAGCGCACTCCAGCCCACCACCTGCACACTGTGAATGATGGCCGATTCCAGCGGCTCATGGGCAATGCGCAGCAAGTCGTCGATGTCGGAGGACAACACCGTCAACGCCACAAACAGGATCAGGATGAATTTCGCCAGGGCCTTGAGCAGCTCCACCAGCGCCTTGGTGGAGAACATGCGCTTAAGCCCTGGCCCAGGGTTCATGCGGCTGAACTTGGGCGCCATGCTGCCGGCGGCAAACAGCCAGCCGCCGAGGGACACCGGCCCGATCAGCGCCGCCAGCAACAGGGTGATCAGCACCGGCTGCACCGCCAGAATCGCGATCTTGCCCGAGTGCAACAGGTATTGGCCCATGGCGCCGGGGCTCAGCAGCACTTCGCGCGGCAGTGAGAAGTTGAGCTTCATCAGCTCCATCAGGTCCAGCGCCAGGCCACCGCCGTAGATCAGCAGGCCACCGGCACCGGCGAGCATCACCGCCAGGGTGTTGAGTTCTTTGGAGCGGGCAATCTCGCCCTTTTCCCTGGAGTCCTTTTTACGTTTCTCCGTGGGGTCTTCTGTTTTGTCCTGGCCACTCTCGCTCTCGGCCATGGCTCAACGCGCCCGTGCCAGATCACGTAAGAACTGCAAGGCGTCGGTGGCCAGCGGTTGATACTGATTGAGAATGTCGGCCATGCCGATCCAGAAAATCCCCATGCCCAGCACCAGGGTCAGCGGGAAACCAATCGAGAAGATGTTCAATTGCGGCGCCGCGCGGGTCATTACGCCAAATGCGATGTTGACCACCAGCAGCGCAGTAATCGCCGGCAACACCAGCAACAATGAGGCGCCCAGCACCCAGCTGAGGCGCCCGACCAGCTCCCAGAAGTGGTTGACCACCAGCCCCGAGCCCACCGGCAAGGTGGTGAAGCTTTCGGTCATGACCTCGAACACCACCAGATGGCCATTCATCGCCAGGAAAATCAGGGTCACCAGCATGGTCAGGAACTGCCCGATCACTGCCACCGACACGCCGTTGGTAGGGTCGACCATGGACGCGAAGCCCATGCCCATCTGGATCGAGATGATCTGCCCGGCGATCACGAACGCCTGGAAGAACAACGTCAGCGAGAAGCCCATTATCGCGCCGATCAATATCTGCTCGGCAATCAGCAACAACGCGCTGAGGTCCAGGGCATTCACCGGCGGCATCGGCGGCAAGCCGGGCACGATGACGATGGTAATGGCGAAGGCAAAATACAAGCGGATGCGCCTCGGCACCAAGGTGGTCCCGAACACCGGCATGGTCATCAGCACCGCCGTGACGCGAAACATCGGCAAAATGAAAGACGCCACCCAGGTGCTGATCTGGGTGTCGGTCAAGGCCAGCACAGATTGCATCGGTCAGCCGATCAACTGCGGAATACTGCCGTACAGCTGCAGAATGTATTCCATAAAGGTTTGCACCAGCCACGGGCCGGCGACGATCAGGGTAATCAACATCACCAGCAAACGCGGGAGGAAACTCAGGGTTTGTTCGTTGATCTGGGTCGCGGCCTGGAACATCGCCACCAGCAGGCCCACCAACAGGCTCGGCACCACCAGCACGGCGACCATCATGGTGGTCAGCCACAGCGCTTCACGGAACAGGTCAACCGCTACTTCTGGCGTCATTTGACTACACCCCGCCGAAACTGCTGGCCAGCGTGCCGATAATCAGCGCCCAGCCGTCCACCAGCACAAACAGCATGATCTTGAACGGCAGCGAGATAATCAGCGGCGACAGCATCATCATGCCCATGGCCATCAGCACGCTCGCCACCACCAGGTCGATGATCAGGAACGGGATAAAGATCATGAAGCCGATCTGGAACGCGGTTTTCAATTCGGACGTGACGAAGGCCGGCACCAGAATGGTCAGCGGCGCCTGATCCGGCGTGGCAATGTCGGTGCGCTTGGACAGGCGCATAAACAGCTCAAGGTCGCTGGAGCGGGTTTGCGAGAGCATGAAGTCCTTGATCGGACCCTGGGCCTTGTCGATCGCGTCCTGAGCCGAGAGTTTCTCGGCCAGGTAGGGTTGCAAGGCTTGCTGGTTCACCTTGTCGAACACCGGCGCCATGATGAACAAGGTCAAAAACAGCGCCATGCCGGTGAGGATCTGGTTCGACGGCGTCTGCTGCAGGCCCAGGGCCTGACGCAGAATCGAGAACACGATGATGATCCGCGTAAAGCTGGTCATCAGCATGACAAACGCCGGGATAAAACTCAGCGCAGTCATGATCAGCAAAATCTGCAGGCTGACCGAATATTCCTGGGCGCCGGCCGCGTTGGTACCCAGGGTGATCGCCGGGATCGACAACGGGTCGGCTGCCAACGCCAGCGGCGCGGCCAGCAACAGCATGAGCGTCAATAAAACGCGCATTACTTCTTATCCTTCTGATCCTTGCCCAGCAACTCCATCAGGCGCTGGGCGAATTCCGGCGTGGCGGCCTCGGTTTTGGTCGCTTCCACTGGCGTCTTGAGTACGTGCAACGGGGTGATGCGACCGGGCGTGATGCCGAGCAGGATTTGCTCTTCGCCCACTTGCACCAGCACCAGCCGATCACGCGGGCCGAGGGCGCGCGAGCCGATCATCTCGATCACCTGGGCATTGCCCGGCCCAATGCGCTGCACGCGACGCATCAACCAGGCCAGCACGAAGATCAAGCCGACCACCAGCAACAGCCCCAGCACCAGCTGGGTCAATTGCCCACCGATGCCACTGCTGACCACCGGCGCCGCCGTTACCGCTGGGGCGATCGGCTCCGCCGCCATGGCGCTCAATGGCAGCGCCAGAAACAGTCCCGCCATCGAATACTTCATATCAACGCAACTTCTTGATGCGTTCGCTTGGGCTGATCACGTCCGTCAGGCGGATGCCGAACTTCTCGTTGACCACCACCACCTCGCCATGGGCGATCAGGGTGCCGTTGACCAGTACGTCCAGCGGCTCACCGGCCAGGCGGTCGAGCTCGATCACCGAACCCTGGTTGAGTTGCAGCAGGTTGCGGATGTTGATTTCGGTGCTGCCGACTTCCATGGAGATCGACACCGGAATGTCGAGGATCACATCCAGGTTCGGGCCGTCGAGGGTCACCGGGTCGTTGTTTTTCGGCACGCTGCCGAATTCTTCCATCGGCAGGCGCTTGCCGGCCGGCGCCATGGCGGCGTCGGCGGCCAGCAGCGCGTCGATGTCGTCCTGGCCGACATCGCCGGTTTCTTCCAGGGCTGCAGCCCATTCGTCAGCCAGGGCCTGGTCTTCGGCGGAAGTGTTTTCGTGTTCGGTAGCCATTATATGTCCTCGGCGCAGCAAAAATTCATCGATAGAAGGGGCAGATCAGCGACGGTTGATCGGTTCGATCACTTGCAACGCCAGGTTGCCTTTGTGGGAACCGAGCTTGACCTTGAACGACGGTACGCCGTTGGCGCGCATGATCAGCTCTTCCGGCAGTTCCACAGGGATCACGTCCCCCGGTTGCATGTGCAAAATATCGCGCAAACGCAGCTGGCGACGGGCCACAGTGGCGCTTAACGGCACGTCGACGTCCAGCAGGTCTTCGCGCAGGGCCTTGACCCAGCGTTCGTCCTGGTCGTCGAGGTCGGACTGGAAACCGGCATCGAGCATTTCGCGCACCGGCTCGATCATCGAGTACGGCATGGTCACGTGCAGGTCGCCGCCGCCGCCATCGAGTTCGATATGGAAGGTGGAGACCACAATGGCTTCGCTGGGGCCGACGATGTTGGCCATGGCCGGGTTCACTTCCGAGTTGATGTACTCGAAATTGACTTCCATGATCGCCTGCCAGGCTTCCTTCAAGTCGATGAAGGCTTGCTCCAGCACCATGCGCACCACACGGAGTTCGGTGGGGGTGAATTCACGCCCTTCGATCTTGGCGTGGCGGCCGTCGCCGCCGAAGAAGTTGTCCACCAGCTTGAACACCAGCTTGGCGTCGAGGATGAACAGCGCGGTGCCGCGCAGCGGCTTGATCTTGACCAGGTTGAGGCTAGTGGGCACGTACAGCGAGTGCACGTATTCACCGAACTTCATCACCTGCACGCCGCCCACCGCCACGTCCGCCGAACGGCGCAGCATGTTGAACATGCTGATACGGGTGTAGCGGGCGAAACGCTCGTTGATCATCTCCAGGGTCGGCATGCGCCCGCGGACGATACGATCCTGGCTGGTGAGGTCATAACTTTTGACGCTGCCGGGCTCGGCAGCCATTTCGGTCTGTACCAGACCGTCGTCGACGCCATGCAACAGCGCGTCGATTTCATCCTGGGACAGCAGGTCTTGCACGGCCATGTCGTGATCCTACTGCAATACGAAGTTAGTGAAGAGCGCCTGCTCGACCACGACTTTGCCGAGCTCTTTCTGGGCCACTTCCTGCACGCTGGCAGTGACCTTCTGGCGCAGCATTTCCTGGCCGACCGGGGTGGCCAGGCTGTCGAAGCTCTGGCCGGAGAACAGCATCACCAGGTTGTTGCGGATCACCGGCATATGCACTTTAAGCGCATCCAGGTCCGCCTGGTTACGCGCCAGCAAGGTGATGCTCACCTGCAGGTAGCGTTGGCGACCGTTCTGATTGTAGTTGGCGACAAAGGCCGGCAGCATCGGCTCGAAGATTGCCGGTTGCTTGACGTTGGTGGCGGTTTCGGCGGCGGGGGCCGGCTTGCTCGCACTGCTGTGCATGATGTACCACGTGCCGCCGATCGAGGCGCCAATGGCCAGGAGCAGGCCCAGCACAATCAGCAGGATCAGCTTGAGCTTGCCTTTGCCTGCGGGTGGGGTTGCTGCTGCGTCGTCGCTCTTCGCCATGCCAATAATCCGTCACTATTCGGGGATTCATAGATCTACGGGAAGGCAAGAGCAAGTGTTATGCCAGAGTTGTCAGGCAGTTGGGGAGAGAACTAACACCACAAACCAAATGTGGGAGCTGGCTTGCCTGCGATAGCGGTGGCTCAGTGAATACTTCTGTAACTGATGCACCGCTATCGCAGGCAAGCCAGCTCCCACATTGACCGCGTTTTCGGCTTAAGTCAGGCGTAGTAATCGACGGCGCTGGAGCCAACTATTGTCTGAGTCACCGGCGCGACCGCCGCTGCCACTTCAGCAGGGTCACCCGCATCGCCGCCATCACCGTGCCCGCCACTGCCGCTTATGCCGCGTGCCTGGTTCTGCTGCTGTTGTTCCTGGCCCTGCCCCTGCCAGCCACGGGACTGGTCGGACACATTGACATCCACCTGCCCCATGCCCTGCTGGGCAAACATCTCACGCAAACGGCCGGACTGGCTTTCCAGCGCTTCACGCACCACGGCGTGGCCGCTCATGAAGTTGACCTGGGCTTGCTGGTCGGCGGTCATATTGACCTTGATATCCAGGCGCCCCAGCTCGGCCGGCTGCAACTGAATCTCCGCCGACTTGAGGTTGGCGCTGGACAGGTACATCACGCGGTTGACCACTTCTTCGGTCCAGCCGCTCTGGTGCATGGCCAGCGGCGCATTGGCCACGGGCGGCAAGGCATTTGCGGTTTTCGGCGTGGCGGCCTGGGTCAGCGCGGCCAGGCGGTTGGCGAAATCATCCACGCGGGTGTCGCTGCCAGCGTCTTTCAAATCCTTGAGGCCGCCTTCGATCAGCCCGCTGAAGGCCTTGTCGCCGCCCTGGTCAGTACTGTCTTTGGTGGCTTGCTGGTCGACCATGCCGGCAAGACCTGCGGCAAAGTTTTGCGCGGCGGTGGGTTGATCCTGAGCGCTGGTCGGCGCAGCTTTCTGTGGCGTCTGGCTGCTGGCCGACACATGGCCGCCCTGCTCCATCGCCAGGCGCACGGCCGGCATCGAATCCAGCGGGTCGGCTTCGGGGTCGAAGGCCGGTTGCCTGGCATCTTCGGTTGCCGCAACCGGCGCCGCGACCACCGGCAGGGCCTTGTCATCATTGGCCGCGACCGGCGCCGGTGCTGGCGTGGGCACCGGTACAGGCACCGGCGTAACGGCGGCGGCCAATGCCGGGTCAACCACCGGATCAGCCGGAGGCTGCTGCGCCAGGGCCGGGTCGGCGGGCTTGTCGTCATCACTGCTGGCGCTGTCGTCGGTCTTGGCCGGCTTGGCAGGCAAGGGATTGCCGCTATCGGCAACCGCCGGCGTACTGGCGGCAGGCTTGGCGCTGGTGTCCGCAGGCTTGTCACGCGTGACTTTGGCCGGGCTGTCGTCGGGCTTCAGCGTGGGCTTGGGGCTTTGGTTGGCAAACACTTGAGCGAAGCCAGGGCCCTTGTCCTGTGGGGCTGCAACCGCTACCGGGGAAGTAGCGGCAGGCGCTTGAGGCTTGGCCGCGGGGGCAGCCTGAAGGAGCGAATTGGGGGCGACTGGCATAGGTAAAGGTCTCCACTGCACTGGGGGTCGGGGATGCAGTATTGGGAGGTAGAGCAAGAGTTGGGCCAGGTTTGGTTTTTTGACGGTAGATCCATTGTACTTCTGTGGGAGCTGGCTTGCCTGCGATGCAGACACCTCGGTGTATCAGGCAAAACCAGTCGATGCCATCGCAGGCAAGCCAGCTCCCACATGTGGCCGAGACCGGCCTGGCGACTCAATTCAAAGCTGAAAGCGCTGCCTTTCCGACTCATACAGCGGCCGCACCAACGCAAACTCATGATCAATCTGATCAACCAGCGCACCCAAGTCCGCCGTCAGCTCGACGGACTCCACCTCCAGCCGCTGACACAACTGCGCCAACCGCACCGCCCCAAGGTTGCCACTGCTGCCCTTGAAGCTATGGGCAATGCGCCCCAACGCCTTGGCATCATCACGCGACTTGCGCAACGCTTCGACGCGCTTTTGCGAATCGTCCAGAAAGGTCTCCAGCAGTTTCGGATACTCGCTTTCCATCACTTCCTGCAGGCCCGTCAGTACATCAGGGTCCAGATGAATCTCAAGCACTTGTTCGCTCCTTGATCAAGAATCGGCGGATTATGCCAGAGCCCCCCAGCAAAACTCCACGCATACACTGCGCCCGCCATCGGTCCAGCGTACATCGCTGCTCAGTTGCCGTACCAGGCTCAGCCCGCGGCCAGACAGGCGGTCGATATCCAGCGGCCGCGCCAGCACCTGTTCCACGTCAAAGCCGGGGCCACTGTCCTCAATGCGCAGCGTCATTTTGCCACCTGTGGCAGTCGGCACCACCTGCACATGCACCCGCACATAACCGCTGTTCAACTGCGCCAAGCGCTGGTTGCGCTGGCGGTAATACTCGGCAAACCCCAGGGCATCGCGCTTGAGTCGCGAATCCAGGCCCAGCACGCCATGCTCCAGCGCATTGGAATACAACTCGGCCATCACGCTGTACAGCGCCCCGCTCTGCCCGCGCAGGCCGTGAATCTCCAGCAACAATTGCAACAGGTACGGCAACGGGTTGTAGCTTTTGAGCGTGCGCGCACGAAACTCGAAGCTCACCGACCAATCCAGCGGGCACGACTGGCCACTGTCGGCGTACAGCGGCTCAGCCGCCCGCGACGGCTGGCCCGCCTGCAAGGTGATCTCCACCATACTCACATCATCACGCGCCTCGCCCCGAAACGCCGCCAGGGCCTGCTCAATATCCTCAAACAAGCGGTCGGGCTTGCGATTGCCGGCAAATACCTGCTGCAAGCGCGCGGCGCCAAATAACTGATCATTGGCGTCGGCAGTGTCCAGTACACCATCGGACAGCAAGAACACCCGGTCGCCCAGGGCCATGGGCCAGACTTCGGTGCTGTCATCAAACGCCTGCGCCGACAGCACACCCAGCGGCAGGTGCCGCGACACCAACGGCGTGCGCTTGCCGGTGGCGATCTCATGCACATAGCCCTCCGGCATGCCGCCGTTCCACACCTCCACCACGCGCCGCTGGGCACTCAGGCACACCAGGGTGGCGCAGCAGAACATGTCCACCGGCAGGATGCGCTTGAGCTTGGCATTCATCTCGCGCAGGGTCTGCGCCAGGCCGTAGCCCTTGGCGGTCATGCCGTAGAACACCTCCGCCAGCGGCATGGCGCCCACGGCGGCCGGCAGGCCATGGCCGGTGAAGTCACCGAGCAGCACATGCATGTCGCCGGAGGGCGTGTAGGCCGCCAGCAACAGGTCGCCGTTGAACAGCGCATAAGGCGATTGCAGGTAACGAATGTTCGGCGCCGCATTGATGCAACCCGAATGCGCCACCTTATCGAACACCGCCTTGGCCGCACGTTGCTCATGCAACAGGTAATCGTGGTGCCGGGCGATCTGGTCGCGCTGGCGCAGCACCATGGCCTGCAGCCGCCGCAGGCGGTCCATGGCATTGATCTTGGCGGCCAGGATCAGCGGGTTATAGGGTTTGGGCAGGAAATCATCGCCACCGGCATCCAGGCACTGGGCCAGGGCTTCACTCTCGCGCAGCGAGGTAAGAAAGATGATCGGCACCAGCGCCTCACCCGCCAATTGCTTGATCCGCCGCGCCGCCTCAAAGCCGTCCATCACCGGCATAAGGGCGTCCATCAACACCAGTTGCGGGCGCTCACGGGTGAACACCTCGACGGCTTGCGCGCCATTCGAGGCGGTGAGCACCTGATGGCCCTGACGCCGAATGATCGTCGACAGCAACAGCAAATCGGCGGCGCTGTCTTCGGCGATCAGGATCGTCAGCGCCTCGAGTACGGGGGCCAGGGTGTTCAACTGATGTCGAACAGTTTGTCGAAGTTGGAGATGGCGAGGATCTTGCGCACATCGGAGTTGCTGTTGATGACCTGCACTTCGGCGTTATCGCCACCGGCGTGGTCACGCAACAGCAGGAGCATGCCCAGGGCCGAGCTGTCCATGTAGGTGGCGTCCTTCAGGTCCACCACGTAGATCTCGGGCACTTTGTAAAACCGTTCGTAGGCCTCACGAAAGGTCTGGTGGTTACCGAAATCGAAACGGCCTCTTACTTTAATCGTCAACTTCGTCCCATCCAGGGACACTTCTGATTCGACTGACATGTGACTGCTTCCTTGTCATTGGCAATATGCAACAAGGTTTAGCAGCTGATAGAGATGTGAGCAACACTGATACTCAAATGTGGGAGCTCCCATAGTAGGCAAGTGGAAACTGTTAGTACTGTGACTGGCGCGGAAGTCGCTGTGATAGCTCGTCGAGCAGCTTTTGCTCGCGCTTGTCTTCGATGGCCCGCGCTTCGTCGATATAACGCTGCACCAGCTTGCGCAACCCTTCAACCCGGGCAAACGCCGCTTGCCAGCTTTCCCGGGCCTTATCGAGATTATTCTGGTGCCAGGCCAGGCTCTGGCGCTGTTGGCCCACGGCAGTTTCCAGCTGGTTGAGAAAGCCCTGGTAACCCATCAGCCATTGGCCGGACACGCCCTTGCTGCCGCGTTCGATCCACTGTTGCTGGTACTCGCTGCGAAAACGCTCCAGGTCACCCAGTTTGCTTTCCGCCAGGCGCACCTGACCCTGGAAATACCCCAGGCGTTGCACGGCGGTTTTCTCGGCCTTTTCGGCCATGTCCACCACTGGGGCCAGGCGTGAAGAACGGGTGCTGGCCATGGCTTAACCGCCCGGCGCCGGGGCGAAGATCGAGCCCAGGTGGGCTTCGCTTTCGCCCATGCTGATTTTGTCGTTAAGGCCCTGGCGCAGGTAGCTCACCAGCTGCGGTTGCAGCGCGATGGCCAGGTCGGTTTCGCGATCGCCACCAGCCACGTAGGCGCCGACGCTGATCAGGTCGCGGCTCTGCTGATAACGCGACCACAGTTGTTTGAAGTGCTGCGCACGGGCCATGTGCTCTGCGGTGACCACCGCCGGCATCACCCGGCTGATCGAGGCTTCGATGTCGATGGCCGGGTAGTGCCCCTCCTCCGCCAACCGCCGTGACAACACGATGTGGCCGTCGAGCACGCCCCGCGCCGAGTCGGCAATCGGGTCTTGTTGGTCATCGCCTTCGGACAACACGGTGTAGAACGCAGTTATTGAACCGCCACCGGCCTCGGCATTACCGGCGCGCTCCACCAGCTTGGGCAGCTTGGCGAACACTGACGGCGGATAACCTTTGGTGGCGGGCGGCTCGCCGATGGCCAGGGCGATTTCCCGCTGGGCCTGGGCAAAACGCGTGAGCGAGTCCATCAGCAACAAGACATTCTTGCCCTTGTCGCGAAAATATTCGGCGATACGCGTGCAGTACATGGCAGCACGCAGGCGCATCAGCGGCGCATCGTCCGCAGGCGACGCGACCACCACCGAGCGTTTGAGGCCTTCTTCACCGAGGCTGTGCTCGATGAACTCTTTCACTTCACGGCCGCGCTCGCCGATCAGCCCGACCACGATAATGTCGGCCTCGGTAAAGCGCGTCATCATGCCCAGCAACACCGACTTACCCACGCCGGTACCGGCAAACAGGCCCAGACGCTGGCCGCGACCAACCGTCAATAAACCGTTGATGCTGCGAATACCCACGTCCAGCGGCACGCTGATGGGGTTGCGGTTGAGCGGGTTGATGGTCGGGCCGTCCATCGGCACCCAGTCTTCGGCCTTCATCCCGCCTTTGCCGTCAAGTGCGCGACCGGCGCCATCGAGCACGCGGCCGAGCATGCTCATGCCCATGGGCAGGCGGCCGGTGTCGGCCAAGGGCACCACGCGGGCACCGGGGGCGATGCCCGCCAGGCTGCCGACCGGCATGAGGAAAATCTTGCTGCCGGAAAAGCCCATCACCTCGGCCTCGACCTGCACCGGGTGGTAGCTGTCGTCGTTGATCACCAGGCAGCGGCTGCCCATGGCGGCGCGCAGGCCTTCGGCCTCGAGAGTGAGGCCGACCATGCGCAGCAGGCGCCCTTCAAGAATCGGCTGGCCGGGCAACTCCGTGGCCTCGGCATAGCCGCCCAGGCGCTTGGCGAAGCTGGTGCGATCAAGGCGCATCGACGGCGTCCAGGTCCACACTCAGGTCCGGCTCGGCCGGGTGCAGGGCTTGTTCATGCAACTGATCAAACAGCTTGGCCATGATCTGGCTGATACGGGTTTCCACCGTGGCATCGATGCGGCTGTGTTCGGTCTCGACGCGGCAACCACCGGGCAACAACGCCGCGTCCTCGACGATGCGCCAGGTTTCTTCGTGACGCTCGCGCAGGGCTTTGACCTGCTCGAAATCCTGCGGGTTGATGTACAGGCGCACATTGCCCACGCCCAACGGCAGCAGCTTGAGGGCTTCGCGCATGACGCTTTCGATATGGCTGGAATCGAGCACCAGTTCGCGCTGGATCACCTGGCGAGCAATGTGCTCGATCAGGCCGACCATGGCTTTTTCGATCTGCGTATCCTGCTCGGCAATCGGGTCGAACAGCGTGCCCATCAGCCGCTCAAGGCTGGCGAGTTTGACGCTGAGCGCCTCTTCGGCTTCCTGGCGCACCTTGAGGGTGGTGCTGCGAAAGCCGTCCTTTTCGCCGGCCGCAAAGCCTTCGTTGTAGGCTTCCTGGCGGATGGCCTCCAACTCTTCAAGGGTCAGTGGCTGGACTTCATCCAGCGGCACTTCTTCCATCTCTACCGGCGTTTCAACCACCGGTTCAGGCTCAGGCTCCGGCACATGCGGATCGAAGCTGGGCAGCGACCAGATGTCGAACCCGCCGACATCCCGCGCGCGAATCAGATCGCTGGGCGTCTCATCTTTGTTCGACATGGGACGCGCCTTAGATCATTTCTTCGCCGCCTTTCCCGCCGAGAACGATTTCTCCGGCTTCGGCCATACGGCGGGCAATGGTGAGGATTTCTTTCTGCGCGGTTTCGACGTCGCTGACGCGCACCGGGCCTTTGGCTTCGAGGTCGTCGCGCAACAGTTCGGAAGCACGCTTGGACATGTTCTTGAAGATCTTCTCTTTGACGTTTTCGTCCGAGCCCTTGAGGGCCAGCACCAGCACGTCGGAGGAGACTTCGCGCAGCAACGCCTGGATGCCACGGTCGTCGACATCGGAGAGGTTGTTGAACACGAACATAAGGTCTTCGATCTGGCCGGACAGGGTGTCGTCGATCTCGCGGATCGAGTCCATCAACTGGCCTTCGACCGAGCTGTCGAGGAAGTTCATGATGTCGGCCGCACGCTTGATGCCGCCCAAGGTGGTGCGCGAGGCGTTCGAGTTGCCGGAGAACTGCTTCTCCAGAATCGTGTTGAGTTCTTTCAGGGCTGCCGGCTGCACGGTGTTCAGCGACGACACGCGCAGGATAATGTCCAGGCGCACTTTATGGTCGAAGTGGCCGAGCACTTCACCGGCCTGGTCCGGGTCGAGGTAAGCCACGACGATCGCCTGGATCTGCGGGTGCTCGTAGCGGATCACGTCGGCCACCGCGCGCGGTTCCATCCACTTGAGGCTGTCCAGGCCACTGGTGTTGCCGCCCAGCAGGATGCGGTCGATCAGGCCGTTGGCCTTGTCTTCGCCAAGAGCCGAGGTGAGCATCTTGCGGATATAGCTGTCGGAGCCGACGCCCAGGCTGGTCTGGTCGCCGACGATCTCGACGAACTCGCTCATCACCTGCTCGACTTGCTCGCGGTGCACATTGCGCATCTGCGCCATGGCCACGCCCACCCGCTGGACCTCTTTAGGCCCCATGTGGCGCAGCACTTGGGCGGCGTCGGTTTCACCCAGGGACAGCAGCAGAACTGCGGCTTTATCGACCTTGGTGAGCTTGGCAACAGCGGCTCGATTATCACTCATCTGCGTTGATCCACTCTTTCACGACCTGAGCCACACGGCCCGGGTCTTCTGCTACCAGACTTTTGATTGCATTCAGCTGAGCGTCGTAGCCTTCGCTCGGGCTTGGCAACAGGATGCTTTGCGGGCCGCCGAGGCTGACGCGGTCGTTGGCCAGTTCGCCGTCCAGGCCGCCCATGCCACCCAACTCGACGTCGCCACCGGCCAAAGCCAGCTGTTTCTTGCCGTTGCCGGTGATGTTGTTGAGCACCGGGCGCAGCACGCCGAACACCAGCACCAGGATGAACAACACACCCAGCACTTGTTTAACGATGTCCCAGAACCATGGCTGCGTGTAGAACGCCGGGTCGGCGATCACTTCGGCGCGCTCGGCGGAGAACGGCATGTTGATCACGCTGACGCTGTCTCCACGGCTGGCGTCGAAACCGACGGCGTCCTGTACCAGGCGCGTGAAGCGCGCCAATTCATCGCTGCTCCACGGCGCACGGGTGACGGCACCATCCGCCGGGTTGACCTTGACCTGATCATCGACCACCACCGACACCGACAGGCGATTGATCTTGCCCTGCTGCTGTTTGGTGTGGCTGATGGAACGGTCGAGTTCGAAGTTCTTGGTCGACTGGTTACGCTTGTCCGCCGGGTACGGTGCGAGCATGGGCTGGCCGGTGGCCGGGTCCATGATCTGCTGGCCGTTGGCGTCCAACAGTGGTTGGCCCGGCTGGATCGCGCCAGCCGTGGCAGCGGCGCCACCGGTGGTTTGTGGTGCAGTCGCCGGGGCCGGTGGCTGGTTGCTCAGGGCACCCGGCACACCTTGCGGGCCATTGCTGGCGGTACGTTGTTCGCTGGTGGACTGCTCGCTGCGCAGCGCAGGCTGGTCCGGGTTGAACTGTTCGGAGGTCGACTCGACCGCGCTGAAATCCACGTCGGCGGACACTTCAGCCTTGTAGCGGTCATTGCCCAGCACCGGTTGCAGGATGTTGTGCACCCGCTGGGTCAGCATGCTTTCCATGCGGCGGCTGTAGTCGAACTGCTTGCCGGCCTGGGTCAGCGCGGAGTTCTCGGCCTGGTCCGACAGCAGGTTGCCCTTCTGGTCGACCACGGTGATTTGCGACTTGCTCAATTCGGGAACGCTGGTGGCCACCAGGTTGATGATCGCCAGTACCTGGCCAGGCTCCAGGGAGCGGCCGGAAAACAGTTCGACCAATACCGAGGCACTTGGCTTGCGTTCGTCACGCACGAACACCGAGCTTTTCGGGATCGCCAGGTGCACGCGGGCGCCCTTGACGTTGTTCAAGCTGCTGATGGTGCGCGCCAGTTCGCCTTCCAGGCCACGACGGTAGCGGGTGGCTTCCATGAACTGGCTGGTGCCCAGGCCCTGGTCCTTGTCGAGGATTTCAAAACCGATATTGCTGTCGGACGGCGTCACGCCGGCAGCGGCCAGCTTCATGCGCGCACGGGCCACGTCATCAGCCTTGACCAGCAAGGCGCCGGAGTTGGGCTCTACGGTGTAGGCGATGTCGGCGGCGGCCAGGGTTTCCATGATCTGCTTGGAATCCATGCCGGCCAGGCTGCCGTACAGCGGACGGTAATCGGGTTGCTGCGACCACAACACCACGGCAAAACCAATCGCCACGCTCGCCGCCAGGCCGACCATCAGGCCCACCTGCCGCAGCATGGTCATTTCCGAGAGGTTTTCCAGGAACGACAGGCCAAACAGCGGCGGCTTGCCGTCTGCCTTGGCGGGTACGTTGTCGGAGACTGCTTCTGCCATGACTTAAATCTCGTCCTTAAACCGGCATCTGCATGATGTCTTGATAAGCCTGAACCAGCTTGTTACGCACTTGGGTCAAGGCTTGAAAGGAAACGCTGGCCTTTTGCGAAGCGACCATCACATCGGTGAGGTCCACGCCGCTCTTGCCGATCTCGAAGGCGGTGGCCAACTGATTGGAGGCTTGCTGGGTGTCGCTGACTTTGTTGATTGCCTGACCGAGCATGTCGGCAAAACTGCTTTGGCCCAATTCCGGCGCTGGCGCGACGGATTTCGGTTGAGCCATGGCATCCATTTGCATGGAGCGCATATCCAACATCAACCGATTGAACTCAATACCCTGGCTCATGACCTTCTCTCTCCGACGACCCGCAATTTTTTGACACTACGCAGCAATTACCAGGGGAGGTAGCAACAAGGGTGCCAGCTCTGTAGCAACTCGTAAGAAAAGGCGACAAACCTTGTCGACCTTGTTACCGGTCAGGTGGCGAACAGGTAGGCTTCCACGTCCATGCCGGCGTCGCGCATCTGCGCCAGCTTGTAGCGCAGGGTGCGCGGGCTGATCCCCAGGCGTTCAGCGGCCTCTTTGCGACGGCCGCGCTCGGCACGCAAGGTGTCGATGATCATCTGGAATTCGCGGCGGCGCAGGTCGTCGCCCAGCGCACCGCCGGACTCGGTATCGGCAGCCGCCACCGGTGCGGGCGCCAGGCTCGGCAACGGCGCGCTGCCACTGCCCATGGCCAGGCAAAAGTCTTGCGGCTGGATCAAACCGCCCTGCTGCAAAATCAGCGCACGCTGGATGGCGTTGTCCAATTCGCGCACGTTGCCCGGCCATGGGTAGCTGATCAGGCAAGCCTGAGCCTCGGCCGACAGCCGCGCCTGGGCGTGCTTCATTTTTTTGACGTGGTTGTTCAGCAGGCGCTCGGCCAGCGGGATGATGTCCGCCGGGCGTTCGCGCAACGGGCGCCAGGCCAGCGGGAATACGGATAGCCGGTAGAACAGGTCTTCACGAAAGCGCCCCGCCGCCACTTCGCCCGCGAGGTCGCGGTTGGTGGTGGCAACCACGCGGATATCCAGCTGGATCGGCTTGCGCGCGCCCACGCGCTCCACCTCACGCTCCTGCAACACCCGCAGCAGCTTGGCTTGCAGGCCCAGGGGCATTTCCGAGATTTCGTCGAGCAGGATGGTGCCGCCGTCGGCCTGTTCGAACTTGCCGGCCTGGGCCGCGATGGCGCCGGTGAACGAGCCTTTTTCATGGCCGAACAAGGTGGCTTCGAGCATGTTGTCAGGGATCGCCGCGCAGTTGATCGCGATGAACGGTTGTTTGGCACGGCTCGATTGTTGGTGGATATACCGCGCCAGCACTTCTTTACCGGTGCCGGACTCGCCGGAGATCAGCACGGTGGAATCGCTGCGCGCCACACGGGCCGCCAGTTCCAGCAACTGTGCGCTGGCCGGTTCAAAGGCAATCGGGCCTTGGCCTTCGGCGTTCGAAATAACGCCGAGTGCATGCCGGGCAACCAGTTCGATCAAGGCTTTAGGCTCAAAGGGTTTGACCAGGTAATCCGCCGCGCCCTGGCGCATGGCGTCCACCGCCCGCTCCACGGCGCCATGGGCGGTCATCAGCAGCACCGGCAACTGCGGCTTGCGCGCGCGCAGCAGGCCGAGCAACTGGTGGCCGTCCATGCCGGGCATGTTGACGTCACTGACCACCAGGCTGAAAGATTCCTGCTCAACCGCCTCCAAGGCTTCCTCGGCAGAACCGACCGCCCGGTAGTCATGGCCCGCCAGCAGCAGCGTGTCAGCCAATGCTTCACGCAGGGCGCGATCGTCTTCGACCAATAACACCTTGATAGCCATAGTCCTTTTACTCCGCGCTTGCCGTGCTGGAAAACAGTGGCAAGGTCATCAATGCACAGGTGCCACGCCCCACCCGGGAGTGCAGTTGCAATTCTCCCTGATGCGCACGTGCCACGGCCTTGACCACGGTCAGGCCGAGGCCGGTGCCGTTGGTCTTGGTGGTAAAAAACGGTTCGCCCAGGCGTTGCAGCACACGCGGTTCGATGCCGCTGCCGCTGTCGCTGATACACAGGCGCAGGGTTTGCTCGCGGGTGTACAGGTGGACCTTGAGCCGCGCTCCGGGGCCACTGGCCTGGGTGGCGTTTTCGATCAGGTTGAGCAAGGCGCCGACCAGGGTGTCGCGGTTGCACAGCAACTCGCCCTGGTGGCTGTCGCACTGCCAGCGCACCTGGGCGTCCTGGATATGGGTGGCGGCCGCCGCTTGCAACGACTGCATCAACAGGGCGGGCGTAACGCGGTCGGTCAGCGGCAATTCGCCGCGGGCGAACACCAGCATGTCGCGCACCTGGTGCTCCAACTCATGCAAGCGCTCTTTAAGGCGGCCAGCAAAACGTTGGTGGGTGGTGGCCGGCAATTGCTCATCAGTCAAATGACTGGCGTAGATCAGCGCCGCCGACAACGGCGTGCGGATCTGATGCGCCAACGAAGCGACCATCCGCCCCAACGACGACAAGCGCTCATGGCGCGCCAACTGGTCTTGCAGGTGACGGGTTTCCGTCAGGTCGTTGAGCAGCACCAGTTGGCCGGGCTCGGCGTCCAGGGAACGGGTGGCGATGGACAGGCGGCGGCCGTCCTTGAGGGAGATTTCGTGGCCGTCGTCTTCACGGGGGGCGAAGCAGCGGGCGATGACTTCGCGCCACAACTCGCCTTCCAGCGGCAGGCCGAGCATGTCGACCGCAGCCGGGTTGGCTTCACGCACGCGGCCCTGATCATCAATGACGATTACGCCACCGGGCAGCAGCGACAGCAGGTTTTGCAGACGGTTGGCCAGGCGCTCTTTCTCGGCCAGCTCTTGCATGCGCTGGGCACTGACCACCGCCAGCTCGCCTTTAAGCTCGGAAACCCGCGCCTCCAGCAAGCTGTAAGAGTCAGTCAGTTGGCTCGACATCTGGTTGAACTGCGAGAACGCCTGTTCAAGACCCTGCCGGGTCAGCGGCTCTGAGGACGGAACGAGCCCCGGAATAGCAGGGGCGGAAGAAAGTTGGGCGGCGTGGGGCATCATGCTCTCTCGCTTGGCTGACCGTCAGTTAAACGGAACGTTGCGAGGGCTGTAGCAATACCCGTGCCTAAAAAAAACTACTGAAATTTCAGTAGCTTAAAAAACAGGCGTCAATCATCCGCCTGTTCATCACCTTCCCGGCGGCTCATACCGTACTTGCGCATCTTCTCCACCAGAGTGGTTCGACGGATTCGCAAGCGTTCGGCGGCGCGGGCAACAATGCCGTTGGCATCGTCCAGCGCCTGCTGGATCAGGCCCTGTTCGAGGCTACCGAGGTAGTCCTTCAAGTCGAGGCCTTCGGGCGGCAGCATGGCGGTGGCGCCGAAGTCCGGCGTGTGGCCGTTGATGGCCACGCGCTCTTCGAGGTCGGTGCGCAGGCTGTCGACCAGTTGCTCGTCTTCGTCGTCGACGTAACGGAATTTCTTCGGCAGTTCGACCACGCCGATCACACCGTAGGGGTGCATGATCGCCATGCGCTCTACCAGGTTGGCCAGCTCACGCACGTTGCCCGGCCAGCCGTGGCGGCACAGGGACATGATCGCGGCGGAATTGAAGCGAATCGAACCGCGCTTTTCGTGCTCCATGCGCGAGATCAACTCGTTCATCAGCAACGGGATGTCTTCCACGCGTTCGCGCAGCGGCGCCATCTCGATGGGGAATACGTTGAGGCGGTAGTACAGGTCTTCGCGGAAGCTGCCGACCTCGATCATGCTTTCGAGGTTTTTGTGCGTGGCGGCAATGATGCGCACGTCGACGCTCTGGGTCTTGTTGCTGCCCACGCGCTCGAAGGTGCGCTCCTGCAATACGCGCAACAGCTTGACCTGCATCGGCAGCGGCATGTCGCCGATTTCGTCGAGGAACAAGGTGCCGCCGTTGGCCAGTTCGAAACGCCCGGCACGGCTGGTGATCGCCCCGGTAAAGGCGCCCTTCTCGTGGCCGAACAGTTCGCTTTCAAGCAGCTCTGCCGGGATCGCCCCGCAGTTGACCGGCACGAATGGCCCGTCGCGGCGCTTGGAGTGATAGTGCAGGTTGCGGGCAACCACTTCCTTGCCGGTGCCGGATTCGCCAAGGATCAGCACGCTGGCGTCGGTGTCGGCGACTTGCTGCATCATCTGGCGCACATGCTGAATCGCACGGCTGGTGCCGACGAGGCTGCGGAACAGGTTGGGTTCACGGTGACGGCCGCGCTCGCGAGCCTGGTCGTACATCTCGCGATAGACCTGGGCACGGTGCAGGGAGTCGAGCAATTTGCTGTAGCTGGGCGGCATTTCCAGGGTTGAAAGCACGCGGCGGCGCTGGTCTTCCGGCAGGTCCACGGAAGAAATATCACCCATCAGCAACACCGGAAGGAACTCATCCCAGGTCGACAGTGTCTTTAACAGGCCCAAAATGGCGCCAGGAGCATTTACCGTCCCGATCAGCACACAAATAACTTCACGGCTCGACGACAAAGAGCTGACCGCCTGCTGCCAGTCATGGCTGCCGCAGGGCAAATTTTCTTCACCGAGAAAATTTAAAATCACCGCCAAATCGCGGCGACGGACGCTATCGTCATCAATCAGCAGAATTTTGGTTTCACGCCACATGCAATAGCAACTTCCCTAGTAAAACTTCCTGCCCCAGAGTGAGGGCAATCGAGACGCCTGTAGGACTTCTTACCTAACAGACGCCTGAAATCTGAAAACAGCACTAGTTAAGTCAAAAATACGAGCACAGTCAAATATATGACGCACTGTTCGGATTAACTGGGCCAGTTCAGCCGAACAGATGGTAAACCTTTGACGCACTTTGCGCGCGGTTGATCTGCGACATCTCTTCGAAAATCGCCTGGCGCTCGCCGGTCGTGACCTCCAGCAACTGCTGATACACCGCCAGCAAACTCTCCAGCTTCTCCCGCAGCGCATCCTCGTCCACCGGCGCGTTATTGAGCGCTTCGTCGATGACTGCGCGGCACCCCATGTCCAGTTCGCCGATGGCGTCCCAGTTACGTTGCGCCAATGCGTCGACCAAGGCTTCGCGGGTCTCGTCAATCCGTTGCAGGGCGTGGCTCATGACATCATCCTCAGGCCAAAGGCCTACAGTGTTGCAATACCGTCCCAGCCTTCCTTGAGCGTAATCATCAGGCCGGCTACTTCGTCGATCATGCTGACATCGCTCTTGCTGTTGGCTTCAAGCAAACGCGTGGTCATGTAGGCATACAGGTTATCGAGTTGCTGCAACGCGGCCGGATCATCGGTTTTTTCCGGGTTCAGGCCGTCACGCAGGCCGATCAAAATATCGATCGCCTTGCCCAACAACAAACCCTTCTGCGCGATATCACCACGAGCCATGGCGCCCTTGGCCTGCGCCATGCGGTCCAGCGCGCCTTCCATCAGCATCTGCACCAGGCGATGTGGGCTGGCTTCAGAGACTTGGGCATGGGAATTGACCTTCTGGTATTGGCGAAGGGCTCTCATGGGATTCATGTTTCTACCTCGTGGCAGGCAACAGCTAAAAAAGATGGGCTCTGATTATTATGTCGACGGCGTCGCAAAAAACTTTAAGCCGATGGTCTGGCGCAGGTGGCGCCCGACAACGTTAATCACATTGCCGGGCGGCCTCATTGATGATCAATTGGTCTTCGGATTATTCAGCGCGTTAAGCGTGGTCATGACGCTGGAACGTTGACTGGTGAGCTGGGCGACCAGGTTGTTCATCGTGGTGTATTTGGCAGTCAGGCTCGTCTTCAAGGCCGCCATGCGCGCGGTCAGGGTGTCCTGCTGGTTTTGCAGGTCTTTGATGTTTGCCGACAGCGTCGACGTACGCGTGGCGAGAACCCCGGTACCACTGAGCGCATAGCTGTCGGTCGCGGTCTTCATCCGAGCCAGCAGCCCCTTGTCGCCGTTGAAAATGCCGCCAATGTCAGTGGGGTTGGTCGCGATCGCCGCACTGAACAACTTATCGTCAATGCTGAGCTTGCCGGTCTTCTGGTCAGTGTTCACACCAAACTGGGCCAGGGATTTCAACGAGCCGGTGCCACCCAATGCGTTCAGTTCGCTACGAACGGCCGAGGTCAGGGTACGCAGAGTGGCGTCGCCCGTCAGCGCAGCCGACGTGATGGAACCGTCGGCATTGGTGGTCACCGCGGTCTCAGTGTTGATCGCAGTCATCAGGGCGTTATAGGTGTCGACAAAGCCCTTGACCGAACTCTTGAGGGTGTCGGTGCTTCGCGCGATGGTGATGGTCGAACTCAGGCGCGTAACGGTTGAGCCAGGAGGTAGCGGATCTGTAGAGCCGGCAGGCAGAGGCGACACTGCCGTCAACTTGATGCTCACACCACTGATCGCGTCACCCAGGGTATTGCTCTTGGATTCCTGAGCGGTACCGTCAATGGTGTACTTCGCGTTCTGCGGCACGGTCACGACCGAGGCTCCGGCTTCCAGGCCGGAGTTACCGCCGAGGGTGATGTCGGTGCCGACGCCGGTATTGGTCGACGTCATGACCAAACGGGAACCGGTGGCGTCAGTCAGGATGTTGGCACTCAAACCAGCACTGCTGTATTGCGCGTTGATCGAGTCACGCACCTGCTGCAACGTCGCACCTGGCGGAACGCTCACACCATAGCTCTTGCCCGACTGGGAGATCTCCAGGGTGGTCGACGTAGTGCCGCTATTGACGACAGCCTTCGTCCCGGCTGCAAAGGTCTGGGTTGCGACCTTCGAGGCCGTCGCCAACTGATTGACCACCAACTGGTAGCTGCCCGCGGAAGCGCCGGCCCCCAGCGTGATGGCCGATACGTTGTTATCCGAGGTCGTTGCCGACAAACCGCCGATACTGGCGTCTTTGGCCATGTTGTCCATGGCGCCGCGGAACGCATCCAGTGCCGCTTGAATCTTGCCGATCGAGGACAGCTGGGCGGTCGACGTTTGCGTCTGCTTGTTGATCTGCGACTGCTTGGGTGCCTGTTCCGCGTTCACCAATGCCGTCACGATCGACTGGGTATCGATGTTCGTAACTGGGCCGCTAACCGTAATATCACCCATGACTGTTCTCCTGATCCGGGGCTGGCGCTTTCTTGACGTACGACGCCTCAAGCAGCTTCAGCAACAAAATTCATGCCAGCTCAGACTTTGGCGTCAAACAACACGCTGCTGGCGTCGTGAAGGCTTTGTGCGAGTTTCAACGCAGTTTCCGAAGGGATCTGACGAATCACCTCGCCGCTGTCGGTCGCAATGACCTTGACTACCACCTGATGGGTGGTGTCATCAATGGAAAAATCCAGGTTGCGCTGGGCAGCCTGGACGAATTTGCGAATATCCGTGACCGCCTGTTCAAGGTCGGACGGCTTCGAGTCCTGCTTGGGCTGGACCGTGGCGACCGTAGGGTCCACCTTGGTTTTCTGCGGGTCGGTACTTACGGGAGCAGGAGCACTTTGCGGCGCCGCTGCCGGATAAGACAGGTTCAACTTGACGCTCATGTCCATGTCCAGTCTCCTCATCACGCAAAAGACAAAAGGGCACGTAAACGCGCCCTTCCGTCAGTCATCTACCGATGGCTATTACTGAAGCAGCTTCAGTACAGCGGAAGGCAGCTGGTTGGCCTGGGACAGGATCGCAGTGGAAGCCTGTTGCAGGGTTTGTTGCTTGGTCAGCTGAGCAGTTTCTGCAGCGTAGTCAACGTCCTGGATCTGACCGCGAGCGGCGCTGGAGTTGTCTGCAATGCTCTGCAGGTTGGCAACGGTGTTGTCGAAACGGTTTTGTACAGCACCGAGGCCGGCACGCTGGGAGTCGATGTCCGAGATCGCCTGGGTGATCACGTCGATCGCGTTTTGCGCGTTGGCAGCGGTAGTAACGTCGGTGTTGTTGACGGTGGTTTTGGTGGAGTTGGCAGCGGTAGCAGCACCGGCAGCGAACACACCGGCTACACCCGCGCCGTTCAGCGCGTAGCTGCTGGAGGAGTTCAGCGAAACAGCACCGGTAGCAATGATAGCGGTGGCGGCGAGTGCAGTAGCAGTACCGAAGGTACCGCTGCCGTCTTTTGTTGCAACCGAGATACCAGCAGCACCGCCGTCACCAGCGTTGAAGGTCAGGTTCTCACCGGTGTCGGACTTGACCGACAGAGCGTCGGTCGACGAATCGTAGTTAACGCTGATGCCCAGCTTGGCAGCGTTGGACGACAGTTGGCTAGCCAGGTCGGCAGTGCTGGTCACGCCAGTGAACTGAACGGCTGCACCGCTGCCCACTTGCAGGGTGAAGTTAGCGTTCGGAGGGGTAGCAGCACCGATGGTAGCGGTGTTCACGGTGAACTTAGCTTCAGTGCTGGCAGTCGCAGCCAGGCCGCCGACAGCGCCGTTCATTTGAGCAGCGATCTGCTTGGCGGAAGCGCCAGCTGCCAGGGTCACGGTTGCAGACTGGCCACCACCGGTAACGGTGATCGCGCCGCCGGCAATACCTGTTGCCGAAGGCGTCAGGGATTGAGTTTTCAGCTGCTGCGAACCAATGTTGTTGGCGGCAACGTTACCGATGCTCATGTCGATGGTCTGGTTGGCGTTGGCGCCTACCTGGAACGACGTAGTACCGAAAGAACCGTCCAGCAGGTTCTTGCCACCGAAGGTGGTGGTGGTAGCGATACGGGTCAATTCAGCAGTCAGAGCAGCGTATTGAGCCTGGTTCGACTTACGGTCTTCAGCGCTTGGCGAGCCGTTGGCGGATTGCAGAGCCAGGGTACGCATGCTTTGCAGGATGTTGGTGGACTGCTGCATGGCGCCTTCAGCGGTCTGAGCAATGGAGCTACCGTCGTTGGCGTTTTTGATCGCAACGCCCAGGCCGTTGATCTGGCTGGTCAGACGGTTGGAGATTTGCAGGCCGGCCGCATCGTCTTTGGCGCTGTTGATACGCAGGCCGGAGGACAGACGCTGCATGGAGGTTTGCAGGGCGCCGGAAGCCTTGTTCAGGTTGTTCTGAACGGTCAACGAAGCAAGGTTGGTGTTTACTGTTAAAGCCATGACGAAATCCTCGTGGGTGGTGTACTGCGGCTTCCGGCCCTGGCAACCGCCGGGTGTGGCCTAGAGAACCTTCGTAATAGTTATCGTCGTGAAAGCAGGTTGCTTGAGGACTTTTTTGATTTTTTTTACTAGCACGGGGCCACCCTTTGTAATTCAAGCATTTACGATAGCCCAATCACTCGCAATTGCTGGGTTTTCTGGCGCCAAATAAAAAACGCCCAGGCTTTTTGAGCCTGGGCGTTTTTGTGTGCAGCCTGTTAGAGCGTTACGGGCGATAGAGAATCGCCGAGCCCCACGACAGGCCAACGCCGAAACCGCTGATGGCAACCCGCTTCCAATCGCCGTCGATCATGTGCTTTTCCAGCAGCAGCGGAATACTCGAGGACACGGTATTGCCGGTCTCGACCATGTCCTTGATGAACTTCTCCACGGGCGCATCTTCGAAACGCCGCGCGACCGCGTCAACAATCGCCGCACTGCCCTGGTGGATGCAGAATGCGTCGATTTCGTCGGCTTTGAGGTCCGACTCATTGAGCAGCTCGTGCAAATGTGCCGGCACCTTGAGCAACGCGAAGTTGAACACCTGGCGGCCGTTCATGAAAAACACGCCGTCGCTGACCTTAAGGTGCGGCGCGCCGGAACCGTCGGTGCCGAATTTGGACTTGCCCAGCAACCACGGCGCGTCTTCACCCATCCAGGTGGCGGTGGCGGCATCGCCGAACAGCATGGTGGTGTTGCGATCTTCCGGGTCGACGATCTTCGAATACGGGTCGGCGGTGATCAGCAGGCCGTTTTTCAGGCCGGTGGCTTCCATGAAGCCCTTCATCGCATAGATGCCGTAGACGTAGCCCGAGCAGCCCAGGGAAATATCAAACGCAGCCACGTGGGTGGGCAGGCCCAGCTTGTCTTGGACGATGGCGGCGGTGTGGGGCAACCCCTCTTCGTCGCCGTTTTGCGTCACAACGATCAGCGCGTCGATGGATTCGCGCTTCAAATCCGGGTTGGCCGCAAACAAGGCGTTGACTGCCTCGACGCACAGATCAGAGGTTTCCTGCGCAGCATCCTTGCGCGGCAGGAACGCCGAACCGATCTTGCCGATGATGAAATCTTCATCCTTGGCGAATTTGGCGCCCTGGGCGTAGTTATCAACCCCGTCTGCCGGCACGTAACTGGCGATGCTTTTTATGCCAATCATTGTGGCTTCCCAATACTAAATAGCTGGATAACACCCCTCGGGCTTGGCCGGGAGCGCTGACAATAAAGGGGATAACCCCATGAAAATATCGCTGAAAGCCGCCGTGTGAAGACTCGCAAGCGACTTGTCCTTTTCACACGATACAGTGAAGATGCGCTTTATGACTCACAGGTCACTCAATTTTGTGCGCTTTATGCAAAACCCGGCAACATTCCCGGCGTCAGAAACGACAACGGCCCACCCTGTTTCCAGGCTGGGCCGTTTGTATTACCGCCGATTACATGCGGCTGAACAGGCTCAACTGCGAGATTTTCACGAAGGCCAATTGCGAGGCTTGCAGCATGGTCTGTTGCAAGGTCAGGTCAATGGCGGCCTGGCCCATATCGACGTTGGCCAGTGACGACATGGTCGAGGTGTTGGCCAGGCCCAGACTGGTGTTTTCCTGGCCCTGGATATCCAGGGCGTTCTGGCGTGCGCCAATCGAACCGCGCACCTGATCGATCTGCGCCGACGCGTTGGTCAGGTTGCCGATGGTGGTGTTCAACACGTCTTTGAGGTTGTTCTTGGCGACCTGGTTGCCATCCGCCGGGACCAGCAGGGCCTTGCGCAGCTGGCCCAAGGTATCCAGGGCGTTCATATTTTTGTTGCTGGTGGCACCAACAGAAAACTGGTCACCAGCCCCTGGCGTACCGCTCACATCGAACGTCACCCCGGCAGCGGTAATCGACGTAGCGCCGGTGGCCATGGTGCCCGAGGCAATCGACTTGCTGTTCGGCGTGTACGGCTGAGCATACACGTCGTAGGCATTGCCGCTGGTGAACTTGATCACCGCACCCGAGTTGGGAAAGGTACTGGCGTAGGTCGGCTGATCCGTGACCCGGCCTCCGGTCAGTTGCGCCGTGGACGGATTACTGGCGGTACGCGAGCTGCTGAACGTGTCTGGCTTGCTTTCGAGGGTGAACGCCTTGCCCGTCACCAATGCATCCGCAGGCGCACCCGAGGCGACATCCGGCCCCAGGTTCAAGCTGATATCGAATTTGACGCCGCGCAAGTTGACACTCGAAGCGCCTTCCTTGGTGGAGTCAAACGTGCCGTTACCGGTGATCTCGGCGGTAACGTCATTGCCGTCCTTGTCGCTCACGCTGTATTGGGTGCTGCTGGAGAAGGTCAATGTATAGGGCTGACCATCGGAAAAACTCTTGGTGTAAGTGGTGCCGGAGGTGATCAGGCCCGCCGAGATCGCGACCTTGCCGTCATTCACCGCAGGCGGCAACAGCGTGGCCTGGGTGCGACCGGTATTGGAAGAACTCTCAAGCAACGTCTTGCCCGTATCCCCCGCAGAGACCGTCAGGTTGCTCGACACCTGCAGGCTCAGCGGCGTCTCATCGCCCTGATAGGTGTAGGTGCCATCGTTGTTACGGGTGTAAGGCGGCGTGTCGGTCTTGGTCCCGGAGAACATATAGTTGCCGCTGGAGTCCTTGGTATTGAGCAGGCCCAACACTTGGTCTTCAAGGGCACCTATCTGGCTGGCGATCGCCTTGCGGTCATCATCGCTGAGCTTGAGATTACCGGCCTGCAGTGCCAGGCCCTGGGCGGCTTGCATGGAGGTATTGATGCTCGCCAGCACACTTTCTTCGTTGGTCAGCGAGTTTTGCAAGCTCGTGATATTGCCGTTGTACTGCCCCAGCATGTCTTTCTGCTGCTGCAGCATCAGCAATTGGGCGGCGGCCACCGGGTCATCGGACGCGGTTTGCACACGCACACCGGAACTCGCCTGGTCCTGGGCCTTCACCACACCCGAATAGTTGTCCTGATACTTGCTGGAGCTGGTGTCGAAATACTGCTGTGTAGAGATACGCATCGTTCCAGACTCCTTTAAAGGGCGTTGATCAGTGTGCTGAAGGTTTCCTGCGCGGCCTTGATGATCTGCGACGACGCGGTGTAGTACTGCTGGAACTTGATCATGTCGCCCGCTTCCTCGTCCAGGTTGACCTGGGACACTGAGTTGCTGGCCGCCTTGTTCGCCGCCAGCAAGGCGCCGGTGGCGGTGCTGTCGGTGTTGGCCTGGGCGGCCTTGGAGCCGACCTGGGACACCAGCCGGCTGTTGGCACTGACCAGGCTGACACCCGCATTCCCGTCCACCGCACCCACCGTGGCCTTGGTCTGCAACCCCAGCAGTTCCTGGGCGTTACGGCCATCGGAGGTGGCGCCGCTGTTGAACGAAAAGGTGGTGCTGTCGCCATTGGCCGGCGAACCGGACACAGTGGTGTCAAAGCTGAAGCTTTTGCCGGGGATCAACGCACCGCTGGCGTCACGCATCGGCACGTTCACACTGACCTTGTTGCCCTGGCCTGGAATGATGGTGCCGGTGCCGATCGGGTTGCCCTGGGCATCACTGATCGCATAGGACTGGGTGCCGTCCGCCGCCGGCTTGCCGAACACCATTTTCACCGGCATCGAGTTTTCGATCCCGGTGCGCAATTGCGCAGTCGCGGCGCCGCCGTCGATATCGATCGGCACGGTCAAGGTCGGCTGGGTGAACGCGCCGGTGCCGGTATTGGTCTTGCTGGCATTGCCGGCCAGGGGCGCGGCGAAGGCGAGTTTGTTCGGGTCTTTGAGGTCGACACTGATGCCGCTGGCGCCATTGGCCGTCGGGCTGACTTTAAAACTGTCACCGGTCGCCACCGGACCCTTGCCGTTCAAGGCCAGTGTGAAGCCGTCAATCACCGGCGGTGGCGTGGTGGCGGTGTCGAACGAGCCCATGGCTTTGCCGTCGGAGCGCACCACGTTGTATTGATTGCCGCTGGTGAAGGTCACCTTGTAGTCGAAGGTCGACAGCTTGCTGCTGTCGGCAATCGTCACGTTCAGGTTGCCCGAGCCTGCACTGTTACCGGCGGCCGCCTGGCTGCGCTGGGAAATCGCCGCAGCGCTGTTGATGTCGCCAAACAGCGAGGAGCCGAAATCGCCGTTCAGGTCCAGGCCCTGGCCCAACTGGCTGTTAACACTGTCGGCGGCGGCAATGGCGATGCGTCCCAGGTCGTTGATGGCCGGCATCAGCGCATCACTGCGATAACGCAACAGGCCGCCAATGCTGCCGCCACTGACCACATTGCCGATGTCCATCGGCGTGTCGCCCATGTTCAGCTGAATGGTGTACTGGCTGTTGTCGTTCTTGCTCGGCACCGCCGAAATGGTATTGGCAACGCTGCCTTCTACCAGCGATTGGCCGGTGCCGGTGGTGATGCTGAACTGGCCGTTCTTTTCGGTGGCCGTCACGCCGATCAGCTCATTGAGCGAACGCACCGCCTCATTGCGCGCATCCAGCAGGTTGGCCGGCGCACTGGTCGAAGAACCCTGGGCCGTGGCAATTTGGCTGTTGAGCGAGGCAATCGACGAAGTCAGTTTGTTGACCTGGTCACTCATGGTCTGCAACTGACCGTTGATGCTTTCTTTCTGCTGGGTCAACTGCGTGGAAATCGCGTTGAAGCGGTTGCTCAACGTTTGGGCGTTGGTGATCAGCAACTGCCGCGCGGACACGTCGCTGGGCGTGGCCGCGGCGTTCTGCAAAGAGGCAAAAAACGCGCTGAGCACGGCCGACATACCCGTGGACTTGTCCGACAGGGTCTTGTCGATGGCGGCGGCCTGGCCCGCGTACGCGTTGGCATCGCTATTAAGGGCGGTGCTGCTCTGGTAGGCAGCGCCCAAGAAGTCGTTATAAATGCGGCGCACATCCGCAAGCGTTGTGCCACTGCCGATAAACACGCCGCCATACTGGTTGCTGGCGCTGGCGTTTTGGGTGGTCTGCTGACGCGAGTATCCCGGGGTATTGACGTTGGCAATGTTGTTACTCAAGACCGACAACGAGCCTTGAGAGGCATTGAGTCCTGACATCCCGATACTGAGCAAACTCATGGTTCAGACCTTATAAATGTGTGGTTGCGCCAGCGGCAGCGAAGTTCTGGTAACTGTTCATCGTTTTGGCGATCTGCGAAATCTTGCTGGCGTAGTCCGGGTCGGTTGCGTATCCGGCTTTTTGCAACTCGCGTACAAACTGTTCCGGGTTGTCGGCTGATTTCACAACTTCTTTATAGCGATCATTGCTTTGCAGCAATGTTACGAGGTCGTGGAAGCTGTCCTGGTAGGAGTTATAGGAACGAAATTGCGCCGTTTCCTTGACCATCGCCCCTGCACGAAACTCGCTGGTGATTGCACGCGCCTGGCCGCCCTGCCAACTCTGCCCGGCCTTGATGCCGAACAGGTTGTGGCTGCTGCTGCCGTCCTCGGCGCGCATCACCGATTTACCCCAACCGGTTTCCAACGCGGCCTGGGCCACCAGGTACTTAGGATCGACCCCGATGCGCGCTGCGGCCGCCTTGGCCATCGGCAGCATGGTGGCGACAAATTCGTCCTGCGAGCTGAAGGCTTTTTTCGCCGGTGCCAGCGGTGGCTGGGCAATTGCGCGGCCATAAACCTGCATGCGCCCGCTCGGCACGGCAAAGTTGCGCGCGGCGCTGTTAACCACGTTATCGGTGGCGGCGCTGTTACGCAGTGGCGCACTCGCGGCCTGCGTAGCGGGCTGGGTACTCGGCACGATGCCGGCCAGCAGGCGATCGGTCAGTTTGCTCGGCAACGCCATGCGACGCTGGTTCATCAGCTCCATGTCGTTGGTGTGTGCGCTGGTACCTTGCGGCTCCGCAACGCGGTAAGCCCACAACGGCCGCTGGCCATTGGAGCGCCCCAACGGGCCATTCGAATGGGTGCCGGCGGCAATTTCGGTCGGCACATCAACCTTCCTGGCCTTGACCGGCTCGGCCGCCGCCGGGCCTTGCAAGGTGGAGGACTGCGCCTCAACCGGCTTGTTCTTCTGCATCTGGCGCATCAGCACGTCAGCCAAACCGATACCACCGCCTTCACGGGACATCGAGACCGCCAACTGCTGGTCATACATTTCCTGGTACTGCTTGGCAGCCGGGGTGTTCAGCGGGTTGTCCTTGCCCAGCGCCTCGGTGGCCGAACGCATGGACTTGAGCATCTCGCTCAGGAACAGCGACTCGAACTCCTGCGCCACTTTGCGCATGTTGCCTTCGCTGTTCTTGTCGGCGCCGACCTTGAGCTGGTTCAGCCGGTTGAGGTCGGAATAAGACCCCGAATCCGCCGTGCTGGTGAACCCGCTTTTGTGCATATCCATGGCCATGGTCTTAGATCACGATCAGGTCGGCTTGCAAGGCGCCGGCCTGTTTCAAAGCTTCGAGAATCGCCATCAAGTCGCCGGGCGCTGCGCCCACCTGGTTCACCGCACGGACAATTTCGTCCAGGGTGGTGCCGGGGCCGAATTTGAACATCGGCTTGGCTTCTTGCTGGGCATTGACCCGCGAGCGCGGTACCACTGCCGTCTGACCATTGGACAGCGGCCCGGGCTGGCTGACGATCGGGTCTTCGGTGATGGTCACGGTCAGGCTGCCGTGGGTCACTGCCGCCGGCGAGACCTTGACGTTCTGGCCGATCACGATGGTGCCGGTGCGCGAGTTGATGATGACTTTGGCCACCGCCTGGCCCGGGTCGACCTCAAGGTTTTCCAGGATCGACAGGTAGTCGACGCGCTGGCTTGGGTCGAGCGGCGCCGTCACACGGATCGAGCCGCCGTCGATGGCTTGTGCCACGCCAGGGCCGAGCATGTCGTTGATCTTGTCGACCACGCGCTTGGCGGTGGTGAAGTCCGAACGGTTGAGGTTCAGGGTCAGGCTGTTGCCCTGGTTGAAACCGCTGGGCACGGTGCGTTCAACCGTGGCGCCACCGGGAATGCGACCGGCCGATGGCACGTTAACAGTGATCTTCGAGCCGTCACGACCCTCGGCGTCAAAACCGCCGACCACCAGGTTGCCCTGGGCGATGGCGTAGACGTTGCCGTCGATACCTTTGAGCGGCGTCATCAGCAAGGTGCCGCCACGCAGGCTTTTCGAGTTACCGATGGACGAAACGGTGATGTCCACCACCTGGCCCGGCTTGGAGAACGCCGGCAAATCGGCACTGATCGACACGGCCGCGACGTTCTTGAGCTGCACGTTGCCCGACCCAGGCGGCACCTTGATGCCGAACTGCGAGAGCATATTGTTGAAGGTTTGCAGGGTGAACGGGGTCTGGGTGGTCTGGTCACCCGTACCGTTGAGCCCCACCACCAGGCCGTAGCCGATTAATTGGTTGGAGCGCACGCCGGAAATGCTGGCGATGTCTTTCAACCGCTCGGCGTGTGCCCCTGCGCTCAAGGCCAGCAATAACGCGGCAGCCATCAGCTGTTTGAGGTTCAAAGTGGCCACCTAGAAAGGGAACAGCGGGCTAAGGAAGAAACGGTCGAACCAGCCCGGCTGACTCGCATCAGCAAACGAACCCGTACCCGAGTAGGTAATGCGTGCATCGGCAATGCGGGTCGACGGCACGGTGTTGTCGGTGGAAATATCATCGGCACGCACCATGCCCGCGATACGCACCAGCTCGTCGCCGGTGTTGAGGGTCATCCACTTTTCACCGCGCACGGCGATGATGCCGTTGGGCAACACATCCGCCACCGTCACGGTGATCGAACCGGTCAGGCTGTTGCCCTGCCCTGCCGCGCTCTTGCCGTTGGTAGCACGGTCACCGCTGTAACCGGCATTGAGGCTCAGGTCGCCATCGCCCAAAGGGTTATTGGTGGTCAGGCCACCACCAAACAGCGAAGTCAGGCCGATGCCGGTCTTGCTGGTCTTGCCGATCTGCGAGTTGGCGTTTTTGCTGGCCTGGGTCTTCTCGTTCAGGGTGATGGTGATGATGTCACCCACCCGGAACGCCTTGCGGTCGCTGTACAGGTTCTGTTCGAAACCGGCCTGGTAGATCGAGCCATTGTTGGCCGCCGCCGGCAACGGCGTGCGTGGCAGCACCGGCGCGTAGTACGGGTCATTGGGCTTTGGCGACGGGGCGACACAGCCCGCGAGCACGGCGATCCCACTCAATGCCAGAACAGAAACATAGCGATTCATGACCCTTACCTCACGGTGTTGCAGGCGCCGCAGAAGGCGCCCCATAGACTTGATTACAGATTCTGCGTTACGAACGAAAGCATCTGGTCGGCGGTGGAAATCACCTTGGAGTTCATCTCGTAGGCGCGCTGGGTGGTGATCATGTTGACCATCTCCTCAACCGTGCTGACGTTGGAGGTTTCCAGGGTTTGTTGCAGGGTGGTACCGAAGCCGTTGAGACCTGGGGTGCCGATTTGCGGCGCGCCGCTGGAGGCGGTTTCCAGGAACAGGTTGTTACCCATGGCCTGCAAGCCGGCCGGGTTGATAAAGTCGGCGGTTTGCAGGTTGCCGATCACTTGCGACGCCGGGTTACCGGCCACGGTGATGGACACGGTGCCGTCGGTGCCGACGGTAAAGGTCTTGGCATCGGCCGGCACTACAACGGCCGGCTCCAGCGCGAAGCCGTTGGCGGTGACGATCTGGCCATTGGAGTCCAAGTGGAAAGTACCGTCACGGGTGTAGGACGTAGTGCCATCGGGCTGCAGGATCTGGAAGAAACCCCGGCCGTTGATGGCCATGTCCAGCGGCTGGTTGGTTTGCTGCAGGTTACCGGCGCTGAAGTTTTTCTGGGTGCCGACGATCTGCACACCGGTACCCAGTTGCAGGCCCGACGGCAATTCGCTGTCCTGGGTCGACTGGGCGCCCGGCTGGCGCTTGATCTGATAGAGCAAGTCCTGAAACTCGGCACGGTCACGTTTGAAACCCGTGGTCGACACGTTCGCCAAGTTGTTGGAGATGGTGGTCAGGTTGGTGTCCTGCGCGGCCAAACCTGTTTTGGCAACCCATAGAGCCGGAAGCATAGTGTTCTCCTTCGTGCGCCTGTTTGTTGGCGCTGTGCTGCAAAATTAGTCTTCAGTGAACCGGCGATCAGCTCATCGACAGAACGCGAGTCATGGCCTGGTCGTCTTCTTTGGCGCTGTTCATCATCTTGATGTGCAGCTCGAACTGCTTGGAGAGCGACAGCACGGCGGTCATTTCTTCCACCGCATTGACGTTGCTCGCCTGCAGGAAACCCGAGGTCAGCCGCACGTTCGCGTCGGCCTGGGCCGGTTTGCCATCCTTGGTATGGATGGCGCCATCCAGGCCCTTGGTCATGTTCTTGAGGTCCGGCTGAACCAGCTTGATGCGGTCCACTTCAGCCATCACCCGTGGGCCTTCGCCCATGGCGCGGATGCTGATGGTGCCGTCGGCGCCCACTTCGATTTTCTGCTCGGGCGGCACGGCAATCGGGCCGCCGTTGCCCATCACCGGCATGCCGTTGCCGGCACGCAACACGCCCAGCGCATCCACATTCATGCTGGCGCTGCGCACGTAGGCTTCGCCGCCATCCGGGGTTTGCACGGCCATCCAACCGTCACCGCTGACCGCCACATCGAGGTCGCGACCGGTTTCAATCATGGCGCCCTGGGAGAAGTCGGTGCCCGGCCGTTCGGTCATGGCAAATGCCCGCGCCGGAAAGCTGTCACCGAACACCGGCATCGAACGCGCCTGCTCCAGGTCCCGTTGAAAACCGTTGGTGGAAATGTTCGCCAGATTGTTGGCATGGGCCTTTTGCGCCAGTGCATTCTGGCTGGCGCCGGTCATTGCCACATAAAGGTACTTGTCCACGCTCTATCCTCTTTCTGACGGACGCTTGCCGCCCACCGTTGCTCTGATGAGGCTTAAGCAATTTGCGAACCAACTTTTGAAAATAGATTGAAGTCCATATGCGGCGCGGGTTTGCGGGCAGGCTTAGAGATTAGGTGGTAGGGATAGAGTCGAAAAAACGGCGGACTACTGCCGCCTGCGGCAAGCACCGGCCTTGAAAATGACAAAGAACCAATGTGGGAGCTGGCTTGCCTGCGATAGCGGTGTATCAGTGACACATGAGCCAACTGACCCACCGTCATCCCAGGCAAGCCAGCTCCCACAGTTTTAACCTCAGTGTGTCAGCGGCTTATTTATCGGTCTTGAGGATTTCGTAATCGCGCAACTTATTGGCAATAGTCGTGTGCGACACGCCCAGGCGCTTACCCAGCTGCCGACTGCTCGGGTGCTCGGCGTACAAAGCCTCCAGCACCGCCTTTTCAAACCGCCCAACGATATTCTCCAACCCGCCTTCCAGGGAAAAATCCCCAAGCGGCTGGCGCACCCCATAATCCGGCAGGCGAATATGTTCAGCCTTGACCATGCCGCCGTCGCACAACGACACCGCCTGAAACAACACGTTTTCCAACTGCCGCACATTGCCCGGCCAGTGGTAATGACTGAGCCGATCCATCGCCGCCGGTGCCAGCCTCGGCAGCGGGCAACCAATCTGTCGGCTGGCCTGGTCAAGAAAATGCTCAACCAGCGGCGCCAGGCCATCCAGGCATTCACGCAGCGGCGGGATATGCAGCGACAGCACGTTGAGCCGGTGATACAGGTCCTGGCGGAATTCGCCACGGGCGCAGAGTTCCGACAGGTCCACCTGGGTGGCGCAGATCACCCGCACGTCGAGGTACACCTCTTCATCACTGCCCACCCGGCGAAAGCAGCCGTCCTGCAAAAAGCGCAGCAATTTCACCTGCAAGCGTGCGCTCATTTCTCCCACGCCATCGAGAAACAAGGTACCGCCCGCCGTCAGTTCCAGCAGGCCCAGCTTGCCCTCGGCCCGCGCCCCTTCAAATGCGCCGGGGCCATAGCCGAACAGCTCGGTCTCGGCCATCGACTCCGGCAGGCCCGCGCAATTGAGCGCCATCAAGGGTGATTGCCCGCGCGGGCTGGCCAAGTGGCAAGCGCGTGCCAGCAACTCTTTGCCGGTGCCGGTTTCGCCTTCTATTAATAGCGGCGCATCCAGCGGTGCCATGCGCCGGGCTTCGCGCACCACCGCGGCCATGACCCTGGAGCTTTGGAAGATACTGTCGAAGCCGCGCAGCTCTTGCTTGCGCACATTGTAGATACGCTCGCCCACACGGTCGGCACGGTGCAGGGTCAGCACGGCGCCGGCCATGGCCTCGCTGTCATCGTGCTCGGAAGACTGCAGCGGCGCGATGTCCGCCAAAAACACGTCACCCTTGACCTTGACCCGCAAGCCGTTGATGCGCGATTTGCTCGCACGCACCAGCTCCGGCAGGTCAAAATCTTCGGCATAGCGCGACAACGGAATGCCCGGCACCTCGTCCACCCGCACCCCGAGCAACTGCGCCGCCGCGCGGTTGGCGGCGACGATGGAGCCGCCCATATCAATCGACAACACCGGAAACTCCAGAGCGCCGAGCAGCGCATTGAGCTCCATATGCCGACGTTCGCTGGGCATCAGCCCTACCCTTTTAACCCCAAAAACGCCGGCAATTGCTTCGAATTGCGGGCGCAGCGCCTGGAACTGCATGTTCACAAGGTTGGGGCAAAACAGGTAAATGGCGTTGCCATGTTCACCGCCCACCTCGCCTTTGGCGACGTTGACGCCGTACTCCACCAGCAGGTTGAGAATGTCCCGCAGGATGCCGATACGGTTCTGGCAGTGCACTTTAATACGCATGAAAAAGCCCAAATGGTGGGAAAGCGCCGGGGCTTTTTGCCGCTGGGCGCAGATAGTCGTCAAGATTATGTGACAGCTTGTGACCTTTTCCCAGCCCAAGACAACGATAGGCCGGCATACCGTAACGAAAACTTTACGAATAACGGTAACTTTTCCTACGAGTAAGCACCGGAGCCCGATGGAATCCGGCACTTTCCGCGTTATCAATAGGCTCATCGCAGGACATAACAAGAACGAATGCCTAGCAGGAGAGCCGTATGAAGCAGACGCACTACGTGGCCCGCGAGCCCGATGCGCAAGGTTTTATCCACTACCCGCCGGAAGAACACGCGGTGTGGAACACCCTGATCACGCGCCAATTGAAAGTGATCGAGGGGCGCGCCTGCCAGGAATACCTGGACGGCATCGACAAACTCGGCCTGCCCCTGGACCGCATCCCGCAACTGGGTGAGATCAACAAGGTGTTGGCCGAAACCACCGGCTGGCAAGTTGCCCGTGTCCCCGCACTGATCCCTTTCCAGACCTTCTTCGAATTGCTCGCCAGCAAGCAATTTCCGGTGGCGACCTTTATTCGCACCCGCGAAGAACTGGACTACCTGCAAGAGCCGGATATTTTCCACGAGATCTTTGGCCACTGCCCGCTGCTGACCAACCCATGGTTTGCCGAATTCACCCACACTTACGGCAAGCTCGGCCTGGCGGCCACCAAGGAACAGCGCGTTTACCTGGCGCGGCTGTACTGGATGACCATCGAATTCGGCCTGGTCGACACCCCGCAAGGCCGGCGCATCTACGGCGGGGGCATTTTGTCGTCGCCTAAAGAAAGCGTGTATTGCTTGTCGGATGAACCCGAACACCAGGCCTTCGACCCGCTGGAAGCGATGCGCACGCCGTATCGCATCGACATTCTGCAACCGCTGTACTTCGTATTGCCCGAGCTTAAGCGCCTGTTTGAGGTGGCGCAGGAAGACATCATGGGCATGGTCGAGCGCGGTATGCAGCTGGGTCTGCATGCGCCGCTCTTCACCCCAAAGGCAGTCCCGCCCAAACCCGAAGCTGCTTGAACCTTACAATTTGAGGCCAGGTGAATCTGTTCCCTGGCCCCGCGTTGCTTTAGGGTAACGCTCACTGATCTCAATCATTCGAATTCAGGACACCTCCATGACCACCTTGAACCAAGCCCATTGCGAAGCCTGCCGCGCCGATGCCCCACAAGTCAGCGACGAAGAGCTGCCGGTACTGATCAAGCAGATCCCCGACTGGAACATCGAAGTGCGCGACGGCGTGATGCAGCTGGAAAAGGTTTTCCTGTTCAAGAACTTCAAATTCGCCCTGGCCTTTACCAACGCCATGGGTGAAATCTCCGAAGCCGAAGGCCATCACCCAGGCCTGCTGACCGAGTGGGGCAAAGTCACCGTGACCTGGTGGAGCCACTCGATCAAAGGCTTGCACCGCAACGACTTCATCATGGCTGCGCGCACTGACGAAGTGGCCAAAGACGCCGAGGGCCGCAAGTAATGCATTTTGATGCCATTGGCCGCGTGCCCGGCGACCCGATCCTCGGGCTGATGGACCTGTATGCCCAGGACGCCAACCCGAACAAGTTCGACCTGGGCGTGGGCGTCTACAAGGACGACCAGGGCCTGACGCCGATTCCGCACTCGGTAAAACTGGCCGAACAGCGTCTGGTGGACACACAAACCACCAAGACCTACATCGGCGGCCACGGCAATGCGGCCTTCGGCGCGCTGATCAGCCAACTGGTACTGGGTGCCGATTCAGCGCTGATTCGCGAGCGTCGCGCCGGTGCCACGCAAACCCCTGGCGGCACCGGCGCGCTACGCCTGAGTGCGGATTTTATCGCGCAAAACCTGCCCGGCCGTGGCGTTTGGCTGAGCGACCCGACCTGGCCGATCCACGAAACCATCTTCGCCAAGGCCGGGCTCAAGGTCAGCCATTACCCGTATGTGGGCGCGGATAACCGCCTGGACGTGGACGCGATGCTGGCAACGCTTGCCACCGTGCCCAAGGGCGACGTGGTGTTGTTGCATGCCTGCTGCCATAACCCGACCGGTTTTGACTTGTCCCAGGACGACTGGCGCCAGGTGTTGCACATCGTGCGCGAACGGCAGTTGCTGCCACTGATCGACTTCGCCTACCAGGGCTTTGGCGACGGACTGGAGCAGGATGCCTGGGCGGTGCGGTTGTTTGCCGCCGAGCTGCCGGAAGTGCTGGTCACCAGTTCCTGCTCGAAGAACTTCGGCCTGTACAGCGACCGTGTCGGCGCGCTGATGGTGTGCGCGGCAAGCGCCGAGAAGCTCACGGACGTGCGCAGCCAGCTGGCGAATATCGCGCGCAACCTGTGGTCGACGCCGCCGGATCATGGCGCCGCAGTGGTAGCGACCATCCTGGGCGACGCCGAGCTGAAAAAGCGCTGGAGCGCTGAAGTCGAGGCCATGCGTTCGCGCATTGCACAACTGCGCTCCGGGTTGGTGGAGGCGCTGGCGCCCCACGGGCTGGCCGAGAAGTTTGCGCATATTGGTGCGCAGCGTGGGATGTTTTCCTATACCGGCTTGAGTGCCGAACAGGTCAAGCAACTGCGTGAGAAGCACAGCGTGTATATGGTCAGTTCAGGGCGGGCGAATGTCGCCGGCATTGATGCCACACGTCTGGCATTACTGGCCGAGGCTATCGCCGACGTCTCGAAATAACTGAAGAAATCCAATCAAACTGTGGGAGCTGGCTTGCCTGCGATTACGGAGTGTCAGTCACTGAATAAGTTGACTGAACAACCGCCATCGCAGGCAAGCCAGCGCCCACATTTTTGACCGTGCGAACCTTCTAGCCCGCAACCATCTCAGCTTTGAGCAGCGCCTCTTTAGCCTGCGCATCCGCCAACCGATACAACTCGATACTGCCATCCCAGTGCTCGATCAACGCGGTGCACGACTCCACCCAATCCCCGCAATTAAGGTAGTCCACCTCGCCCACCTTGCGAATCTCGGCATGGTGAATATGCCCGCACACCACGCCATGCAACTCGCGCTTGGTCACTTCGTGGGCGATCGCTTCTTCAAAATCGCTGATAAAACTCACCGCCGTCTTGACCTTGTGTTTCAGGTACGCCGACAACGACCAGTAGCCATAGCCATACCGCGCACGCCAGTGATTGAGCCAACGGTTGAGCGTGAGGGTGAACTCGTAGGCCGAATCGCCCAGGAAGGCCAGCCAACGGTGGTATCGGGTGATCACATCAAATTGATCGCCGTGAATCACCAGCAGGTGGCGGCCATCGGCAGTGACGTGCACGGCTTCGTCCACCAGTTGGATATTGCCCAGAATCAGCTTGGAGTAGCGGCGCAGGAATTCGTCGTGGTTGCCGGTGACGTAGATCACCTCGGTGCCGCGCTTGGCCATGGTGAGCAAGCGGCGGATCACATTGGTGTGAGCCTGGGGCCAATACATGCCGCCGCGCATTTTCCAGCCGTCGATGATATCGCCGACCAGGTAGACCTTGTCGGCGTGGTAACCCTTGAGGAACTGCGACAGGTGCTCGGCCTGGCAATCCCGGGTGCCCAAGTGCACGTCGGAGATCCACAGGGTACGAACCCGTTGTTTGCGGCTGGGTTTAACGAACTCGGCACTGGTCATGGGCATCCCTCGACGGTGTTTTCGCGAGCTTGCGCCCAGGCGGTTAATAGCCCATGACAACTGTGCGTCAGTCTGATGACAGCGCTCGCAGCCCTCAGAAGCGTTGTAGACTGCAGGCCTGCTGCCCAGGAGACTGCGATGAGACCGACCCTCACGCTGCGCCACTACCTCGAAGAACCGCTCGCCCACAGCCATGATCACGCCCAGTTGGTGTTTGGGTTGTCGGGGCACCTGGACCTGGAAGTCGATGGCCTGGGCAGCCAGGTGCACGCCAGCAGCGTGATGGTGCTGCCCTTCTCGGCCCACCATGCCTGTGGCAGTCGCGACGGCAGCCGCTGCCTGGTGCTGGCCAGTCTCAATCATCCGCTGGCCCAACCGATACCGGGCAAGCGTTTGCCGTATGCGGCGTTCAATGCGCACATCGAACGCCATGCTCCGTGAGTTTGGCGCCTCACCGGGCACGTTGCGTCGCTCGGGCTGACAAGAGCCTGTCGCTAAGATTCGCGAGGCCTGCGACAGACACAGGCGCCCTCAAGCCTCTAGACTGCGATTCTGTCACCCCGTTGGTTCAAGGATCGCAATGACTCCCCGTTCAGCCCTTGGCGCCCTGCATATCGGCGCACTGATGTTTGGCCTCACCGGTGTTTTCGGCAAACTGTCGGCCGCCTCGCCGGCCATCATTGTGTTTGGCCGCGCCGCCTTTGCCGTAATCGCCCTGGCGATTTTTGCGCGATTCGCCAGCAACACCACCTGGAAAACCCTGGAGATGCGCGACTGGCGTCGACTCGTCGTCAGCGGCGTGCTGCTGGCGGCACATTGGGTGACCTTCTTCATTGCCGTCAAAGTCGCCGGGGTGGCCGTCGCCACACTTGGCTTCACTGCGTTCCCGGCCTTTACCGTGATACTTGAAGGGCTGATCTTCCGCGAGCGCATCCGCGCCAACGAGGTATTGCTGGTGGCGCTGGTCACGGTGGGCCTGGTGTTGGTGACGCCAGACTTCGACCTCGCCAGCCAAGCCACGGGGGGCCTGTTGTGGGGGATTCTTTCGGGCCTGTTGTTCTCGCTGCTGTCGCTGAACAACCGCGCCAGCTCCGGGCGCATTCCGGCGGTGCAGGCCGCGCTGTGCCAGAACGTGGTGGTCGCAGCCTGCCTGCTGCCAGTAGCAGCGCCAGGCCTGGCGGATGTGCGTGGGATTGACTGGCTGTGGATCGGGCTGCTCGGCGTGTTCTGTACCGGCCTGGCCCATAGCTTGTTTGTCGCCAGCCTCGCGGTGATCAAGGCGCGCACCGCGTCCGTGGTGTTCGCCATGGAGCCGGTCTATGGCATCACCGCGGCCTGGCTGCTGTTCGCCGAAACCCCGACCCTGCGCATGCTGCTGGGCGGCGCGCTGATCATTGTCGCCATCGTGCTCTCAGGCTTAATGGGCAGCGCCAGCCAGGCCAAACAGCCGGCAGCCACCGCTTAGCATTCAGGCCTTGCGGTCGTTGTGCCCCAGGTCGCGCTGCGGGTCGATCTGGTCGCGCACGCGCTGCTTAAGCACCTTGGCCTCCGGAAACCCGCCGTCGGCCCTGCGCTCCCAGAGCTGCACGCCGTCGCAGGTGATGCGAAACGCCCCGCCGGTGGCCGGTTCAAGCGCCACGCGGGACAGGTCATCGGCAAATGTACTCAACAATTCCTGAGCCAGCCACGCGGCGCGCAACAGCCATTGGCATTGGGTGCAATAGGTAATGACGATCTCGGGTTTGCTGGCAGACATAAATTGAGAAGTTCCTGACATAACGGGCACGGACGATCGAATGACTATAATACCGGCCTTTATCGCCCAGCCTTGAGATTCATGATGCGCCGCCTGTTGTCCTGCCTGTTTCTGTGCCTGCTTCCCCTGATCGCCGATGCCGTCGACAGCCCACGCCCCAAGATCGGCCTGGTGCTGTCCGGCGGTGCCGCCCGTGGCCTCGCGCATATTGGCGTGCTCAAGGCCCTGGAGGAGCAAGGTATCCATATCGATGCTATCGCCGGCACCAGCATGGGCGCGGTGATTGGCGGCCTGTACGCCTCGGGCTACAAGATCGATGAACTGGAAAAGCTCGCGCTCAATATCGACTGGCAACAGGCATTGTCCGATGCCCCGCCACGCGAAGACGTGCCGTTTCGGCGCAAACAGGATGACCGCGACTTCCTCGTCAAACAGAAGCTCAGCTTCCGCGATGACGGCAGCCTCGGCCTGCCGCTCGGCGTGATCCAGGGCCAGAACCTGGCGCTGTTGCTGGAAAGCATGTTCGCCCACTCCAGCAATACGCGTAATTTCGACAAGCTGCCAATCCCGTTCCGCGCTGTGGCCACCGACATCACCACCGGCGAAAAAGTGGTGTTCAGCAAGGGTCACTTGCCCCAGGTAATCCGTGCGAGCATGTCGATCCCGGCAGTGTTCGCCCCGGTTGAGCTGGACGGGCGGCTGCTGGTGGACGGCGGCATGACCGACAATATCCCGCTGGATGTGGCGCGCGAAATGGGCGTCGATATCGCCATCGTCGTGGACATCGGCACGCCGCTGCGCTCACGCAAGCAACTGGCTACTGTGGTGGATGTGCTCAACCAGTCCATCACCCTGATGACCCGACGCAACTCCGAAGAACAACTCAAGGCCCTGCATCCCAGGGATGTGTTGATCCAGCCTCCGCTGGCCGCCTACGGCGTGACCGACTTCGGCCGCGCCAAAGACATGATCGACGCCGGCTACCGCGCCACCCGCGCCCTCGACGTGCGCCTGGCGCATCTGCGTCCCGCCGAACCGATCGACGCGCAATTGGTAGAGGCCCGCACCCCGGGTGAACGCACGCCGGTGATCACCGCCATCAAGGTGGAAAACGACTCGAAAGTCAGTGACGACGTGATTCGCTACTACATCCGCCAAACCCTGGGCGAGCCGCTGAACCTGGGCCGCCTGCAAACCGACATGGGCACGTTGTATGGCCTCGATTACTTCGAGCAGGTGCAATACCGCGTGGTGAAAAAGGGCCAGGACAATACCCTGGTCATCAGCGCGCGCGGCAAACGCAGCGGCACCGACTATTTGCGCCTGGGCCTGAGCCTGTCGGATGACATGCGCGGCGAAAGCGCCTACAACCTCGGCGCCAGTTACCGCATGAACGGCATCAACCGCCTCGGCGCCGAATGGCTGACACGCGTGCAGATTGGTGATCGCCAGGAGCTGTACAGCGAGTTCTACCAGCCACTGGATGTGGGTTCACGCTACTTCGTCGCGCCCTATCTCAGTGCCCAGGCGCAGAACGTTGACCTGGTGCTGGACAGCGACCCTATCGCCGAATACCGCCTGGAGCGCTACGGTTTTGGTTTGAACGTAGGGCGCCAGATCGGCAACAGCGGCGAGATCCGCTTCGGCGTCGGCGAAGCCTGGGGCAAGGCGGATGTGCGTGTTGGCGAGCGCGACTTGCCAAGTGTCAGCTTCAGCGAGGGTTTCTATGAACTCAAGTATTCGTTCGATTCGCTGGATAACGTGTACTTCCCCCATTCCGGTGAAGACATCGGCCTGGCCTATCGCGAGTTCGAACCCGGCCTGGGTTCGGACCAGCGCTACCGACAGTGGGAGTTCAAGCTGGACAAGGCCATGAGCCACGGCCCGGACACCTTGATACTCGGTGGTCGTTATGGCCGCACCCTGGATAAATCCGACGTGGTGGTTTCCAGCTTCCTGCTCGGCGGTGCGCGGCAATTATCGGGCTTTCGCGAAGATTCAATCTCGGGGCAGAACATCGCCCTGATGCGCGCCGTGTACTACCGCCGCCTGACGCCGCGCTCGTACCTGCCGCTGGATTTTCCACTGTACCTGGGGGCTTCGCTGGAGCGCGGCCGGGCGTGGAACAACGACAATCAGTTCGACAGTGGCTATATCAATGCGGCGAGTATTTTCCTCGGCTTTGATACGCCGTTGGGGCCGCTGAACTTCAGCTATGGGTTCAATGATGACAAGCAGCAGGCGGTGTACCTGAACCTCGGGCAGACGTTCTAGCTGGATGCCAGGCTTACTGTGGCGAGGGAGCAAGCTCCCTCGCCACACCTCAGGACTTTTCCAGGTTCGCCAGAATGTGCCCATGCACGCGCATGCACACACGCAAATCGTCTTCATCCACGCCCACAAACAGCTCATGGCGCAAGGCCGTGGCGATGGTTTCGATCTGGTCGATCAACGGGCGGGCGGTGTCGCACAGCAGGATGCGCTTGGCGCGACGATCCTCCAGCACCGCCTGGCGCTGCACCAGGCCCTGGCCTTCCAGGCTGTCGAGCAGGCGTGCCAGGGTCGGACCTTCTACGCCGACGCTTTGCGCCAGTTCACGCTGGGTGGGTGCATCGACAAAACGGGCCAGATGCAACAGCACCAGCCAACGCGCCTGGGACAAACCCAGCCCCGCCAAACGGCGGTCCAGTTCGGCGCGCCAGCCTCGGGACATTTGCGCCAACTGCATGCCAAAGCGGTGTTGTTCGGTTAACGGCATAAAAAACTCATGGTTTAGACTGAAAATAAAATGTGGCTAATTATTAGTCAGCTAAGCATGAGCCATGCCAGGAGGCAAGTGGCGCTATGGACTGATTCGTTACATTGTCGTAATTGGCACACTAAATTTCGAATTCAGACTGCAAAGCGGCACGTACGCAATACAAAACACCTTCAGGCACACGCCCGGTAAACAGCGGCGCGATCTCCGTAACCGGTGGCAATTCGCCTTCTCCGTCGAGGAAGGCATCCTGGATCTCACCGAGCAGATCTTCCGGTAAATCAAGCGCCTGCTCCAACGACAACTGCTGCTTGCCGATGGATTCAGCCAGCAAGGTGTAGACGTTTTTTTCCGAGCATTGCAACTGGCCGGCGATCTGGATCGGGGTCATGCCGGCACGTGCCAGGCTGATCAGCTCATGGCGGATGTCGGCGACTTCCTTGGGCGCCTCGGCCTGGCCGCCGAGCACTTCGAGGAAAGCCTGGCCGTAGCGTTCCAGCTTGCGCGCACCCACGCCGCTGACCTTGGCCATCTCGGCCATGCTGGTCGGTTGCTCGCGCAACATCTCCAGCAACGTGGAGTCGGGAAAGATGACGTAGGGCGGCACGCTGTGTTCCTGCGCCAGTTTGCGCCGCAGGGTGCGCAAGGCTTCCCACTGCTCGCGTTCTTCGCCACGCACCAATTGGCTGGCCGGGCTTGTGCTGCTGCTTTTGGCGGTGGTCTGCGGCTTAAGGTCGCGGCGCAGCTCCAGGCTCACCTCGCCCTTGAGCAAGGGCCGGCAACTGTCGTTCAGGCGCAGGCCGCCGTAACCCTCGATGTCGATGTCCACCAGGTTGCGCGCGACCATCTGCCGGAACAACGAACGCCATTCGCCTTCGGCGCGCGCCTTGCCGACGCCGTACACCGAGAGTTTTTCGTGGCCGAAGCTGCGCACTTTCTCGTTGTCCTTGCCCAGCAATACGTCCACCAGGTGCCCCACGCCGTAGCGCTGGCCGGTACGGTAGATGGTCGACAACGCCTGGCGCGCCGGCTCGGTCGCATCCCAGGTCTGTACGCCATCGGTGCAGTTATCGCAGTGCCCGCATGGCTCGGGCATGTCCTCGTCGAAATACGCCAGCAGCGTCTGACGGCGGCAGCGCGTCTCCTCGCACAGCGAAAGCATGGCATCGAGCTTGTGTTGTTCCAGGCGCTTGTGCCGCTCGTCGCCTTCGGAGTTCTGCAGCATCTGCTTGAGCATCACCACATCTTGCAGGCCGTAGACCATCCAGGCATCCGCCGGCAGGCCATCACGGCCGGCGCGACCGGTTTCCTGGTAGTAGGCCTCAAGGGATTTTGGCAGGTCCATATGCGCAACAAAGCGCACGTTGGATTTATCGATGCCCATGCCGAACGCGATGGTCGCCACCATGATCAGGCCTTCCTCGTTGAGGAAGCGCTTCTGGTGGGCAGAGCGCGTGTCATTGGGCAGGCCCGCGTGATACGGCAGCGCCGGGTAGCCTTGCTCACAGAGAAACGCAGCCACTTCATCGACCTTCTTGCGCGACAGGCAATACACGATGCCTGCGTCGCTGCGCCGCTCGGACAGGAACGCCAGCAACTGTTTGCGCGGCTGTTCTTTGGGCACGATGCGGTAAAAAATATTCGGCCGGTCGAAGCTCGACAGGAAGCGTTCGGCGTTTTGCAGGTGCAGGCGCTCAACGATTTCTTCGCGGGTGCGCTTGTCGGCGGTGGCGGTCAGGGCGATGCGCGGCACGTCGGGGAACAGTTCCGCCAGTTGGCCCAGTTGCAGGTATTCGCGGCGGAAATCGTGGCCCCATTGCGACACGCAGTGGGCTTCGTCGATGGCGAACAGCGCAATTTCCAGGCTTTGCAGGAAGGCCAGCATGCGCGGCTGCACCAACCGCTCAGGCGCCAGGTAGAGCATTTTCACTTCACCGCGCTTGATGCGCGCAGCCAGCTCGCGCTGCTGCTCGGCACTCAAGGTGGAGTTCAAGGAAGCGGCGGCGACACCAAGTTCTTCCAGGGTGGCGACCTGATCGTCCATCAACGCGATCAGCGGCGACACCACCACGGCCAAGCCATTGCGCAACAACGCCGGGACCTGAAAGCACAGCGACTTGCCGCCTCCGGTAGGCATCAGGACCAGGGCATCACCACCACTGGCCACGCGCTCAATGATCGCACCCTGGCGGCCACGAAAACTGTCGTAGCCGAAGATGTCCTTGAGGACGCGTTGAGCCTGCTCGAGCATGTAAAACTCCAAAATGGTGCCGAAATCCCTCTGTACAGGCTGGCCGAAAAAACACCGCATCACGGGAAATAATCCGTAAGCGAAGTTTTCGCGGATTGGCGTTTGGCCTGCAGGGGCATCACAAAACGCGGCAGTATACCCGAGCGTTACCCGGCAAAGGGCGTCACTGATGAATAGTCATCCCGCTCCAGAACCCGGCAAATATGCCTTGCAGCTGGCCGGGAGGCTCAAGAAAGCCTAGAATTGCGCATCGTTTATTCCCAAGGTAGCCCTTCAATGTCCTTCGCTGAGCAACTAACCCGCCTGCAAGCCTTCCTCGACGCCGATGAGCTGCATGACGAGGCGCTGGACTACGTGGCCGCTCACGGCTACCTGACCGCCCTGTCGATCTGCGCCGACGTCGTGCCCGACCGTGAATGGATCGACGCGCTGTTCGCCGAAGAACCGCACTACGCCGACGCCGCCCAACGCGAAGAAATCGAATCGACCCTGCTGGCCCTCAAGGCCCACATTGGTCGCCAGCTGGCTTCCGATGAGGAATTCGAGCTGCCATGCGAACTGGACCTGGGCGAAGAGCCGGATGACTCCGACCTGCGCGGCTGGTGCATCGGCTTCATGGAAGGCGTGTTCCTGCGCGAAGCCGCCTGGTTCGAAACTGCCGAGGAAGAAGTCAGCGAAATGCTGCTGCCGATCATGGTCGGTTCGGGCCTGTTCGACGACCAGCCGGAATTCTCCGACATCGCCGCCGATGCCAACCTGATGGACGACATGATCCTACAGATCCCGGAAGCCCTCACCGCCTTGTACCTGCTGTGCAACGCGCCTGACGAAAAACCGGCGATCCTCAAGCCACGTCACCACTGAGTCGTTTGCCCATGACGCCCATGGGCAAGCGCTCACTGCTCCTGCGCTACGTGCTGCTGGCCATCGGCTGGCTGAGCGTAGCGCTCGGCGTGATCGGTATCTTCCTGCCGGTATTGCCGACCACCCCCTTCCTGCTGCTCGCCGCCGCCTGCTTCGCTCGAAGCTCCCCGCGTTTCTACCAATGGCTGGTGGAACATCCGCGCCTGGGCCCGTGGATCAAAGACTATCTGGACGGCAAGGGTATTCCGCTCAAGGGCAAGGTGTATGCCATCGGGTTGATGTGGCTGAGCATTGGGTTTTCCTGCTACCTGGTGCCACTGCCTTGGGCACGTGGGTTTATGCTGACCAGCGCGGTGTTGGTAACCGTCTACATCTTGCGCCAGAAAACCTTGCCGCGGCGGTGAGCGTGTTTTTTCGTGGTGGCGGGTGGCGTGTATATCCATTGCCGCGGTAACGGCGGCCTACGGTTCCGCTTTTACAGCGGGTCACTTTTGGCAAACGCCCGGAATGCCGGCCCAGCCAAAAGTCCAAAGTGCAAGGCAAAAGCCTATTTACCTGATGCAACGCGGTCTAAATGTGGGAGCGGGCTTGCTCGCGAATGCGGTGGGTCAGTCAATTCATCTGTCACTGATACACCGCATTCGCGAGCAAGCCCGCTCCCACAGTTGACCGCATGCAAATTTGAATATGAGGTCGGCTGCAGATTTGCATACACTGAAGAGCTGCTTTTCTGTGGGAGCTGGCTTGCCTGCGATGCAGACACCTCGGTGTGTCAGGTACACAGAGTTGATGCCATCGCAGGCAAGCCAGCTCCCACAGTTGACCGAGTATGACTCTGCTGTTGCTGTTGCTCCGGCTCTTACATCCTTTTCGATGACGAAGTCAGCGGTCTTTTGATCTGCGCTTTTGATCGTGATCTTGATCTGAAATCGCCCCCCCAAATCACTGGTGGATTACGGGCATGCCGAGCTATAGCGAGGCCCCGAGTGTTGGGGCGAAGACTTTTTGGTTACTTTTGTCTGGGCCGGCATTCCGGTCTTTACAAAAGTGACCCGCCGTAAGGGCGGAACCCTAAGTGGCCGTTACCGCAGCAACGGATATGTACACCCCACCCCAACCTCGCCCCCTCACACGACCTTGGTCGACACTGACTAACCCCCGGCATCATGCGAGACTGTCCCACCGGGCTCGGAATGCCCGGGTGTTCTTATGCTCGGAGTTACCATGACGCTGTCCAGCGGGCTGATCGCCGCCGTTGCCCTGACCTATATGGCCATTATGTTCGCCATCGCCTTTTACGGCGATCGCCGCCACGCGCCGTTGCCGCCGCGAATGCGTGCCTGGGTATACAGCCTGTCGCTGGCCGTTTACTGCACCAGCTGGACCTTCTTCGGCGCTGTAGGCCAGGCCGCCGAGCAGCTGTGGGCGTTTTTACCGATCTACCTGGGACCTGTGCTGCTGCTGGTGCTGGCACCCTGGGTGCTGCAGAAGATGATCCTGATCAGCAAGCAGGAAAACATCACCTCCATTGCCGACTTTATCGCCGCACGCTACGGCAAATCCCAATCATTGGCCGTGGTGGTGGCACTGATCTGCCTGGTCGGCGTGCTGCCCTATATCGCCCTGCAACTCAAAGGCATCGTGCTGGGCGTGAACCTGTTGATCGGCTCCGGCCCCGACACCACCGGCACCCGCGCCCAGGACACCGCATTGATCGTGTCGCTGGTATTGGCGCTGTTCACCATTGTGTTCGGTACCCGTAACCTGGATGCCACCGAACACCACCGTGGCATGGTGCTGGCGATTGCGTTTGAATCCCTGGTCAAGCTGTTCGCCTTTCTGGCGGTCGGCGCATTCGTGACCTTCCGCCTGTACGACGGTTTTGGCGATCTGTTCAGCCAGGCCATGCTCGCCCCGCGCCTTGAAGAATACTGGACAGAAACCATCAACTGGCCGTCGATGGTGGTGCAGACCGGCGTAGCGATGATGGCCATCATCTGCCTGCCCCGACAGTTTCACGTTACGGTGGTAGAGAACATCGACCCGCAGGATTTGCGCCTGGCCAAATGGGTGTTCCCGGCCTACCTGATCCTCGCCGCGTTGTTCGTCATCCCTATCGCCCTCGGCGGCAAAATGCTTTTGCCCGCCTCGGTATTGCCGGACTCCTACGTGATCAGCCTGCCCATGGCCGAAGCGCACCCGGCCCTTGCCGTGCTGGCGTTTATCGGCGGTGCTTCGGCGGCAACCGGCATGGTGATTGTGGCGAGCATTGCCTTGTCGACCATGGTCTCCAACGACATGTTGCTGCCGTGGCTGCTGCGCCGCTCCAGCGCCGAGCGGCCGTTCGAAGTATTCCGCCACTGGATGCTGTCGGTGCGCCGGGTCAGCATTGTGATCATCCTGTTGCTCGCCTATGTGAGTTACCGCCTGCTCGGCTCCAGCGCGAGCCTGGCAACCATCGGCCAGATCGCGTTCGCCGCCGTTACCCAACTGGCGCCCGCGATGCTCGGCGCATTGTATTGGAAGCAGGCCAACCGACGCGGCGTGTTTGCCGGTTTGGCGGCGGGCACTTTCCTGTGGTTCTACACCTTGGTCCTACCGGTGACGGCGAAAAGCCTGGGCTGGTCGTTGAGCCTTTTCCCCGGCCTGACGTGGATGCATTCGCACCCCTTTGGTTTCACCGTCACCTCGCTGACTCTGGGCACTGTGTTTTCCCTGGCGGGCAACTTCACGCTGTTTGTGTGGGTGTCGATGCTGTCGCGCACACGGGTGTCCGAGCATTGGCAGGCCGGGCGCTTTATCGGCCAGGAAATCAGCCAGCGCGCCAATGCGCGCTCGATGCTGTCGGTGCAGATCAGCGACCTGCTCAGCCTCGCCGCACGTTTTGTCGGCGAGGAACGCGCCCAGCAGAGCTTTATCCGTTTCGCCTATCGCCAAGGCAAAGGCTTCAACCCGAACCAGAATGCCGACAATGACTGGATCGCCCACACCGAACGCTTGCTGGCCGGTGTGCTCGGCGCCTCTTCGACACGCGCCGTGGTAAAAGCCGCGATTGAAGGTCGGGAAATGCAGCTGGAGGACGTAGTACGCATCGCCGACGAAGCCTCCGAGGTGTTGCAGTTCAACCGCGCGTTGCTGCAAGGCGCGATCGAAAACATCACCCAGGGCATCAGTGTGGTCGACCAGTCCCTCAAGCTGGTGGCCTGGAACCGCCGCTATCTTGAGCTGTTCAACTACCCTGAAGGCCTGATCAGCGTGGGTCGGCCGATTGCCGACATCATTCGCTACAACGCCGAGCGCGGCCTGTGCGGGCCGGGTGAAGCCCAGGTGCATGTAGCACGCCGCCTGCACTGGATGCGCCAGGGCCGCGCGCACACTTCCGAGCGTTTATTCCCGAATGGCCGCGTGATCGAACTGATCGGCAACCCGATGCCTGGCGGTGGGTTTGTCATGAGCTTTACCGACATCACAGCGTTCCGTGAAGCCGAGCAGGCGCTGACCGAAGCCAACGAAGGCCTTGAGCAACGGGTAACCGAGCGCACCCATGAACTGTCTCAGCTCAATGTTGCACTGACCGATGCCAAGGGCGTGGCCGAATCCGCCAGCCAGTCGAAGACCCGCTTCCTTGCGGCTGTCAGCCACGACCTGATGCAACCCTTGAACGCCGCACGCCTGTTCTCCGCCGCCCTCTCCCACCAGCACGACGGTTTGTCTGCCGAGGCCCGGCAATTGGTGCAGCACTTGGACAGCTCGCTGCGTTCGGCCGAAGACTTGATCAGTGATTTGCTGGATATCTCCCGCCTGGAAAACGGCAAGATTAACCCGCAGCGCCAGCCCTTTGTGCTCAACGAGCTGTTCGACACCCTCGGCGCCGAATTCAAGGCGCTGGCTCAGGAGCAGGGCCTACGTTTTCGTTTGCGCGGCAGCCGGTTGCGGGTGGACAGCGACATCAAGCTGCTCAGGCGGATTCTGCAGAACTTTCTCACCAATGCGTTCCGCTATGCCGACGGCCCCGTGTTGCTGGGCGTACGCAGGCGCAAGGGCGAACTGTGCCTGGAAGTGTGGGACCGTGGCCCCGGCATTCCGCCGGATAAACAGAAGGTCATCTTCGAAGAGTTCAAGCGCCTGGACAGCCACCAGACTCGTGCCGAGAAAGGCCTGGGCCTGGGCCTGGCCATCGCTGACGGCCTGTGCCGCGTGCTCGGGCATACGTTGAGCGTGCGCTCGTGGCCGGGCCAAGGCAGCGTGTTCAGCGTGCGCGTGCCGCTGGCCCGCAACCAGGCCAGCCCGCAGGTCAAGATCGCGCCAGACAATGGGCAGCCATTAAGCGGCGCGCAGGTGCTGTGCGTGGATAACGAGGAAAGCATCCTGATCGGCATGCGCAGCCTGCTGACGCGCTGGGGCTGCGAAGTGTGGACCGCCACCGACCAGGCGCAATGCGCGGCGCTGCTGGCCGAGGGAGTGCGCCCGCAACTGGCATTGGTGGATTACCACCTGGACCACGGCGAGACGGGCACGGAGCTGATGGGCTGGCTACGGGCGCAGTTGGCGGAGCCGATTCCCGGGGTGGTGATCAGTGCCGATGGGCGACCGGAGATGGTCGCCGAGGTGCACGCGGCGGGGTTGGATTACCTGGCCAAGCCGGTGAAACCGGCGGCGTTGCGGGCGTTGTTGAGTCGGCATTTGCCGCTTTAAACAGTGTACTCGGTCAAAAATGTGGGAGCGGGCTTGCCCGCGAATGCGCAGCGTCAGTCACCGAATGTGCTGGCTGACACACCGCATTCGCGAGCAAGCCCGCTCCCACATTTCGGATTGCATTTACTCAGGCAGATGCGCCACGCCGTCTGAATCGGTCATTGCGCGTTCAAGCAAATCCGCCGGCAGGCTTTTGCTCGCACGCGCGCCCAGCAACCGCAATTGCTCGGTACGGCTGACCAGATTCCCCCGCCCATCTGTCAGCTTGTTACGCGCTGCGCTGTAAGCCTTATCCAACTGTTGCAGACGGTTGCCCACTTCGTCCAGGTCCTGGATAAACAGCACGAACTTGTCGTACAGCCAGCCGGCCCGTTCGGCGATTTCCCGCGCATTCTGGCTCTGGCGCTCCTGCTTCCACAGGCTGTCGATCACCCGCAGGGTGGCGAGCAAGGTAGTGGGGCTGACAATCACGATATGGCGGTCGAACGCTTCCTGGAACAGGTTCGGCTCGGCCTGCAGGGCAGCGGAAAATGCGGCCTCGATGGGCACAAACAGCAACACGAAATCCAGGCTGTGCAGCCCTTCCAGGCGCTTGTAATCCTTGCCGGCCAAGCCTTTGACGTGGTTACGCAGGGACAAAACATGCTGCTTAAGGGCCGCCTGGCCAATCACCTCATCATCCGCCGCGACGTATTGCTGATACGCCGTGAGGCTGACCTTGGAGTCGACCACCACCTGCTTGTCGCCCGGCAGCATGATCAGCACGTCCGGCTGGAAGCGCTCGCCGTCCGGCCCTTTGAGGCTCACCTGGGTCTGGTACTCGCGGCCTTTCTCCAGCCCCGCATGCTCCAGCACCCGCTCAAGAATCAGTTCGCCCCAGTTACCCTGGGTTTTCTGGCCCTTGAGGGCGCGGGTCAGGTTGGTGGCTTCGTCCGACAGGCGCAGGTTCAATTGCTGCAGACGCTCAAGCTCTTTGGCCAGGGAAAAACGCTCGCGGGCTTCGTTCTGATAGCTTTCTTCCACCCGCTTTTCGAAGGACTGGATGCGTTCCTTCAATGGGTCAAGCAATTGGCCCAGGCGTTCCTGGCTGGTTTCGGCGAAACGCTGCTCGCGCTCATCAAAGATCTTCCCGGCCAGCTCGGCAAACTGCGCGCGCAGCTCATCGCGCGAACCTTGCAGGTCGGCGAGGCGTTGTTGATGGCTGTCCTGTTGTTCACGCAATTCGGCGCGCAAGGCGGCTGACAGCGCATCAAGGCGGCGCAGCTCGGTTTCCTTGGCGCTGCGGTCGAGGTTCCAGGCGTGAGCGGCGTCGCGGGCGTTATCGCGGTCGATTTGCAGCAGTTCGACTTCGCGGCGCATGGCGGCCAGGTCGGCCTGTTTCGCGGCATTGGCCTGGCTGAGGTCGCTGATTTCATCGCGGCTGGCATCCAGTTGCGCCGCCAGCCCTTCCTGGGCCAGTTGCGCGGTCGCCAGGCGTTCTTCGAGCAGCTCCCAGCCGGTCATGCGCGCGGTCAGTCGTCGTTGAATCTGCCAGCACAGGGCCAACAAAGGCACTGCTGCACCCGCCAGACCCAAGGCAATACTGGTCCAGTCAAAAACCATAGCCATTTCTGCCATCACCGAAAAGGAGCAAGGTTAACCAAGCGCGTGGCTTGAGGACAGCTCAGTCTTCGACCTGCCCCAGCTCGCGCAGGGCGCGGCGGTCACCGGCACGGGCGGCCAGGCGCAGCAGGTCGTGGCCAATGCGGCGGTCACGGGCGTTGCCGCACTCGCGGCACATCAACTGGCCCAGGCGGCTTTGGGCGGCGACGACGCCATCGCGGGCAGGCTGCTTGAGCAGGCGCCCGGCGAAGTGCTTGATGTTGGCGTTGTGCCCCAACCGCGGGCTGTCGAGCAGCCACAAGGCAACCTTCAGCGAAAAGCGCTTGGGTGCGGTAACAGTTTGAGGGGTGTCGGTAACAGAAGGTGATACTGAGCGAAACTTCATAAAGCACTGTGGGACAGATTGGAAGGCGCGCCACTCTACTCTTTTTTTCGCGCAGGTAAAGCTGGAAAAATCCTACACGCCCGTTCTAGAGCAAGCGCTCGGGACAATCCACAGAAGCTGTGGATAACTCAGTGGACAACCCACCTTGAACCCGCGCAAAGCCCCATGAAACGGGGGCCGCAGTCAAACTGACGATTTTTTCACCAATAAAAAAAAGTGATGTTTTTCATTGACTTAAATTTTCGTTGCAGGCAAACAAGGGCGCTTTCGGGCAGTTGACAGAGTGGTTACACACCGCGCAACTAATGTGCACAAGTACCCATCCACTGGTTATATCACTGACGTTTTTTGCTTCAACCCGCTCGGGAATGTTACCGGCCTGCAGGAACAGAGGACTTTTCAAATCCACCTCGGCTCGCCACACTCATGCCCCCATCGACGTAACTCTCCTGCAGGCGCTGATGAAAGGAATCCTGTTGTTTGCCGTGTTGCCCCTCGCCATCTGCGCGACCTCACTGGGCATCAATGCAGCGCTGCCCTCGCCTGACGGCGCGTTGTTCGCCATCGCCATCCTGTTATCGGCGGCCTTTACTGCCGTCAGCCTGTGCATTGAGCTGGGTGACGGACGGGTCAATGACATGCGCGACGTGATGAAGGTGATCGAGGCCGGCCGCTCCTGGCGCCTGACCCTCGCGGCCTACGGCCTGGGTTGCTCGTTGGCCGCCGCCGTGACGGTGCTGGTCTATCGTGGCTTGCTCGGCGGCTGATAAAAGTTTTTTGCTCAGCCGCTTCCCTTCCCGGTTTCGATCCGTTACTATCCGCGGCGTTAGTACCAAGCTGAAAGTCAATTCTGGTCGAACAACTCCCCTGAACAACACGGGATCGACCACCTCGATGGTTTCCAGGTATCACTTGCGACGACACTGCCTTTGAACATGCAAAGGGTGTCGCGAAGTCTCAATACTCTGACCGAACCAACCTGCAAATTGATCAGGATCTTCACCCTGGGCCCAGAACCTTTGCCCCTGTTGTGTTGCCTGCCCTCCTAAGTACCTACCTGCCAGCCCAAGCGCGCCAACTTAATAGCGCTTCAAACTGGCTGCTTTGTTCCAGTCGGGTTCTTCGTTTGATCAATGGTGATCAACGTTACTGGAACGTTTTAACGCTGCACGGTTCTTATCCGTGTCATTTGTAGGAACACCAATAATATGAACGCTCAAATCCATACTCAGGATGCCATTCGCACCCTCACCAACGCTTTTGCACCAATGAACTGCCTGATCATGGCCGCTCGCAAAGGCTGCTTCAGCTTCACCCTGGTCAACGAACACGGTATCGCTCGTCACAGCGAACGCCTGTACCCCGATCAATACTCCAGCGCAGAGCCGCTGCAGGCCGTGATCGAACGTACCCGTCAGGCACTGACTGCCTGATCGACCCGAGTCGCTGAAACACAAAAACCCTGTTTAAAAAGCAGGGTTTTTTATTGCCTGAAATTTGCCATCGAAACATTTTGCCTAAGTTCAAATAGATATAAACGTTATAACTAAATGAAGAAGATGTTTTAAAAACAGTCCTTTACATCGTGAATATGACACTACACTTCAACTCAAGCGGCATGATCCGCTTGCGACGGGCCTGAGATCCGATCCACAGCTGCCAAGCCCCCTCTCAGGCACCGTCGACCACTTTCATGGACCGAGGCTTGTATGGGTATCGCCGCCAGCGAATTGTGTCGTTATGTGATCCGGCCGACGTTGATTTACCTTGGCCGCCATGACGCGACCGCCGAAGCCCTGCTGCTGGGCATTGCCGCCAGCCAGTCGGAACTCGGCTCCGCCCTGCACGACCGCCGTGGCCACGGCCTGTACAGCATCACCGAACCGCGCCACCGCGCACTTTGGGACCACTACCTGGCGCGCGACCCCGAGCGCGCCAGCCTGGTACGCGGCCTGGCCAGCCAGCATGCGTTCCTCAGTGCGCCCCAGCTTGAGCTGACCGTCAACCTGCGTTACGCCACTGCGATTGCCTGGCTGCTGGTGGAGCAACACAGCCCTGCCCTGCCGGCGCCGGGCGATGTACTGGCCATGGCGCGTATCTGGAAAGAAATATTTCACCCTCAAGGGCGGCTGCGGGATTTCACCCAAGCCTGGCAAACCTGTGTTTCACCCATGAATCAGGTCACTTGTTGATCAGGCGTTTCGCAAGGTTCGGCTAAAAACGTTGATTTTGGTCGGATTGTCCTACAAAACCGCTCTATCTCCTGCATTACAGCCTATAGCGCTAACCTAAATTTATTGTTACTTTCCGCAGCGGTGATCACCACGGAGTTCTAATAATGAAAAAAGTAATGCTCAAGACCACACTTAGCCTCGCCGTTGCAATGGCCTCCACCCAACTGTTCGCGAGCGGCTTTGCCCTCAACGAGCAAGACGTCGCGGGTATGGGCACAGGTTTCGCAGGCCGTTCTTCTTCTGCCGATAACGCCAGCACTGTCTATGGTAACCCTGCCGGTATGGCTCGCCTTGAAGGCCAGCAAATCACCGGTGGTGTCGCAGCCATTGACGCTTCTACCGACATCAAGGACGCCAGCGGTCGCTCACGCGGCAGCAACAAAGGCGACATGGTGCCGTTCACCGCCGTCCCTTTTGGTTTCTACACCAACAAACTTAACGACCAGTGGGCAATCGGCTTTGGCGTTTATGCGCCGTTCGGCTTGAAGACTGACTATGAACGCGGCTTCCAGGGCCGAGCATTCGGCAACAAAAGTGAAGTGGCGGTCATCACCTTCCAGCCGACTGTGAGCTACGCCTTCAACGACAAAGTGTCGATCGGTTTTGGTCCGACCATCAACCGCATCTCCGGCACGCTTGAGTCGCAGCCAAACCTTGGTTTGCTGCCATTGCCTGGCCTCGCTGGCACGGGTGACAGCAAAGTCAAAGTCAAAGGCGACGACACCGCCCTGGGCTTCAACGCCGGTATCCTGGTGCAAGCCACCGACACCACCCGCGTGGGCCTGACCTATCACTCGAAAGTGAAGTACAAGCTTGAGGGCCATACAGAGGTCACTCCAGGCACCGGCGTTCCAGCTGCCTACCTGGGTGCCGGTCGTTACGACGCGTCGCTGAAAGTTGACACCCCTGAATCCTGGGACGCCTCGGTCACTCAAGACCTGAGCAGCGACTGGAAAGTATACGGCGGTGCAACCTGGACACGTTGGAGCCGCCTGAAAGACATTACCGTCAACAACGAAGGCGTGACCCGTGCAGGCGGTGCGCTCGCACCTCAGATCGTCGGCCAGATCAAAGAGCCGCAAAACTGGCACGACACCTGGGCCTATGCTATCGGTACTTCGTACCAGGTCACCAAACAAGTGGTACTGCGCACAGGTCTGACCTTTGACCAGTCGCCCACCAACAACACCGACCGTTCGCCGCGTATTCCGACCGGTGACCGGACCATCTTCAGCGTCGGCCTTGGCTACGCTGTGATGGACAATATGACCATCGACCTGGCGTACTCCTACCTCAAGGAAGAGCCGGTCAAGGTCAACAAGCAGAACGCGCTGGGCCAGACCTACGCGTCCAAGTACGAAAACAGCGCCAACGGTTTCGGCCTGGGCATGACGTACAAGTTCTGATTCACGCTGTATAAAAAGCCCCGCCCTCCTGCACAGGAGGCGGGGCTTTTTAATGGCCGACGATCAGGGTTTGGAAGCCAATGCTGCTTCCACTGCCTTGATCAGGTCCGGGCTGTCCGGCTTGGTCAAACTGGAGAAGTTGGCAATCACCTTGCCCTGGCGATCGACCACGTACTTGTAGAAATTCCACTTTGGCGCGCTGGTCTGCTGTGCCAGGACCTTGAACAGGTGCACCGCGCCCGGTCCTTTGACTTTTTGCGGCTCGGTCATGGTGAAGGTCACGCCGTAATTCACGTAACAGACTTTGGCGGTCTCTTCACCGGTCTTGGCTTCCTGCTTGAAGTCATCGGACGGCACGCCAATCACTTCCAGGCCCTGGCCCTTGTAGCGCTGGTACAAGGCTTCGAGGCCTTTGAACTGCGGCGCGAAGCCGCAGAAGCTGGCGGTGTTGACGATCACCAGGGGTTTGCCGGCAAAGCGCTGGCACAGATCGATGGATTCCTTGGCGCGCAGCTTGGGCAATTGGCCCTCAAGCAACGGCGGGCAATTGGCGGCCATGGCAACACTGCCAATGGCCATCAGGACGGGTACTGCAAGCCAGCGCATCTGCATGTCGTGAGTCCTTAACATTTCCAGACCACGAACTTAACAGATCGACATACCCAGTTGCATCAACGCCAGCCCACCACGCTGCCAGCCCCACCAGGCCAGCAGCATCAGCACGACCAGCGCCGCTACCGTCAAACACCGTGCCGTCACACTCATGCCGCCTCCATCTGCGCCTGCAAGCGCGCCACCGGGCGCTCGCGCACCGGCCAGTTCAGCGCGGCGGCGAGCAGGCTGAGCAGAATCGCCACCTGCCAGATCAAATCGTAGTTGCCGGTTCGATCATAGACCACTCCGCCCAACCAGCCGCCAAGGAACGACCCGAGTTGGTGGAACAGGAACACGATCCCACCGAGCATCGAGAGGTTTCGTACACCAAACAAGGTTGCGACGGTGCCGTTGGTCAGCGGCACCGTGGACAGCCACAAAAAGCCCATGGCCATGCCAAAGAGGTAGGCCGTGACTTCGGTGACCGGCGCCCACAGGAACAACACGATGACCACCGCACGCAGCAGGTACAGGCCGGTGAGCAAGCGCGGCTTGGACATGCGCCCGCCCAGCCAACCGGCAGTGTAGGTGCCGAACACATTAAACAGACCAATCAAGGCCAGCACCGTGGTGCCCACCGTGGCGGGCAAGTGCTGGTCGACCAGATACGCCGGCAGGTGCACACCGATAAACACCACCTGGAAACCGCAAACAAAGAAACCGAATGCCAGCAGCCAGAAACCGGAATGGGAACAGGCTTCCTTCAAGGCTTCGCGCAAGGTTTGCTGGCCGGTCACCACCGGCAGCGGCTTGTCTTTGAGCATCGCCACCAGCGGCAGAATCAGCGCCACCATCAGGCCCAGTGCCAACAGGGCGGCCGACCAGCCCAGCCAGCCGATCAAACCCAAGGTGCCGGGCACCATGGCGAACTGGCCGAACGAGCCTGCGGCGCTGGCGATGCCCATGGCCATGCTGCGTTTTTCCGGCGGTACGGCGCGGCCGACCACGCCGAGAATCACCGAAAACGAGGTGCCCGACAGGCCGATACCAATCAGCAGGCCGGCACTCAACGACAATGACCACGCCGAATCGGACATGCCCATCAGCACCAGGCCCACGGCGTACAGCACGCCGCCGACAAACACCGCTTTGGTCGCGCCAAAACGGTCGGCCAGGGCGCCGGTAAACGGCTGCGCCAGGCCCCAGATCAAGTTCTGCAAGGCGATGGCGAAGGCAAACGTCTCGCGCCCCCAGCCAAACTCGTTGCTCATCGGCGCCAGGAACAGCCCAAAACCATGCCGCACGCCCAAGGACAACGCCAGGATCAGCGCACTCCCCACAAGGATCCAACCACTGGTGCGCCACATCGAGGTCATGTTCTTATTCTCCGCTCGCGGGTATATACCCGCTTGTATTTGAACAAACCCGCGCTCAGGCGAGTTCATCCAGCAAGGCCAACAAGGTTTCGCGCTTTTCGGCGCCTAACTGATCAATCAATTTTTGCTGCGCCGCTTCCCACGCCGGTAACGCCGCTGCCAGCCGCTCTTCGCCGGCTTGCGTCAGCAGCACCAGGCGGTTGCGCAAGTCATCACCCTCGACCAACTGCACCAGGCCTTCGCCTTCCAGCACGCGCAAGTTGCGCCCCAGGGTGCTGCGATCCAGGCCCATGGCGTCGGCCAGGCTGGAGATGCTCGGTTGGTCGAGACGCTGCAAGTTGCACAGCAAAGAATACTGGGCGACGTTGATCCCGAAGCCGTCGAGAGCGCCGTCGTAATGCCTGCTGACGCCACGGGCGGCACGTCGCAGGTTGGTGCATAAACATTGGGAGGCAAGCATGGAACGTGTATATACCCGCGATTAAGGAAATGCAAGAAAGTGTTACAGGGCCAAACCGATCAATACCGCGACTTCCAGCAGCTCCAGCAACGCACCGGCTGTGTCGCCAGTGGTGCCGCCCAACCGGTTGACCATCAGTTGGCGCAGGCCGATAAAACACAGCGCCGCCAGCAAAACCGCCAGGCCACCGCTGAAACCGCCGATCAGGGTGCAGGCCAGGCCACTGAGGATCAGCACCTGTTGGCCGACAACTCGCGGTAAATGGTCCGACAGCGCCTGACCCAAACCGCCTGCACGCACGTAGCGTGTCGTCAGGAACAGCGCCAACATCGAAGCACGCCCGATCAACGGCGCCAGGATCAATGCCGCGCCATTGTGTTGCTCGATCAGCGCCACCAGCGCGGTGAACTTGAGCAACAGCACCAAACCCAGGGTGACCACGGCAATCGGCCCGCTGCGCGGGTCTTTCATGATGGTCAGGGTGCGCTCGCGGTCGCCGAAACCACCGAGCCAGGCATCGGCGCTGTCCGCCAGGCCGTCCAGGTGCAGGCCACCGCTCAGCAACACCCACGCCGTCAGCAATAAGGCGGCATGCAGCAACAACGGCGCGCCCATCAATACGCTGTTCAGCGCCCATAACAGCACGCCGAACAACAGCCCGACCACGGGATAAAACAGCAGCGAACGCCCCAATTCCTGAGGCTGCGGCATGCCCGGCAAACGAATCGGCAGGCTGCTGAGAAATTGCAGGGCGATCCAGAATGGCAGCATCGTCAGATTCCTTCCCTCAACACGCCATCGGCGGCGACTTGCAGGCTGAACAGCCCACCGTGGCCGACCTCGACATTCAATAACTGCTCGCGTGGCAAACCTCGCGCCTGCGCCAAAAGTAGACGCATCACGCCTCCGTGGCTGATCAGCAACACACGCTCACCGGCATAGGCTTGATGCAAACGTGAGACGGCGCCGAGCACGCGATGGGAAAAGTCGCTGACCGGCTCGCCCTCAGGCGGTGTGAAGCTGTAGGGGTCGGCCCAGAACAGGCCCAGCCCTTCGGCGTCGGTTTGCATCAGCGCCGCTGCGCTGTGCCCTTCCCAGGTGCCGAAGTGCAATTCCTGCAGGTCTTTTTCCAGGCTCACCGGCACATCGAGGCGTGCGCCCAACTCTTGGGCGAACAGCGCGCAACGTTGCAACGGCGAACTGATCACGCGGTCCCAAGGCCCTTGCTCTGCCACGGCGGCGCGCATCTGTGCCCACCCCTTGTCGGTCAGGGCGTCGTCGAGGCTGCCGCGCAGACCGCCACCCAGCTCGGTTTCGCCGTGGCGCAACAGGTCCAGGTGCAAGGTCATGCCGGGCGGTCTGCCACGGCCGCTTCGGCGAATGTCGCCATTTGCCCGTGCAGCGCACACGCCAGGCGCAACAACGGCACCGCCAGCGCGGCACCACTGCCCTCCCCCAGGCGCAGGCCGAGTTGCAGCAAGGGTTCGGCGCTAAGGTGTTGCAGCACATGACGATGGCCCGGCTCGGCGCCACCGTGGCCGAACACCAGCCATTCGCGACACGCCGGATTCAGGCGCGTGGCAACCAGTGCGGCGACGGTGCAGATAAACCCGTCCACCAGCACGACGATGCCTGCTTGTGCGCAGGCCAGGTAAGCACCGACCAAGGCGGCGATTTCAAACCCACCGAGGTTGAACAAGGTATGCAATGCGTCATCGCGCTGCCCAGCATGCAGCGCCAGTGCGCGCTCGATAACGGCCACTTTGTGGCTGACGCCTTGGGCGTTCAAGCCGGTGCCCGGGCCGGTGAGGTCGCTGACCTTGCAATCGAGCAGCGCGCACGCCAAGGCACTGGCGGCGGTGGTATTACCGATGCCCATTTCGCCGCCGATAAACAGCTGGGCGCCGCTTTCCAAGGCGCGACGTGCGCTGTCACGACCGGCTTGCAGTGCCAGGCGGCCCTGAGCTTCGGTCATGGCCGGACCGTTGACGAAATTGGCGGTGCCCGCACCAATGTTCAGGTGACGCACACCGGGCAGGTTCAGGGACGACGTCACCGTGCCGAGGTCGACCACTTCCAGCTGCGCATCCAGCTGGCGTGCCAACACACTGATGGCCGCGCCGCCGGTCACGAAGTTGTGCAGCATTTGCCCGGTCACTTCCTGGGGAAACGCCGACACGCCCTCGGCGACCACGCCATGGTCACCGGCAAAAATGGCGATCCACACCTGGTCCACCAATGGTTTGACCTGGCCTTGCAGGCCGGCCAGTTGCACCGCCACCGCTTCCAATTGACCGAGCGAACCGGCCGGTTTGGTCAGCTGCTGCTGGCGCGACAGTGCTTGTTCGTGCGCCGCCGTGTCGACGGCCTTGCAGGGGTTGAGCCACCAAGTGTCAGTCATAACGCAGTACCTTTCAAAGTCAGGGGCAGGCCGGCAACCGTCAGGACAACACGCTGACACCGCTCGGCCAAGGCTTGATGCAGCCAACCGGCTTCATCCACATAGCGGCGAGTCAATTCGCCCAGCGGCACGACACCCATTCCGGTCTCGTTGCTGACAAAAATGATTTCTCCCGGCAGCGCTGCCAGTGTGTGCAGCAATTGATCGCGCTCCAGCGCCAGGCGCGCCGGGTCTTCGAGCATCAGCAGATTGGTGAGCCACAGGGTCAGGCAATCCACCAGCAGGCAACGTCCGGCAGCGGCGTTTTCGCGCAGTACGCGGGCCAGTTCGATGGGCTCTTCAATCAGCCCCCAGTGATCCGGACGACGCTCACGGTGATGCGCGACGCGCGCGCTCATCTCGCCATCCAACGGCTGGCTGGTGGCGATGTAGATGACGGGCAAGGTGCTGTCGCTGGCAAGTTTTTCGGCCAGACGGCTTTTGCCGGAGCGGGCACCGCCGAGGATTAGTTGATGCATGGGGTAGCACCTTGTTCGGCGGGTGGCGAGGTTGGAGTATGCAGCGGCGAGTGGGGTGAGCCAGATAGGTATGCAGTGGCTGACCTACCGTCATCGCAGGCAAGCCAGCTCCCACAGGAGGGCAGATTCGCTTTTGATTTGGCGGTTGATCTGGCTTTTGATGTTGATCTCAGTCGCCCCGTTAAACCACGCTGGCCGAACGCAGGTTTGAAGCCGTGGGTAACCCGGCAGGACGCCGGGTTAGCCGCGCTGGGCCAAGGATGGCCCATCGCGGCGGCCCACGGATTCAAGCCTGCGTTCGGGCACACCGAGCCCAGGCGAGGTGCCGAGTGGTGGGGCGAAGACTTTTTGGTTACTTTTGTGTCTTTACAAAAGTGACCCGCTGTAAGAGCGGAACCATAAGTGGCCGTTACCCAGCTTACGGATAGGTACACCGACAAACCGCCATCGCAGGCAAGCCAGCTCCCACAGTTGGATTGTGTGTGCACGGTTAAAGCCCGCATAGCTTGCGCAACAACGCGGTATCCAGGTGGTTTTCCACCAGGTCCGCCAAACGCTCGATATCGCGCTCGCGCAAGGCGTGGTAATCCACCGCCTGCACGTCCTGTAACCCAGCCCAGCGCAACAAGGCGCTGCACGCGGCGGGGCTTTCGAACAGGCCGTGCAGGTAGGTGCCGAGAATCTGCCCGTCGGCACTCTGGGCGCCGTCACTGCGGCCGTCATCCAGCCGCACGGCGGCGTTCGCCAGCGCTTCACCGCACGTCACGCCGGCGTGAATCTCATAACCACTGACCTCGGCATCTTCCAGCAACAAGCGCCCACGCACATTACGCAGTTGCTTCTCTGCTGCCAGGGTCGTACTGAACGCCAGCAGCCCCAGGCCTTCACTGGAGCCGGCCGGCCCTTCCAGCCCGAGCGGGTCATGCAGCTGCTCGCCGAGCATCTGCAAACCGCCGCAAATCCCCAGCACCTTGCCACCGTAGCGCAAGTGCCGAGCCACGGCAGTTTCCCAGCCATTGGCACGCAGATAGGCCAGGTCACTGCGCACGCTTTTGGAGCCCGGCAGGATAATCAGGTCGGCAGGCGGAATCGGCTGGCCCGGCCCGACAAACTGCAAATCCACCTGCGGGTGAAGGCGCAGCGGGTCGAAATCGGTGTGGTTGCTGATGCGCGGCAATACCGGCACCACCACCTTGAGCACTTGGGCAGCCTTGTCGATCTGGCGCTGGTCGATGCCATCTTCGGCTTCCAGGTGCAGGTCCATCACATAAGGCAGCACGCCCACCACGGGCTTGCCGGTGCGCGCTTCCAGCCAGTCGAGGCCAGGCTGCAGCAAGGCGATATCGCCGCGAAACCGGTTGATGATAAAGCCCTTGACCCGCGCCTGTTCAGTCGGCGCAAGCAATTCCAGGGTGCCGACCAGATGGGCGAACACGCCGCCGCGATTGATGTCGGCAATCAACAGCACCGGGCAGTCCACCGCTTCGGCAAACCCCATGTTGGCAATGTCATTGGCACGCAGATTGATTTCCGCAGGCGACCCCGCGCCTTCCACCATCACCACCGGGTAGGCCGCGCTCAGGCGTGTGTGGGAGGCCAGCACCGCCTGCATCGCGATGGCTTTATAGTCGTGATAAGCCACGGCGTTCATGCTGGTCACGGCGCGACCGTGAATGATCACTTGGGAACCGGTGTCACTGTTGGGTTTGAGCAGCACCGGGTTCATGTCGGTGTGCGGTGCGAGGTTGGCGGCCTGGGCTTGCACCGCCTGGGCGCGACCGATCTCGCCGCCTTCAGCGGTCACGGCACTGTTGAGCGCCATGTTCTGCGGCTTGAACGGCGCCACCGCGATGCCCTGGCGCACCAGCCAGCGGCACAGCGCGGTCACCAGAGTACTTTTGCCCGCGTCGGAGGTGGTGCCTTGCACCATCAGCGTACTCATGGGGCTTCCTTGTAGACGGCCAGGGCTTCGTCGAGTCGCAGCCAATCTGCCTCAGTATCGGGCAAGCCAAAGCGCAGGCTGCTGTCGTGGATAAACAGGCGCAGCAGAATGCCGCGCTGGGCCATGAATTCATGCATGCGTTCGGCGTGTGGGGTGATCAACCACTGGAACAAGGCGCAGCCGCCGTGGGGTTGAAAGCCGTGGCGTTCGAGCAGGTCAAACAAGCGCCGGCCCGCTTCGATACAGCGCTCACGCTGACGAACCTGCCCGGCGGTATCACCCAGGCACACTTGGCCGAGCACACGGGTCGGGCCGCTGACGGCCCACGGCCCAACCTGCTCGGCCAACAGCCGCAGCAACCTGCGCTCGGCCAGCACGAAGCCCAGGCGCACACCGGCCAGGCCGAAAAATTTGCCGAACGAGCGCAACACGATCAGGCCGACATGATGGGTATGGCCGGCCAGGCTCAGCTCTGGAGTGACGTCCATGAACGCCTCGTCCACCACCAGCCAACCGCCGCGCTGGGCCAGCCGCGCGTGCCAGTCCAGCAGGCGTTGCGGGCTCAGGCTCAGGCCGGTGGGGTTGTTGGGGTTGACCACCACCAGCACGTCGAGGCTGTCGAGAAAGAAGTCGACTTCCTGCTCCTGCACTTCGCGCACCACATACCCGGCGCGGCGCCAGGCTTCGGCGTGCTCGGCGTAACAGGGCGACAACACGCCAACCTTGCCGGAGCGGCGCAGCCGCGGCAGCAGCTGGATCGCCGCCTGGGAGCCCGGCACCGGCAGCAGGTGGGCGGCGCCGTAATAGTCGCAGGCGGCCTTTTCCAGGCCGTCATCGGCTTCCGGCAAACGCGCCCAGGCGCGCAACGGGATCTCGGGGATCGGCCAGGGCCAGGGCGCGAGGCCGCTGGACAGGTCGAGCCAATCGGCCTCGGCAATCCCGTACTCAATCACCGCCTTACGCAGGCGCCCACCGTGCTCAAGCATACCATTGCGCCCCCGCGCAGAGGATCAACAGCCATAACCAAACGCCACGCTGCACCAGTTGCCAGCCACGGTCGATGGCGTCGGCATCGGCGGCCGGGCCTTCGCCCAATTGCGGGCGTTGATGCAGCTCGCCGTGATAGATCGCCGCGCCACCCAGTTCCACGCCCAAGGCGCCCGCCCCGGCCGCCATCACCGGACCCGCGTTGGGGCTGTCCCAGGTTGGGCCCTGGGTGCGCCAGCATCTGAGCGCCAGGCGAGTTTTGCCCAACACCGCGTAGGTCAGCGCCACCAGCCGTGCAGGAATATAGTTGAGCACATCGTCGATCTTCGCCGCTGCCCAGCCGAAGCGCTCGAAGCGTTCATTGCGATAGCCCCACATGGCGTCGAGGGTGTTGCTCAGGCGGTATAACACCACGCCCGGCACACCGGCGACCACAAACCAGAACAACGCGGCAAACACCGCGTCGCTGCCGTTCTCCAGCACTGACTCGGTGGCGGCGCGGGCGACTTCGGTGCTGTCCAGCTCGCTGGTCTGGCGACTGACCAGATAACTCACGCGTTTGCGCGCTTCATCCAGATCACCGCTGCGCAACGCCTGCGCAACCGGCATCACATGCTCACCCAGGCTGCGCATGCCGAGCGCCAGGTACAGCGCCAGGATTTCCAGGACCCAGCCAATATAGGGCGCCCATGACAACGCAGTGGCCAGCAGCGTCAGCGGCACCACGGCGATAAACCATGCGGTCACGCCGTGGCTGCGCCAGCCACGGCCACCGGTGTTGAAACGTTGCTCGATGCGCCCGGCGAAATTGCCGAACGCCACCAGCGGATGCCAGCGCCTGGGTTCGCCCAGCAGCGCATCCAGCGCCACTGCAGCGACACACAGCAAGGCCACACTCATTGACTCACTCCCCACACATTCTCATACAACATGTCACTCAGCGGCCGTGGTTCGGTCCAGCCTTCGAGTTGCAACATCGGTGCCGGGTAGAACTCGGCGACCGGGCCCAGGCACAACACGGCCAGGGGTTTGGCGCCGGGCGGCAGGCCCAGCAGGTCGGCCAGCGCCTGTGGTTCGAACAGCGAGACCCAGCCCATGCCAAGGCCCTCGACACGGGCGGCCAGCCAGAGATTCTGGATCGCGCAGGACAACGACGCCATGTCCATCTCCGGCAAGGTGCGCCGGCCAAAGATGTGGCGCTCGCGGTCGTCCATCAACGCAGCCACCAAAACTTCGGCGCAGTCGTGGATGCCTTCGACCTTGAGCTTCATGAATTCGTCGGAGCGCTCGCCCAAGGCTTCGGCGGTGCGCACGCGTTCTTCCTCCACCAATTGCTGAATGTTCCCACGCAGTTGACGGTCGCTGATGCGGATAAACCGCCAGGGTTGCATCAAGCCCACGCTGGGCGCCTGGTGTGCGGCCTGGAGCAGGCGGTGCAGCAATTCGGGCGCGACCGTGCCGCCGGTGAAGTGGCGCATGTCGCGGCGTTCGGCGATGGCGCGGTAGACGGCTTGGCGGTCGGCGTGGGGATAGGCGTTGTTGGTCATGGCCCTATCGCGGGCAAGCCCGCTCCCACATTTGCAATGCATTCCCCTGTGGGAGCTGGCTTGTCGGGTGGCCGCATCGCTGCGATAGCGGTCTCAATGCTCGGCGCAAAGAGCGCGGCCACCGCCGTCGGATTCGACGGAAAGTAAAAGTGCACATAAGAAGCCGTCATCCGCCCCTGCCGATACACCGCTTCCGCCCCGCGCCCGCCATTGGGGCTCAGGCCACGGGCAATCGGCTGCCATTCGGTGCTGGTCAGGGAATGATGATAGGTATGACCGCGCAGCACGCCTTCGGGCAAATCGACACTTTGCAGGGCCAGGGCCGCGAGTTTCTTTTGCATCACCGCATCGCCTTGCAACAGGCCGACCAGTTCGGCACGGGTGCCGTGCACGTCGGTGAGCGAATCCAACAGGTAGAGCATGCCGCCACATTCAGCCAGCAGCGGTTTGCCAACCGCATGATGGGCGCGGATAGCCGCAAGCATCGGGGTGTTTTCAGACAGTGCCTGGTGATGCAATTCGGGATAGCCACCGGGCAGGTAGAGGCTGTCGGCGTCGGGCAATTGGCGATCGTGGATCGGCGAGAAAAACCTCAGCTCTGCGCCCATTGCCCGCAACAGATCCAGGCTGGCGCCGTAGGTGAAAGCGAAGGCTTCATCACGGGCCACGGCAATGCGCACACCGGCCAACAGCGGCTCAGCTTCAATCAGTTGCGGCGCGGCGAACATCACCGGCGGCGGCAATGCCACTTCGCAACTGCTGCCCAGCGCCTGGGCTGCGGCGTCCAAGCGGGCATCAAGGTCATTGAGTTCACTGGCTTGCACCAGGCCCAGGTGACGACTCGGTAATTCAATCCCCGTTTCACGGGACAACGCGCCATACCAGCGCAGGCCTTCGGTCAGGCTGCCTTCGAGCAGTTGCGCATGACGCAAGGTGCCGACGCGATTGGCCAGCACACCGGCGAATGGCAAGTCCGGCTGATAACGCGCCAGGCCCAGCGCCAGGGCACCGAAGGTCTGGGCCATGGCGGTGCCGTCAATCACACCGAGCACCGGCACACCAAAGTGCCGCGCCAGGTCGGCGCTCGAGGGCGTGCCGTCAAACAGCCCCATTACGCCTTCGATGAGGATCAGGTCAGCCTCGCCCGCCGCTTCCCACAACAACCGGCGGCTTTCCTGCTCGCCCACCATCCACATGTCCAACTGATACACCGGCGCACCGCTGGCACGCTCGTGGATCATCGGGTCGAGAAAGTCCGGCCCGCATTTGAACACGCGCACTTTGCGCCCCAGGTTGCGGTGCAAGCGGGCGAGCGCGGCGGTGACGGTGGTTTTGCCCTGGCCGGACGCCGGTGCGGCGATCAATACGGCTGGGCAATGACGGGGCTGGTTCAAAGTTCGACGCCCTTCTGTGCCTTGATACCGGCCTGGAACGCGTGCTTGAGCATGCCCATTTCGGTGACGGTGTCGCCCATTTCAATCAGCTCGGGCTTGGCGCCACGGCCCGTCACCACAACGTGCTGCATGGGTGGGCGGGCCTGCAGGTCGCTGAGTACCTGGTCCAGATCGAGGTAGCCGTGCTTGAGCGCAATGTTCAGCTCGTCCAGCACCACCAGGCCGATGGACGGATCTTGCAGCAATTCGCGGGAAACCGCCCAGGCGGCTTCGGCGGCGGCGATATCGCGCTGACGGTCCTGGGTTTCCCAGGTGAAGCCTTCACCCATCACATGAAAACGCACCTGCTCGGGGAAGCGCCGGAAAAACAGTTCCTCGCCGGTGCTGTTGCGCCCCTTGATGAACTGCACCACGCCGCATTGCATGCCGTGGCCCATGGCGCGGGCGAGCATGCCGAACGCCGAGCTGCTTTTGCCTTTGCCGTTACCGGTCAGCACCAGCAGCAAGCCGCACTCGTTTGGGGAATTGGCGATACGCTCGTCGATCACGGCTTTTTTGCGCAGCATGCGCGCCAGGTGGCGTTCGTCGCGGTCGGGGGAATCAGTCATGGCAGCTCTCCGTTGGGGCTGGACAAAAACGGCGGGCAGGAAAAAAGAAAAACAGACAGCCAAGCATCGCCCACCGTGATGCTGTTGGATGATCCAGGCCGGTCTCCGGGCTCATAAGTGGCGCTCTGCTTATAGCGCGAGCAGGCCAACGGCGCGCCTTCCCATATCACGCGGATACAGTGGCAAAAGGCACCGTTTTGACTCATTTACCGTTGCGGGGGCAGCGCCGGAATTGCGGCTGCGCTGTGTACAAGCGCGCTCACTCACCGGCTTCCCTGTTTCACTCTGTCGGCACATCGGCCACAGAGCACCTGGAACAAGCGGCGAAGGTTAGTGGGTTGGGGGTGGAGCGTCAATTAAAGCTGGCCTTGCACTTGAACCATCCGACTGCCGTGCTTCTCTACCTTTACAGGTATTAAGGAGAAAACCATGCACAAAACCAGACTCGCCTTACTGATCATGCTGGCAGGCACCCTCGCCGCCTGCGGTGAAAGCTCTACCTTGCAGGTCTCGGACGGCACCGGGCCATCGCCCAAACTGCCGGAGCCGAACAAAACCCTGATCCCCACCGTCAACATCGCCCCGGCGATCGGCTGGCCGGACGGCGCCAAGCCGACAGCCGCCGCCGGTACACAAGTCGCGGCGTTTGCCGAAGGCCTGGATCACCCGCGCTGGCTCTACGTGTTGCCCAATGGTGATGTGCTGGTCGCCGAAACGAACTCGCCGCCCAAGCCGGACGACGCCACCGGCATTCGCGGCTGGGTGATGGAGAAGGTCATGGGCCGCGCCGGCGCGGGCGTGCCAAGCCCGAACCGCATCACACTGCTGCGCGATGCCGACCATGATGGCGTGGCGGAGACGCGCACGGTGTTTCTGGAGAACCTCAATTCGCCGTTTGGCATGACACTGGTGGGTAACGACCTGTACGTCGCCGACTCGGACAAGCTGCTGCGCTTCCCTTATCAGCCGGGCGAAACCGCGATCAAGGCAGCCGGCACCAAGGTCGTGGACCTGCCCGGCGGCAGCATCAACCACCACTGGACCAAAAACGTGGTGGCCAGCAAGGACGGCAGCAAGTTGTATGTGAGTGTCGGCTCCAACAGTAACGTCGGCGAAAACGGCCTGGACGCGGAACAAGGCCGCGCGGCGATCTGGGAAGTTAACCGCGCCACGGGCGAGCACCGGATTTTTGCCTCCGGCCTGCGCAACCCCAATGGCATGGCCTGGGAACCGCAGAGCGGCAAGCTGTGGACGGCGGTCAACGAGCGCGATGAGATCGGCAGCGACCTGGTGCCGGACTACATCACCTCGGTGAAAGACGGCGCGTTTTATGGCTGGCCCTTCAGCTATTACGGCCAGCATGTGGACGTGCGTGTCTCGCCGCAAAACCTCGACCTGGTCGCCAAGGCCATCGCTCCGGACTATGCCGTGGGGCCGCACACTGCGTCATTGGGGCTGACGTTTGCCGAGGGCAGCAAACTCCCGGCGCAGTTCAGCAACGGCGCATTTATCGGCCAGCATGGTTCGTGGAACCGCAAGCCGCACAGTGGCTACAAGGTGATTTTCGTGCCGTTCGAAGGGGGGCAACCCAAGGGGCAGCCGGTGGATGTGCTGACCGGGTTTCTCAATAAAGACGAGAAAGCCATGGGCCGGCCGGTGGGCGTGGTGATTGATCAGCAGGGGGATTTGCTGGTGGCCGATGATGTGGGGAATAAGGTGTGGCGGGGGTCGGCAGCTAAGTAACTGCCTTGTATGGGGCTCATGTGGGAGCCGGCTTGCCTGCGATGGTCTCGCCTCGGTTTAATGACAGACCGAGTCGCCTGTATCGCAGGCAAGCCAGCTCCCACACAACCAGCTCTCACACTTGAAATTGCCCAAGTTACGGATTACGCGCCAGGCTCGCCGGCAGCACGCGTTTGGCGCTCAGGTAGGCATTCTGCCAATAGGCCTTGGACAAGGTGTCCAACTTCACCGTACCGCCCGTTTGCGGCGCGTGTACGAATCGGCCTTCACCCACGTAGATACCTGCGTGGCTTACTCGGGAGCCGCCGCCGGTGGCGAAGAAGATCAGGTCGCCGGTTTGCAGGTTGTTTTCGCTCACATCCTGAGCGCGCATCACGATCAGTTCGCGGGTAGTGCGCGGCAGGCTGATGCCGGCGGCGTCACGGTAGACAAAGCCGATCAGGCCACTGCAATCGAACCCGGAGTCCGGCGTGTTGCCACCCCAACGATAAGGCGTGCCGACCAGGCCCAGCGCACGGAAGAGCACGTCTTCAGCAGCCGGCGAGAAATTCTGGGTGGAATAGTTGAACACCGGCTTGGGCTTGACCACAACAGGCGCAGGCGGCGGTGGACGGCTTGCGCAGGCGCTGAGGAGCGCGGCGCAAACAAGAAGAATGAGGCGTGCTGAGGTCGACATGGGCAGAACAATCCTGATCTGGATGCGGCTTTGGCTGCCGAACGCTGAAAACCAGAACGCGCAAGCAAAGCTCGCGCGAACGGATTACAACAATGTCCAGGGATTCTAGCGCTTACACGTCAAACTTCAAGTATCACTTTAACTTTACTTACTAGCGGTAACCGTAGTCGGGGCCATGGCGAGTGCGCGCTTGGCTTCGATGAAGGTTTTGCTCCAGTAGCTGTCGCCCAGGTTGTCGACTCGAACACCGCCACTGCGACGACTGCTGGAGTGGATAAACTGGTTATCGCCCAGGTAGATACCGGCGTGGCTTACACGACCACGGCCTGCCGTACTAAAGAAAAGCAGATCACCCGGCTTGAGGTTGTTGCGTGCGACCAACGGTGCATCCACGTTGATCATTTCGCGTGTCGAGCGTGGCAAATTCATGCCGGCTTCTTCACGGAACAGGTAGCCGATAAAGCCGCTGCAGTCGAAACCGGCTTCAGAGGTACCGCCGAAACGGTAACGGGTACCGATCAGGGACATGCCGCGTTCGAGGATGCTGTCGGCCAGGACCGGGAGCTGGTAAGGCTTGCTGCCAGCAAAGGCGGCGAGTTCTTTTTCGGTTGCCTGCTCTTCTTTATAAAGAGCTTCCTCATAAACAGTGGAAGACTGCGCTGCAACAAATTTGGCCTGGGACTGTTGTGCCGGTTTTTGCTGCTCAGCCACGTTTTGAGTGTGGGTGGCGCAACCAAACAACAGGGTAACGAGTGCGAGGGGCACGAGGGGTGCGAAGCGATTTAGCATGGGCACGACCGTGGCTGATGTGTAAAGAAGTCGAGACTATGCCCTCTATCACATCGATTTGCAAATTCAATCGTGCTCTATGTGACTCCTTGTTTGGACGATGACATCTAAGCCCTTAACACCCTATTCATGCCTGTTGCGTGGCCAAACCGGCCCAAACGCAGGTTTTCTGGCGCCTGTAAGTTGCCGAAAACCTTGCTGGGCAAGGGCTGGCTACCAGCCGAGGGTTTCTTTGAGAAACGGAATGGTCAGCTTGCGTTGCGCCTGCAAGGAGGCTTGATCGAGCTGTTCGAGCAACTCGAACAAGGCGCTCATGCTGCGGGTGCCACGGGTGAGGATAAAGTGCCCGACTTCGTCGGTGAGGTGCAGACCGCGACGCGATGCGCGCAGTTGCAGGGCACGCAACTTGTCTTCATCGGAGAGCGGGCGCATCTGGAAGATCAGCGCCAGGGTCAGGCGTGACTTGAGGTCAGCCAGCTTCACCGGCAGCTCACGCGGCGAGGTGGACGCAGCAATCAACAAGCGCCGGCCGCTGTCGCGCAGGCGGTTGAACAGGTGAAACAGCGCCTCTTCCCACTCTGCCTTGCCGGCGATGGCCTGCAGGTCATCCAGGCACACCAGTTCGTATTGCTCAAGGTGGTCGAAGATGCCGATGCCACGGTCCATCAGCTCAGCCAGCGGCAAATAAACTGCCGGCTCGCCCATCTGCTCGAAGCGCAGGCAGGCCGCCTGCAACAGGTGGGTACGCCCCACGCCGTGTTTGCCCCACAGATAGATCAGGCTTTCAGTCCACCCGGCGTCGGCTTCGCAGAGCCGCTCGACATAGCCGAGTGCAGCGGCATTGGCGCCTGGGTAGTAATTGATAAAGGTGGCGTCGTCACGCAGACGCACACCCAAGGGCAGCTGAATCGGTTTCATGCTGACTGAACGGCTCCAAACGAACCGTTAGTGGCCTCTGTGTAAAGTTTGCAAAGTTTATACCCGTGAAGCCGGGCGCACAATGCAGCAGACCACAAGCAAAATCAAAGGTTTGCGTTAACTTGGGGCGATTTGCGCAAATTGTTTGACACCCCGCCCCAGAAACAACAAACCCGGCTTGGGCCGGGTTTGTTGCGAAGCGGTTACAGATCCGGGTCTTCAACCCCGGTATACGCGTCCGAATCCTTATACAGATCATGCACGTGGCGCACCAACACCATGATCACCGCTGCCACCGGCAGTGCCAGCAAGATGCCGGTAAAACCAAACAGCTCACCGCCCGCGAGGATCGCAAAGATCACCGCCACCGGGTGCAGGCCAATGCGGTCACCCACCAGCAGCGGCGTCAGCACCATGCCTTCCAGGGCCTGGCCGACCATGAACACCGCGACAATCCCAAGCATCGGGTACAGGTCGCCGCCAAACTGGAACAACCCGGCCACCAGCGCCGCACCGATACCAATCACAAAGCCCATGTACGGCACGATGGCCGCCAAGCCTGCGATCAAACCGATCAACAGCCCCAGCTCCAAACCAATTGCCATCAGGCCCGCGGCATAGATGATCCCCAGTGCCAGCATCACCAGCAGCTGGCCGCGTACGAACGCGCCGAGCACCTCATGGCATTCTTGCGCCAGGGAAACGATGCGCTCTTCGTTGTTGCGTGGCAGCAGGCTGCGGATCTTGGCCATCATGATGTCCCAGTCCCGCAGCAGGTAGAACGCCACCACCGGGATCAACACCAGATTGGTCAACCAGCCGATCAATGCAAGGCTGGAGGCTGTGGCCTGGCTGAGCACCACACCGACAATATCGGTGGTCTGGCCCATATGCTCACTGATCGCGGCCTTGACCTTGTCGAACTTCCAGAAGCCATCCGCCAGCCCCAGCTTGGCCTGGGCCCACGGCATGGCCGTGTGCTGCAACCAGTCGAGCATTTGCGGCGCCAGCTCATAGAGGCGAAACAGCTGCTTGGCCAGCATCGGCACCAACACCAGCACCAGGGCGGTGATAATCAGCGTGAACAGTGCAAACACCGCAACCACGCCCAAGGTTCGCGACAAACCGGCTTTCTCCAGGCGATCCACGACGGGATCGAACAGATAGGCGAGCAGCAACGCGACCAGGAACGGCGTCAGGATCGAATGCAGCAAGAACACAAAAACGCACAGCAGGACAACCCCACCAAGCCACACCCAACGACGCGTATCCGCCATAAACCACTCCATCTCTCATTTGCTTCCTTCTATCTATATAGAAGGAAGATCACCTACCAACGAAAACGTAACTGCGCCTGCGGCTCCGGGGCCGCCGGCGGCTGCGTACCATCGGCGACCGGCGGTTGAACCGGCGCTTCGCCCGCAGGCACTTCCTGCAACTTGGCCAGGCTCAACTGCGTGCGCAACTGATCGGCACTGCCGTTGACCCGATACACAATGCGATTGCCGTCCACCCACTGCGGCTGAGCGCCAAAGGGTTCAAGCAGATGGCCCAAAGCGGCATAGCGCTCCAGGTTCATGCCCTGCACTTCGAGCAGCTGTTCAGTGCTCACACCTGGCTTGACGGCAAAGCGTGGGGCCAGTTTTTGACTGACCGCCAACATTACGGCATCGGCCACCGCACCAGTGTCAGCGCCCTGGGCGGTGCCCTGCTCGCTCTTGTCGCCCAACCACAGGCGCCATTTGGCCTGCCACTGGCTGCCTTCCTGGCGCGCGTGCACGGCCAGCAAGGCGTCGGCGCCGTAGCGTTCGGAGGCGGCGCGCAAGGGCGTGGCGTCGGCACTTTCCAGATTCGGTGCAGTGGCGACGACTTGCTCATCCAGATCACCCAGTGGCAAACGCAACGGCAAGCCGCGGTGTTGCGCGGCACGGCGCAGTGCACCGGCTATCGCCTGGCCATCACCGACCAGGCTGCTGCCGTCAGTGGAATCGTTGAGCCACCAGCCGAGGATCGACGGCCGATTGCTGCCCCAGATCGACAGGCCCGCTTCACGCAGGGCGCGATCGGTGCTCACGGGGTCGAAGTCTACTTGCAGGCTTTCCGGCGGGCCGGCGTCGTAGCCGTATTGGCTGATGATTTGCTGCGGGTCTTTGCGGATCGCCGCCAGGCCTGGGCCTTCGGGGGCCTTGGCATTGCCGGTCAGGCGGATCACCAGGGTTTGCACGGCGCGCTGAGTGGCCTGGTCACGCTCTTGGGGCGACTGGCTGGCAACCGGTTCAAGTACTTGATAAAGGCCATTGAGGGTTTCGGCATGACTCGCCAGGCTGACCAACGACAAGCAGCCTACAAAGAAGACATTACACAGACGCATGGAAGATTCCCGAACGACAAATTTAGCGGCTGGAACAGACCGCGTGAACTCGGCTTGGCAAGGCTGTGACCACAGCAGCCGGTAAAACATTCACAGGGTCATGGCAGTTTTTGTACTGTCATAACGATAGCGGGTTAAAGGCTATACCTTAATACACGCCATTACCGGCTCGATTAGCATTTTTTTAACCGGCTTTTTTAACCTATATGGCCCTGCCCGTCGGCCCGAGGATGGCCGCTGCCCCTCAAGCCTGATAAAATCGCGCGCCTTCGCAGACCGTCAGCGGCTGGGCCTTTTATCAAAAGCGCCTGCCGGCTCGGTCGTTACCCAGAAATCCCCCCTAAAGGCCTGGATCATGAGCAAGCAACCCTCCCTGAGCTACAAGGACGCCGGTGTAGACATCGACGCCGGTGAAGCATTGGTCGAACGCATCAAGAGCGTCGCCAAGCGCACTGCGCGCCCCGAAGTCATGGGCGGCCTGGGCGGTTTTGGCGCCCTCTGCGAAATCCCGGCCGGCTACAAGCAGCCTGTGCTGGTGTCCGGCACCGACGGCGTGGGCACCAAGCTGCGCCTGGCACTGAATCTGAACAAGCACGACACCATCGGTATCGACCTGGTTGCCATGTGCGTCAACGACCTGGTGGTGTGTGGCGCGGAGCCGCTGTTCTTCCTCGACTACTACGCCACCGGCAAGCTGAACGTGGACACCGCCGCTCAAGTGGTCACCGGCATCGGCGCCGGCTGCGAACTGTCGGGTTGCTCCCTGGTCGGCGGCGAAACCGCTGAAATGCCGGGCATGTACGAAGGCGAAGACTACGACCTGGCCGGTTTCTGCGTCGGTGTTGTCGAAAAAGCTGAAATCATCGACGGTTCCAAAGTCGCAGCCGGTGACGCCCTGCTCGCCCTGCCATCGTCCGGCCCGCACTCCAACGGCTACTCGCTGATCCGCAAGATCATCGAAGTGTCCGGCGCCGACATCGAGAACACCCAACTCGACGGCCAGCCGCTGACCGACCTGCTGATGGCCCCGACCCGGATCTACGTGAAGCCTTTGCTCAAGCTGATCAAAGACACCGGCGCCGTCAAAGCCATGGCCCACATCACCGGCGGTGGCCTGCTGGACAACATCCCGCGCGTGCTGCCAAAAGGCGCACAGGCGATTGTCGACGTGGCAAGCTGGACCCGTCCTGCCGTGTTCGACTGGCTGCAAGCGCAAGGCAACGTCGACGAAACCGAAATGCACCGCGTGCTGAACTGCGGCGTGGGCATGGTCATCTGCGTGGCGCAAGAACACGTCGAAACCGCGCTGAACGTACTGCGTGAAGCGGGCGAGCAGCCTTGGGTTATCGGCCAGATCGCGACCGCTCAAGAAGGCGCGGCCCAGGTTGAACTGAAGAACCTCAAGGCTCACTGATGCCTGAGACCTGTGATGTCGTGGTGCTGCTCTCCGGCACCGGCAGTAACTTGCAGGCCCTGATCGACAGCACGCGCACCGGCGATAGCCCGGTGCGCATTGCTGCGGTGATCTCCAACCGCAGCGACGCCTACGGCCTGCAACGCGCCAGGGACGCGGGTATCGACACCCGCTCGCTGGATCACAAGGCGTTCGAAGGTCGCGAGGCCTTCGACAGCGCCTTGATCGAACTGATCGACGCCTTCAACCCCAAACTCGTGGTACTTGCCGGTTTCATGCGCATCCTCAGCGCCGATTTCGTGCGGCACTACCAAGGGCGCCTGCTCAATATCCACCCGTCCCTGCTACCCAAATACAAAGGGTTACACACGCACCAACGCGCGCTCGAGGCCGGCGACACGGAGCATGGCTGCAGCGTGCACTTTGTCACCGAGGAACTCGATGGCGGGCCTCTGGTCGTACAGGCAGTGGTTCCGGTAGAGTCTGCAGATTCGGCGCAGACACTTGCGCAACGGGTTCACACCCAGGAACACAGGATTTACCCGCTGGCTGTTCGCTGGTTTGCCGAGGGACGATTGATTCTCGGCGAACAGGGTGCATTATTGGACGGTCAGTTACTCGCGGCCAGCGGCCACTTGATTCGAACCTAGGAGATTTTATGCGTCGCGCCCTGCTCTTCGCTTTTGCGCTGTTCGCCTTGCCCGCCGTGCAAGCAGCAGACCTTCACCCCTTCTCCGCCAGCTACACCGCCGACTGGAAACAGTTGCCCATGAGCGGTTCGGCCGAACGCAGCCTGGTCAAGAATGACAACGGCTCGTGGACCCTGAATTTCAAGGCATCCATGATGATCGCCAGCCTCACCGAGACCAGTGTGATCCGTCTCGACAAAGATGCCCTGCAGCCCGTGAGCTACAGCTTCGAGCGTGGCGGCCTGGGCAAATCGAAGAAGATCAACCTGGACTTCGACCAGACGGCCAAGAAAGTCACCGGCTTTGAAAACAAAGACCCGGTCAATGTCCCCCTGCAAAGCGGCATGCTCGACAAGTCGACCTATCAGTTGGCGTTGCAACGCGATGTGGCGGCCGGCAAGAAGAGCATGAGCTACATCGTCGTTGAAGGCACCGACACCGACACCTACGACTTCCGCGTGATCGGCCCGGAAAAGGTCCAGACCAAGGTCGGCTCCATCGATGCGATCAAGGTTGAACGTGTACGCGACCCGACTCAAAGCAAGCGCATCACCCAGATGTGGTTTGCCAAGGACCTGGGCGGTATTTTGGTAGCCTTGCGCCAGGTGGAAACCGACGGCAAGGAATACAACATCATGCTGTTGGACGGTACCGTTGATGGCCAGGCTATCAAAGGTAGCTGATACCGTGATGTGATTTAAAAGAGCCTCGCTGAAATGCGGGGCTTTTTTTCGCCTGGAGGTTTTGTGTTGAAGCCACTACCGCTATCGCAGGCAAGCCAGCTCCCACAGGAAAACGCATTTCAAGGTGGGAGCTGGCTTGCCTGCGATGGGGCCAGCACGGTCACCGCAAGACTTTAAGCCCACCCCAACATGAAACTTTTGTCATAAAACTCAGCACCCTGCGACGCAATGTCGCGATTTGCGTGGCCTGCAGCACTGTTGCGTATCCTGCAATAAATAGTTGCGCCCAAAATCGGTTTACTTAGCAAGCTAACAAAACATATAAAAGAGGCCTGCGACGACTTGCCGCAGATCAACCAGAGATTGGAGCAAGCAGATGACTGTAAAAGTAACTGAACGCGACGATGCACACATGTCTCACGAAGCACTGGGTCATGGGATTCACATCTGGGATGTACATCAACAAGACCAACTGGTCGGCATGTTCCACAATGAGAACGAAGCCCAAAATTATAAAAACGAGCTCGAATCTCTAGAAATGAAACGCCAGGCGCAAGGCTCCTGAAACGCTGAAATCCGGTAGCCACCCAGCCCCACACAGCAGCTGGTGTGCCTGCACACAAAACCCCGCCTTTGAGCGGGGTTTTTCGTTTCTCACTTCCGTCGTTTTCCTGTGTTCTGCCACGACCGAATGAAAACAGACACATCCTACAAAGCCTCAGGCCGCGTATTACAAGTCCTCTCAAAGACACTGAACTAGCCTGACTTAGACGCTTCAAGCCCTGATTGCAGACCTGCATGGTTGCTCTGTCCGTCTTCGAACCGCCCTCCTTTCACTCCCTGAATAATCGTTTCTGCAAAAAGCGTAACAACAAATAGACATTTGGTAATGATTCTCGATAGTATCCGTTCGCTTTTCACTCAGCGCCACGGATAAGGAGTTCGAATTGATGCACGGACACATCGCCACACCGGAAAAACTACTGCTTGAACGCTGGGGTGAAGCACTCTCCACTCGCCAATTCCAGGCTAAGCACGTCACGCTTGATGCCCTGATCGATACCCTTGCACCCGCCGCCGAACGCAGCTTCCAGCGCTTGATCCAGGCCTTGTTCCGTGAGGGTCTGCTCAACCCCGCCACGCGCACCTATGACGAACACGATCGCTGCTGGCTGGAGCTACCCGACCACACCCGCCTGCGCTTTGATCACCTGCGCCCGGGCCGCATGGCCAGTTGGGATTTGCGCGGCTCGGTGAGTGTCCTGCGCGCCGGCCAGCCAGAACAGAAAATTCGGTTCCCCTCGCAGTTGCTGACATTACTCAACAGCAGCCTCGAGTCGCCTGCCGCCCCCGACGTGCTAAGCCGCCTCAACAGCGAGATCGATGACAGCGTTGTCAACGATACGCTGTGCCTCGCTTTCCACGAGCAGTGGACTCTCGAGCTGCACGCGGCAATGGCCCCCGCGCATCAAAACAACTTGCTCAGCTACCTCAGGAACAACCCAGGCGTTTCCAACCCGACATTGGTACTTGAGCAGTGGGGCACGCTAGGCCATCCATGGCACCCCAACTACAAGACAAAGCTGGGCCTGGGAACAGAGCAGGTTATTGAATTCTCGCCGGAGTTCGAGGCGCGCTTCCCGGTATTACTCTGCGCGCTGCACCGCCAGTTCGCCCATGTCGAAAGCCTGGCCGGTACTGCAGATTACTGGCAATGGTGGCAAAACCACTTCCCGCAGGCGGCCCGCCAATTGACGGCGCAGCTGACCGCTCAAGGCCTTGAGGCCGGCGACTACCTGCCGATGCCCGCTCACCCTTGGCAGGCTCGCCAAGAGCTGCCGCAACTGTTCGCCAATGAAATCGGCGACCGGCTGCTGGTGCTGACCGACATCGTCGCGTTCACCGCCCACCCGACCATGTCGTTCAGGACCGTGTTGCCCGAAGGCCGGTGCGACGCGCCAATGGTTAAACTTCCAGTGTCGCTGCGCTTGACCAGCGTGCAGCGCACCGTGTCGCCACGCTCCGCGCGCATGGGCCCACGGATCAGCCATTTGCTGCAAACCATCCTGGCACGCGAGCCACACATTCAAAAAATCCTGAGCATCGTGCCCGAACGACTCGGCGTGCATTTCCAACCACAACCTGCCAATGACGAACACTCCCGGCACCTGGCCGTCCTGTACCGGGACAACCCGCAGAGCCTGCTTGAACCGGGCGAAATGGCCATTCCGGTAGGCAGCCTGTTTGCCATCGATCAGCATGGGCAACCCCTGCTCAAGCAGTGGGTACGTCTGAGCAAAGGCACCGACGACGCGCAGGCCATGCAGGCGTTTTTTAAAGACTATGCATCCATCGCAGTGCCGGCGCTGTTGGGCATGTACCTGCGTTATGGCGTGGCCTTCGAGGCCCATCAGCAGAACTCATTTATGGTCATGGGCACCGACGGGCAAGCAAGCCGTCTGTTGCTGCGTGATTTCGGTGATATCCGCATCGACCGCAAGACCTTGCACGCCCACGGCCTGGACATCGAACTGCACGACCCGAAGATGACCTTGTACGACGATGCCGGTTTCGTGCGCGACAAGTTGCTGCACACGGTGTTCATGTGCCACTTGGGCGAACTGGTATTGCTCAGTGCGCGCCACTTCGATATTCCGGAGGGGCTGCTGTGGGACGAACTGTCGGCCCAGGTCCGCGAGTGTTTCGATGATTTGCGCAGCCAGGTCGAGCCCCAACGTTGGCAGACCGAACGTGCCGCGCTGCTGGAGCAGGACTGGCCAGCCAAGTCGTTTATGCGCATGCGCCTGATGGAAAGCCACGCCGATATCGTCGGCCGCCTGCCGAACCCGCTGAGCACTGCCGCCAATGTCGGCTAACAACACGGCACTGCGCCTGTTGGTGGTGATTCAGCTGGTGTCGATGGGCGCCATGGAAATGAGCGGCCCCTTCTGGCCGTTGCAGATCCAGAAGCTGCTGGGCGTTGCCAACGCCCAGTACACCGGCCTGCTGTCATCGCTGGTGTATGCCGGGCCGATGATGGCGGCGATGATCCTCACGCCGATGTGGGGGCGCCTGGGTGATCGTACCGGCCACAAGCCGATGATCATTCGCGCGCTGCTGGCCCTGGCGGTATGCCAGGCGCTGGCCGCCGTCACCACCGATCCGTGGCTGCTGGTGGTCATTCGCGTGGCGCAAGGTGCGCTGGCGGGCTTTATTGCAGCGGCCCAAGCCTACGCGCTGGCGTACTGCGCCGAAGGTGGACGCGGGCACGTTCTGGCGCGGCTGCAATCGGCCACCGCCGTGGGTTCGCTGGCCGGACCGGTGCTGGGTGGCTGGCTGATGGACATTTCCGGCTTCGCATTGCTGTGCTACAGCGCCACGGCGGTTTGCCTGCTGTGCGCGCTGATCAGCCTGTTTCTACCCAGCGATGCGCCGCGCTCAAGACCTGCACGCGCCTCAACGCCTACGGCACTGCCCAAAGGCTGGCTCGGCGCAATGCTCGCCATCATCGTGCTGATCCAGGCCGCCAAGATGATGCCCCAACCGTTTTATGCCCTGTACGTCGCCGATGTTCTGCACGCCCCTGCCTGGCTGATCGGCGCCAGCTACGCCGCCAGCGCACTGACGCTCGCGCTGTCCGCGCCGCTGTGGGGCCGGCTGTTTGACCGACACCCGGCGGCGCACACGCTGCGCATCATCGAATGGGTCACCTGGCTTTGCGCCTTGACGCTGGCCTTCACGGCGATCGCCGGCGAATGGCTGGGGTTCCTCGCCAGCCGGCTGCTGTGGGGCGTGTGGCAAGGCGCGCTGCTGCCGGTCGCCTACACGTTGATCGCCAACACCGTTGCACCCAGCCAGCAGGGGTTTGCCTTGGGCCTGGGCAATAGCGCCGCAAAAGGTGGCGCGTTGTGCGGTGCGCTGTTGGGTGGCGTCGGCATGGCAATGGTGGGCCTGGCGCACAGCTTTTGGCTGGTGGCACTGACCTATGCCCTGGCGGCCCTGGGTATCCGCGCCATCCGTTCGTTCACCCGAACACCTGAGACTTCCGATTTTTCTGTCAATACTTCTAATAACTCAAAGGCAAGATCATGAACAAATCACAATGGGCCGTCCTGCTGCCCCTGCTCGGTTCGATAAGCGCGCCTGTCTGGGCCGATCAACCGGAAGACGCGCCAGCGGCGGCTACCAACCTGCAATTGCAGGCGACGGTCGTTTCAGCCACTCGCAGTGAAACCAGCATTGCCGCGATCCCAGGCTCGGTGCAGGTTATCGACGAAGCACAGATCCGCCAGCAGACAGCGGCGGGACGCCGGGTTGCCGATATCCTCGGGCAACTGGTCCCGGGCATAGCGCCCTCCAGCGGTGGCATGAGCAACTTCGGCCAGACGCTGCGCGGGCGCAACACGCTGATCCTGATTGATGGCGTGTCCCAGAACGCCACGCGTGACAACTTCCGCCAGCTCAACAGCGTGGCACCGGAAAGCATCGAGCGCATCGAAGTGATATCCGGCGCCAGCAGCGTCTACGGCGCCGGCGCGTCAGGCGGCATCATCAACATCATCACCAAGCGCAACAAAGGCGAAGACCTGGCCTTCAGCAGCAAGATAGGCATGACCGCCGGCAACAACTTCAGCCATAAAGGGTTCTCCTACGAAGCCTTCCAAAGTGCCACCGGCCGCAAGGGCCCGGTGGACTGGTACGTGTCGGGCAATACGGTGCAACGCAACGACCAGTTCGACGGTAACGGCAAACGCATTCCCCAGGACACGTCCCAGGGCAGCAACATGGACACCGACACCTACGACCTGCAAGGTCGCTTCGGCTACGAGCTGGATGACGACAAGAAGATCAGCCTGTCGCTGCAAGACTATAAAGATGAACAGGACACCCGCTACACCAAGAACCCACGCATCACCAGCACTGCGGTCGCGGTAAAAGGCCTGGACCTGGATGACCAACCCTTCACCCACAACCAGGCGGTCAACCTCAATTACGCCGACAAGGACTTCTATGGCCAGGGCTTGCAGGTCGAAAGTTACTGGCGGCGTGCCGATGCACTGTTCTTCCCCGATCTGTCTCGCGGCCGTGCCGGGGTGTCCGACAACAACAGTGTGCAAGACGTCTATGGTGTGCGGGCGGCGATCGATACACAAATGCCGGACATCGGCCCGGCGACCGGCAACCTGGTCTGGGGCGCCGACTATGACCATGAAACCTCGCGCCAACGCGGCGACCAATACCGGGTCAATGGCCTGAGCTATACCAAGACCGGCACCACCTTCGAGATGGGCCCGGACATCGCAACCAGCACCAAAGCCATTTTTGGTCAGCTGTCCTACGATATCGATGACTGGACCTTACGTGGCGGCATACGTCGTGAGTGGATCGAAAGCGAAGTGTCCGACAGTATTGCCTACGGCGAGATCGTGCAGACCGGCAACCGCGCCACACTGCCGGGCGGCACCCTCAAATACGATGACACGCTCTACAACCTGGGTGCGGTGTACCACCTGAATGAAAACCAGGATGTGTTCGTCAATTTCAGCCAGGGGTTTTCCCTGCCGGATATCCAGCGCTTCCTGCGTGACGTCAACAGCAAGTACGACATCCAGGACCTGAACGCCCAAGCCCTCAAGGTCGACAGCTACGAGCTGGGCTGGCGTGGCAACTGGGACAAGTGGCAGGCCAACGTCACCGCCTATGAAAACACCTCGGACGTCACCCAGTTCTATGATGCCAATGACCGTGTGTTGCGCCTGATCAACCAGAAAGAGCGCGTGCGCGGCATCGAAACCAGCCTGACCTACAACGTCACCGATCAATGGTCGGTAGGCGGCACTTACGCCTACGCCAAAGGCGAGACCCAGCAAAACGGCAAATGGATCGACCTGCCCGCCACACGTATCTCGCCTGCCAAGACCACCGCCTTTGTCGGCTATGACCGTGGCGACTACAGCCTGCGCCTGCAAGGCATGCAACTGGCCGACTATGACGCCGCAGCCAAAGACAACAACGGCCGCGATATCAAAGGTTATACGCTGGTCGATCTGCTCGGTTCGGTCAGGTTGCCAGTCGGTCGCCTGGAAGGCGCGATCTACAACCTGAGTAACCGCAATTACCAGAACATGTTTGCCCAGGCCAACGCCCGTGCGCCGTACCCGAACGCTGAAGGGCGTACCTTCAGCGTGAGTTATGCCGTGGATTGGTGATCGGTTGAAGCTGCAGGTTAAAAACACAAACCCCGCCTTTTGAGCGGGGTTTGTTGTTTTTAACGCCTTACCACATCAGATCATCCGGGATCTGGTAGGCGGCGTATGGATCGTCCTCATCCGGCACCTGGCTTTCGGTGAGGATATTGAGCTGCACGATACGCTCCGGTGCGCGCTCCTGAATCTTCAGCGCCGCTTCACGCGGGATCACCTCGTAGCCGCCACCGTGGTGCACGATCGCCAGGGAGCCGTTGCTCAGCTTGTTGCGCATCAGCGTGTTGACCGACAGGCGCTTGACCTTCTTGTCATCCACGAAGTTGTAGTAGTCCTCGGTGGTCAGCTTGGGCAGGCGCGAGGTCTCGATCAATTGTTTGACCTGGGCCGTGCGCGCCTTGGCCTCGGCTTTTTCCTGCTGCTGGCGGTTCAGTTCCTGGTCGCGCTTGACCTTTTCGGCGTGCGCTTCGGCGGCCAAACGCGCCTGCGTGTCATCGGCCTCGATCTGGCCTTTGTGGACCAGACGCTGCTGTTTCTGTTTGTCTTTGCCGACCTGCTTGGCCTGCTTTTGGTTGACCAGACCTGCTTTGAGCAACTGGTCGCGAAGGGAAAGGCTCATGGTGCTTACTCACTTAGGCAACTGCTCAACCGCAGCTGGACACATTCTTTTCCTGGCGTTTGGCTTCGCCCCACAGGGCGTCCAACTCTTCGAGGGTGCAATCTTCTATGGGTTTGTGCGTGTCGCGCAATGCCTGTTCGATAAATCGGAAACGTCGCTCGAACTTGGCGTTGGCACCACGCAGCGCGGTTTCCGGGTCGACCTTGAGGTGACGGGCCAGGTTAACCGCCGCAAACAGCAGGTCGCCGACTTCATCAGCGATCGCCACCGAGTCGTTATCGGCCATGGCTTCGAGCACTTCATCCAGCTCTTCACGCACGTTATCGACCACCGGCAAGGCAGACGGCCAGTCGAAACCGACCTGCCCGGCGCGCTTTTGCAATTTGGCGGCGCGGGATAAAGCGGGCAGGGCCGTGGGTACGTCATCGAGCAGGGACAGTTGCTCGGGTGCGTCGGATTTTTCTGCGCGCTCCTCGGCCTTGATCTGCTCCCAGCGTTCTTTAACCTGCTCTTCGCTCAACTGGGGAATATCCAGCGGCGCATAGAGGTCACCAGTGGGGAACACGTGGGGATGGCGACGGATCAGCTTGCGCGTGATGCTGTCGATCACGCCGGCAAATTCAAAGCGCCCTTCTTCCCGCGCCAACTGGCTGTAGTACACCACCTGGAACAACAGGTCGCCCAACTCGCCTTGCAAGTGATCGAAGTCGCCGCGCTCGATGGCATCGGCAACTTCGTAGGCTTCTTCAAGGGTGTGCGGCACGATGGTCGCGTAGCTTTGCTTGATGTCCCACGGGCACCCGTATTGCGGATCCCGCAGCCGGTTCATCAGGTACAGCAGGTCTTCAAGTGAATACATCGGTCAATCTCTGCCCATTTTCTGGAACCACTGAAGATCTAATGTGGGAGCTGGCTTGCCTGCGATAGCCTCGCCTCGGTCTGTCAAACAGACCGAGGTGCCTGCATCGCGGACAAGCCCGACTCCCACACAAAGCAGTCCACACAGGTTTTCAAACCGTGTCATGGCGTGCGATTACGCCGGGTCTCAATGATGTTCGGCAACTGGGAAATCCGCCCCAGCAACCGCCCCAGCGCGTCCAACCCCGGGATCTCGATGGTCAGGGACATCAACGCGGTGTTGTCCTCTTTGTTCGAGCGGGTGTTGACGGCCAGCACGTTGATGCGCTCGTTGAGCAGCACTTGCGACACGTCACGCAGCAAACCGGAACGGTCGTAGGCACGGATGATGATGTCCACCGGGTAGGTGAGCACCGGCACCGGGCCCCAACTGACCTGGATGATGCGCTCGGGCTCGCGCCCGCCCAGTTGCAGCACCGAGGCGCAATCCTGGCGGTGAATGCTCACGCCACGCCCCTGGGTGATGTAGCCGACGATGGCATCGCCCGGCAATGGCTGGCAGCAACCGGCCATTTGCGTCATCAGGTTGCCCACGCCCTGGATCTGGATATCGCCACGCTTGCCGGGCTTGTAGCCGGTGGCTTTGCGTGGGATCAGTTCCAGCTGCTCGCTGCCGCGCTCCGGCTCGACCAGTTGCTGGGCCAGATTGACCAATTGCGCCAGGCGCAAGTCGCCAGCACCGAGGGCGGCGAACATGTCTTCGGCGATCTTCATGTTGGCTTTTTCGGCCAGCTTGTCGAAGTCCACCTGTGGCAGGCCCAGGCGCGCCAATTCGCGTTCAAGCAGGGTTTTACCGGCGGCGACGTTCTGGTCGCGCGCCTGCAATTTGAACCAATGAACGATCTTCGCCCGTGCCCGCGATGTGGTGATGTAGCCAAGGTTCGGGTTCAGCCAGTCGCGGCTCGGCGTGCCGTGCTTGCTGGTGATGATCTCGACCTGTTCACCGGTTTGCAGGCTGTAGTTGAGCGGCACGATGCGCCCGTTGATCTTGGCGCCCCGGCAGTTGTGGCCGATTTCGGTGTGCACGCGGTAGGCGAAGTCCAGCGGCGTGGCGCCCTTGGGCAGGTCGATGGCGTGGCCGTCGGGGGTGAAGATATAGACCCGGTCCGGCTCGATATCCACCCGCAGCTGCTCGGCCAGGCCGCCGATATCGCCCAGTTCTTCGTGCCATTCCAGCACTTGGCGCAGCCAGGAGATCTTCTCTTCGTACTGGTTGGACCCGGCCTTGACGTCGGTGCCCTTGTAACGCCAGTGCGCGCAAACCCCAAGCTCCGCCTCCTCGTGCATGGCGTGGGTGCGGATCTGCACTTCCAGCACCTTGCCCTCGGGGCCGATCACCGCAGTGTGCAGCGAGCGATAGCCGTTTTCCTTGGGGTTGGCGATGTAGTCGTCGAACTCCTTGGGAATGTGCCGCCACAGGGTGTGCACGATGCCCAGCGCGGTGTAGCAGTCGCGCATTTCCGGCACCAGCACGCGCACGGCGCGCACGTCGTAGATCTGGCTGAAGGCCAGGCCCTTGCGCTGCATTTTGCGCCAGATGGAATAGATGTGCTTGGCGCGGCCGCTGATGTCGGCATCGACGCCGGTGGCCTGCAACTCGGAACGCAACTGGCCCATCACATCGGTGATAAAGCGCTCGCGGTCGAGCCGCCGCTCGTGCAGCAGCGTGGCAATCTGTTTGTATTGATCGGGTTCGAGGTAGCGGAAGGACAAATCCTCCAGCTCCCACTTGATATGGCCGATGCCCAGGCGGTGCGCCAGCGGCGCATAGATGTCGAACACCTCGCGGGCCACGCGGTTGCGCTTTTCGTCGTCGGCGGTCTTCACCGCACGGATCGCGCAGGTACGTTCGGCCAGCTTGATCAGCGCGACGCGCACGTCGTCGACCATGGCCACCAGCATTTTGCGCAGGTTTTCGACCTGGCCCTGAGTACCCAGCACCATGGACTGGCGCGGGCTGAGGCTGGCGCTGATGGCGGCCATGCGCAGCACGCCGTCGATCAGCTTGGCCACCACCGCGCCGAAACGCTGGCTGACCGTCGGCAACGGGATATGCCCTTCACGCACGCCACGATAAAGCACGGCGGCGATCAGCGAATCCTGGTCCAGCTTGAGATCGGCGAGGATCTCGGCGATTTCCAACCCGGTGCGAAAGCTTGAAGTGCCTTCGGCCCACAGGTTCTTGGCCGCATTGTCTTGCTGTTCAGACTCACGAGCGAACTCGCAGGCTGCTTTCAAGGCTTCACGGTCCAGTGCCGGGTCGACACTGACGGCATGATCCAGCCATGCCTCGAGATTGATACTGCCGTCGGTGTTGATCGGCTGGTGTGCTCTCACCTGTACCATCTTGCTTACCTTCCCTACGACGCACCTTGGATGCGCCAAAAATCATCGCTGACCTGCTGCGTAACCCTAGCGGTGCAACCATTAGGCTAGGTCCCACTCCCTGACAGGTCACGGCCCAGGAGACGACAGGCCAGTCGGATTAAACGGGCATCCTAGCCCGCTTCAAATAACGCCATGGCCTCGACATGCGCGGTCTGCGGAAACATGTCGAGGATCCCGGCACGTTTTAGCCGGTAGCCTTGCTTGACCAACTCAACCGTGTCCCGCGCCAGCGTGGCCGGGTTGCAGGACACATACACCAGACGCTTGGCTCCCAGAGTGGCAAGCTTGCGCACAACCTCCAGGGCACCGTCACGGGGTGGGTCCAAGAGTACCGCAGAAAAGCCCTGTTTGGCCCATTGTGCGTCGCTCAAAGGCTGGGACAAATCGGCCTGAAAAAACTGCACACTATGCAAATGGTTGCTGACGGCGTTCTGCGCCGCTCGCTCGACCATGGTCTGCACGCCTTCTACCGCCACCACTTCGCGCACCTGTTTGGCCAGCGGCAGGGCAAAGTTGCCCAGCCCGCAAAACAGGTCCAACACCCGATCTTCGGGCTGTGGCGCCAGCCATTCCAGGGCCTGGGCAACCATCGCATCGTTGACGCCGGCGTTGACCTGGACAAAATCTCCCGGACGGTAAGCCAGTTCCAGATCCCACGCCGCCAGTCTAAAACCCAGCGCCTGACCCGGTTCTACCGGCTCCGGCTGGCCCTCGCCATGCAGCCACAACTGGGCTTGATGGAAGGTACAAAATTCGTTCAATACCTGCATGTCCGCTTCGGACAGCGGCGCCATATGCCGCAGCAACACGGCAATCGCCGAACCACTGAACAACTCCACATGCCCCAACGCCTGAGGCTTGCTCAGGCGGCGCAGCATGTTCGGCAAACGCTGCATGATCGGTTGCAAGGCTTGTACCAGCACCGGGCAATCATCAATGGCGACGATATCCTGGCTGGCCACGGCGCGAAAACCCACCTCAAGCTGTTTGGCCCTGGCATCCCAGCGCACCGCCACACGGGCGCGGCGACGGTAGCCGAATTCCGGCCCGCTCAAGGGTGCGGCCCACGCTTGCGGTTCGACACCGGCCACGCGGGACAGTTGCTCGGCGAGCATGCGCTGTTTCAGGGCAAGTTGTTCGTCATGGGGCAAGTGCTGCACGCTGCAACCGCCGCAGCGGCCGAAGTGCGCGCACGGTGCCGGGCGACGCAGCTCGCTGGCCTTGAACACACGCTCGGTGCGGGCCTCGACGATTTTGCCGTGGGCGCCCAGCACCCGCGCTTCGACTTCTTCGCCGGCGAGCGCGCCATTGACGAACCAGGTGCGGCCTTCGAAAAACACAATACCGCGGCCATCGTTGGCCAGGCGCTCGATGGTCAGGCGTTGTTTCTTGCCCACCGGAATCTGCGGGGCGCGACTGCCGCCCGTCGGCTGAAAGCGCAGGCCTCTCTCGTGCTTGGCCATCAGTTGGGTTCGTCGAAGATGCCGGTCGACAGGTAGCGGTCGCCTCGGTCACAGATGATCGCGACGATCACCGCGTTTTCAACTTCTTTGGACAAGCGCAACATACCGGCCACAGCGCCACCGGAGGACACGCCGCAGAAGATGCCTTCTTCGCGCGCCAGGCGGCGGGTGGTGTCTTCGGCTTCACGCTGGGCCATGTCGATGATGCGGTCTACACGCGCCGCGTTGTAGATCTTCGGCAGGTACTCTTCAGGCCAACGACGGATACCGGGAATGGCCGCGCCTTCCATCGGTTGCAGGCCGACGATCTGGATCGCCGGGTTCTGCTCCTTGAGGTAGCGCGAATTACCCATGATGGTGCCGGTGGTGCCCATGGAACTGACGAAATGGGTGATGGAACCGTTGGTCTGGCGCCAGATTTCCGGGCCGGTACTGGTGTAATGCGCCTCGGGGTTATCGCCGTTGGCGAACTGGTCCAGCACCACGCCACGGCCTTCGGCGGCCATGCGCTCGGCGAGGTCGCGCGCACCTTCCATGCCCTCTTCCTGGGTGACCAGGATGAGTTGGGCGCCGTAGGCGGTCATCGCTGCCTTGCGCTCGGCACTGCCGTTGTCGGGCATGATCAGCACCATCTTGTAACCCTTGATCGCCGCGGCCATGGCCAGGGCGATACCGGTGTTACCCGAGGTGGCTTCGATCAGGGTGTCACCGGGCTTGATCTGCCCGCGCAGCTCGGCGCGGGTGATCATCGACAACGCCGGGCGGTCCTTGACGGAACCGGCCGGGTTGTTGCCTTCGAGCTTGAGCAACAGGGTATTGCTGGTTTCACCCGCCATGCGTTGCAAGCGGACCAGGGGCGTATTGCCGACGCAATCGGCGATTGTAGGGTACTGCAAGGTCATGGCGTATTCGCAATCCAGACTGCGGGGGCGAACATCATACCGGGAAAGGCCGGCGGGCCATATCACGCAAAGTGTGGTGCTTATGGCTTAAAGGCATAAGCAGTGAGTTACCCGATCATGAAAGCGTTCCATTGCTCAAGGGTCAATTCGCTAATCACGTCAGCCTCAGCGTTGTTCGCTGGCACAACCAGGCTTTTTGCGTAGTTGTTGTACGCATCTTCGCTCATGATGCCAGTTGCCACTTTTTCGTTCGCCTCCTCCAACGCAAGCTGATATGGCTTGAGTGCTGCGTCAAAACGCTGCGGGTACTTAAGCTTCAGAAACCCCACCCAATACTCCTCACTTGCGAGTCGCTCAGGCTCATTGAGGTGCAGCTCCTCACGCATAATACGTTGACGCAGTTCATTCACGGACCTGGCACTGGGTACTGCCGTAGCCGCGTCAAACCGCCCTGGCAATGCCAGAGGCAAGTCCAGGCTGGGGGCCAATGCGATTCGATACGCCAGGATCTGCACGCACAGCTCTGGAGCGGATAACTGCGCAAATTCCCGTGACAGGTGATAGGCGATGGAACTTATCCTGCGCAGAGCCCCAAAATAATTCACAAAATCCGCGCCTGCGACGTCAACGTTTCCAGCCAGCATCTTCACCGGCAGCATCGCCAGTTCGATGTCATTGAGGCACAACAACCAGCCATCAATACCACCGCTCATGTAATTCAAGGGCGTGCGAAAAAGGATCTGTTGCAAGTCCCGGTTGTGATTTGCACCTTCAATCACCTGCCAGACTCGCTGCGTAACGTCCTGGCGCAAGGCTTGATGCTCCGGCGAAATCAACAGCGGATGAGAAGACAGGTTCCACAACAGGTTAAAAAAACGATCTGCCATCTGCTCACCCACCAACAACGCCCACTCAGCCCGCCACAACGCCACTTGGTTCAAAGGGACCGACGTCAGCCAACGCTCAATCGAAGGGAGCGGCAAGGCACCGTCGTGCCACAGGCCAAAATCAATATTCTGATAACCCGGCCGCGTCCGATATTGGCTGAGCAGCCGCAAGCTGGCCTGAGAAAGAGCATTGCCATGCAGGTTCATTGCGCGCAGCACGTTTTCATTGATGTAGAGATCAGAATCGGTCAGGACCCCGAACCGGTTATCGCGCAGGTCGAAGGTGCGCAGTTGTTCGAGCGTCACTGCCCCCAAGGGCAGCACATCAAGCCTGGCATCTCTAAGTATCAGTTGTCTGAGCCGTTTGAGGGGATGCAACTTTAACCTTTGGCCAAACCCGATCGGATTGCAGGACAGATCGAGTACCGTCAAGCCGGTCAATTCCTGAAGACTCATGACATCCGAAATAGTGGGTTTGATGCGGTTATGGGACAACGTAAGTCGATGCAGATACATCAGTTGCCCCAAACCTCGCGGCAAATTTTTCAACCGGTTACCGTCTAGCTGAAGCACACGCAACGCGGGGAAACACCTCAGGAATTTAGCTGGCAAATCTTGCAGCTGATTGTTTCTGACACTCAATTTCACCACATGGCCAAAATGCGCACTCAACTCAGGCAGGCCGTTGAGAGACAAGCCGTCGAGGTACAACTCGAATGGCACACCTCGAGGAGAGTCTTCTTTGCGCCAGCACTTCAGAATGCGCTCGGAGGCTTCAAGTTGGGCCTTAAGGTTCGCGGGTTCGCCCAACAAACACCAACGCTCAAGGCTGGCCTTCAAGGTGTCTTGTTCCTTGAACAAATAATTGATTATGTCCTCGCAATCCTGGAAGGAATCACTCACGTTCTGGAGTATCTCGGCGGCCTCGGTATCGGACTTTGTCGGAAACAACTGGCGAAATCGGGCTACTTGTCCACGGTTCACGCCGCCTGACCTGCCCTCGCCGCTCAGCGGATAACCCACTCGCCCGTCGGCCACGCGCCTGGGTGGGTTGTGCCAAGTGGGCCAGCCGATGTTGAGCACGTTGTCCGCCAATACCTCTTTGCGTCCCAAGCGCTGACCAATCTCCTGCACCAGCTCTTCGACGCCGGACGCATGGGTGTAGCCAAATGCCTGACGTTCCAGGGCCGGCAGCGCGCCTAACAGAACAGGCAGGAGATGCCCAGGAACTCCCACTGATTGCCGACTGCCATCCGCGTGGGGGATATACGCCTGGTAATGACCAGCCACTGGCTCCAGTACGCGTTTGAGAGGCCCATCGGTGGGGCCGATACTGTCGATCAGCACTGCGCGCTCCCACACCTCAACCCGCAAATGGGATGGCCACCCGGATATATCCGGCAATGTGTGCAGGATTAACTTCGCACTGTCTTCATTCATCGCCGCAGGCAGATACACCCCCTCCACAGCCCTGGCTCTGCGCAACGCTTTGAGGTACCAGCGGATATAAGGCGTGAGAGTCAAGGGAACGCGGCCGGCCTCCAGGCTCTGCCTCTCATCAGCCGAGGCTTGACGCGCCAGGCTGTCGGCAACTGTCGCAGACAAGCTGGGAAAATCACGTTGCAGCACCTGCGCCAAAGGCTCGGATGACTGCTCTGCCTTATGACACAGCGCCTTGAAAAAAAGCCGCTCCATCTGTGGCTTGTCCTCGACCACCCTGGATTCCAGCAGCGCGACTTGATCGGCGCGAGACGCCGCCGTCACCCCGGCCAATGCGTCGGCAGCCTCAGGCCCGACCTCACCGAGCAGCTCGTCGTAAAAGTCCCGCCCGACCTCCACACCCGATTTGACCCGCTGATGAATCGTGAAACGCTCAACCGTCTCGCGCAAGATGAGCGGGGGGCGCTCGTTACGTACATGCACCCGGCGCAGGATAGCCGGCGTCACGCCACTGATCTGCTGGATCTGCACAATGGCATCCGGCGTCAATTCACGTACCCAAGGCCCGAGACGCTGAAACGGTCTCTGCCCGTCCCAGGTCAGTGGGTTTTCCCATTCGTGACGCCAGGCGCCGGCACCGTTGTGGGTCAGCACGGGTGCATAAGCCTGCTCCAGAGACGGGTGTTGAATACGCCAGGGCTCAAGCCCTTGGCCCTGGACGACCTTGAAATACTCGCCGTCGATAAACAGGTAGCGATCGGCACCCAGGCTGTAGAGGCCGAGCGCGTCAGGCTCGGGCACAATATTTGACGTCTCGACCACGCTGGCGTACTGCCCGATCTCACGGCGTGACGGATAAAACCTGCCATCGGGCGTAAGGTTGTCGAGCAAGGTCCGGGCCACTGCGTAACGGAACTGAGAGGCGGCGCTCTGCGCGTCCCACTTCAACCGTAGCAGGTCGTGTTCAGAGATTTGGCTCACGACCGTTTGGTATAAATCATCGGTTTCGGTCGCCCGTGGGGTGGGCGATTGAGCGTCATACAGTGAGAACTGTCCGCCCCCGTGGTCGATCACGACAATGGTTTTGTCCAGCGGCCCTCGCGAAACATAAGGTATCGCTTGCGCTTGAGGGCTGATGACCAGTACCTGGCCGGTCAGGTCACGCAGTGCCCCGGCGGCAAACTCTGTGGCCCAGCCCTGAGTGTCTTGATTGAAGCGCCGAGGATGGAGTACGCCGTCAACCATGGCTTCTGCGCGTGCTATCTGACGGGCAGCGCGCAGCGCGGTGTAAAGCGCTTCGGGTTGAAATTGCGAGTGCAGGAGTTGTGTCTGCTGATGTTCCGACAACGGGTGTTGGCGCACTACCTCCAGCAAGCGTGCCCGGCTCAACAGCGGGTGCAATGTGTGTAACTGCTCGATCACCGCGTGCGCAGGGGTATCGTCGGCCACACTGTCAGGCAGTAATCGAAGCACTGCCTCAGACACGGTCGGGGCCGCAGAGCGACTGGCATTGGCATATTCCGTGAGCGCCTCAAACAGATCCAATCGCAAGGCGTCGGCCTTGCCGGCCAGTTGTTCGGCCAACGTCGTCTCGCCCGATAAAAAAACCTCGGGGAGCAAATCGACAATGGCCTGAGGCAAACTAAGGGTAATCCGCCGTGGCGTTGAATGAGCAAACAGATCGCCTTCCAACGCGGTTACCGTGACCACCGCCGTGGTCTTATGGTCCGCACGTTTGCTATAGCGCCGCACTTCCACACCATGCGGATTTTGAATGCTCAAGGCAGTGCTTTTCGGCCAATCCTTATGCTGGGTGAGCAGCGGAGCGAGAATCTCAACCGCCCCCATTGCCTCGGGACGTCTGGCGTCGGCCCCCTCGACTGCCCAGTCGATCAGCCGGTCGACGTTAAACCGATGCACTGCCTCAACCAGCGATGCCGAGGGCGGTGCTCCCTCCCAGACCTGGTCCAGGTCGGCTCTCGAGCTGTTGCTGAGGGTGACGATCCGTTCCAGCTTTTGTGGCGGCACATCGCTGGCGCCCAGCATTTTTTCCAGCAGTTGACCGTCAGTCTGGCTCTCGCGCTCGGCGGCGGTCAGCGGTTTGCTTTGCTGGGCCAACCGCTCATACAACGCTTGATGCCGGCGCCTGACAGTCGGGGCCAAACGTGCGTGCAGGAACCTGCTGCTGAGCAAGTCAGCGACATCCATCGCCGCTTGCACCAAGTCGCCACGACCATCCTTCTGCAGCCCCTGGAAAAGTGCCTGCCCTATTGAAGTGAACATGGCGAACGCTCTCAACCGCCCCAGACCTTTCAACGGCCCTGGCACCGGGATCAACAGCAGGCTGATGATTTCACCGAACAGTGTCTGGGAAAACTCCAGCAAGGTGGCCATGATGCCCGGCGTTTCATGCGCCAATACCTTGAGGTTGGCTCGGCAACGCTCGATGTAAAAACGATACAGGCTGACTGTTGGTGCGTTGTAGACGCTCTCGGGCTTGTAGCCGAGGTGGTCGACCTGAGTAAGCTTGCGTGCACGCCCGAACAACCGGTACAAGAACCGGGCAAAGGCATCTAGCCCCTCCGGCATGCTTTCTTTGGCTGACCTGGCGCTCAAGCGCGCATAATCCGGCAGCGACATGGACTGATACAACCACCCCATTTCTTTACGCGTATGGAACGCTTTGAAGCCGAGGTAAAACTCTTTGGACGCCTCCGAAAATTTGTCGTAGTGCCTGAGGGCGCCACCCGGCCGGTCGGGGAAATAGCTGAACACACCTTTGCAGTCTTTGACGGAAAAAATCACATAGGGAATGCTCAGGTAGTCGCCTCTTGGCAGGTCCGTGTAGACGCCGAGCAGGCCAAAGCGTTCGGTCCCATTAGTATTGTCCGGGCCATGGGGAATGAACATTTTCACTTCCTGGGTAACCCCCCAAAGCGACTTGTCTGACAACGCACTCACCACAGCCTGGTATTTTTCCCGGTCAACGCGGCTTCGGTCGCTGGTCCTCAAGGCCTCTATCAGCGCAAATTCAAGCTCTGCGGTTGCCAGCGCCATTACCTGCGCGCCCAATTGCGTGGAGCTCTGCAGCGCGCTATCCAGGCGCTTGCGCAACAGCGTGCCAAGATTGAGGTCGCGCACCAATTTGATAAAATCCGCCGCGCTGATTCCGACATTCGAATCCAGGTAACTGGCCTCCTCCAGGCTGACATGCCCCGCAAACCCCCATCCCGACAAACCGCCGTAGTTCATGCACGCGGCCTCCCACAGCGTGACGCTGGACAGCCCCGTGCTGTCTACGCGGTCATCCGCAACGCGGGGAACCCTCAGAGCCGGGTTGTTTGGCGTCGATGTAACAGCCGGTTTCACGTAGCGGGTATGGATACGGGCGACCTTGGGATCGACCTCTTTACCGGCGAGTTTTTTCAGTGCTGCCCTCAGCGTCGACAACGAGGTGGCTTCCAGGTCGGCACCGAGTTGATCAATGGCCGCTTCGAAAGCGGTTTGCGCGCGGATGCAGGCCTTTTGCAAACGGACGTAGTCTTGCTGCTGCTGCACATCGAGGCAGCCGTAAAAGCGCTCGAGAGACTTGCGCAAAGGCATCAGGACGCGCGTCATGGACCACTCGGCGCCAGACATCAACGGCCCTAGCGCTTGTTGTTCCTCGATATACGCAGATAACGTATCCGGGGCTGGGGGTGTCACGTCAGGCTCTGTCATTTTTCCCTCGGGGGGTGTGATAAATGACGAGCCTATCCAACGGTGCTTACGCCGGGCGGTAGCTATGTAGGCTCTACGTGATTACGCTGGTAGACCGCCTCCCCCATCGCCGCAATCTGACCTTCGATCAATGCATCGAACGGCTTGAGCAATGCATCGAATGAAGCCGGGGCTTCGAGTACCTGCAACGCTTGCACGATCGCTTCAACCGTCGACAACGCGCCCGGGCCGGGTGCCTTGCGCAACCGATAACGCGAGACGCGTTCACCCGCCAGGGTCACGCGCGGCAAAGCCGCCAACAGCGGGTTGAGGTGCAGCAGTTTGCGCGCCTTGCGCCAAGTGCCGTCGGGCACCACCAGCAACAAAGGTTGATCGTCAGGCATATAGGCGTGCAATGGCTGCGCGTCGTCAGCCGGGAACAGCAGACGTGCCTGATAACCCGGCGGGCTCAGTAGCGTGGCCAGGTCGTCAAACACCTCGCCCACCACCAACTGCGCATTGTTCAAGCCCAGTGCAGCCAACCGCGCGGTATTGAGCGCGTGATTGACCTCACTCGGGTGCTGCAAGAGCAAGATGCGGGTGCGGCTGTCGAGGCTGGGGATCAGCGCACACAGACAGTGAGTAACCGGCCTGAGGCAGCGAGGGCATTGGGGTCTGGACATCGTTTATCAGGCCTGGTTGAGCTGGGCTTTGAGTAGATCGCGGAAAGTCTGGATCAGCGGTTCGCGGCTGCGGCCTCGGCGCATGATCATCGAGAACGGCGCCTGGTAGCCGAAGGTTGCCGGCAGCAAGACGCGCAGGTCGCCCTTGTCGGCCCAGGCCTGGGCGTAGTGCTCGGGCAGGTAACCGATGTAGGCGCCGGACAGCACCAGAATCAACTGAGCTTCCATACTTTCCACGGTGGCCGCACTGTGTTTGAAACCATGCCGCGCCAGCTCGGCCTGGCTCCAATAGCCTCGGCCGACCATGCGCTGCTGGGTGATCACCTGCTCGGGGATACGCCGTTCGTTGAACAAAGGGTGACGCGTGCTGCAATACAACCAATGCTGTTCACGGTACAGCGGCATGTAGACCAGCCCGCTCATGCGGTTGGAAAAGGCGCCGATGGCCAAATCCAGGCGGTTGTCCTGCACGCCCAGTTGCAGCTCGTAAGGGCTCATCACCGACAGATGCAGGTGCACGGCCGGGTGTTCGAGGCTGTAGGCACCGATCACTTCGGCGAACGGCAAGGCCTTGTCGCTGACGGTGGAGTCCAGCACGCCCAGCTTGAGCGTGCCGCGCAGTTCGCCTTTGAGGGCGGCGGCGTATTGCTCGAAGCCTTCGAGCTCACCTAAAAGACGCAAGGTTTCCTGATGGAACAGCTCGCCCTTGCTGGTCAGGCTGAAACCGCCCCGGCCGCGATGGCACAGCACCAGGCCCAAGGCCGATTCGAGTTGGCTCATGTAGGTGCTGATGGCCGACGTCGACAGGTTGAGTTCGTGCTGGGCATTGGCGAACCCCTGGTGCCGCACGACGCTGACGAAGATGCGCAGGAGTTTCAGGTCGGGCAAGGCGTTGGCCATTTGTTCTCCGCGGAACACAAAAATCCTGTGGGAGCTGGCTTGCCTGCGATAGCACCAGTGAATTCAACGCCGCCATCGCAGGCAAGCCAGCTCCCACATTTGTGGCCGAGTTTAACCCAAGCATTAGTTTAGAAAAATCTGAACTAAGTATTTGCCTCTGCCGATTCTTCCCGCCACGGGCTTTTCGCAGAATCGGCCACTAATAAACAAAACAACGATGAGGCACTCCCGTGGACAAGATTTTTCACCAACCACTGGGCGGCAACGAAATGCCGCGCTTCGCCGGCATCGCCACCATGATGCGACTTCCCCACCTGCAGACGGCCAAGGGCCTGGACGCCGCATTTGTCGGCGTTCCCCTGGATATCGGTACCTCGCTGCGCGCCGGCACCCGCTTCGGGCCGCGTGAAATCCGCGCCGAATCGGTGATGATCCGCCCTTACAACATGGCCACCGGCGCCGCACCGTTCGACTCACTGTCGGTTGCCGACATTGGCGACGTGGCGATCAACACCTTCAACCTGCTCGACGCCGTGCGCATCATCGAAGAAGCCTACGACGAGATCCTTGAGCACGACGTAATCCCCATGACCCTGGGCGGCGACCACACCATCACCCTGCCGATCCTGCGCGCTATCCACAAAAAACACGGCAAGGTCGGGCTGGTGCACATCGATGCCCACGCTGACGTCAACGACCATATGTTCGGTGAGAAAATCGCCCACGGCACCACCTTCCGCCGCGCCGTGGAGGAAGGCCTGCTCGATTGCGACCGCGTCGTGCAAATCGGCTTGCGCGCCCAGGGCTACACCGCCGAAGACTTCAACTGGAGCCGCAAACAGGGCTTCCGTGTGGTCCAGGCCGAAGAATGCTGGCACCACTCCCTCGCGCCGCTGATGGCCGAAGTGCGGGAAAAAGTCGGTGGCGGCCCGGTGTACCTGAGCTTTGATATCGACGGCATCGACCCGGCCTGGGCACCTGGCACCGGCACCCCGGAAATCGGCGGGCTGACCACCATCCAGGCGATCGAGATCATCCGTGGTTGCCAGGGCCTCGACCTGGTTGGTTGCGACCTGGTAGAAGTCTCGCCGCCGTACGACACCACCGGCAACACCTCGCTGCTCGGTGCCAACCTGTTGTACGAGATGCTCTGCGTACTGCCCGGCGTGGCGCACCGCTGATGAGCGCCCATGAGGTGTTGAAAGCCGCCGCCGATCTGGTGGCGGCCTTCGCCGCGAATGACCGCGAGGCTTACTTCGACGCGTTCAGCGCCGATGCCAGCTTCGTGTTCTACACCCTCCCCCAACCGCTGCTGAGCCGCGATGCCTACCAGGCGTTGTGGGACAGCTGGCGCGCGGACGAGGGGTTTGAGGTGCTGTCCTGCAGCTCAAGCAATGCCGTGGTCAGCCTGCAAGGTGACGTGGCGATTTTTATTCATGACGTGGCCACCGAGCTGCGCATGAACGGGGAGCAATTTTTTAGCCAGGAGCGCGAGACCATTGTCTTCAAACGGCAAGCGTCTCACCTAGAACAACAAGGCCTGTGGCTGGCCTGTCACGAACATTTGTCCGCTATGCCGGAAGGGCTGCCGCCCCCTTAGCCAATGTGATCGGAGCTGATCATGAATAATAAAAACAACGAAAGCAGTATTCGCAAAATAGAAACCAACGGGGTCGAACAGATCCCGGACCACGAACGCAGCGCCGGGCCCAAGGATCTGTTTCGCCTGATCTTCGGCGGTGCCAACACCTTTGCCACCGCCGTGCTGGGCTCGTTTCCGGTGCTGTTCGGCTTGTCGTTCCAGGCCGGTGTCTGGGCGATTGTGCTGGGGGTGCTGGTGGGCGCGCTGATCCTGGCGCCGATGGGCCTGTTCGGGCCGATCAACGGCACCAACAACGCCGTGTCTTCCGGTGCGCATTTTGGTGTGCACGGGCGGATTGTCGGCTCGTTTCTGTCGCTGCTGACGGCGATTGCCTTCTTCTCACTGTCGGTGTGGAGTTCGGGTGACGCGCTGGTGGGAGGTGCGAAACGTCTGATTGGCCTGCCTGAAACCGACCTGACCCTGGGCTTGGCTTATGGCCTGTTTGCCCTGCTGGTACTGACCGTGTGCATCTACGGCTTTCGCTTCATGCTGTGGGTCAACCGCATTGCGGTGTGGGCGGCGAGCCTGCTGTTCCTGCTGGGCATCTTCGCCTTCGCGCCAGCGTTCGACAGCCACTTCGCCGGCACCGTCGCCTTGGGCCAGGCTGGCTTCTGGGCGGCCTTCATCGGCTCGGCACTGGTGGCCATGAGCAACCCGATCTCCTTCGGGGCGTTTTTGGGAGACTGGTCGCGCTACATCCCGCGTGAAACGCCGAAAATGCGCATCATGCTGGCGGTGGTGCTGGCGCAGATCGCCACCTTGATTCCATTCCTGTTCGGCCTGGCCACCGCGACCATCGTGGCGATCAAGGCGCCGGACTACATCGCGGCCAACAACTATGTCGGCGGTTTGCTGGCCGTATCACCGAGCTGGTTCTTCCTGCCGGTGTGCCTGATCGCGGTGATCGGCGGCATGTCCACCGGCACCACCTCGCTGTATGGCACCGGGCTGGACATGTCCAGTGTGTTCCCGCGCTTGCTGTCGCGGGTCAAGGCCACGTTGCTGATCGGGGTAATGTCGATTGCCTTCATCTTTATCGGACGTTTCGCCGCCAACCTGGTGCAAAGCGTGTCGACCTTCGCTGTGCTGATCATCACCTGCACCACGCCGTGGATGGTGATGATGATCATCGGCCTGATCGTGCGCCGGGGCTTCTACTGCCCGGACGACTTGCAAGTGTTCACTCGCGGTGAAACCGGCGGGCGCTACTGGTTCAGCCACGGCTGGAACTGGCGCGGCCTGGGCGCCTGGATCCCGAGCGCAGTGGTGGGCCTGTGCTTCGTCAACCTGCCGGGGCAATTTGTCGGGCCGCTGGGCAACCTGGCCGATGGCATCGATATCAGCCTGCCAGTGACCCTGGGGCTGGCGTCGGTGGTGTACCTGAGCTTGCTTCGTGTGTTTCCGGAACCGGCCGCCGTCTACGGCCCGGCCGACCCTCGCAGCCGGCGCACGGATTCGCACGTTAACCCGGCGCTGCAACAAGCCGCCTGATCGCCCATAAAAACCATAATCGGAGACTCGCCGTCATGGCTTTGGATTTATTCGTCGTACTCATCTACGCCGCCGGCATGCTCGTGCTCGGCTATTACGGCATGCGTCGCGCCAAGACCCACGAAGACTATTTGGTGGCCGGCCGCAACCTTGGCCCGTCGCTGTACATGGGCACCATGGCCGCCACGGTATTGGGCGGTGCATCCACCGTCGGCACCGTGCGCCTGGGGTATGTGCATGGCATTTCCGGCTTCTGGCTGTGCGCCGCACTGGGCGCAGGGATCATCGCGCTGAACCTGTTCCTGGCCAAGCCGCTGCTCAAATTAAAGATTTTCACCGTCACCCAGGTGCTGGAAAAACGCTACAACCCCATGGCCCGCCAAGCGAGTGCGGTGATCATGCTGGCCTACGCGCTGATGATCGGCGTGACCTCGATCCTGGCTATCGGTACCGTGCTGCAAGTGCTGTTCGGCCTGCCGTTCTGGGTCTCGGTGCTGCTTGGCGGTGGCGTGGTGGTGGTGTATTCGACCATCGGCGGCATGTGGTCGCTGACCCTGACCGATATCGTGCAGTTCGTGATCAAGACCGTCGGCCTGATGTTTATCCTGCTGCCGATCTGCCTGTACCGCGTCGGCGGCTGGGATCAACTGGTGGCCAAGCTGCCAGCGTCGAATTTCAGCTTCACCGAAATCGGCTGGGACACGATCATCACCTACTTCATGATCTACTTCTTCGGCATCCTGATCGGCCAGGACATCTGGCAACGTGTGTTCACCGCCCGTGACGAAAAGGTCGCCCAATACGCAGGCACGTTCGCCGGTTTTTACTGCATCCTCTACGGCCTGGCCTGCGCCCTGATCGGCATGGCGGCGCACGTGCTGCTGCCGAACCTGGACAACGTCAACAACGCCTTCGCCGCCATCGTCAAAGCCTCGCTGCCAGACGGCATCCGTGGCCTGGTGATCGCCGCCGCACTGGCCGCGATGATGTCCACCGCCAGCGCCGGCCTGCTCGCCGCTTCCACCGTACTGACCGAAGACCTGCTGCCACGCCTGCGTGGCGGCAAGCAGTCGAGCCTGAGCATCAACCGTCTGTTTACGATGCTGACTGGTATCGCCGTGCTGGGTATCGCGCTGGTGGTCAACGACGTGATCAGCGCCCTGACCCTGGCCTACAACCTGTTGGTGGGCGGCATGCTGATCCCGCTGATGGGCGCGATTTTCTGGAAACGCGCCACCACCTCCGGCGCCATTGCTTCCATGACCTTGGGCTTTGTGACGGCGCTGGTGTTTATGTTCAAAGACGGCCTGGACGCGAACACACCGATCTACTACAGCCTGGCGGTTGGGCTGGTGAGTTTTGTGCTGGTGAGCTTGTTGTCGCGCCGGCCAGAGGCTTCGGTAGCTCGGGCCATTTGACAGGTAACGGAATTTAAAGCGGTTTCTTCAGCGGGCGCGACGTCGGATGTCGCGCCCGTTTTTTTATTCTTCAATTATCGGGCGCTTTCGCCTGAATGATTTCCTGGACCAGGGAGGCCCATAACAATCCCTGCGTGGTGCCCCCGGCATACGTTGCCCCGGCCACGATTTGGTTGTAGGCGGACCAGTGGACGATTGAGAGACCGTCTGCGGTGCCGGGCCTGGCGCATTCGATGATTTGCAAATCGCCTCTTTCGATTGCCCTGCGATAAGACACTGGAAAGTGCCGAGAAACAACGTCCAGGCATGCCGTCAATATCTGCGCCTTGCATTCCGGCGTCGAATCGGGAGGAACTTGCCCGCCAGAGACAAGAATGCAGCCCTCGTCCAGACGGCAATTCATGACGCCAATTGGCAGATCGTATTGCAGCTTGAGTCCATGCATTTCGGCACCTTCACCGCCGACAGCACGCAGCTTGAAAAACCAGCCGATGATTGCGATAGCTTCCGGTTCCTCTATGCCCATAGCCGTGACGACAAAGTGTTCTCTGCTCAGATCAGCAATTTGGACAGGGTTTAGGTACTCGGGTCGAAACTGAACCCCAGAGCGCTGCAACAGCGTTACTAACTCATCCATTAGCCGGGTAAATTCCAGCTCGTAGCCCGATACCTGAATAGCTCGACCGATCCCTGGAATTCCATAATTTGTCTGAAATTGACGTTGACTGATCTCGACAGCTTCACCTCCCCACTTGCCGCTTGGCCAGCACCTATGTTCGATAGCCTTTTGCTCGCGGATTGCGGCCTCTACATCACTGGCCTTATCACCGTAGGCGCGCACAATCCCTGGCCGCGCGAATTGCGCCAGCGAGGGGTTGTCGGCCAGGAGCTTTTCGAATAGCTCGATGCCTGCGCGATTGCACTCAACGGCTAAATGCTGATTAGCGGGCGTCAGATAAGCGTTGTGCAGCGGCTTTGCCGTCGTCTCGGTTGCTGACAGATGACGCATGTTCACAGGCTTATGACTGGCGCCATCACTAGACTGATTTCCTCCGTAAACCATAACTTCATAATTGGCCAGGCGGAACATCAGGGCTTGGAAAAGGCCGTTGACTCCTCGGCCGATGATCGATACGCGCGGCGCACCTGTATCTGCCTGCTCAGCGGGGATCGTCATCGAATGCGTCAATCTGCGGCTGACCACGCCGCGCAGGGCCATCAAGCTCAACTGAACAGAGACCGCGTAATCCAGGTCGCATTTGCAGGCTTCGGTGGTTGCCGCCTGGGTCGTCAGCGTCGCCGGTTTGCGCCACGTGCAGACATTGCAGCCGAGTGTTTGGGTGCGTATTCGAAACGCGTCCAGTGTCTTAGGGCCGTAGTCCAATACCAGCTGCATATCTTCAGCCGTTGCCAGGCTCTGCAAAGCGTCATCGCTGAAGACGTCCGGCTTGGCGACGCAGACGAGGCGAGCGTTTTTATGTAAACCCTGGATGAGAGACCGATCAATGCGATGAGCGGATTCATCGTTCAGGGACAGGCAAATGGCCACGGCATAAGCGTCATGCAATGCCCCGCGCCAGTCTGCGACAAATGACACTCTGGAATGGCACAGGGTGTTGCCGCTGCTATCCGGCGCTCGCCCTTGTCTGTTGATAACCTTGATCCGAACATCCGGATCTCGATCAAGTAACAACCGGACAAGTTCTTTTCCCACGTTGCCATATCCCATCACGCAAACATCGCGGGGCATGGAACCATCGGCCAGTGTCAACCAATAGGCGATATAGGCTGCGACATGCGCAGCATTGACCCCAGGCGTATTGACCACTCGTATATCGTTCAGCGCACACAGTTCAAGTGCCACCTTATCCAGACTCGTTCCCCTGCGGACTAAATGGAGGGTTCCAAATGGGTGGGATATGCGCCATTGGTCGATGACGTCCGCATCGATAATCTGGTCCCCGACAATGAGGGTTGAAGGCCGCAAAAGCCCTATCTGCATGAGCAGCGCTTGCTTGGTCAGTGTAGGTGGGAAAAATACGACGTTGGCGGGCGCATCAGCCTTCCAGCCTCTGGACACCGGGGCGATGTGCAGAACATTTCCGGTGGTGGCGATCAATGACGCGGCAACTGGGGGAACGCAAGAGAGCTTCATTGCTTGTCTCCAGGAACGCTGACTTACTTTTAATCCGAGGAAAGCTACGTGCTTGGTTGCAACCTAAGCGCATAATTTGGATTGAAATAAGCCAGCCGATTCTGAAGAACAGGTAGTCCGGTTCCGACACTTAGAGTTATGAGAGCTGTTGTCGCGAAAGAAACGTCGCATGTCGCGCCCGTTTTTTTACCTTGCACAAAACAACTGTGGGAGCGGGCTTGCCCGCGATAGCGGTGTGTCAGTCAAGTTTTTATCGACTGATACACCGCTATCGCGGGCAAGCCCACTCCCACATTCTAAACCTGTTGCTACCTGAGCTTAGCGGCGACGCGGACGACGCTGCTCGTCATCCGTGCGAATCGGAATAGGCTGCAGCGGCGGTTCAATCAGGCCCAGCGCAACGCCGAGGTCGTGGAGCCAGTTTTGAATTTTCTCTTTCATGGTTGCCCCCTTTGAGGGTAATGCGGCTAGGCGGGAGTTCTGTCGCCTTTTCCTACAGTGATAGTAGCTCTAAGTCTTACGTAATGCTTGAACGAAACCACAACGAACTATTACAGGATTGATCCGAATCCTGACGGATCGTTCAAGCAATCGCGCGCGTGTCTTGCAGGAAATCGGCCTTGCCCTCTTGTTGCAGATCGATCCATGCATTGAGGTTAGCGCCGAGCATGCCCTTGCGCCACATCAACCAGGTGGTGGCAGTGGCAAAAGGCCCGGTCAACGGATGAACGGACACGCTGTCCTTGCCTGGCAGGCTGTCGAGCATTGATTCTGACATCAATGCCACGCCGGAGCCGGCGATCACGCAGGCGAGCATGCCTTGGTAAGACTCAATCTCGATGGCACGCCCCATGGCCACACGCTCGTGGGAAAACCAGGTTTCCAGGCGCGCACGGTAGGCGCAGCTGCGTCGGAAGGTGAACACCGAACGGCCGGCGACATCCTGGGGGCCACGCACGGGCGGGTGATCCGCCTCGCAAATGATCACCAGGCGCTCTTCGCACAGGGGCACACCGTCCAGCGTCGCGATCGTTATCGGGCCATCCACGAAGGCCGCGTCCAGACGCCCGGTGATCAAGCCCTCTAGCAACTCGCCGCTGGGCGCCGATTGCACCTGGAGGTTCACCATCGGATACGCCTTGTGATAGCGCGCCAGCAACTTGGGCAAATGCACTGCGGCCGTGCTGTACATGCTGCCCAGCACAAAATCGCCCGCCGGTTGCCCTCCTTGCACCGCGCCGTGGGCTTCATCATGCAGCGCCAGCAGACGGGTGCTGTAGTCCAGCAGCACTTTGCCCGCAGGAGAAAGCTGCAAACGCTGGCGCTCGCGTACGAACAGCTCGACGCCCAGTTGCTCCTCCATTTGCTTGAGCCTGGTGGACAAGTTCGAGGGCACTCGATGCAGGCGCTCAGCCGCGCGGGTGATGGAGCCCTCTTCCGCCACGGCCTGGAAGATGCGCAATTGACTGAACTCCACACCTTTCTCCAAAACTGAACAAGTTACTCACTATTATTCATTTTTACAGAAAGTCAATCCACTTTAGCCTACAGGTCATTTGCTTCCCCGTAGGAAACCTGCACATGTCACCGCTGATTCGCTTAACCGCCAGCTTTATCGCCCTGATGATGGCCATGGGCATTGGGCGCTTCGCCCTCACCCCGCAGATGCCACATTTGCTCAGCGAGGGGCAGATTGACCTGACCGGCGCCGGCCTGATTGCGGCCGCCAACTACCTGGGCTATTTCGTCGGCGCGGTGGACTCGATCTTCGCCCGCAGCCATCACCACATAAAAGCGCGTTTGTATGGCGGGCTGTGGCTGTGCGTGCTGCTGACTCTGGGGTCATATTGGGCGCATGGGTTCTGGCCGCATTTACTGCTGCGCTTTGGCACTGGCGTGGCGAGCGCCTGGGCGCTGGTGATGATCACCAGTCTGAGCCAGCCGCTGGCGATTGCCGCCGGGCGTCCACGTTTGGGGGCCTTGGTGTTTGCCGGGCCGGGCTTGGGGATTCTGCTGACCGGGGTGCTGGCACTGGGCTCCAATCTGTTGGGTGAAGACTCTGCGACCTTGTGGCTGGTCTATGGCGTGGTGGCATTGGTGATGTTGCTGGCCATCCTGCCCTTTTTACCGAAGCCGACCGTGACGGTGGCCCATGCCACCCGCGCGGGCAGCAACGCCAGCATTGCACACCTGTGCTGGATCTACTTCTTGTATGGCCTGGGCTACATCATCCCCGCGACCTTCTTGTCGCAGATGGCCAGCGCGCAGTTCAAAGGCGCCTGGCAAGCCGACCTGTTCTGGCCGTGCTTTGGCCTGGCGGCGGCGCTGGGTGTAGTGGTGGCGAGCCTGCGGCGCAAGGACCCGAACACCACCCGCCGCTGGTTGATGACGACCTTGTGGCTGCAAGCGGCCGGCGTATTCGCCTGCCTGCTGGGCAATGGCTGGGGCCTGGCGCTGGGTGTGTTGCTGTGTGGTGCGCCGTTCCTGGCGTGCATGCAACTGGTGATGGCGCGTTTGCGCGAGGTGGCGCCCCACGGCTACCAGCGCAGCACTGGGCTGCTCACCGCCAGTTTTGCTATCGGCCAATTGTGCGGCCCATTACTGGCCTCGGTGAGCAGCCACGTGAGCGGCGGCCTGCAACCGGCCTTGATCTTTGCCGGTTGCGGCTTGGTGGTGGCAGGTACGGTGTTGGTCAACCGGCAACCAGCGACCTTGGCGCACGAACCTGTCCACGCCGTGCCAGCACCAGGAAAAACAGCCCTCCCAGGAAACACCCGGTGAACCAGGCGAAATTGGCCATGCCCTGCAACGCGGGCGTGAAGGTGATCGCGACGCCCACCAGCGTCGCCGGCACCAAGGCTTTGACGGCTGTCCAGTTCACGCCGCCGTCGAAGTAATAAAGGCCGCTCGGGCTGTCGTCGAACAGGGCATCCACGTCGATTTTCTGCTTCTTGATCAGGTAGAAATCCACGATCAAAATCCCGAACAGCGGCCCGATAAACGCGGCGAGGATATCCAGGGTGTAGTGGATCATCAGCGGGTTGTTGAACAGGTTCCACGGCGTGATAAAGATCGAGGCCACGGCCGCGATCATGCCACCCGCGCGCCAACTGATCTTGCTCGGCGCGACGTTGGCGAAATCAAACGCTGGTGACACGAAGTTGGCGACAATGTTGATGCCGATTGTGGCGGTCACGAAGGCAAAGGCGCCGAGCAGCACGGCCATGCTGTTGTCGATGCGCGAAACCGTGGCGATGGGGTCATGCAACATTTCGCCAAACACCGGCAAGGTGCCCGACACGATGACGACGGTCACCAGCGAGAACGCCAGGAAGTTAACCGGCAGCCCCCAGAAATTGCCACGTCGCACGTCGTGCATGCTGCGGCAATAGCGGCTGAAATCACCGAAATTGAGCGTAGGCCCGGAGAAGTAAGACACCACCAGCGCCGTCGCCACAATCACTTGGCCAAACGCCTGCCAGCCTGACAGGGATTTTTCCGCCAGGGTGAAACTGATATTCGACCAACCTGCCTTCCACACAATCCAGCCGGCCAGGGCAAACATCACCGCATAGACCACTGGCCCCGCCCAGTCGATAAAACGGCGGATGGATTCCATGCCCGCCCAGAATACGGCTGCCTGCAACGCCCATAAGCTGAGGAAACCAAACCAGCCCAGGTAAGACAGGCCCGCAAAGTGCGGCTCTGCATACACCGCCATCTGTGGAAAAAAGCGCAGCACTACGATAATCAAGGCACTCGACGCCAGATACGTCTGGATGCCGTACCAGGCCACGGCGATCAAACCACGAATCACCGCCGGAATATTCGCACCAAACACACCAAATGCCAGCCGGCAGATGACCGGATATGGCACCGCCGCTTGCTGGCTCGGCTTGGCCACCAAGTTGGCAATCAACTGCACGATGCAAATGCCGGCGAGCAAGGCGATCAACACCTGCCAACTGGCCAGCCCGAGGGCAAACAGGCTGGCGGCGAACACGTAGCCGCCGACGCTGTGCACGTCGCTCATCCAAAAGGCGAAAATGTTGTACCAGGTCCACTTTTGCGGCAGCGGCCCGAGGTCCTGGTTGTACAGGCGTGGGCTGTAGCCTTTGGGCAATTGTTCGGTCATCGCTTGGCTCCTCGAAATACCGGCCTGCGCTGCCGTAACGGTGTGCATACGGGAGGCGGCATGGTTTGTATACGAGGCATTCAGCAGAATGCGTGCCAATGGCACACAATCTCTCTAAAACGGTGTTGCAAAGGGGTTTATGAGGGCCTATAGGCGGGGGTTGTGCTCAGCAACGGTGCAGGTTAATCCTGTACACAATCAACGCTGCACCCGATGTGCACACAGATAGCCGACACTGCAGCAGACCGCCGTCAGGAAGGTGCCCCAGGCCATGTCCATCAGTGCCAACCCGGCTGACCAGCCTTGCAGCGTGGCCCAGTTGCTCAGGTCATAGGTGCCGTAGGCCACCAGGCCGAGCAGAGCGCCAAGGCGTGCTGCTCGTTGCCAACTGCCGCTTTGCAGGACCACGAACACCACGCAACCGAGGGCATACAGCAGATAAAACAGCACGGCGGGCAGCCAGCGGGGCTGATCAAGCATCAGCGCGCCGAGCAGGGATTTGTAGGTCGGGCCCATGAAAACGCCGAGCCAGAGGCCGTCGAGCACCAGAAACGCGAGTAAGGTGCCGAGGTAAGCGAAGCATAGTTTGCGGGTCATGGTTGCAGCCTCTGTAGGCGCCGAGCGGCACCTACAGAAGAACAAAACGCGATCAGCTTAGTTCAATGCGATCGGCATGAATCACAATCTGGCCCTGCTTGTAGAGCGCACCAATGGCCTTCTTGAAGTTGCCTTTGCTGACACCGAACAAATTACTGATCACCGCCGGGTCGCTCTTGTCGCTGACCGGCAGGCTGCCGTTGTTTTCACGCAACTTGGCGAGGATCTTCGAGTTGAGGCTGGAGGCCGCTTCCTGGCCGACCGGCTGCAGGCTCAGGCTGATGTTGCCATCGGCGCGGATCTCTTTGATAAAACCTTTCTCTTCCTTGCCCGGGCGCAGGAACTTGAACACTTCGTTCTTGTGGATCAGGCCCCAGTGCTTGTTGTTGATGATCGCCTTGAAGCCCATGTCGGTGGCTTCGGCCACCAGCAAGTCGACTTCCTGGCCCACCTGGTAGTTGGCAGGCGTCTTATCCAGGTAGCGGTCAAGTCGCGCAGTGGCGGTGATGCGTTTGGTGTGCTTGTCGAGGTAGACGTGCACCACGCAGTATTCACCGGCGGTCAACTGGCGTTTCTCTTCCGAATACGGCAGCAACAGGTCTTTTGGCAAACCCCAGTCGAGGAAGACGCCGATGCTGTTGACTTCGACGACTTTCAAACTGGCGAATTCGCCGACTTGAACTTTCGGTTTTTCAGTCGTCGCGATAAGTTTGTCATCGCTGTCCAGGTAAATGAAAACGTTAAGCCAGTCTTCATCTTCACTGGGAATATCCTTGGGGATATACCGATTAGGCAAGAGGATTTCGCCATCTTGCGCACCATCCAGGTACAAACCAAAGTTAGTGTGTTTAACCACTTGCAAGCTGTTGTAGCGCCCGACTAAAGCCATTTCCAGATACCTTCGTTACGTGGGCGGCATTCTACCCGAGTTGCGGCCGCCACGCGCGTGCGCCTGAAAAATCGCGGGCCAGCGTGGCCGGGTAATGGCACCGCCCCGCTCGTCTGATCAATCGATCGAATTTTGCCGGTGGCCAGCCGCCGAACAAACCCTGTGGTTTCGAGTTAAAACAGTAAGTTAGCGGTTTATTTAAAGGTCAAACTTTGGCCGATTACAGCGGCTCGCGTAATTCCCAGGGGATATTTGCCAAGCAATTGTCAAGTATTTCCTGTACGATGCCTGGCCAAGTTAATTTTCTACAGGTTAGTGGCCGCCATGCGCGTAAAAGCATCCAATAGCAAAGCAAAGCCAGCTCCCGCCGTTGAAACCAGCGAATCGATCAACAGCCAAATTGCTGCTTTCCTCAAGTCCGGCGGTGAAATCCAGCAAATTGCCAAGGGCGTGAGCGGCCAGACTTTCGGCCCGTCCAAGCAGATCAGCCTGGGCAAAAAGTAATACCCGCGCGTCGCATCTAGCTCCTAAGCGTCTTGCCTTTCAAGGCGCCAGGACTAGAGTCTGAAACACCCTTCTGCTACATCTCCTGATACGCCAATCGACGAACGGGGCTCACCGCGAGGCATTCGCCGGTATGCTTGCACCCGTCTAGCACGGGCATCTGTCCGATTTTTCCGTAACTGCTCCTCGCTTTTCATGGAGTGAAGCATGCTCAAGCCCTGCTTGTTTCTCATCGCTGCCCTTGCGGCAAGCCCCCTCGCACACGCGCAGATTTTTCAGCGTGAACTGGGTGATTTCGACCTCAAATTGGGCACCACGCCCAGCCGCAGCATGGCCCAGGGCTTGGTCAAGCCCACCTCGCCGGGCAGCGATTCCTTCCACGGCGGCCTGGACCTGAGCCACGACAGCGGCCTGTATTTCGGCCAGTTTTCGCCCAATATGGGCCTGTCCTCAGCCAACAACCTCGAACTTGACTCCTACATGGGCTTCAAGCGCCCCTTCGACCAGACCCTGGGCTACGAAGTGGGCATGATCCACTACAGCTACCCCAAGCTCAGCCCGCTCGACAGCCAGGAGTTCTACGGCGGCCTGAACCTGCTGGGCAATCGTTTCGGTGTGTCCTTCAGCAACGACCCGGATCGCCAGGACAGCACGCTGTTTGCCGACCTCGGCGGTACGCAGCCGTTCGGCATCGGCGTCAGCATGAAATACACCACCCACCAACTCGGCACGCCGGCGGCGGTAGAAGGCGGTACCATCAGCAGCTTCAGCGACTGGTCGGTGCAGTTCTCCCGCGCCTGGAAAGGCGTGGACCTGGACCTGATCTACAGCGGTTCCAGCCTCAGTGGCGGCGACTGCTCGGCCTACTCCGGACACAATTCGCAATGCGACGGCCTGTTGACCTTGAAGGCCGCACGGTCGTTTTATTGATGGGCTGAACTGTCGCGCCCCGCGCAGGTTCACATGCATGACCCCTTCCTGCGCAAGGACACGCCCATGCTGCGTCGGCTCAAATTACTGGTGGTATTACTGACGTTGAGCCTGGTGCTCGCCGGCTGCAATCGCGTAGGCCTGGCCTACCGCAACCTTGATGTGATCATCCCCTGGACCCTCAACGACTACCTGGACATGAACGCCGGGCAAAAGAGCTGGTTCAATGACACCCTCAAGGAACACCTGGCTTGGCACTGCACCACTCAACTGCCGGGCTACTTGGACTGGCTTGATCGCCTGCAACAAATGGTCGACAACAACCAGATCACCGACGCCGCGCTGCAAGCGCGCACCGTCGAAGCCAAACAAGCCATCGCCGAGGTTGCCCGCGAGATCACGCCGTCAGCCGTCCAGTTGCTGCAGGGCCTGGATGATCAACAAGTCAAAGACATGGGTGATGCGCTGGCCAAAGACCTGCGCAAGCGCCAGGACGAATACCTCAAACCGCCGCTGGCTCAGCAGATCAAAGAGCGCGCCGAGCGCATGAGCAAACGCCTGGATGCGTGGATGGGGCCGCTGAGTGCCAGCCAGCAGAACCGAGTGACGGCATGGTCAATCGCGCTGGGTGAACAGAATCAGGAGTGGATCGGTAATCGCGCCCATTGGCAGGCGCAATTTATCGACGCCTTGCAGCAGCGTCACAGCGCTGACTTCCCACAGAAAATCCAACAGTTGCTGGTCGACCGCGAGAGCCTGTGGACCCCGCAATACCGCACCGCCTATGCACAGACTGAAGCCGCTGCCCGCGGCCTGATCATCGACCTGATGGCCGAAAGTACGGCGCAGCAGCGCCAGACACTCACACAAAAAATCGGCAAGGTTCGCAGTGACTTTCAGGCCCTCAAATGCCTCAAGGCCGCCTCGATTTAAAAATGTGGGAGCGGGCTTGCTCGCGAATGCGGTGAATCAGTCGATGAATCTATTGACTGACACACTGTATTCGCGAGCAAGCCCGCTCCCACATTTTTAGTTAGAGTGTGCTTTTTCAGGCAATCTGCGCTTTGGAAGCCACCTCGGCGAACGTCGCCGGGTCCAGCGCGTCGGCCTGCTCGTCCAGTACTTGGCGCGGGTGGTCATTGCCCGGAATTGAGCTGTCGATCAGGGCCAGCAACTGCGCGCCCAGCGCCGTGAGGATGAAGTTCTCACCATTGCCGCCCTCTTCTTCCGGGCGCGATTCAATGAAACCACGCTTGAACAACAGCGCTTCGTAATCGGCGGCGGTCTTTTTCAACGCGTCCAGGTTACCGGTGGATTCGCCCGCCGTGGCCTTCTCGGCCGCTTCCTGCTCGGCGTATTTGCGCGGCGCAAAGCTGCCTTCGCCGTTCTGCACTTCATGCAGCAGTCGCTCGATCAGATCCCAGTTGTAAGTCGTCATCCTGATTCCTCCTGCGGGCAGATTAAAAAGTGGCCCGTTAGAGGTAATGACACGACCGTGCTCTGGCCGTTCACCCGAATAGACGAGCGTCATTTCTCTGAACTTTCCAGACGTTCGCCCCCTCAACTGCACATTACTGCCAAGGAGGTCCGACCATGAAAACCCTGATCAACCTGGCCATCGCCGCCACGCTGCTGAGCGCCCTGCCTGCCTGGGCCTGCACGCCGGAAGAGGCCACGGCCAAACGCGAACAACTGGCCAAGGAAGTGACCCGGCTGACCCAGCAAAACCCGGCCAAGGCCAAGGAAATCAACGATGAGTTGCAGCACATGAACCTGGAAACCGCCAGCGCGGACCTGCCGGACAAGTGCCAACTGATCGACCAGCGCCTCAAGGAGCTGAAAGATGCGGCCGACAAAGCGAAAAATTAACCACCACAAAGGGACGCGGAGCGCCCCTGGCGGCATTCACGCGCAGAGCGTAGGAACGATTAACTGAGGGCATAAAAAAACCGGACAGCGTCCGGTTTTTTTGTATCAGCGGCCTTATTCGGCAGCTGGCGCTTCTGGCTTGCGGCGCTTGAGCGGCGCCATGCCGTCCTTGCTGACGAGCGACAGGTTGTCGGTCTTCGGCCGGTTGGCGATCTTGCGCTTGGTCGGAGACTTGGCGCCGGTTTTCTTCTTGTCGCCCTTGGCGTCGGTCTTTTTCTTTTTCACGCCAACGGCTTTGCCCGACGCCTTGACCTTCTTCGGCCCGGTGTAGGTGCCTTTGACTTCCTTGATGGTGCGGCGCTCGAACGACTGCTTGAGGTAGCGTTCGATACTCGACATCAGGTTCCAGTCGCCGTGGCAGATCAGCGAGATCGCCAGGCCATCGTTGCCGGCACGCCCGGTACGGCCAATACGGTGCACGTATTCGTCGCCGCTGCGCGGCATGTCGAAGTTGATGACCATGTCCAGGCCATCCACGTCCAGGCCGCGCGCGGCAACGTCGGTGGCGACAAGGATCTTCACGCCGCCAGCCTTGAGGCGGTCGATTGCCAGCTTGCGGTCCTTCTGATCTTTCTCGCCGTGCAGCACGAACGCCTTGTATTCCTGCGCCACCAGACGACCGTAGATGCGGTCGGCTGCTGCACGGGTATTGGTGAAGACGATGGCCTTCTGATAGGTCTCGTTGGCCAACAACCAGTTCAGGATCTGTTCTTTGTGTACGTTGTGGTCGGCCATCACGATCTGCTGACGCGTGGTGGCGTTCAGGTCGCTGACGTTGTTGACCTGCAAATGCTCAGGGTTGTTCAGCACCTTGGCAACCATGTCGCGCAAGGTCGAACCGCCGGTGGTGGCGGAGAACAGCATGGTCTGCTGGCGGTTGACGCACTCGGCCACAAGGCGCTGCACATCGTCGGCAAAGCCCATGTCGAGCATGCGGTCGGCTTCGTCGAGCACCAGCACTTCGACTTCCTTGAGGTCGAGGTTGCCGGCGTTGAGCTGCTCGATCATGCGGCCTGGAGTGCCGATCAGGATGTCGGGCACCTTGCGCAGCATGGCGGCCTGGACCTTGAAGTCTTCACCGCCGGTGATGATGCCGGACTTGATGAAGGTGAACTGCGAAAAGCGCTCCACTTCCTTCAAGGTCTGCTGGGCCAGCTCTCGGGTCGGCAGCAGGATCAGGGTCTTGATGCTCACGCGGACTTTGGCCGGGCCAATCAGGCGGTTCAGCACCGGCAAGACAAAAGCGGCGGTTTTACCGCTGCCGGTTTGCGCAGTCACCCGCAGGTCACGCCCTTGGAGCGCGAGCGGGATGGCCGCTGCTTGCACAGGCGTAGGCTCGACAAATTTAAGCTCGGCCACGGCTTTGAGCAGGCGTTCGTGCAGGGCGAATTGGGAAAACACGGGTGCTACCTCGAAGAAATACAAAATATCAGCTGCATAGGGTAACGGTTTCGGGCGCTCAAACCGAGTTTCTTTACGCGAATGGCGCTAATCAGCTGCTTTTTTGTCAGCAGATTTGTCCACAAAACCAACTTTGTTGCACATAAATGCTCTAATCGGCCCGTGTTGTCTTACAGAAGAATCGGTTTTACCCATGGATATCAAACAGCTCTGGCTCAACGTCCAAGACCTTTGGGGCGCCCTTGATGAACACCCACTGCTGCATTCCAGCCTGGGTTTGCTGATATTGCTGGTAGTCGCCTTATTGGTCGGACGGGTAGCGCGCTACCTCATCCTCCACGCCATCAAACTGCTCGGCCGGCAACCGGCGCTGCACTGGCTCAATGACCTGCGGCATAACAAAGTCTTTCACCGCCTGGCGCAGATGACGCCCTCCCTGGTGATCCAGTTCGGCCTGTACCTGGTACCCGAACTGAGCAAGACCGCCACCGTGTTTATCGGCAATGTGGCGCTGGCGTTCACCATCCTGTTCATGACGCTGGCCGTAAGCGCCCTGCTCAACGCCTTGCTGGATATCTACGCACGCACCGAACATGCCCGCACCCGCTCGATCAAGGGCTATGTGCAGTTGGCGAAGATGGTGCTGTTCGTGTTTGCCGCGATCATCATCGTCGCCACCTTGATCGACCGTTCGCCGCTGTTGTTGCTCTCGGGCCTGGGTGCCATGTCGGCCGTGATTTTGTTGGTGTACAAGGACACGCTGCTGTCGTTTGTGGCCAGCGTGCAGCTGACCAGCAACGACATGCTGCGGGTCGGCGACTGGATCGAGATGCCCCAGGTCGGCGCCGACGGTGACGTGGTGGATATCACCCTGCACACGGTCAAGGTGCAGAACTTCGACAAAACCATCGTCTCGATCCCGACCTGGCGCCTGATGTCGGAGTCGTTCAAGAACTGGCGCGGCATGCAGGCGTCCGGCGGGCGCCGTATCAAGCGCAGCCTGTATATCGACGCCAGCGGCGTGCGCTTTTTGCGCGACGACGAAGAAGTGCGCATGACCCAGGTACACCTGCTCACCGACTACATCAGCCGCAAGCAGGCCGAACTCAAGGCCTGGAACGAAGCCCAGGGCCATAGCGCGCAACTGTCGGCCAACCGCCGCCGCATGACCAACCTCGGCACCTTCCGCGCCTACGCCCTGGCCTACTTGAAAAGCCACCCGGATATTCAGCCGAACATGACCTGCATGGTGCGCCAGATGCAAACCACCGCCCAAGGCGTGCCACTGGAAATCTACTGCTTCACGCGCACCACGGCGTGGGCCGATTACGAGCGCATCCAGGGCGATATCTTTGATTATTTGCTGGCGGTGCTGCCGGAGTTTGGCTTGAGCCTGTATCAGCAGCCGAGTGGCAATGATCTACGCGCCGGGGTGTTGCCGGCGGCATTGGGGGCCAGCCAATTGCCAGCCCTGGAAAACGAATCTGCCTAACGCCATCAATTCCCTGTGGCAGCGGGCTTGCAGGCTGCCACACTAGCCTCAGCGGTGGATCGCGTCCGTACGCACACCCAAGCGACTGACCCACACCGCCCCCAGAATCACCAACCCACCCAACGCCAAGCGCCCCAGCGGCTCGTGCTGATTCCAGATCAGCAGGTTCAGCAGCAAACCCACCGGCACATGCAGGTTGTTCATCACTGCCAATGTGCCGCCGTTGACCAGGCAGGCGCCTTTGTTCCACCAGTACATGCCCAGCGCCGTGCTGACCAGCCCGAGAAACACCAGCACACCCCACTGCAGCGGCGCTTCGGGCAGGAAGTTGGTTTTGCCGAACAGCAGGAACGCCGGCAGCACCACGATCAAGGCGCCCACGTAGAAGTAGCCAAAGCGCCGGTAGTGCGGCAAATCACTCGGATAACGCGCGACCAAATGCTTGTACATCACCTGCCCGGCGGCGTAGGTGAAGTTGGCCAGTTGCAGCAGCAAGAAGCCCATCAGGAAGTTCGGCGTGATCTGGTCGAAGCGAATCACGGCCGCGCCGCCCACGGCCACCAGCGCAGCAATCAATGCCCACGGGTTGAAACGGCGGTTAAGCGCGTCTTCAATCAGGGTCACGTGCAACGGTGTGAGGATGGTGAACAGCAATACTTCCGGCACCGTAAGTACACGAAAGCTCAAATACAGGCACACATACGTCACGCCGAACTGCAGCGCGCCGATCAGCAACATGCCGCGCATGAAGGGCGGTGCCACCGAACGCCAACGGGTCAGCGGGATGAAAATCAGCCCGGCCAATACCACACGTACCAGCACGGCGAAGTAGCTGTCGACGTGACCGGCGAGGTATTCGCCGATCAAGCTGAAGGAAAATGCCTGAATCAGGGTGACAACCAGTAAATAGCCCATGCGCGCCTCGTTTCGAATGGGCGGGACATTAAAGGTTTTCGGCGTTTACTGAAACTCAAGGCAAAAAAAACCCGACCTCGCTATAGCGGCAGTCGGGCAGGAGCACTCAGGAGCAACAAGTGCAAAGGGAGGTTCGATACGCGTACTTGAAGGGTTTGCGTGGAGCGATATAAACACCGCGCGATTATGTGACGATTAAAGCGTTATGCGACCTGTGCCAGCAGCGCTTTGGCGTGGTTGATGCCCTTCTCCTGGAAGTCACCGCTCAGGTTCACGCCTTCGGCATGAATGAACGTGACGTCATGAATCCCGATAAACGCCATGACCTGGCGCAGGTACGGTTCCTGGTGATCGGAGGTGGCGCCGGTGTGGATGCCACCGCGGGCGGTCAACACAATGGCGCGCTTGCCGGTCAGCAGACCCTGCGGGCCGGTGGCGGTGTACTTGAACGTCACACCGGCGCGCAGCACGTGGTCCAGCCAGGCTTTAAGCGTGCTGGGAATGGCAAAGTTGTACATCGGCGCAGCCATCACCAGCACATCGGCGGCGAGCAATTCGTCGGTCAGTTCGTTGGAGCGGTCCAGGGACGCCTGTTCGATGCCGCTGCGCTGGTCGGCGGGTTTCATCCAGCCGCCGAGCAGGTTGGCGTCCAGGTGCGGGACCGGGTTGAGGGCCACATCACGCACAGTGATCTGATCCGCCGGGTGGGCGGCCTGCCATTGGCTGATGAACTGTTGAGTCAGCTGGCGGGAGATCGAATCCTGCTGGCGAGCGCTGCTTTCGATGATCAGAACATTGGACATGGCTGGGTAGGCTCCATCTGTAAATGCAGTAAGGCGATGGAGTGAAGATTAAACAGAGCTAATTCGATAAAAAAGCGTAAAAAACTGCTATAACCCATCTATAAATTTGTTTATAAGCGGAGTACTGCTGTGGGCATGCTCCGCTGCCGCGTTATTTTGGAGCGCACGCCAGGGCGATACGCATCTTGATAATCGAGCGGGTGAATTTGACCGTGGTGTTGGTGCTTTTACCTGCCGGCACCGTGACCGTTCGGCGACGCGGTGATTCCGGGCCGTTGGTGAAGGTTACCGAGCATACCGCGTCATTGGTGCCGTAATTATTCAGCTGTATCGAACTGATGTCGTTGTCGACGTCGGACGCCGTGTAGTCAATGCTCACGCCCTCGATCTTTTTAGTCACGTCGGTGGGATAGGCAAACGCGCTCATCGGCAGCAGCGCCAGCAACACACAACAGAATTTTCTCATTCGGCAGTCTCCAATAAGGACCGCCAGCTTAGGACAAGAGGAGCTCATCTTGAAAGCGCCCCGCGTTACCCTCGATCAATGGCGCACGCTGCAGGCCGTGGTCGACCACGGTGGCTTCGCCCAGGCGGCTGAAGCACTGCACCGTTCGCAGTCCTCGGTGAGCTACACCGTGGCCCGCATGCAAGACCAGCTCGGCGTGCCATTGCTGCGCATCGACGGGCGCAAGGCCGTGCTCACCGAGGCCGGTGAAGTGCTGTTGCGCCGCTCGCGGCAACTGGTCAAAAACGCCAGCCAGCTGGAAGACCTCGCCCACCATATGGAACAGGGCTGGGAAGCCGAAGTACGCCTGGTGGTGGACGCCGCCTACCCGAATGCGCGGCTGGTGCGTGCGCTCACCGCCTTTATGCCGCAAAGCCGTGGCTGCCGCGTGCGCCTGCGTGAAGAAGTGCTGTCGGGGGTTGAAGAGCTGTTGATAGATGGCATGGCTGACCTGGCCATCAGCAGTTTCATCATTCCGGGCTACCTGGGCACCGAAATGAGTGACGTGGAATTTATTGCCGTGGCCCATCCCGACCACTCGTTGCATCGCCTGAACCGCGAGTTGAGCTTCCAGGACCTGGAAAGCCAGATGCAAGTGGTGATCCGTGACTCCGGCCGCCAACAGCCGCGCGACGTCGGCTGGCTGGGCGCCGAACAGCGCTGGACCGTCGGCAGCTTGCCCACCGCCGCCACCTTCGTCAGCAGCGGCCTGGGCTTCGCCTGGTTGCCCCGGCACTTGATCGAGCGCGAACTCAAGGATGGCCTGCTCAAGCAGCTGCCATTGGAAAAGGGTGGCAGCCGCAACCCGACGTTCTACCTGTACTCGAACAAAGACAAACCCCTGGGGCCGGCCACGCAGATTCTTATCGATTTGTTGCGCACCTTTGACACCGCTCCCCTGGACGCACCTTTCGCCGCGCCCCAGCAAGCCTGAAACGGAGTTCACCCATGGCCTGGTTCGACCACGAAGGCTGCAGCCTGCATTACGAGGAATACGGTCACGGCACCCCGCTGCTCCTGATCCACGGCCTGGGTTCCAGCAGCCAGGATTGGGAATTGCAGATTCCGGTGCTGGCCCGGCATTACCGCCTGATCGTGGTGGATGTACGCGGTCACGGTCGCTCCGACAAATCCCGTGAGCGCTACAGCATCCAGGGCTTTACCTTCGATCTGCTGGCGTTGATCGAACACCTGAACCTGCCGCCCGCCCATGTCGTGGGCTTGTCCATGGGCGGCATGATCGCGTTCCAGCTGGCCGTGGACGAGCCCGCGCGGGTCAAGAGCCTGTGCATCGTCAACAGCGCGCCGGAGGTCAAGGTGCGCAGCGCCGATGATTACTGGCAATGGGCCAAGCGCTGGAGCCTGGCGCGCGTGCTCAGCCTGGCCACCATTGGCAAGGCCCTGGGCGATCGGCTGTTCCCCAAGCCCGAGCAAGCCGACCTGCGGCGCAAAATGGCCGAACGCTGGGCAAAAAACGACAAACGTGCTTATCTCGCCAGCTTTGATGCGATTGTCGGCTGGGGCGTGCAGGAACAACTTTCCAGAATCATCTGTCCTACGCTGGTCATCAGCGCCGACCACGACTACACCCCCGTGGCGCAGAAAGAAAACTATGTAAAACTGCTGCCCGATGCGCGGCTGGTGGTGATCGAGGATTCCCGCCATGCCACGCCCTTGGACCAACCCGAAGTCTTTAACGCTACCTTGCTCGATTTTCTAAAGACAGTCGAAACCACTACCCAGGATCACTGACCCATGCTGAAAAAAATCGCCTTCTTTGCCGGCTCCTTTCTGTTCGCCGCCAACCTGATGGCCGCCACGGCCACTGCACCGGCCAAGTCCAGCGCGCCCCACGTCCTGATCACTACCACCAATGGCGACATCGAAATCGAACTGGATCCGGTCAAGGCGCCGATCAGTACCAAGAATTTCCTGGCCTATGTCGACAAAGGCTTCTACACCAATACGATTTTCCACCGTGTGATCCCAGGCTTCATGGTCCAGGGCGGCGGTTTCACCGCGCAGATGTCGCAGAAACCGACCGAAGCACCGATCAAGAACGAGGCCAGCAACGGCCTGCATAACGTGCGCGGCACCTTGTCGATGGCACGCACCAACGATCCAAATTCGGCCACCAGCCAATTCTTCATCAACGTGGCTGACAATGCCTTCCTCGACCCTGGCCGCGATGCGGGTTATGCCGTGTTCGCCAAAGTGGTCAAGGGCATGGACGTCGTCGACGTCATCGTCAACTCGCAGACCACTACCAAGCAAGGCATGCAAAACGTGCCAATCGACCCTGTTGTGATCAAGTCGGCCAAGCGCATCGACTGAGGTCCGCAGCAAGCTCCGCACGCGGCCCACAACGCCGCGTGCGCATTTGAAAGGAGAGCCCGCAGCGCGGGCGTCAGACTGAATGCTCTATCGTCGCTTTGAACAACTGATCGACATCTTCCGCGACGCTCCGAGCGCCGCCCCTCCTGATAAAGTCCTGCCCTTCTACCTCTACTACCTGCGCCAGGTGTGGCCAAGCTTTGCCGCCTTGCTGGTGGTCGGCCTGATCGGCGCGCTGATCGAAGTGGCATTGTTCAGCTACCTGAGCCGCATTATCGATTTGGCCCAAGGCACGCCGCCCGCCAACTTTTTCCAGATTCACAGTGCCGAGCTGATCTGGATGGCCGTTGTAGCCCTGCTGCTGCGCCCGATCTTTAATGGCCTGCATGACTTGCTGGTGCACCAGACCATCAACCCCGGCATGACCAGCCTGATCCGCTGGCAGAACCATAGCTACGTACTCAAGCAGAGCCTGAATTTTTTCCAGAACGATTTCGCCGGGCGTATCGCCCAGCGCATCATGCAAACCGGTAACTCCCTGCGTGATTCGGCAGTGGCGACGGCGGAGGCCATCTGGCACGTGTCGATCTACGCCATCAGCGCGCTGGTGCTGTTTGCCGAGGCGGACTGGCGCCTGATGATCCCGCTGATCACCTGGATCATTCTGTACAGCCTGGCGCTGCGTTACTTCGTGCCCCGCGTAAAAGAACGCTCGGTGATTTCCTCCGAGGCGCGCTCCAAATTGATGGGCCGCATTGTCGACGGCTACACCAACATCACCACCTTGAAGCTGTTCGCTCATACGCAGAATGAGCAGGAGTACGCCAAGGAAGCGATCATCGAGCAGACCGAAAAAACCCAGTTGGCCGCGCGCGTGCTCACCAGCATGGACGTGGTGATCTGCACCTTGAACGGCGTGCTGATCGTCACCACCACTGGCCTGGCCTTGTGGCTGTGGACGCAGTCGCTGATTTCCGTGGGCGCCATCGCCCTCGCCACCGGCCTGGTGATCCGTATCGTCAACATGTCCGGCTGGATTATGTGGGTGGTCAATGGCATCTTCGAAAACATCGGCATGGTGCAGGATGGTTTGAAAACCATCGCGGCGCCGCTGGCCGTGACCGACCGTGAAAACGCACCGCGCCTGCAAGTGCCCCACGGCGAAGTCCGTTTCGAGCAGGTGGATTTCCACTATGGCAAGCAGAGCGGGATCATTGGCGATTTGAACCTTCAGATCAAGGCCGGTGAGAAAATCGGCCTGATCGGCCCCTCCGGTGCGGGTAAATCTACCCTGGTCAACCTGCTGCTGCGCCTGTACGACTTGCAAGGCGGGCGCATCCTGATCGACGGCCAGAACATCGCCGAAGTTGCTCAGGAGTCCTTGCGGGCACAGATCGGCATGATCACCCAGGACACCTCGCTGCTTCACCGCTCGATCCGTGACAACTTGCTGTATGGCAAACCGGATGCCAGCGATGAAGAGCTCAACGCCGCCATCCACAAAGCCCGCGCCGATGAGTTCATCCCGCTGTTGTCGGATGCCGAAGGCCGCACCGGGCTGGATGCACACGTGGGCGAGCGCGGGGTGAAACTCTCCGGCGGGCAACGCCAGCGCATTGCCATTGCGCGAGTACTGCTCAAGGACGCGCCGATTCTGGTCATGGACGAAGCGACGTCGGCGCTGGATTCGGAAGTGGAAGCGGCGATCCAGGAAAGCCTGGAAACGCTGATGCAAGGCAAGACCGTGATCGCGATTGCGCACCGCTTGTCGACCATTGCCCGCATGGACCGCCTGGTGGTGCTGGAGAAAGGCCAGATCGCCGAGACCGGCAGCCATGCCGAACTGCTGGCCCATGGTGGCTTGTATGCCAGGTTGTGGCAGCACCAGACGGGTGGGTTCGTCGGCATCGATTAAAAGTACACCGCGAAACAATGTGGGAGCTGGCTTGCCTGCGATAGCGCACCGTCAGTCACGAATCGTTTCTCTGGCACACCGCAATCGCAGGCAAGCCAGCTCCCACCCTTAATCAGCGCCAAGCCCCTCATGTACGGGCCCCTGGCGCTTTTTTATGGCCTGGATTTGTATCAAAAGCGTGCTGTAATCAGTGCAGTGCCCAGAAGGGCGCTGAAGTAAATCTGCAGGGAGCATCATTGATTTACTGATTCGGTAGAGCTATCTATCAAGGACGTGTCGCATGTCTTTGTTCAAACGTTCAATCACAGAGGGGTTAGGTACGTTTTGGCTGGTGTTGGGCGGTTGCGGGAGTGCGGTATTGGCCGCAGCGTTTCCCGCCGTCGGGATCGGGTTGCTCGGTGTGGCCCTCGCCTTCGGGCTGACGGTACTGACCATGGCGTTTGCCATCGGGCATCTCAGCGGGTGCCACCTCAACCCGGCAGTGTCAGTGGGGCTGGTCGTGGGCGGGCGGTTTCCGGCCAGGGAGTTACCGGCTTACATCGTCGCGCAGGTAATCGGCGCCACCGTCGCTGCTGCACTGTTGTACTTCATTGCCAGCGGTAAACCGGGCTTTGAGCTAGCCGGCGGCCTGGCCTCCAACGGCTACGGCGAGCATTCGCCAGGGGGCTACTCGATGGCTGCGGGGGTTGTCTGTGAGCTGGTGATGACAGCGATGTTCGTGCTGATCATTCTCGGCGCCACCGACCGTCGTGCCCCGCCGGGTCTTGCACCTATCGCCATCGGCTTGGCCCTGACCTTGATCCACTTGATCTCCATTCCCGTGACCAACACTTCGGTCAACCCGGCCCGCAGTACCGGCCCGGCATTGATCGTCGGCGGGTGGGCGATCCAGCAGTTGTGGATGTTCTGGCTGGCGCCGATCTTCGGCGCTGTAATCGGTGGCGTGACCTATCGATGGCTGGGCAAGGAGCAGCCGGCCTGAGGCAAACGGGTTCAGCCCTGCCGATAAGGCAGGGCTGCCCTCGCTTCTTCGGCATACGCCAGAATCCCAACCCGCTCGCGTTCCAGGAAGTCTTCGACGGCGCTCTTCAAACCGGGATGGCGCAGGTAGTGCCACGACCGTGTGATCACTGGCTCAAACCCGCGAATCAACTTGTGTTCGCCCTGGGCGCCGGCGTCGAAACGTTGCAGGCCGTGGGCGATGGCGTAGTCCATGCCCTGGTAAAAGCAGGTTTCAAAATGCAGGCGGTCGAACTCGGCCAGGCAGCCCCAGTAGCGGCCGTAGAAACTGTCGCCACCGATCAGGCTGAAGGCCATGGCCACCGGGCGTGTGCCTTGTTTGGCCAGCACCACGCGAATTGCCTCGGGCATGCGCTCGGCCAGCAGGCTGAAAAAGGCGCGGGTCAGGTAGGGTGCCTGGCGACGCACCGCGTAGGTGTTGGCGTAGCAGGCGTAGACAAAATCCCACTGCGCCTCGCTTAACTCATGGCCTTGCAACCATTCAAAATCGATGCCCTGCCCGGCCACTTGCTCGCGTTCTTTGCGCATCTGTTTGCGCTTGCGTGAACTCAAGGCATCGAGAAAGTCCTGGAAGTCGCGATAACCGCGGTTTTGCCAGTGAAACTGGCAGCCCAGGCGCTGCAACCAACCCGCCTGCCCAGCCAGTGCGGCATCGGCCAACGGGTCGGTGAAGTTGATATGGGCACTGGAGAGCCCTTCGATTTCCAGATAACCGGGCAGGCTACCCAGCAGTTCAACCCCGTCCTCGGCATTCCTGGCCAGCAAGCGCGGGCCGCTCACCGGACTGAACGGCACCGCCGTCAGCAACTTGGGGTAGTACTCGATGCCCGCGCGCGCGCAAGCGTCCGCCCAGCCGTGATCAAACACGTACTCGCCATAGGAGTGCCACTTGCGGTAGCTGGGCAGGGCCGCCACCAGCCGTTCGCCTTCCCAATGCAGCAAATGCTCGGGCTGCCAACCGGACTGCGGGCCCAGGCTGGCGCTGTCTTCCAGCGCACTCAGAAAGGCATGCCGCACAAAGGGTTGGGCCTGCGGCGCCAGGGCATCCCAGACGTGCGGGGCGATTGCAGACAGCTTGTCCAGGCGTTGCAGCGGCATCGGCATCCTCTCTGTTTCTTGGCGTGAAAGCCTGGCGAGTATCGCCTATCGCGGCGCCAGGCACACCTCGAAACGGGCTGGACAAACCTCGAAACAATTAGTTCCAGATTAAATAATTTGTCATCTAGGTGAAATCACTTAGCCACTACTCCGTCATAAACGGTCGCGATACTGACGCCTGTTTTTAGAGCGCCTGGTTCTACCAGGCGGCTATTTTCCGTCCGTCATCGGTCGGTTGTGTCCTGGATGGTTTGCCATCCCTCCTCACTTTCGGAGATTGATATGCGTCTTGCTTCCACTAAAACTGCGGCGGCCCTGTGTGGCGGCCTGTTGCTGGCCCTGAGCGTTCCGGCCAGCGCTGCAGTCGACGCTAAATTGCTCGACATGCTCAAGGCCAACGGCCAGATCACCGCTGCGCAGTACACCGAACTGCAAACGGAATTAGCCAAGGACCAGAAAGAAAAGCAGATCGCACAGCAAGCTCAACAAGAGACCAACGAGCAGATCGCGGCCACCGCGAAAAAAACCAACGACCTCAGCGTCTTCGATCAGAAGCTGGCCTGGGCCGCGCGCACCCAGCTCAAGGGTGATGTGCGCTTCCGTCAGGAAACCGTGAAGATCCAGGGCGAATCCAACAACGGCGGCCGCGACAAAGACCGTCAGCGCATCCGTGCCCGCCTGGGCGCCTACACCGAGATCAACTCCCAGGTCGACACCGGCATCCGCGTGGCCACCGGCAGCAGCGACGATGCGCGTTCGACCAACCAGGACCAGGACAACTACTTCGACAAGAAGTCGATCTGGCTGGACCTGGGCTACATCGACTACCACCCGGACCAGATCAAGAACCTGCACGTGATCGGCGGCAAGATGCTGCAACCGTGGGTGAACATGGGCGACGTGATCTGGGATAGCGACATCAACCCTGAAGGCCTGGCCGTCACCTACAAGTATCCATTGGGCGGCAGCGCCGAGCTGTTCGGCAGTCTGGGTAACTACAACCTCAAGGACAACGTGGACGGCGACGGCGTGCAATTTCGCCATGACCTACGCCTGACGTCCGGCCAGTTGGGCACGCGCTTCTCGCTCACCGACAACCTGAAAATGACCCTGGGCGGCAGCGTCTACGCCTACCAGAACGACAAGGACAGCCGCTGCACAACCACCACCACGCCATGCGCGCTGGCGGTCAACGGCAACTCGGCCAACAACGAATTCCGCCTGTATGAAGGCTTTGCCCAAGCCGACATCGGCGGCCTGGCCGTGCCTTTGGCGTTCTACGGCCAGTACGTGAAAAACAACGATGCGGTGACCGACCAGGACACCGCCTGGTTGATCGGTGCCAAATCCAAGGTGTTCGGTTTCAACCTGGACTACAACTACCGCGATACTCAGCGTGATGCAGTGGTTGGCGCCTTCACCGATTCGGACTTCGCCAACGGCACCACCGGTTCGCGCGGCCACAAGCTCAAAGTCAGCTACGACATCGACAAGAACTTCGCCCTCGGCGCCACGTACTTCCTGACCAAGGCTGACTACGCCAGCCGCACGCAGCGTGATGCCAACACCAACACCCTGCAGTTGGATGCTGAAGCCAAGTTCTAACTGAGTGTGCAATAACCCTTGGGCCAGGACGGCCCGAGGGGTTTCAACAGCCTTGCGTGGGTGGGCCGATCCCCATCATCCGTTCGACTCACCCACGCGAGCCTGGCTCTTCCCCGCCGTTACTGATCCTTGAGCCTTTCGGCCACCAGCCGATCAGCCAGTGCATCAACATCCTTTACCGGCTCCTGCGGCATGATCTTCAACGTCGCCTGCATCAGGCGCATCTGACGAATAAATCGCCGGCAGTTGGGGCAGAACATCAAGTGATGACGCACCAGCAAACGCTCTCGAAAGGTCAATTGCCCATCGAGGTAGTCACTGGACCGCGCCACTTGTTCCTTACAGGTCAACATTCACCCGTTTCCTCAAAATGCTCCACCGTGGCGAAGACTTTAAGCCGTGCTCGATGCAACAGCACACGAACATTGGAGAGCGAGAGGGTCAGAAGATTACAAATTTCCTCCAACTCCAGGCCTTGGCGTTCTCGCAGCACCAGCACGCTGCTTTGCAGCTCCGACAAACTCAGGATTGTATGCTCCAGGCACTTGCGCAGCTCATCCTCGGTCAGCAAGGCTTCCGGGGTGTCCTGGTGCCAGGCGTAAGGCGCAACAGCCCAGTGGCCGTCGTCGGGGACGAAGCGGTCATCACCAAGGGTGCCGTGGGGCGAAGGCAAATCATCGAGCAATACTTCCCGACGGTTCTGTTTGTAGCGGCCCTTGGCGGAGTTGGCGGTGATGGTCAGCAGCCAGGTCTTGAGGCTGGAGCGCCCTTCGAACTTGGCCAGGTTGCGCACCACCGACAGCCAGGCGTCTTGTACCACCTCATCGGCGTGGCGCTGGCCGACAATGGCATAGGCGACCGCGCGCATGGCGCTCTGGTAGGTGGTGACCAGTTCCTTGTAGGCCCGCTGCTCGCCCTTGAGCAGCCGTTCAAGCAGGTGCGCGTCGTCCGCTGCTGCCATTGTTTACCTCAAATTACCTTGGAATACGGTCGATGTGGGAGCTGGCTTGCCTGCGATGCAGGCACCCCGGTGGCTCAGTCACACCACAGTGATGCCATCGCAGGCAAGCCTGCGCCCACAGGATCAGCGCTTGCGCAGGATCACGCTGCCAATCGAGTAACCCGCGCCGAACGAGCTGAGCACCGCAACCGAGCCCTTGGGCAGATCGTCCTGGTAGGTGTGAAACGCAATCACCGAACCTGCCGAGCTGGTATTGGCGTAAGTATCAAGGATCACCGGCGCTTCCTCCACCGAGGCCTCGCGGCCCAGCAGTTTCTTCACAATCAGGTGGTTCATGCTCAGGTTGGCCTGGTGCAGCCAGAAACGCTTCACGTCGGTCACGTTCAGCTGGTTTTCTTCAAGATGTACACCGATCAACTCGGCAACCATCGGGCAGACATCCCGGAAGACTTTGCGGCCTTCCTGCACGAACAGTTTGTCCGGCGCGCCGATGCCTTCTTCAGCGGTACGGTTGAGGAAACCGAAGTTGTTGCGGATGTTATTGGAGAACTTGGTCAGCAGCTTGGTGCTGACCACGTCGAACTGGTGCTCGGAGGTCGCCAGATCAGCGCGCTCGAGGATCACCGCCGTGGCCGCATCACCGAAGATGAAATGGCTGTCGCGGTCGCGGAAATTCAAGTGGCCGGTGCAGACTTCCGGGTTGACCATCAGGATCGCCCGGGCCTGGCCCAGCTGGATGCTGTTGGCGGCGTTCTGGATGCCGAAGGTCGCCGAGGAACACGCCACGTTCATGTCGAAGCCGAAACCCTGGATGCCCAGGGCTTCCTGGACTTCAATGGCGATGGCCGGGTAGGCGCGCTGCAGGTTGGAGCAGGCGACGATCACGCCATCGATGTCGGCGGCGGTCTTGCCGGCGCGCTGCAGGGCTTGTTCGGCGGCGCCGATGGCCATCTGGCAGAGGACCGACCACTCGTCGTTGCTGCGCTCGGGCAAGCGCGGGGCCATGCGTTGCGGGTCAAGGATGCCGTCCTTGTCCATCACAAAGCGGCTCTTGATGCCTGAAGCCTTCTCGATAAAGGCCGCGCTCGACTCGGTCAGCGCCTGCACCTCACCGCGCTCGATGGCCGCGGCGTTATCGCTGTTGAACTGTTGCACGTAAGCATTGAAAGACTGCACCAGCTCTTCGTTGGAGATGCTGTTGGCCGGGGTGTACAGGCCAGTGCCGCTGATGACGACGTTATGCACGGTCGTTCCTCTAAATCTGTCAGGCAGAGAAGAATTTGGTACCGTCGTACCAAACTTTAAGTCGTTCGATGCCCTCCAGCGGGCATCAAACTGGCAACGCTTTATCCCATCGCGCCACAGCGTCTCGCGGCGTTACCGGTCTTTATGACTGCGAAGTTTGCCACAACCTCGCGGATTTGGCGCCATCCCCGGGATTAACCCCCCGCAACTCACTGGGAGCTGGCTTGCCTGCGATGCAGGCACTGCGGTGTATCAGTCAAGCAGTGGTGATGCCATCGCAGGCAAGCCAGCTCCCACAGGGGTTGGGCGTTGCCTGGAGGATCGAGGAAACTCAGGCCTCGACCTGGCTCCATTGTTTGCTCAAACGCTTATCGGAAATCGGCACCTTGGTGCCCAACTGCTGAGCAAACAGCGACACCCGGTATTCCTCCAGCCACCAGCGGTACAGCTCCAGCTGCGGGTCGCGCTTGCCTTCCTGGGCGTGTTTGTTCAGGCGGCTCTGGTACTGCGCCCACAAGCCACCCAGCTCCGTACTCCACACGCGATCTTTTTGCACCTGGCTCGGCAGTTTCTCCAGGCGCAGCTCGATGGCTTTGAGAAAGCGCGGCAATTCCTTGAACCACTGCGCCGGGGTTTCGCGCACAAAACCTTGGTACACCAGGTTGCTGAGCTGCTGTTTGATGTCGTTCAACGCCACGGCCTGGGCCAGGTCGATTTTGCCTTTGAAGCGTTTCTGCAAACCATGCCAGAGTTTCAGCACGTCCAGGGTCAAGCGCGCCAGGCGCTCGGCGTGCTCGGCCCAACTGCCGCGCTTGCGTTCGGCCAACGCAGCCAGACCGGCACCGTCACGCGGCAGGCTGGCTTCGCCGTCGAGCACGCAGGTGTCGAGGCTGGCCAGCAGAATATCTTCCACCAATGCGTCGATACGCCCCAGCTCGCGGTACATCAGGCCCAGTTCGGTCAAACCGGGCAGTTTGCCTCGCAGGAATTTTGCCGGTTCCGCCAGTTGCTGCATCAGCAAGCGCTGCAAGGCGCGACGGTGCTGGAACTCGGCTTCGGCGGCAGTGGAAAAACGCCCTTCCTTGACCGTGCCGTTTTCTTCGACCAGGGCCGGGTAGACCGTCATCGAGAGGCCGGCAATCTTTTGCTGGGTCTTTTCCGCCACGGCGGCAAACACCTTGGCTTCCACCGGCTGTTGGCTTTTCGCGGTTTGCGGCACCGCCAATGCGGCCTGGCTGGCCTCGGCGAAACGTGCGGTCAGCTCGGCCAGATCGCGGCCTTCGCCCAGGAACTTGCCCTGGCCGTCGACCACTTCAAGGTTCATCTTCAGGTGGCTTTCCACCTGCTGCGCCGCCTCGGCCCAGGCCTCATCACTGACCCGCGCGCCGGTCATGCGCAGCAATTCGCGGCCCAGTGCCTGAGGCAGCGAGCCCTGACCAAATTCGATACGTTGCAGGGCGGCCTTGACGAAGTCCGGCACCGGCACAAAGTTCTTGCGCAGCGCCTTGGGCAGGTTGCGCACCAGCGCAATGCACTTGGCTTCGATCACCCCCGGCACCAGCCACTCCAGACGCTCGGGCGGCAATGCCGGCAACAGCGGCGCCGGTACGCGCAGGGTTACGCCGTCGCGGGGGTGGTTGGGTTCAAAGTGGTAACTCAGGGCCAGTTCCAGGTCGCCCAAATGCAGCGTGTCCGGGTAATGCGCGGCGGTGACTTCACTGGCCTCGCGGGCCAGCACGTCTTCTTCACGCATGATCAGCAGTTGCGGGTCTTTCTGGCTGTTGACCTTGTACCAGCTGTCGAACGTGGCGGTCTGGTGGATCTCTGCCGGCAAGCGCGCGTCATAGAAGGCGTACAGGGTTTCTTCATCCGCCAGAATGTCACGACGACGGGCCTTGGCCTCCAGCTCATCGAGCTGTTCCAGCAGTTGCTGGTTGGCCGTGAGGCACTTGGCGCGGGATTGAATCTCGCCGCGTACCAACCCTTCACGAATAAACAACTCGCGGGACACCACCGGGTCAATCGGCCCGTAATGCACCGGCCGGCGCCCGACCACAATCAGCCCGAACAGGGTGATCTGCTCAAACGCCACCACTTGGCCGCGCTTCTTTTCCCAGTGCGGTTCGAAGTGGTTTTTCTTGATCAGGTGCCCGGCCAGCGGCTCGATCCAGTCGGCATCGATCTTGGCGACCATGCGCGCATACAGTTTGGTGGTTTCCACCAGTTCGGCGGCCATCAGCCATTGCGGACGCTTTTTGCCGATACCCGAAGACGGGTGAATCCAGAAGCGCCGCTGCCGTGCGCCGAGGTAATCGCCGTCTTCGGTCTTCTGCCCGATCTGGCTGAGCAGGCCGGACAGCACCGCCTTGTGCAGTTTCGCAAAGTCGGCCGGTTCCTTGTTGACCGTCAGCTGCATATCGCGGCAGATCAGGCTCAACTGGCGATGGGAGTCACGCCACTCGCGCAGGCGCAGGTAATTCAGGAAGTTCTTGCGGCACCAGTTACGCAACGGGCTGGCGGTCAGTGCCTGGCGCTGTTCTTCAAAGCCACGCCACAGATTGACCAGCCCGGCGAAGTCCGAATCGGCATCCTTCCACTGCGCGTGGGCCTGGTCGGCAGCTTGCTGGCGCTCCGGCGGACGCTCGCGTGGGTCCTGGATCGACATGGCGCTGGCCACAATCAACACTTCCTGCAAACTGCCGAGCCTGGCCGCTTCGAGCAGCATGCGGCCCATGCGCGGGTCCACCGGCAGGCGCGCCAACTGGCGGCCCAGCGGCGTGAGCTGGCTATTGCGGTCCACCGCCGAGAGTTCTTGCAGCAGGTTGAAACCGTCGCTGATCGCCTTGCCATCCGGCGGCTCGATAAACGGGAAGTCGGTGATTTCGCCCAGACGCAGGTGCAGCATCTGCAGGATCACCGCGGCGAGGTTGGTGCGCAGGATCTCCGGGTCGGTAAATTCCGGGCGGCCGATAAAATCTTCTTCGCTGTACAAGCGAATGCAAATGCCCGGCTCGACCCGGCCGCAGCGGCCTTTACGCTGGTTGGCACTGGCCTGGGAAATCGCCTCGATCGGCAGGCGCTGCACCTTGGCGCGGTAGCTGTAGCGGCTGATGCGCGCGGTGCCGCTGTCGATCACATAACGGATGCCCGGCACCGTCAGCGAGGTTTCCGCGACGTTGGTCGCCAGCACCACGCGGCGGCCTGGGTGAGACTGGAAAATCCGCTGCTGTTCGGCCGGCGACAGGCGCGCGTACAGCGGCAGAATTTCAGTGTGTTTGAGCTGGGCCTTGCGCAGCATGTCCGCGGCGTCGCGAATCTCGCGTTCGCCCGGCAAAAACACCAGCACATCGCCGGGGCTGCGACGTTCGCTAAGCTCATAAGCGGCAATTTCGTCGAGGGTGGCGAGAATCGCCTGGTCGACGGTCAAGTCGTCCTCGACGCGGTTGCCCTCCTCGTCCTGCTCCAGCGTCAGCGGGCGGTACCAGGTGTCGACCGGGAAGGTGCGGCCCGAGACCTCGACAATCGGCGCATCGTCGAAGTGCTTGGAAAAGCGCTCCAGGTCGATGGTCGCCGAAGTAATGATGACCTTGAGGTCCGGGCGACGCGGCAACAGGGTTTTCAGGTAACCGAGCAGGAAGTCGATGTTCAGGCTGCGTTCGTGGGCTTCGTCGACGATGATGGTGTCGTAGCGCTCCAGATAACGGTCATTCTGGGTTTCCGCCAGCAAAATACCGTCGGTCATCAGCTTGATCAGGGTGTTGGAGTCACTCTGATCTTCGAAACGCACCTGATAGCCGACCAGCGCGCCCAAGGGCGTAGCAAGCTCTTCGGCAACCCGGCTGGCGACGCTGCGCGCAGCAATCCGGCGCGGCTGGGTGTGGCCGATCAGGCCGTATTGGCCACGACCGATTTCCAGGCAGATCTTCGGTAACTGGGTGGTTTTACCCGAGCCGGTTTCGCCGGCAATGATCAGCACCTGATGCTTGAGCAACGCTTCTTTGATCTCGTCGCGCTTGGCGGCAATCGGCAGGCTGTCGTCATAGCGAATCACCGGCAGGCTGGCGCGCCGCGCGGTGACCTGGGCGCAGGACGCTTGCATACGCGTGACCCACTGCGCCAGCTTCTCCTCGTCAGGCTTCTTGCGCAGCTCAAGCAACTGGCGCCGCAAGCGGTGGCGGTCGGCGAGCATGGCGTGATCGAGGTTCTTGAGCAGTTGGTCGATAGCGGGCGCTTGGTCAGTCATCAGGTACTTTGCAGGTCGTCTATTTATGCACGGCCGGCAAGTGTGGCAGAAAAGCGGCTGATCTGGCAGACGCCGATCTAAATGTGGGAGCGGGCTTGCTCGCGAAAGCGGTGCATCAGTTGACCATTAAGGTGACTGGCACACCGCATTCGCGAGCAAGCCCGCTCCCACAGGAGTATGCGTTTACAGCGGGTCTTTGCGCCGATACGGAAACACATCAATCACCTTGCCGGCGCGAATCGCTTCCTGCAGGCCTTTCCAGTAGTCGGCGTTGTACAACTCGCCATGCAACTCGTCGAACAGTTTGCGCTGGCCGGCATCGGCGAACAGGAACGGCGGGAACTCTTCCGGGAACACGTCCAGCGGGCCGATGGAGTACCAGGGCTCCGAGGCCATTTCATCTTCGGGCGTGCGCGGTGCGGGGATGTGGCGGAAGTTGGCTTCGGTGAGAAAGCAGATTTCATCATAGTCATAGAACACCACACGACCGTGGCGGGTGACGCCGAAGTTCTTGAGCAGCATGTCGCCGGGGAAGATGTTCGCCGCCGCCAGTTGCTTGATCGCCAGGCCATAATCTTCCAGGGCTTCGCGCACCTGGGCGGGGTTGGCATTGTCCAGGTAGAGGTTGAGCGGGGTCATGCGCCGCTCGGTCCAGCAGTGGCGAATCAGCACCGTATCGCCCTCCACCTGCACCGTGCCGGCGGCGACTTCCAGTAACTCGGCCAGGCATTCGGGCTCGAATTTGCTTAGGGGAAAACGGAAGTCGGCAAACTCCTGGGTGTCGGCCATGCGCCCCACCCGATCAACGCTTTTAACCAGCCGGTACTTCTCGATCACCGTGGCACGGTTGACGTTTTTCGACGGCGAAAAGCGGTCCTTGATGATCTTGAATACGGTGTTGAAACCCGGCAGCGTGAACACACTCATGACCATGCCGCGCACGCCGGGCGCCATGATGAATTGATCATCGGTGGTGGCCAGGTGGTTGATCAACGCGCGGTAGAACTCCGATTTACCGTGCTTGTAGAAACCGATCGAGGTGTACAGCTCGGCAATATGCTTGCCGGGCAGGATGCGCTTGAGAAAGCCGATAAACTCCGCCGGCACCGGCACGTCCACCATGAAGTAAGAGCGTGTGAAGGAAAAGATGATCGACACATCGGCTTCGTCGGTGATCAGCGCATCGATCTGGATGCCGCGCCCTTCGCGGTGCAACAGCGGAATCACCAGTGGCCACTGCTCGTCTTGGGTAAAAATGCGGCCCACGAGGTAGGCACCTTTATTACGGTAAAGCACCGACGAAAACAGCTCGATACTCAGCTCAGGGTCTTTGCATACCCAATCCGGCAGATTTTCGCGCAGCTGCGCCTGGAGGCGGCGCAGGTCGCCGTCGAGGTCGGCATAGGCTTCGCTGAAGCGGTAATCGGCGAAGATCTGCGCCAGCGTCGCCGCCAGGTCGCCCGCAGGTTGATAGGTGCGGGTTTGCGCCGCACGCGCCCGGCGCAGGCTCGGCCGCGTGGTGTGGATGAACATGCAGCCGTCACTGATCAGGTCATGGCTGAACAGCCCGCAGAAGATCGAGTTGTACCAGGTCTCGGACAGCTCATCGTCAAAACGCAGATCGATCAGGCCGATGTACGCGCTTTTGACCAATGGCCACTCGTCCACCGCCAGCAACGCCGCCTCATCGAAGTGGGCACGCAGACGTGCCGTGACTTCAGCGACCTTCTCTTCATACAAATTGATCCGCGCCGCCGATGCCGCCTGCCCTTGTTGCCACTGAGCCGTTTCGAAACGCTCGCGGGCGCCGTCGGTGATCTGGCGAAAGTGCTCACGGTAATCGTCGAAGCCATCGAGGATCATGCGGGCAATGGCAGGGGCGGATGGCGACATGCGGGAAACCTCGAACGGGTATCTGGATGCCTGAGCTTAGCCAGTGAATCGAGGCAGGAGAAGGATGATTTGCACGGCCTGACTGTACAACATCATGCATTTTGTACATTTAGTTTCAGTTTTAATAAGTAGACCACTCGGTCAATAAAAGCACCCAAAAGTCACCCGACTCACCGCTACAGGCTTTGAACTGCGTGGCCCTGCCCTCGCCGAGCGCAAAACGTACCCACCGGTGAATTCATAACTGATGTAACGACCTCGGCACCGCTTAGGGGAAACCCCGATTACTACCTTAATGGCACTTTGATATACAGCGCGCCCTTTCCCACCCTTACAAGGTCTGAAGACCGACCCGGGAACCGGTTCAAATCGCCTAAGGAGCAATAAGATGTCATTGAGGAATATGCCGATCGGTCTGCGCGCCAGCCTGAGTTTTGGGGTGTTGGCCAGCATGCTGGTGATCGTCGGAATGTTTGGCCTGGGGCAGATGGCCAAGCTGCGCGAAAGCGCGCTGGTGATGGAAGAGTCGTGGATGCCGAGCATCGAGAATATCCACGACGCTGCAGCCTGCATCGCCAACATCCGCCTGGAGTCGATGCGCATGGTGACCACCGACGAATCAAGGATCCGCGACAACAGCAAAAGCCTGATCGCCCGCCAGCGCAACGAACTCAACACCCTGCTCGAGCACCACACCGACCTGCTCAGCAGCGACGAAGAGCGCGCCATGCTCAAGCAACTCAACAGCGATGTGAACACTTACAACAGCATCGTCAGCCAGATGATGGAGCTGGTCGACAAGGACCAGCAGCAAGACGCCATCGACCTGCTCAACACACGCATCGGCCCACAGGGCACGGTCTTGAATAAAAGCCTGGAGGACATGATTACCTTCAATCAGCAAGGCGTGGAAGCCGCCGCGGACGCGGCGGCGCAGATGTACACCCGCGCGCAGTGGGTGGTCGGCCTGATCATCCTGTGCGCACTGATCACGACCTTGTTGCTCGCCTGGCTGCTGACCCGCAGCATCACCGCCCCGCTGGGCCAGGCGCTGGCTGTGGCGCGCACCATTGCCGGTGGCGATTTGAGCCAGCCCATCGTGGTCAAAGGCAGCGACGAACCGGCGCAATTGCTGGCGGCCCTGGCCACCATGCAGGATCAGTTGCGCACCACCATTCATGGCATCAGCGAGTCGGCGCAGCAACTGGCCTCCGCAGCCGAAGAGATGAGTTCGGTGATGGAGCAGAGCACCCGTGGCCTGCAAGCGCAGAACGATGAGATCGAACAGGCCGCCACCGCCGTCAACGAGATGAGCGCGGCGGTGGACGAAGTCGCGGCCAATGCAGTGTCCAGCGCCGAGGCGTCCACGGCCTCCGACGAAGACAGCAAGCACGGTCATTACCAGATCAGCGCAACCATCAGCGCGATCCAGAGCCTGGTGGACGAAGTACTCGGTGCGTCCAACAAGGCCGAAGGCTTGGCGGTGCAGGCCCAGGACATCAGTAAAGTGCTGGAAGTGATCCGCGGCATCGCCGGGCAAACCAACCTGCTGGCGCTGAATGCCGCCATCGAAGCCGCCCGCGCAGGCGAGGCTGGGCGCGGGTTTGCCGTGGTGGCCGACGAGGTGCGCTCACTGGCGCAACGCACCCAGGACTCCACCGAAGAAATCGAGCAGATGATCAACGGCATTCAGCAAGGCACCCAAGGCACTGTCGAAGCGCTCAACAGCAGCGCCGAGCACGCCGGCCAGACCTTGCAGCGGGCCAACAGCGCCGGCAGCGCCCTGGAAAAAATCACTGCGGCCATCTCGCAGATCAGCGAACGCAACCTGGTGATCGCCAGCGCCGCCGAGCAACAGGCGTTGGTGGCTCGCGACGTCGACCGCAGCCTGGTGAACATCCGCGACCTGTCGACCCAGACCGCCGCCGGCGCCACCCAGACCTCGGCGGCCAGCCAGGAACTGTCACGCCTGGCGGTGGACCTCAACGGCATGGTGACGCGGTTTGTCCTGTAATTAGCGATTGTGTCGCGCAGGCCACTGGGCAACACTCGCCGCCTTATTGATGTAGGAGTGTTCCGTGAGACCTGTCGACACCCTGTACCTGTTGGGGCTGGCTGCCATTTGGGGCGCCAGTTTCCTGTTCATGCGCATTATCGCGCCGGAAATCGGCACGGTGCCGACTGCGTTTTTTCGCGTGTCGATCGCCGCCGCCGGCTTGCTGGTGATCCTCACGGTGATGCGCGTGAACTGGGACTTCCAGGGCAAGTTCAAGACCGTGCTGCTGCTCGGCGTGATCAACTCCGGGATACCCGCGACTATGTATTCCGTGGCCGCTCAGGTGCTGCCGGCGGGTTACTCGGCGATCTTCAACGCCACCACGCCGTTGATGGGCGTGTTGATCGGCGGGTTGTTCTTCAGCGAGCGCCTGACGCCTTCGAAAATCGCAGGTGTGTGCTTGGGCCTGTTCGGCGTAGGAATCCTGACCCGTGCCGGGCCGGTAGCCTTTGATAGGGACTTGTTGATGGGCGCACTGGCCTGCCTGCTGGCCACCACGTGCTACGGCTTTGCCGGGTTCCTTGCGCGGCGCTGGCTCGATCAGCGTGGCGGCCTGGACAGCCGGCTTTCGGCATTGGGCAGCATGCTCGGCGCGACCCTGTTCTTGCTGCCGTTCTTTGCCTACAGCGCCATCAGCCATCCACCGGCGAGCTGGGGAGGCTGGCAGGTGTGGTCGTCATTGTTGGGGTTGGGGCTGGTGTGCACGGCGTTTGCCTACATCCTGTACTTCCGCTTGCTGTCGTCGATTGGGCCGGTGAAGTCGATGACCGTGACCTTTATGATTCCGCCGTTTGGGGTGTTGTGGGGGGCGTTGTTGCTGGGGGAGCCGTTGTCGATGGCGCATTTGTATGGCGGGGTGTTGATTGGGGGCGCCCTTTGGCTGGTGCTGCGACCCGGGAAATTATCGGCCCGCTAGGCGCCCGTCATCATCTGGTCACGCAATAAATGCTTGAGATATTGGCCGTAGCCATTCTTGCAGCGTGGCGTGGAGGTTTCTCACACCAGATCGTCGCTATTTGCAAAAAATAAACAAAACACATAACAAAAAAATACAAATAATGTATTTTACGCCGCACAAATGGACAAATTCGCAAAATGCGACAAAGGTCATCATGCCCAACCCAGACTTTTTCGGCTTGGATGCCCCCGTTGTATGGGATACGCACTCGGCTTATCAACACCTTCATGCGCTCGAACAAGCCGACACCAAACGCACGGCCGAGCGCCGCCTGCACGAATTGGGCTTGCTGCCCGCCGAACTCACGGCGCACACCCTTGAAGATGAGTGGGGACGCCCACCGACCCCTGTCGTGCTGGCCTGGGATATAGAAAGAGCGCGGGCCAAGCGCAAGCTGGTGATCTTCGCGCAATTGTTCCGTACACCGGACGGCCAAGACTGTTTGCACGCCAATGACGCCAGGGGCGCACGCTACTGGCTGCCCCTCGGACCGGTGCCGCTTGATTCCCAGGCACTGGCCAATGCCCTGCAGCGCTTGCAGACCCACATTGGCAAATACATCGTCGTGTTTCCCAGCGGACGTCTCACTGCCATTTGCAGGCAAGCCTGCCCGCCGGCCAGCGTCGAACTCGGGCTGCTCAGTTATGCCCCGGTACTCGACGAAAGCCCATTGCGCGCGCCACATTCCCCGGCAAAATCGCTCACGCCTCATCTCAAGCGACTTGAGTCAGAGAGCGTGCAAATCATCCGCGAAGCGGTGGCCGAATGCGAAAACCCAGCCATGCTGTATTCGATGGGCAAAGACAGCGCAGTCATGCTCCACCTGGCCCGCAAAGCCTTTTACCCTTCTGTACCGCCCTTCCCGCTCTTGCACGTCGACACGCGCTGGAAGTTTCAGGAGATGTACATGTTCCGCGATTTCATGGTGCGCGAAAGCGGCATGGACCTGCTGGTGCATATCAACCCCGAGGCGATCAGCAAGAACATCAACCCATTTGACCACGGCTCGGCGCTGCACACCGACCTGACCAAGACCGAAGGCCTCAAGCAAGCCCTGGATAAGTACAAATTTGACCTGGTGTTTGGTGGCGCACGCCGCGATGAAGAGAAATCCCGCGCCAAGGAGCGCGTGTTTTCCTTCCGTAGCAAAAGCCATCAATGGGATCCAAAAAACCAGCGTCCCGAGGTATGGAACCTCTACAACACCCATAAAAATCCTGGCGAGAGCATTCGCGTTTTTCCGCTGTCCAACTGGACAGAACTCGATATCTGGCAATACATCCACCAGGAAAACATCCCATTGGTCCCACTCTATTTCGCAAAACAAAGGCCTGTCGTTATCCGTAATGGCGTGGCACTTATGGTGAATGATTCACGCATGAAGTTGCTCCCGGACGAGAAAATTGAAGCGCGCAACGTGCGTTTTCGCACCCTGGGCTGCTACCCACTGACCGGCGCGGTGGAGTCAAACGCCCTCACCGCCGCCGATGTCATCCTTGAATTGCTGGGCTCCACCCGCTCCGAGCGACAAGGCCGAGCGATTGACAGTGACAGCGGGTCAAGCATGGAGAAGAAGAAAAAGGAGGGCTATTTCTGATGGCACTCGAACCTACTGCGCTCGCCACTGATGCAACGATCGAAGCCTTTCTGGCGCAACAGGGTGACCAGGACCTGCTGCGCTTCATCACCTGCGGCAGCGTCGACGACGGCAAAAGCACACTGATCGGCCGCTTGCTGTGGGATGCACGGCAACTCACCGACGATCAACTGACGGCGCTGCACGCCGACTCGAAAAAACACGGCACCCAGGGCAAGGATCTCGATTTCGCACTCTTGGTCGACGGCCTGTCCGCCGAGCGTGAACAGGGCATCACTATCGACGTGGCCTACCGTTTTTTCTCCACCGCCAAACGCAAGTTCATCGTCGCCGACACTCCAGGCCACGAGCAGTACACACGCAATATGGTCACGGGGGCGTCGACCGCCGATGTCGCGGTGATCCTGATCGATGCCCGCCAGGGCGTGCTGACGCAAACCCGCAGGCATGCCTACCTGGTGTCGTTGATGGGCATTCGCCAGGTGGTCGTGGCCGTGAACAAGATGGACCTGATCGGGTTCGACGAGGGCGTTTTTCGCCAGATTACCGACGAGTTCCGCGAGTTTTCCCAAAGCCTGGGGTTCGAGAAGATCATCCCGATCCCCCTCAGCGCGCTCAAGGGTGACAACATCACCCAACGCTCCACTCACACGCCTTGGTACAACGGCCCGACCCTGATGGGCTGCCTGGAAACCCTTGAGATGGCTACGCCTGCGTCCGAGCGCCTGGTATTTCCGGTGCAATGGGTGAATCGTCCGGATGCCTCGTTTCGAGGGTTCAGCGGCTGTGTGGCAGAAGGTCAGGTCAGCGTCGGCGATGAGGTGCGCGCAAGCCTCTCGGGCCACACCGCTACGGTCACCGACATTATCGGCATGAACGGCTCCACCCAGTGCGCCACTGCCCCAGACGCCGTTACGCTGACACTGAGCAAGGAAATCGACGTGTCACGCGGTGACATACTGTCCCTGAGTCAAAGCCCGCTGGAGGTCACCGACCAGTTTGAAGCCGTGCTGATCTGGATGAACGAAGACGCAGGGCTCAACGGCCGCAGCTACGACATCAAACTGGCGACGCAATGGGCATCGGCTTCAATCACCAACATAAAATATCGCATCGACACCAATACCCTTGCCCGTGATGCCAGCCGCCATCTGTCCCTGAATGACATCAGTGTCTGCACCCTGGCAACCAGCAAACCCCTGGTATTTGACAGCTATCAACAGTCCAGGACCCTGGGAAGCTTCATTCTGGTGGATCGCGTCACCCACGCCACCGTCGCGGCAGGCCTGATCAACCACAGCCTGCGGCGGGCGCAGAACGTGCACCGACAGGCCCTTTCGATTACCCGTAAAGACCGGGAAAAGCTCAATGGCCACCCAGGCAAAGTCATCTGGTTTACCGGGCTGTCGGGGTCGGGCAAATCAACGCTGGCCAACGCGCTGGAATTGGAACTGCATGCCCAAGGCTATCGCACCTATATTCTCGACGGCGATAACGTGCGCCAGGGCCTGAACAGAGACCTGGGCTTTACCGATGCGGACCGCGTGGAAAATATCCGGCGTATCGCCGAAGTGGCCAAACTGATGATGGATGCCGGGCTTATCGTCTTGACGGCCTTTATCTCGCCGTTCAGGAGAGAGCGGCAAATGGCGAAAGAACTGATTGGTGAGGACCGGTTTGTAGAGGTGTACGTCAGTACAACACTTGAAGTGTGTGAAGAGCGGGATGTGAAAGGCTTGTATAAAAAGGCCAGGGCCGGGCAATTGCCGAACCTGTCAGGGGTGGGCAGCCCTTATGAAGCTCCGATCGAAGCTGACCTGAATATTGATGCCGCTCAGACCGAACTGAACCGTGCCGTTAGCAAGCTGATGCAGCACATAAACAAATAAAGATCTGCTGAGGGCTTGACACCGCATACCTATTGAAAAACAGGTATGTTAAGCTTCGCAAAATTATAAACAGGCCAACATGTATCATGCCCACCCTCTACGTCGCGCACACCCCAGAGTTAATTGCATTACTTATTTTTGCTTTCGTATGCGCACTTGCGCCGATGTTTTTTTTACAAAAAATAATACCTTCGCTAATACCACAAGCGCATCCTAAAACACGATGGATGGACGGATTACGTGGAGTAGCAGCAGCATTGGTATCACTCAATCATGCGCCCTTGGTCTTAATTAATTTGGTGATTGTTCCAAAAGTTTTTTACTTTGATCTTGTCGACAGCTCAATACTGTCCTTTTTCGGGGCTATTGGTGTACAGGTCTTTTTCTGCATAACAGGCTTTTTATTTGCAGGAAAGATCTTTTCCAAAAACCCCATCGACTGGACAGACTTCTATGCCAAAAGAGTCCGTCGAATTGTTCCCGCATTCTTCCTCGCTGGTTTGATAGCATCAATCATCGGGCTTTGGTTCTCTTGGCCGCTAGTGCAAAAAACAAGCGATATTATTCCTGCAGTCCCCGCTATTTTTGGCTTCGGCTTATTACCTATGCCTACAATTAATGGCTTCAATTTTTCACGCCTACTTGGCGTCGCTTGGACACTCGCAATCGAGTGGAAGTTTTACTTCGTCCTGCCCATTGTCTACATTGCGGTATGCCATGATCGTAAAAAATCACTGTCTGCAATTATTGCATTTGCTTTCATCGACTTATATCTGAACGATGCCAGCGCATGGGCATTCTTTATCCCTGGCGCCCTATGCGCGCTTTTTAGCGGCAAAGAATTCAAACATTCAACCCGGATTGTCGCAGGCCTTATCGCGCTCGCAATCGTCATTGCGATGTTCTACCGTATTGGAGCCAAAGCCAATTATGGCCTGGAACAATGGCTGACTGTTTCAGCACTGTTCGCAGCACTTGCTATATCGCGCCCGGGCATTCTCGCTACGCGTTTATTTGTCGCTCTGGGTACTGTCAGCTACAGTTTTTACCTACTCCATGCAATGACCTTGTTTGCTGTGTTCGCGGTTATTGACCGGTACATCATAGGCGCTGGTGAACTGACCATGGTGCAGTTTTACCTCGTCGCGGGCGGCTCCTTGGCGCTGGCTTCAATACTCTCCACCGCCTCCTATCTGCTGGTAGAGAAGCGCTTCATGCAGACATCTTCGCCAAACCAGACCAAAGCACTCCATCCGACTACCGTTCGGGCGCCCGTCTGATCGGCGGCACAACCCAACCGTACGGCGCAGTGCCTGATCAGCAGGCATAAAAAAACACCTCGATACTCTCGAGGTGTTTTTTTTGACCAAGAATCAGCCTTTGGCCGAGTGGAACTTCAATTTTACAGGGCTGCTGCATACGTAGCGGGTAGTGCCTTCCTGTTGAATGATCTTCACAGTATAGGTACCGGAAGCCAACCCACTGACATCCACTTTGCCAACAAACCCAGACATCTCGAGCTCCGGCTTGGAAAAAGCTTTAGCAACGTCAGGGCGAGCGGAACGTGTCAGGGGCGCACTAGCAGCAACGTCATTCGAAGCCGAGACGATCTCAATCGACACATCTTTCGGAATACTGCCCGCTTTTACATTGTAAGCCCAACCCCAAGGCTCAAAAGGCTCGGTAGTCTGAAGCGTAGTCGCCGTCACGGGACTGTCGAACGAGCAAAAGTCATTGGCCACAACGCCAGCAGGTTTACCACTGTCGCAAGCCGCCAACAAGCCGAATACTGCAAACACAGGAAGGTACAGATAACGCATAAAACTCTCCTTTAAATCGAAATATGAGCTGTTACTTAAAATTCAGTAGTTTTTTAAGTACTCGCCTGAGCCCAATGGTTTTTTCACCTATCATCGCCACAACCTTCGGGCGTAGCACATCGATATCGCCCATTTGCGCCTGGAACCAACGATCGTCAATTTTATAATCTCTTTGCAAGACCTCAAAGTGAGCAGGACTGTTCAGAAGACCATTAAATTTCAACAACCCTATCATTCTGTACGGCGCACCTAGCCACTGGTTGTAGTTAAACAACAACAGCGCACTTTCGATATCCCGATGCTCTTTGGTTGGGACATCCTTGAAAACAAGAACATCCTCAAACCCTTGAATCAATACCTCGGCAGAAACATCATCAAAGAAGGTTTCAGCCATCAAGTAGTGTTCGTTAATTGTTCGAATAGAGTTACTCGCAGTTTGACTGCTGGCATTCTCCCCCGGCATAATTCTGAAGTTAATCAGCGTTCGCTCAGAGATGTGAATATCATATCGCTTGACCAGCCTAACCCACATCTCAAAATCCGGCAGCTGGCGCATTCTGTTACTGTACAAGCCCAGCTCGTCATAACACGCCTTCCTTATCAACATAGTCGGGTGGCAAATGCAGTTGCCCAGATCAAAAAACCGACGTAACCACAATCCTTGCGAGCGATTCTCCTGATCAAAAACCGAGCCTGTCGGGAAGGAGGCTTTATCCATCGGTTCGCCAGCTTTATCGACAAAACGCGCGCGACCAAAAGAAGCACCTATCTTCGGGTTTTCGCGCAAGATATTTACTTGATAGGCAAGCTTGTCATCTTCGGCCCAAAAGTCATCTGAGTTAATAAGAGCGATGAATTCACCAGACGCGTGACTAATCAACTCATTAGTGACCACACAGGCGCCACGGTTCACCGTATTAGGAAAAAACGTTATGCGTTCATCCTTGATGGCGGCCACAACCTCACGAGTTCCATCCGTTGAACCGTCATCAGAAATGATCAGCTCAAAATCGACATCACGCTGGGCAAGCACGCTGGCGATAGCTTGCTCTACAAATGCAGCATGATTATACGTCGGCATAATCACGGATACAGTAGGCTTCATCAAACCTTCTCCCTATACAAGGCTTTGAGCAATATACGTTTGAACCGGTCAGGCATCACCGCACGCAAGAAGCGCATCATAAAGTTAGGGATATAATCGATGAAACGCGGCAACGCCTTAACGACGGGTTGAACCACCGCATCTACAGCACTTTCGACCTGCGACGAAGCAATCACATGACGCAAACGACTGGCCAACACTTCGAACTCAAGATGAAATACGTTATTCGTCAAAGCGTTGTACGCGGGGATAACTTCGAGTTGAATTTTTAGCTTGTTAATATGCGAAGTCTGCGTCCACACCCCATTCGAGTGCAGGCGATAAACCGACATAGGTTCCTCAAGGAAACCGATCAAGCTCGTCCGCGAGACGCAGATATTGACAATCCAATCATAAGAGCGCATTTCAAACAACGCAGGTGGCAGTTCGTCCAACGCGCTCTTGCGGTACATACACGTTGAAAAGTTGCCGACCAAGTTATCGGCGATCAGATCACGGGCACCAATGATGCGATAAGACGAACTAACAGGCACTCTAGGCGTAAACTGAGAGCGGTCTTCTTCATAAACCAGATAGTTTACCGAGCATAAGGAACACTCCCAGTGCTGCTCAAGAAACTCTAACTGACTTGCTAATTTCTTCGGGCTAACCCAATAGTCATCGCCTTCCAAGACAGCAATATACTCACCGGAGCACTCAGAGAAGCCCCGCTGGTAGTTTTTGGTAATCCCCAAGTTTCCATTATTGACCAAGAACTTAAAGGTAAACCGTGGGTCCGTACCTTCAAATTCCCTGATAATATTCAGCGTATTATCACTGGAGCCGTCATCGGCAATAACGAGCTGCAGCGGCCCGTTGATAACCTGCTTAAACAGCGCTTCAAGCGCTTGACGAATATACTTCTCGTGATTGTAAGTCACCAACAAAATAGAGAGTTTAAACGTTACAGCTTCCATTATACTTTCTCCAAGCGGGCGGAAGGACGTGGAATGTAAATTTCCGCCTCACCCTCAATCACGATCTTACCTCTTACACTGCACGATGTATCAAAAGACACTATTTTCTTGGCGGTATTAATGCTTGTCACGCAGATTTCAGCCACGACTGTATCACCCAGATAAACAGGCTTCTTAAATCGAAGATTTTGCGAGAGGTAGACACACCCAGGTCCAGGCAAGCGCGTACCAAATAACGCGGAAAAGAACCCGGCCGAAAAGAGGCCATGCGCAATACGCGATTTAAATCGCGACTTTTCTGCGTACTCTTCGCTCATATGCACAGGGTTATTATCACCCGACAACCCTGCGTAAGCCTTCACATCGGCGTCTGTCACGGTGTGGGAGTAAAAAGCCTGCATGCCGACTTCAATTTGATCAATAGTCAAACCACCGAAGTTGTGTCCACTGATGCTTGTCACTTCCTCAATCCTTCTCTTGAGAGTGGGCGTGCAGGGTTACCAACAACCGTCACCCCAGCAGCTACACTCTTGGTCACTACCGCGCCCATGCCCACTACGGCACCACGACCAATCGTCAACGGCTTGCCCTTCTTACCTTGAATAATAGAAGCCCCCGTACCGATGTAAGCATGGTCTTCAATAATGACATTACCGTTGCATTTTACCGATGGCGCGAAGGTAACGAAGTCACCAATGACACAATCGTGGGCAACGTAAGAATAGATATTGGCGTGAAAATGCCGACCGATCTTCACATTCGAAGTAATTGTCACAAAAGGAGAAAGCACCGCACCTTCAGCAATTTCATTCGCATCGAGGATGACGGTATTTTCAGCAAATACGGAGAATGCCTCTGCACCACGATCCTCGCAAAGAGCGGCAATTCGCTCCCTGACTGCGGACTGACCAATGGCAATACTAAAATACCGGTTACCAGGAAGACTCAAAAACTCATCCAGAGAAATAACAGAGTATCCGTTGATCTCAGATTCCTCTACGGCGCCCTCCACGACGAAGTAGAGTTTGGCGCTGCCAGAAGAAAGCGCTTCCTTGAAGCGAGCAGCCACAAGGGGAATAACCTCTCGACCGTAGCCACCTGCCCCCACTATTCCGTATGTGTTCATCTTGCTCCCCTCCCTAAACAAAAAATTCTTACTGACTTCTAGTTATCGAACACTGTGCCGAGCGATCAGAATGCTTGCTTGAGCAATACACACACCATGTCAACCTCTTCAAGGGACAGCGAGTGGTACAGCGGCAAACAAATAATACGACGGGAAATATCTTCAGCGATCGGCGCAGATTGCCCTTCTACGTAATGCAGTTCAGACAACGACGGATAAAAGTAGCGACGCGGGTAAATACTATGAAGGTTTAAGTACTCGAGCACGGCAAGCACCGCTGCCTCGTTCTCCAGAATAACCGGAAAATAGGCATGATTATAAACCGTATCATCAGCCACTTTTTGATACGAAAATCCACACTCTTTCAAATTCAAAAGATAGCGCTGCGAAAGTAGCTTGCGTTGCGCAAGGATGCTGTCCACATACTTTAAGTTACACAGCCCCATGGCCGCATGCACTTCGGAGTTCTTGCCATTAATACCGATGTCGCCAAATTCAGTCGCGGAAGAGTGCCCAAAGTTACGCATCATCGCCAAGCGCTTGATCAATTTAGCGTCGTTCGCAACGACGGCACCACCTTCGATGGTGTGAAACAACTTTGTTGCATGAAAACTGCAGGTGGCAATATCGCCATATGCAAGTAACGAGCGGCCCTTATAGGTTGTACCGAACGCGTGCGCGGCGTCATAAATCACGTGTAAATTATGCTTCTTTGCAATAGCCTCGATCGCCTCGACATCGCATGGGTTACCAAACACATGGGTCGCCAGAATCGCGGATGTTTTATCCGTGATAGCAGCTTCAATCTTAGCGGGGTCGATATTCAGAGTGTCTGGGCAAATATCAACCATCACCGGCAAGCAGTGCTCCCATACAATGCTTGAGGTCGTCGCCACGTAGCTGAAGGGTGTGGTAATTACCTCACCCTTCAGGTCCAAGGCACGGATCGCAATTTGCAGGGCGACAGTACCGTTACTCAAGAACAACAGCTTTTCGACACCGAGATTTTTCTTCAGCTCAATTTCAAGCTCATTAACCAACGGTCCGTTATTGGTCAGCCATTCTCGCGCCCAAATACCAGACAGATAGCTCTGAAACTCTGCGAACGGCGGGATGAATGGTTTTGTTACGGTGATGTTCATAATATTCCGATAAATTATTTATGAAGTTTTTGCCGAAAAGCTTGAAGCCTGCCGCACCAGGACGCATTCAGTTGATCAAGAGCTTCTTTCATGCGTAGAGCGTCAGTGGTTAACTCAATGATACGGGCTTGCTGTGTCAGAATATTATTTTCCAGTGCGCGAATTTCAGCGTTCTGAACACCTTTTTCTTCTTCTAATTCATTTATATGGTCTACGCGTCTAGACAGGTCGGCCGACAACTCACTGATCTGTATTGCCTGCTGATTGACGTTCGCATCGAGCTTGGCTATATCGTCTTCACGTGACCGCAAAGCCTGTTGGAGCAACGTGTGTTGATCCCCAGCGTTCAACAGAGCAGCATCCAGCTTATGGATGCGCTGCTCCTGAGCGCTCACAGTATCGTTAAGTTCAGCGAGGTGACTCTTTAGCGAGGCAGCAGCGGTTTCATATTCAGCCAACCGTTCACCACATAGCAAGAGTTCGGCATCGAGGTGCTGAACCTGTTGTGCCTGGTCGACTAACGCTTTCTCCAACACCGCTTTACGCTCAGCACATGCGATGACTTCAGCTTCATATGCAGCGTATTGTTCCGCTCTCATCGCCAGCTCAGCCACCAGTTCAGCAATATATTTTGTCTGGTCATCAATGAGCTGATTAAGATTGGATATATGTTCGCCTCGCGCTGACAACTCGACAGTCATGTCGGCTTCTTGGCGGATATGGGCCAACCGATCGGCCTCGTGATCTTCGATGGAGTGCGTCAAGTCCTCAATGGCCTGGTTCAAACCCGCGATATGCTGCGTGCGCGCCTTCAGCTCGGCCTCAAAATCGGCAAGCCGCTTGGCGCGATTCGACAGCTCACTGTCGAGCCCGGTGATGTGCTTGATCTGATCATCAATCGTACTGGCCAGACCCGCTATATGCTGGCCACGTGCGGTTAACTCTTGCTCAAATTCTGCAATACGCTGGGCGCGTATCGATAGCTCTGATTCAATACTGCGAATATGCACTGACTGATCATTGATTGTCAGCTCTCTACCTGCGACTGTTTCACAAAGATCAGCCACCTTTGCTTCCAGCGTCGCTAGATAGACCTTCACGTTATAATTGGAAGACTGGCTCTGCTGCGTATCATCTGCATCATCGGAAACGTCGTAACCGAACAGAGTCAACGACTCTTTGATGCGTTCAGGAACATTCTGAAACTGCGAGACTTTATCTTTCTTCCACGCGTAGGCACTGCCTTGAAAAGAAGATGAAGAGCCTTTGCCTTTCTTCCAGTTCAAATACGCCGTGGATGAAAGATTCTCCATATCGAATCGGCAATAGCTGTCGTAGTCTATATAACCTGCCGGGTCCAACTGAGAGGACTCCAGGGTAATACCCAGAAAATTACAGATGCGCAACACTTCAGCATGCGTGTCGGCCACCAGGTTTTCGTATTTAACAACCAGGTAGTTTTCGGCAGACAGCAAGGCAGCCGCATCCGCAGCTATCTTTTTGATCTCATTCGCCCAGCGTGCCAGATTCAGCTCGGCCTTTTTGAACCACCACGGCGTACGTGCAAACGACAGCGCAACGTCCCTGCCATCCCTTACGACATGTATAAACTTGGCGTCGGGAAACACCCGCGTCATGATGTCCAAACGCTGACCGTACCAAGGCGTTTGCTCGATCAGTATTTTTTTATTATGGGATTTAGCAATCGCATCATAATAACCAGCAAAAAAATCCTGCATCGAACGCAGCGGATACTTCAATCCCTCGCAGTACTCGCGATAATTGAAAAACCGCGCAAGGTCGTGGGGGCAGCAACGCTCGAGCAGATCCGCTGCGACCGCTGCATCCCCTATCGCGCCCAATGCAATATTTTCATAAAATCGACTGCCGTTCGTATCGTACTCAAAAATGCACTGCATCTCAGGTGGAACACACACCTGTGAATGTGCATTGAGTACTTGTGCCAGATACGTTGTGCCACAACGGCCGGTACCAATTATAAATGCGTTATTCATATTCGGTATAATCAACGTGCGACGTCATTGGGTACGCTGAAACAGGAAAACCGTTCAGACGCGGACTTTTCGGCATATCACACCTCAAACTCATGCAATTTCAGCTGCGAGAATCCGTGCACTTTTGACCACACCCTGGCCTTTTCCCAACGTCCTACCCTGAATACAACTGCATCACTGACGACGTCAATAAACTCAGCAGTTTCGTTCTCGACAATGGTCGATGAAATATTCACTCGCAGTGAGTAATTGCCTTCCTGCAGCGGCAATTTCAGCGCGTACTCCGCCAAATATCTCGAGCCTTGCTTAGTGACTAGATAAGGCTGATCAATGTGTGGAAAGCCGCAGCCGATAATATTGTTTTTCTTGTCATCAAAAATACTAATATTGACTGAAAGTTCTTTTTCGGCATAGGCTTCAAAATACACTTTAACGACCACATCTTGGTTGAATTCAACAAAAACCAAGTCATTACCATCGGTATCGACCAACTCAACGCAGGTCGACTTTACTTCACCACTGCCAAAGCGGAATTGCGCCACCCTGGTCTCGAACTCTTGGGAGCGTTTGAAGTTGAGTTCATCCTTAGGCGTGATCTGCTGGCTTGACTGTCCAGCCATATCATTCGGAAGACCAGGCACACGTGCCTGCTTTCGATGCTCGGCGTTCATTTCTTCCTGCATCGTACGGATGTAACGCTCAGCAACGTCCGCTGCCGGTCCGACCGTTACAACCTTGCCGCGCTCAAGATAAACACCACGTGAGCATAGGCTTTTTACCGAACCTACGTCATGGCTGACGAAGAGGATCGTGGCGCCGTTGTCCTGGATACGGGTCAATGCGGTCATGCATTTGGCCTGGAAGTTCATGTCGCCTACAGACAGCGCTTCATCGACGATCATGATTTCAGGCTTGGACATGATATTCGAAGCAAATGCCAAGCGGACGAACATACCGCTGGAGTAAGTTTTGACCGGTTGTTCGATGAAGTCGCCGATATCTGCGAACGAGGCAATTTCTTCAAAGCGCGCGTCGACTTGGTCTTCGCTCAACCCCAGGATAGCGCCATTCATATAGACGTTTTCGCGGCCGGTGAACTCGGGATTGAACCCCGCGCCCAACTCCAGCAATGCGGCAATTCGACCGTTGGTCAGGACAGTGCCGCTGGTAGGGTTAAGCGTGCCGCAGATCATCTGCAGCAATGTGGACTTACCACTGCCATTACGCCCAATGATACCGACCGTCTCGCCTTTCTTGATCTCAAACGACACGTCACGCAACGCCCAAAACTCTTTGAAGTATTGGCGGCGACCGCGCATCAGCATCTGTTTCAATCGGTCATGAGGCTTGTCATAAATGTGGTAGCACTTATTGAGGCCCTCAACGTGAATAGCTATATCAGAGGACATCAGCAAACCCCTTCCGCGTCTTTTGAAACCAGGCAAAGCCTAACCATGCAAATAATGCCGACCCCGCCATATATAAGGACAGCACCTTCATATCGGGCAGCCGTCCCCAAAACAACACGTCTCGCACACCCTCAACCGCCGGCGTGAGCGGGTTGAGCAAAAGGATATGCGCGTACTGCTGGGGCAAGGCGCTGGAAGGATAAAAAATCGGCGACAGGAACATCAATACCGTCGTCAAAATGCCGATGAACTGGCTAACGTCGCGCAGGTACACGCCCAACGAGGCCAAGCCCCAGGAGAGCCCCATCACAAGAAATATCAAAGGCAGCATGATGATCGGCAACATCAATGCCGTTAGGTGCGGCACCCCAAAGAGGCAGAGGTAGGCAATCAACCAAACGCTAAGGCTGACCACGAAATGAAACATCGCAGAACCCAGGTTTACCCAAGGAAGAATCTCCAGCGGGAATACCACTTTCTTCACGTAGTTTGCGTTCGCCAAAATCACCCCGGGTGCGCGGTTAACGCACTCAGCGAACAGGTTGAAAACCATCAGGCCACCGAACAGTACCAAAGCAAATTCGGTCTTTGAGTCAGTGCCACCACTCCAACGCGCCTTGAAGATCACGCTGAACACGAACGTATAAACGGCCAACATCAAAACCGGGTTGAAGAAAGACCAAAAGATCCCCAGAAACGAACCTTTGTAGCGGCCAATAACTTCCCGCTTGATCATGGCTTTGATCAAGCTGCGATTGCTCCAAACGCTCTTGACGAGCGCCTTAGGGGATATCGAGTGCAATTGCATCAGGCAAACACCTCAGCATCGCTTAACAGTGCGCCTTGCTGATCTTTACCAGAAAGTGCTGGCTCTCCAGTCACCGGCCAGCGAATGCCCAACGCCGGATCGTTCCACGCGATGCAGCGCTCATGTGCAGGGGCATAATAGTCCGTGGTCTTGTACAGAAACTCTGCAAACTCCGAGAGCACGACGAAGCCATGGGCAAACCCTTCAGGCACCCATAGCTGACGCTTGTTTTCTGCGGACAACACCTCCCCCACCCACTGGCCGAACGTGGGCGAGGATTTACGGATATCGACTACAACATCAAATACTTCGCCCGCAACGACTCTCACCAACTTACCTTGCGGTTGTTGGACCTGGTAATGCAGCCCTCGCAATACGTTTTTCACCGACCGCGAGTGATTGTCCTGAACAAACGTGACTTCTCTGCCAACCGCTGCTGAAAACTGCGCGCTGTTGAAGCTTTCAAAGAAAAAGCCACGATCATCACCAAATACCTTCGGCTCAAACAATACGACGTCAGATATGGCTAATGGTGTGGCTTTCATCAGTAAATCTTCTCTCGCAAAATACGTTGCAGGTATTGGCCATAGCCATTTTTTAAAAGCGGAGCAGCAAGCTTTTCGAGCTGCTCGCTACCAATCCATCCTTGCCTGAAAGCGATTTCTTCCGGGCAGGCCACCTTGAGGCCCTGGCGATGCTCAAGCGTGGCAATGAAGCTGCTCGCTTCCAACAGAGACTCGTGCGTGCCGGTATCCAGCCATGCATAACCGCGACCCATAATTTCTACAGACAGGCTGCCCTGCTCAAGATAAATGCGGTTGAGGTCAGTGATTTCCAGCTCTCCACGGGGTGAAGGCTTGATGCTTTTAGCAATATCAACCACTTGTTGATCGTAGAAGTACAGGCCAGTAACGGCGTAGTTCGATTTCGGCTTGAGAGGTTTTTCCTCCAGGCTGAGCGCTTTACCTTGCGCATCGAAATCCACAACCCCGTAACGCTCAGGGTCATTCACGTGGTAGGCAAACACGCTGGCACCTTCTTCACGCGCCATTGCACTTGAGAGCAATTGGTTGAAGTGGTGGCCGTGGTAAATGTTGTCACCCAGCACCAGCGCCGACAGATCGTTGCCAATAAAGTCTTCGCCAATGATGAACGCCTGCGCCAAGCCATCCGGGGACGCCTGTACGGCGTAGGAAATATTCAAGCCCCAGTTGCTGCCGTCACCCAATAGCTGTTCAAAACGCGGGGTGTCCTGCGGCGTGGAGATGATCAGAATGTCGCGAATCCCCGCCAGCATCAGCGTGGTCAGCGGGTAGTAGATCATCGGCTTGTCGTAGACAGGCAGCAATTGCTTGGAAATCGCCAAGGTTGCAGGGTGCAGACGGGTGCCTGAACCACCGGCCAAAATAATGCCTTTACGTTTTAGCATGTTCATTTCTCTAGAATTTCTACGAGCATCCGTGCCACGCCGTCCTGCCATTGAGGCAAGCGCAGTGAGAAGGCATTCTGCAGTTTTTGAGTGTTGAGTCGGGAATTGCCAGGGCGCTGGGCGGGCGTGGGGTACGCGGCGGTGGTGATTGCGCCTACGCTTGCCGGTTCGACCTTGAGCTGCACGCCGGCCGCTTGCGCCTGTTCCAGCACGAAACGGGCATAACGGTGCCAGGTGGTCTCGCCTGCTGCTGCCAGGTGATAAACCCCGCTCAGATGCGGGTTCGAACCCAGGGTGCGGATAGCGTGGGCGGTGATGTCGGCCAGCAGATCGGCGCCGGTGGGCGTGCCGAACTGGTCGTCAATCACGTTCAGGCTGTCGCGCTCGCGGGCCAGGCGCAGCATGGTCTTGGCGAAGTTGTTGCCGCGCGCGGCGTAGACCCAGCTGGTACGGAAGATCAGGTGCGCACAGCCGCTGGCCTGGATGGCCTGCTCGCCTTGCAGCTTGGTCGAACCGTAGACGCTCAGCGGGCCGACCGGGTCGGTTTCCAGCCACGGCGTGTCGCCGGTGCCGGCAAACACGTAGTCGGTGGAATAGTGCACCAGCAACGCATTCAGCTTCAGCGCTTCGGCGGCCAGCACTGCCGGGGCTTCTGCGTTCACACGCAGGGCCTGGGCAGGCTCGCTTTCGGCCTTGTCGACGGCAGTGTAGGCGGCGGCATTGACGATCACGTCAGGCGCAAAGCGCTGCACGGTGGCGGCCAGGCCTTGCAGGTCGTTGAGGTCGCCGCAGTAGTCCTGGCTTTTGGAGTCGAGCGCCAGCACTTGGCCCAAAGGGGCCAAGCTGCGTTGGAGTTCCCATCCCACTTGGCCATTTTTGCCAAGCAGAAGGATCTTCATGCCGTACGCTCGGCGTAGTTCTTTTCAACCCACTCGCGGTACGAGCCGGATTGGATATTGCTGACCCAACCCTGGTTATCCAGGTACCACTCGACGGTCTTGCGGATACCGGTTTCGAAGGTTTCAGCCGGCTTCCAGCCCAACTCACGCTCCAGTTTGCGCGCGTCGATGGCATAGCGGCGGTCATGGCCCGGGCGATCGGTCACGTAAGCGATCTGATCGCTGTAAGGCTTGCCGTCCGCTTGGGGGCGCAGTTCGTCGAGCAGCGCACACACCGTGTGAACGATATCCAGGTTCGGTTTCTCGTTCCAGCCACCGACGTTGTAGACCTCGCCCACAGTGCCGGCTTCCAGTACACGGCGGATGGCGCTGCAGTGGTCTTTTACGTACAGCCAGTCACGAATTTGCTGACCATCGCCGTACACCGGCAGCGCTTTACCCGCCAGTGCGTTGACGATCATCAGCGGAATCAGTTTTTCCGGGAAATGGTAAGGACCATAGTTGTTCGAGCAATTGGTCGTCAGCACCGGCAGACCATAGGTATGGTGATAGGCGCGGACCAGATGGTCGCTCGCGGCCTTGCTCGCCGAGTAAGGGCTGTTTGGCTCGTACTGGTGAGTTTCGGTGAACGCGGGGTCGTCCTTGGCCAGGGAACCGTAGACTTCGTCAGTCGACACGTGCAGGAAACGGAAGGACTGCTGCGCTTCGCCTTCCAGGCCTTTCCAGTAGGCACGTACCGCTTCCAGCAGACGGAAAGTACCGACGACGTTAGTCTCGATAAAGTCTTCCGGGCCATGGATAGAACGGTCGACATGCGACTCGGCAGCGAAGTTCAGGATCGCGCGCGGCTGGTGCTCTGCGAGCAAGCGCTGGACCAGTTGGGTATCGGCGATATCGCCCTGTACGAACACATGGCGCTTGTCACCCTCGATCGAGCTGAGGTTCTCCAGATTGCCGGCATACGTCAGCTTATCCAGGTTAATGACCGGCTCATCTGTCTGAGCTACCCAGTCCAATACGAAGTTTGCACCGATAAAGCCCGCACCGCCGGTTACTAAGATAGTCATTGAGTCAGATCTTTTTCAGTAGTGTTGCAAAAATTAGCCCGAGGTTCCCCATGAACGTCTGCCGATATAAACCGGCAGACCAGAACCCCAGCACTCGTCTAAATAACGTTTGACTGCGTGCACCTTTAAAGCGCGCAAGCGTCGTTCGATGTTCTTCACAAAGACGATGCTCCATGGCTTCGAGGGCACGAATGTTCTGTTCGTTCCACTCGTAAAAACGTCCTTGAAAGATCATCCGCAGCCGAACCAGGCGTGCGGCCCAGTTGGAGTTGCTGCCAATCAGATTTTCATCATGCTGGCGGTACTGCATTCTAGGCTCGGGATCGTAGTGAACGATACCTCCCGCGCCCGTAACGAGTTGATACGCCCACCAATCATGAGAGGGGACGACGACATCCGCGCCCGCCTCCATGATCAGCTTGCGAGCGGCCTGATTGAACACCATGGTATTGCCGCCCGCAATGCTCTGAACGAGTGCGTTCGAGAAGTGCGGAGGCAAGGAAAACCGCGGTGAAAAACCCAGTGCAACGCCCGAGTCACTGACCAGCTGCGTGCGGCCACAGTAAAGGGCCGGCACATCCGAAGGCTGGCTCTGCAGCCACTCAACGGCCACCTGCAGTTTATCTTCGTTCCAGATATCGTCCTGATCACACCAGGCAAAATAATCGGCCTGGATGTCGGCGCGACACGTCAACGAAAGAAAATTGGCAACAAAGCCCTTTTGCGGACCGCGCACCACGCTCAAGCGGTCGCTGCCCCAGCGATTGCAGTACTGCTGAAAGATCGCCGAGGAGCCATCTTTGGAGCCGTCATCCGAAATGACTAACGTCCAGCCACGGTAGCTCTGCCGCTCAATGGAGTCGAGCTGGTCCGCAAGGAACGTCTCCCCATTGTACGAGCACATCAAAACCGCGACGTTTGCCAGGCAAACGTCGTTCGGCAGAGCATTGGAAAGGCTACGCGATGTGAAAATAGACACGATATCCCTTTGAGATGTACTACATATCCTGCAGGGAGGTAGGATATTGGCCGCAATAAGGTCGGAATTATTACAGTATTGGACTGTAAGAGCAATCTTACTTGTGACCGACGGTCAAGCATGCTGAACCTGCCACAGCGCTCTAAGATGGGGCCTTGCACCGCCAGCCCGCCACTTGCATTTTTGCCGTGCCAACCGACGGTTTCAGGCCGGCTGCGGACAACGCTGATACGCCCAAGTTCCAACGCCGCCAACTAGCCCGACGAACGACTGCGCACCACTGCGTCCGGCAGCGCGCACCGCCCAACTCACTGCGCAGTCATCAGCGCGAAAGGTATAGTTCATATTCAGTTATGATGCGTCGACAACTTCGAGTATGCGTACCAACTGATCTATATCAACGAACGCTCAATAGCGGCAGTTACGTGCTGGATGACGTACCGGAACCACTTCATTATTGCGCTCATAACAACCCTTCGGTCGACGCTACACAACTCAAAAGAGTATTAGAACTACTTTGTCAAATAAAATATGAGCCGCGTTGAAACTGGAGCTGGAATGATTACCAAGACCCTCGCGATTATCGGCGCAGGCTTCTGCGGTTCGACGCTGGCTGTGCATTTGCTGCGCCACCCGCCGGCCACACCGCTGAAAATCCTGCTGATCAGCCGGCCAGGCAGCATGGCTCGGGGTATCGCCTACAGCACGCAGGCACGCGCGCACGTACTTAACGTGCCGGCCGGCAGGATGAATGCGCTGGCCGGCGAAGACGATAGCTTTTATGACTACATAAAACGCAGCCATCCCGACGCTACTCCCGCGCTCTTTGCGCAGCGACGCCTTTACGGTGATTACTTGCAAGCACTGCTGCAACAGGCGTCCGACAACGCGGCGCCCGGTTGCCAGTTGCAGGAAGTGATTGGGGAAGTGGTCAAGATAATCCCTCAGCCAAATGCTCAGGGTGGCCTGCTGTTGATGGATAACGGCGAACATTACCGGGCCGACGCCATCGTTTTGAGCATTGGCAGTTGTGCGCGCCAAGCGCCATCCATTGCTCCCGAATATCGACCGTTCTATGAAAGCCCAGGCTATGTACACGACCCATGGCAGCCCGGCGCACTCGATCGTATCGGCACGAACGACCCGGTCTTCCTGATCGGTAGCGGGCTGACGATGCTGGATGTGGTACTCGACCTGCGCGACCGCGGGCACACCGGCTCTATTCAAGCCGTGTCACGCCGTGGTCTGCTGCCACAGCCCCACCGCGAACTGAACGCGCACCCCGACTACGACGAAGGGCTGGCACAGCACATGCTCAGCGATTGCAGGGTGCGTCACTACGTACGCGCAGTGCGTGATGCGATTCGCCAGCATGCGCAAGCGGGCGGAGACTGGCGAGATATCATCGGCGGGCTGAGATCTGCCACCCGGCAACTGTGGCACGCCTTGCCACTTAATGAACGCCTGCGTTTCCTGCGACATGTACGCCCCTACTGGGATGCCCATCGCCATCGTTGCGCCCCACAACCGGGGGCACGCATGCAGGAGGAACTGGCCAGTGGCAAACTCAAGCTGATGGCCGGTCGCATCGTCGGCTACACCTCAAACCCAGGCAGCGTGAGCGTTTGCGTACGCCGTCGTGGTACCCGCGTCGAAGAACAGCTGGAAGTCAAAGCGGTGATCAATTGCACAACGCCAGCACTGGACCTGCGTCAATTGGACGACCCGCTGCTCAAGTCCCTGCGGGCTGATGGCCTGCTGGTGCCTGACGCGCTCGGCACCGGCATGGCTATCGCACCGTCCGGCGCGCTGCTTGATTGCCATGCAGCACCGTCAGACTGGCTGTATTACGTCGGCCCCTTCCTCCAGGCGCGCGACTGGGAGGCCACCGCCGTCCCGGAACTGCGCGAGTACGTGAAGCAGATGGCACAGACTTTGGCCACGCCCCTCAGCCGAGCATGAATCGCGCGCTGCCGGGGCTCGTTTTGGCGAGCCCCGCCAGCACCGATTCAATGGTCAGTGTCCGGCTCAGCTTCTGCGAAACACAAACCCCAACCCGACAATGATCAACCCCATCCCCAGCACGCTCAACAACGCCAGCCGATTGCCAAAAATCAGGTAATCCATCACTGCCGTTACCGCCGGTACCAGGTAAAACAGGCTGGTGACATTCACCAGATTGCCACGCGCGATCAGTCGATACAGCAGCAGCGTCGCCAGCAAGGACACCACCAGCCCCATCCACAGCACCGGCAGATAAAAGCTGGCGCTTTGCTCAAAGTGGAACGGCTGGAACGGCACAAACACCGCGCACAGCAGCAGCCCCGCCACGTACTGCACCGGCAGCGTGCCCAACGGGTTGTCGGTGATACGTTTTTGCATGATCGAACCGAGCGTCATGCTGGCCAGCGCCAGCAAGCCGAACAGCATCCCGGCCAGGGACATACGCGACAGCCCGATGCCCTGATAGACCACCATGATCAACCCCGCCAACCCCAGCCCCAGGCCGAACAACCGGCTTAGCGAGCGCTGACGCTCCATCAGTACCACCGTGAGGATCGGCTGCACGCCCATGATGGTGGCCATCATCCCTGGCGTGACTTTGAGGTCCAGCGCCAGCAGGTAGAAAATCTGATACGCCCCCAACAACACCAGGCCGGTCGCCGCCACGTACAGCATGGGTTTGCCGGGGCGCGGCAGTTTCAGCTTGAGGATCGGCACCAGGATCACCAGGCCCGCCAGGGCGATGGCAAAACGGATCAATAAGAAGGCAAAGGGCGAAGCATGGGCCAGGCCCCACTTGGAGAAAATCGCCCCGCTGCTCCACAGCAGGACAAACAGGCTCGTCGAGGCCGCCGCGGCCACGGATTGTTTCGAAAAAACAGACATGGTTACCACCTGTCATCAGGCAAAAAAAGCCGATTCAGCAGACGCTGAGATTCAATGGTTTTTTTCAGGCGGGCAGACGGGAACAGCGATTCGCTGATCAGCCCGAAATGCCAACACCCGGCGGTGATACGACTGCGTACACCGGCGTGCTACTGACAGGCGGGGGGTAGTGACTGATCTGCGCAGGCTGCTTGTTCCCACACGGCACGACCACAGCGTTGACCGCTGAATCGACTACCGCTATGCGCTGGGAAGCTGGCATGTGCTGATCTTTTTGAATGGATAAAGACCCGGGAACTATAACCAGCCGCCAACCGGTTTTGCAATCATTTCACCCAAGCGTTTGCGTGGCAGAGTTTTCATGCCTGCAACGAAAACCGGTCGTTATAATGCTGGCCGGTTTTTTTCAAGGATTTCACATGTTTGCTCTGCCCTGGCTGTACCTCGTGCTGCTTTCCATTGGCTATGTACTGGCCCTGACCTACGGGCAACTGGGCATGCTGGCGGCGGTCTCCGTGGTCATGTTGCTGATCGCAGGTTACGCCGTGCGCCAGCAACGCAACCCGTGGGCGCGTTACGTCGGGCACGGCCTGTTTATCGTGCTGGCGCTGGGTCTGGCGATGCATTGGCTGCCAGGCTTCTACAACGGCCGTGGTATCGCGCCTCAACGCTTTACGCCTGATTCGGTGCCCTTCTCGATGTACCTCAACCAGGACAAACCGTTGATCGGCTTCTGGCTGCTGCTGGCCTGCCCCTGGATCGTGGCACGCAGGTCATTGCGCCTGTCGATCTGCGTCACGGCGCTGGCCTTGACCCTGACGGCAGTCGCAGCATTGGGCGGCGCAATGTTGCTGGGGATGATCAGTTGGGCGCCCAAATGGCCGGAACAGGCGTGGTTGTGGGTATTGAACAACCTGCTGCTGGTGACCCTGGTTGAAGAGGCGCTGTTTCGTGGCTATATCCAGGGCGGCCTGAGCGAGCGCTTCAAACACCTGCCTTACGGCGAGCATGTGGCGCTGCTGCTGGCCTCGCTGTTATTTGGTTTGGTGCACCTGGGCGCAGGTTGGCACTGGGTATTGCTGGCAAGCATCGCCGGGGTCGGTTATGGCCTGGCTTATCGCTTTGGCGGGTTGGGCGCGGCAATTGCCACGCACTTCGGGCTGAACCTGCTTCACTTCGGGCTGTTCACCTACCCGATGCTGGCCGGCTGATTATTGCAAAAATAAGTTAAATAAAAGCCCGCAAGCGCCGATAACCCCTGAAAGCCTTGCGGATTGAACAACCATGCGTAATAACCAACCCGTTACCCAGCGCGAACGTACCTTCCCCGCTCAGCAACGGTTGATCTCCACCACGGATGCCAAAGGGGTCATTACCTACTGCAACGACGCTTTTGTCGAAATCAGTGGGTTCACCCGCGACGAACTGGTCCGAGCGCCGCACAACCTGGTGCGTCACCCGGATGTTCCGCCTGCGGTGTTCGCGCACATGTGGTCCACGCTCAAACAAGGCTTGCCATGGATGGGCATCGTCAAGAACCGCTGCAAGACCGGCGATCACTACTGGGTTAACGCCTATGTGACACCGGTCTTCGATGGCAACCAGGTGATCGGCTACGAATCGGTGCGCATCAAGCCCACCGCCGAGCAGATCCGCCGGGCCGAAGCGCTCTATCAACGCATCAACCAGGGCAAGTCGGCCGTACCGCAGCGCGACAAGTGGCTGCCGGTGTTGCAGGACTGGCTGCCGTTTATCCTGGTCAGCCAGCTGAGCTTCATGATCGGTGCATCGCTCAACTCCCACTGGGGCTTTGCCCTGGCGGCGGGCCTGTCGGTGCCACTGGGTCTGTTGGGCCTGAGTTGGCAGCAGCGCGGTCTCAAGCGTTTGCTGCGTTTGGCCGAACAAACCACGTCTGACCCGCTGATCGCGCAGATGTACACCGACAGCCGGGGCGCCCAGGCGCGGCTGGAGATGTCGATTCTCAGCCAGGAAGCGCGCTTGAAGACCTGTCTGACACGTTTGCAGGACACGGCCGAGCACCTCAACGACCAAGCGGCGCGGTCCAACACCCTGGCGCATAACAGCTCCAGCGGCCTGGAACGCCAGCGCGTGGAAACCGAGCAGGTGGCCACGGCGGTCAACCAGATGGCAGCGACCACTCAGGAAGTCGCCAGCCATGTACAGCGCACGGCGGACGCCACCCAGGAAGCCAATCGCCTGACCGGTCGCGGCCGCGACATCGCCGGGGAAACCCGCGAGGCGATCCAGCGCCTGTCGGTGGCCGTGGGCGAGACAGGTGTGACCGTCACCCAACTGGCCAAGGACAGCGATGAAATCGGCGGCGTGGTCGATGTGATCAAAGGCATTGCCGACCAGACCAACCTGCTGGCACTGAACGCGGCCATCGAAGCGGCGCGCGCCGGTGAGATGGGCCGAGGTTTTGCGGTGGTGGCTGACGAAGTTCGCCAACTGGCGCAGCGCACCGCCGAGTCCACCGGGCAGATCCATACGCTGATCGCCAAGCTGCAACACACCGCAGCGGCGGCCGTGCAAACCATGGACGCCGGGCATCGCCAGGCTGAAGAAGGTGTGGCGCGGGTGATGGAGGCGGATCAGGCGTTGGTGGGCATCAGTGAGGCGGTGGCCAATATCACTGACATGACCACGCAGATTGCCGCCGCGACCGAAGAGCAAAGCGCAGTGGCCGAAGAGATCAGCCGCAACATCAGCACGATTGCGCTGTTGGCGGACCAGACCTCGGAGCAGGCCATGAACTCGGCGCAATTGAGTGAAGAGCTCACGCATACGGCCAATACCCAGTATTCGCTGGTAGAGCGTTTTAACCGGTAAATCGCTATCGCAGGCAAGCCAGCTCCCACATTTGAAGGTATTCACAATTCAAAATGTGGGAGCTGGCTTGCCTGCGATGGGCCCCTAACAGCCGCCCAAAAAATCAGCCACTTTCACCGCAGCCGCCTCCAAATGCTGCTCATGACTAAACCCCGAAGCCTTCAACGGCTTCAAATCATGATCCCCCGCCACCAGCCACATCACGTCGATGCTCGGCGATAACACATACCCCTCCACCGTCGCCCGATTGCCCAGCGCATCGCGCTCGCCCTGCACAATCAACGTCGGCACCTTCAACCCGGCCAGATGTTCGACCCGAGGTTTTTCCGGCTTGCCCACCGCATAAAACGGATAACCCAAACACACCAGCCCGTCAGCCCCCAACTCATCTGCCAACAAACTGGCCATGCGCCCGCCCATGGACTTGCCGCCAACCGCCAGCTTCCCAGCGACATGACGTCGCACCTCGGCATACACCTCACGCCAGCATTCGAGCAGTTTCGGCGCCGGGTTCGGCGGGCGTTTACCGCCGTCCACGCGGCGTTGAGCCATGTACGGGAACTCGAAGCGCAACACGTTCACACCATGCCCGGCAAGGCGTGCAGCCATGTCGTTCATGAAGGATGAGTCCATCGGTGCACCGGCGCCGTGGGCCAGGATCAGCGTCACAGGTTTGCGTGCGATAGCCACGGTCGCGGCATCCCACAACCAGCCTCGCTCGCGCACACACTGCGCCCATTGATCCCCGTCAATACTGGCCTTGTGCTCTTTGCCCATGCTTGCCTCGCTTTTTAGTCTGCCTATAACTCCAGCCCAAGTGCCGCATTTGCTTGGGTTGAACCGTGGATGGGGAACCATGAACACTACTTTAAGTACCGCCTATAACTACAAGGTGGTCCGCCAATTCGCCATTATGACGGTGGTGTGGGGCATCGTCGGCATGGGGCTCGGGGTTTTTCTCGCCGCCCAATTGGTTTGGCCTGCACTCAATTTCGATTTGCCCTGGACCAGCTTCGGAAGACTGCGTCCATTGCATACAAACGCAGTCATTTTCGCCTTTGGTGGCTGCGCGCTGTTCGCCAGCTCGTTCTACTCGGTGCAGCGTACCTGCCAGACGCAGCTGTTCGCGCCAAAAATCGCCGCGTTCTGCTTCTGGGGCTGGCAGTTGGTCATCCTCCTGGCGGCGATCACCTTGCCGCTGGGTTACACCAGCTCCAAGGAATACGCCGAGCTGGAATGGCCGATCGACATCCTCATCACCATTGTCTGGGTGGCCTACGCCATCGTGTTCTTCGGCACGGTGATGAAGCGCAACACCAAGCACATCTACGTGGGCAACTGGTTCTTCGGTGCGTTCATCATCACCGTGGCCATCCTGCATATCGTCAACAACCTGGAAATCCCGGTCAGCCTGACCAAGTCCTACTCCCTCTACGGCGGTGCGACGGATGCCATGGTGCAGTGGTGGTATGGGCATAACGCCGTGGGCTTTTTCCTCACCGCCGGCTTCCTGGGGATGATGTATTACTTCGTGCCCAAGCAGGCCGAGCGTCCGGTGTACTCCTATCGTTTGTCCATCGTGCACTTCTGGGCGCTGATCACCCTGTACATCTGGGCCGGCCCCCACCACTTGCACTACACCGCGCTGCCGGACTGGGCACAGTCGCTGGGCATGGTGATGTCGCTGGTACTGCTGGCACCCAGCTGGGGCGGCATGATCAACGGCATGATGACCCTCTCGGGCGCCTGGCATAAGTTGCGCAGCGACCCGATTCTGCGCTTCCTCGTGGTCTCTCTGGCCTTCTACGGCATGTCGACCTTCGAAGGGCCGATGATGGCCATCAAGACGGTCAACGCCCTCTCCCACTACACCGACTGGACCATCGGCCACGTACACGCCGGCGCCCTCGGCTGGGTGGCGATGATTTCCATCGGCGCGCTGTACCACATGATTCCGAAAATCTTCGGCCGCGAGCAGATGTACAGCCTTGGCCTGATCAACGCGCACTTCTGGCTGGCCACCATCGGCACCGTGCTCTACATCGCTTCGATGTGGGTCAACGGCATTGCCCAGGGCCTGATGTGGCGTGCGGTCAACGAAGACGGCACCTTGACCTACTCCTTCGTCGAAACCCTGGTGGCCAGCCACCCTGGCTTCATCGTGCGGTTGGTGGGCGGTGCGATCTTCCTCAGCGGCATGTTGCTGATGGCTTACAACACCTGGCGCACCGTGCGCTCGGCGCAACCTGCCGAAGTCACCGCTGCGGCGCAGATGGCCTGAGGAGTCGATGATGAAACACGAAACGATTGAAAAGAACGTCGGCCTGTTGATGCTGCTCATGGTGCTTGCCGTGAGCATCGGCGGCCTGACCCAGATCGTCCCGCTGTTCTTCCAGGACGTCACCAACAAACCGGTGGAAGGCATGAAGCCCTACACCGCACTGCAACTGGAAGGTCGCGATATCTACATCCGCGAAGGCTGTGTGCAGTGCCACTCGCAGATGATCCGCCCGTTCCGCGCCGAAACCGAGCGCTACGGCCACTACTCGGTAGCCGGTGAAAGCGTGTGGGACCACCCATTCCTGTGGGGCTCCAAGCGCACCGGGCCGGACCTGGCACGCGTCGGCGCACGCTACTCGGACGACTGGCACCGCGCGCACTTGTACAACCCGCGCAACGTGGTACCGGAGTCAAAAATGCCGGCCTACCCGTGGCTGGTTACAGCCCAAGTCGACAGCAGCCATACCGAGACCAAGTTGAAGGTGATGCGCACCCTCGGCGTGCCGTACACCGACGACGACATCAGTGGCGCCGTCGCCAGCCTCAAGGGCAAGACCGAGATGGACGCGCTGGTTTCGTACCTGCAAGTGCTCGGCACTGCCATCAAGAGCAAGAGGTGAGCCATGGGATTTGAATTCGATGCGGGCACCATCCGCGGCCTTGGCACGCTGGTGGTCGCCATCGCCTTTATCGGCCTGTCGCTGTGGGTGTTCAACAACCGGCGCAACGCGGACTTCGAGCAGGCCCGCCTGCTGCCGTTTGCCGATGAACCCTCCCCGTCCGACGCTCAAGAAGAGCCTGCAACAAGGAGCACCCAGCCATGACTACCTTTTGGAGTACATGGATCTGCGTATTGACCCTCGGCAGCCTGATCGGGCTGACCTGGCTGTTGGTCGGCACCCGCAAGGGCGAAACCAAAGGCAGCGTTGACCAGACCATGGGCCATGCCTTCGACGGCATCGAGGAATACGACAACCCGCTGCCCCAGTGGTGGTTCATGTTGTTCGCCGGCACCCTGGTGTTTGCGGTCGGCTACCTGATCCTCTACCCGGGCCTGGGCAACTGGAAAGGCGTGTTGCCGGGCTATGAAGACGGCTGGACCCAGACCAAGGAATGGGACAAGGAAATGGCCAAGGCTGATGCCAGGTTCGGGCCGATCTTCGCCAAATTCTCGGCCATGCCGGTGGAAGAAGTGGCCAAAGACCCGCAAGCGCTGAAAATGGGTGGGCGCCTGTTCGCCTCCAACTGCGCGGTGTGTCACGGCTCGGATGCCAAGGGCGCGTATGGTTTCCCGAACCTGGCGGACAACCTCTGGCGCTGGGGCGGCTCGGCTGAAGCAATCAAGGCGACGATCATGAGCGGGCGCCATGCGGCGATGCCGGCCTGGGGTGAAATCCTCGGTGAGGACGGCGTGAAGAATGTCGCCGCCTATGTGCGGCATGACTTGGCCAAGCTGCCGTTGCCGGCCGACAACAGCGCCGACCTGGTGGCCGGTCAAGCCGCGTTCAACACCACCTGCGTGGCGTGCCACGGCCCACAAGGCCACGGCATGGAAGCCATGGGTGCGCCGAACCTGACCGAGCCTGCCGGTTTCATCTACGGCACCAGCCTGGCCCAGTTGCAGCAGACCATCCGCCACGGTCGCCAAGGCCAGATGCCGGCGCAGGATGTACTGCAAGGCAATGACAAGGTGCACCTGCTGGCGGCCTATGTGTACAGCTTGTCCCATACGGCTGATGGCGCAACGCCAGAAAGCCAACCTGAGTAACTGACCTGTGGCGAGGGAGCCTGCTCCCTCGTCACAGGTTCAGCGTTCGTTCTCGACATTACGCGGCCAAGTGTCGCACCCTTCCCAAGTCCAACTTTCCCCTCCTCACTTTCGGGTCTACGCTTGTTCCCACAGTGGACCAATCCTGGCCTACGCGACGGTATTCGTTGCGCCCCTTAAAATTCCTGTCCACTCGATCAGCTTTCCATTTCCGATTTTGTCCCTACGTAAAACATGGAAAGGGCGCAGAATCTGGCTCGGAACGCATTGATACAGGTCAGTCATTGCGTTGCAATGGCCCCTCGCTTTCTACATACTTGCGGCCGATTTTACCTATAAAAAAACCTAAACCGTGGAACCTTAGAATGAGCACAGCAATCAGTCCGACTGCTTATAACTATAAGGTCGTCCGCCAGTTCGCCATCATGACGGTGGTCTGGGGGATCCTTGGCATGGGGCTCGGGGTGTTTATCGCCTCGCAACTGGTGTGGCCGGAATTGAATTTCGGTTTGCCATGGACGACCTTCGGCCGCCTGCGCCCGCTGCACACCAACCTGGTGATTTTCGCCTTCGGTGGTTGTGCGTTATTTGCCACTTCCTACTATGTCGTGCAGCGAACCTGCCAGACGCGACTGATCTCCGATGGCCTCGCCGCCTTCACCTTCTGGGGCTGGCAAGCCGTGATCCTCGGCGCCATCATCACCCTGCCGCTGGGCTACACCACCACCAAGGAATACGCCGAGCTGGAATGGCCGATCGCGATTTTGCTCGCCATCGTCTGGGTGACCTACGCCGTGGTGTTCTTCGGCACCATCGTCAAGCGCAAGACCAAGCACATCTATGTGGGCAACTGGTTCTACGGCGCCTTCATCCTGGTGACGGCGATGCTGCACATCGTCAACCACGCCTCCTTGCCGGTGAGCTGGTTCAAGTCCTACTCGGCCTATGCAGGGGCAACCGACGCAATGATCCAGTGGTGGTACGGCCACAACGCCGTGGGGTTCTTCCTCACCACCGGTTTCCTGGGGATGATGTACTACTTCGTGCCCAAGCAGGCCGAACGCCCGATCTACTCCTATCGCCTGTCCATCGTGCACTTCTGGGCGCTGATCACCCTGTACATCTGGGCCGGCCCCCACCACCTGCACTACACCGCACTGCCGGACTGGGCGCAATCGTTGGGCATGGCCATGTCGATCATCCTGCTGGCCCCAAGCTGGGGCGGCATGATCAACGGCATGATGACGCTGTCGGGCGCCTGGCATAAATTGCGCACCGACCCGATCCTGCGCTTTCTGGTGGTATCGCTGGCGTTCTACGGCATGTCGACCTTCGAAGGCCCGATGATGGCCATCAAGACGGTCAACTCGCTGTCCCACTACACCGACTGGACCATCGGCCACGTACACGCCGGCGCCCTCGGCTGGGTAGCGATGATTTCCATCGGCGCGCTGTACCACATGATCCCCAAACTGTTCGGCCGCCCACAGATGCACAGCGTTGGCCTGATCAACGCGCACTTCTGGCTGGCGACCATCGGTACCGTGCTCTACATCGCCTCGATGTGGGTCAACGGCATCACCCAGGGCCTGATGTGGCGTGCCATCAACGATGACGGCACCCTCACCTACTCCTTCGTCGAAGCGCTGCAAGCCAGCCACCCGGGTTACATCGTGCGCGCCCTGGGCGGTGCATTCTTTGCCTCCGGCATGTTCCTGATGGCCTACAACGTCTGGCGCACCGTGCGTGCCGCCGACCCGGCAGAAGCCGAAGCCGCCGCCAAGATCGCCGTTGTGGGAGCTCACTGATGAAGCATGAAGTAGTCGAGAAGAATATCGGCCTGCTGGCCTTCTTCATGGTCATCGCCGTGAGTATCGGCGGCCTGACCCAGATCGTTCCGCTGTTTTTCCAGGACGTGACCAACAAGCCGGTCGAGGGCATGAAGCCGCGCACCGCCCTTGAAGTCGAAGGCCGCGACGTCTACATCGCCAACGGCTGCGTAGGCTGCCACTCGCAGATGATCCGCCCGTTCCGTGCCGAAACCGAACGCTACGGCCACTACTCGGTGGCCGGTGAAAGCGTGTGGGACCACCCGTTCCTGTGGGGCTCCAAACGTACCGGCCCGGACCTGGCCCGTGTCGGCGGGCGTTACTCCGATGACTGGCAGCGCGCGCACTTGTACAACCCGCGCAACGTGGTGCCTGAGTCGAAAATGCCGGCGTACCCGTTCCTGGTGGAAAACAAGCTCGACGGCAAGGACACCGCCAAGAAGCTCGAAGTCCTGCGCACCCTGGGCGTGCCCTACACCGATGAAGACATCGCCGGTGCCGCCGCTGCCGTGAAGGGCAAGACCGAAATGGACGCATTGGTGGCCTACCTGCAGGGCCTTGGCACCATCATCAAAAGCAAACGGTGATCTTCATGGATATCGGGATGATTCGTGGCCTGGGCACCGTTGTGGTGATGGTGGCCTTTGTCGGCCTGGCGCTGTGGGTGTTCAGCCCGCGCCGCAAGTCGGAGTTTGACGACGCGACCATGCTGCCCTTTGCAGATGATCCCGAGGCCATCAAGCACGTCGAGCAAGCTTCTAGGAGTAACAAAGAATGACTACGTTCTGGAGTCTGTACGTCACAGTCCTCAGTCTGGGTACCATTTTCGCCCTGACCTGGCTGCTGCTGTCGACCCGCAAGGGCCAGCGCACCGAGCAGACGGACGAGACCGTCGGCCACTCGTTCGACGGCATCGAGGAGTACGACAACCCGCTGCCAAAATGGTGGTTCATGCTGTTTGTCGGCACCATCATCTTTGCCCTTGGCTACCTGGCGCTGTACCCCGGCCTGGGCAACTGGAAAGGCCTGCTGCCGGGCTACAACTACCTCGACAATGACAAGCAAACCCCCTTCGCCAACGGCCAGACCGGCTGGACCGGCGTGCACGAATGGGAAAAGGAGATGGCCAAGTCGGACGCCAAGTTCGGTCCGATCTTCGCCAAATTCGCCGCGATGCCGATTGAAGAAGTCGCCAAAGACCCGCAAGCCTTGAAGATGGGCGGCCGTTTGTTCGCCTCCAACTGCTCGGTGTGCCACGGCTCCGACGCCAAGGGTGCCTATGGTTTCCCCAACCTGACCGACGCCGATTGGCGCTGGGGCGGCGAGCCGGCCACCATCAAGGAAACCATCATGAAAGGCCGCCACGCGGTGATGCCGGCCTGGGCCGAGGTCATTGGCGAGCAAGGCGTGGCCGACGTGGCGGGCTTTGTGGTGACCAATCTCGATGGCCGCAAACTGCCGGAAGGCGCCAAGGCCGACGTGGCCAACGGCGCGAAACTCTTCGCCGCCAACTGCGTGGCCTGCCACGGCCCGGCCGGTAAAGGCACGCCAGCAATGGGCGCGCCGGACCTGACCCACCCGGGTGCATTCATCTACGGTTCGAGCTTCGCACAATTGCAACAGACCATTCGTTATGGCCGTCAAGGCCAGATGCCGGCGCAGGAATTGCTGCAAGGCAATGACAAGGTGCATTTGCTGGCGGCGTATGTTTACAGCCTGTCCCATGGGGATAAGCAGGCTGAGGAGCAGTAAGCTCCCGGCAACGAAAAAGCCCCGCAGTGCGGGGCTTTTTCGTTGCCGGGCTGCGGCGATTGCAGCGCATGACCATTCGGAACATCGCACTTGCAGCGCGCCGCCGCAAAGTAGTAACGTTACTACATCAAGTCCGCCAAAGGGGAATACCCCATGACCATCACCACCATTTCCAGCCGTGAATTCAATCAAGACACAAGTGGTGCCAAAAAAGCCGCCAGTAAAGGCCCGGTTTTTATCACCGATCGCGGCAAGCCTGCCCATGTACTGCTAAGCATTGAGGACTACCAGAAACTGACAGGTTTGAACGTCAACATCGTTGACCTGCTGGTGATGCCGGAAGCGGCCGAAATCGACTTCGAAACCGAACGTGCCGTGATCACCCAGCGACCTGTGGACCTCTCTTGATGTATCTACTCGACACCGACGTAATCTCCGAACTTCGCAAACCCCAGGCCGACGCTAGAGTGGTGGCCTGGGCAAAAAGTATTATCGCTGCGCGCATGTTCATCTCGGCCATTACCCTGAAGGAATTGGAAACCGGTGTACTGCGCATGGAACGCCGCGACCCGGCCCAAGGGAAAGTGTTGCGTACATGGCTCAAACGCCATGTGATGCCAGCGTTCGATGCCAGGATACTGCCGGTTGATGCCGCCGTTGCGCTGCGTTGTGCCCATCTGCATGTGCCGGACCAGGCCAACGAAAGTGACGCGTTGATCGCCGCAACTGCTCTGGTGCACGGGCTAACCGTGGTGACGCGCAACGTCAGTGACTTCAAGTCCAGCGCGGTTCCATTGCTTAACCCATGGGACGAATGACCTGCCTACCGGCAAAAAACGTCCATACTTGCCAAGTCAATTGATCCAGATCACATATACCATCAATTGATTTCCCCCAACGCGACCAAAGGTCGCACCCGTTGAGCAGCATCGCAGGCGTATCATTACGCCACTGCAACAGCCTATTTTTGACCCCGGTTGGCACGTACTGGCCGAGGCAAATCTCCACCGCCGTGGGATGCAATGATGAGCAACCAGATACCGGTACATGACGTTACCCCGCCTGCCAAAAACGCCAGCAGCACTGTCGACCTCTACGCCTCGCGCGAGAAAATCTACACCCGCGCCTTCACCGGCCTGTTCCGCAACTTGCGTATGCTCGGTGGCGCCGGTTTGTTCCTGCTCTACTTCGGCACCGTGTGGCTGAACTGGGGTGGCCACCAGGCCGTGTGGTGGAACCTGCCGGAACGCAAATTCTTCATTTTCGGCGCGACCTTCTGGCCTCAGGATTTCATCCTGCTGTCAGGCATCCTGATCGTTGCCGCGTTCGGCCTGTTCTTTATCACCGTGTACGCCGGGCGCGTGTGGTGCGGTTATACCTGCCCGCAAAGCGTATGGACGTGGATCTTCATGTGGTGCGAAAAGGTCACCGAAGGCGACCGCAACCAGCGCATCAAGCTCGACAAAGCGCCCATGGGCGCGAACAAATTCCTGCGCAAGTTCAGCAAGCACACGCTGTGGCTGTTGATCGGCTTCGCCACCGGCATGACCTTCGTCGGCTACTTCTCGCCCATTCGCGAACTGGTGTTCGACTTCTTCACCGGCCAGGCCGATGGCTGGTCGTATTTCTGGGTCGGCTTTTTCACCCTGGCGACCTACGGAAACGCCGGCTGGTTGCGCGAACAGGTGTGCATCTACATGTGCCCGTACGCGCGCTTCCAGAGTGTGATGTTCGACAAAGACACCCTGATCGTGTCCTACGACCCGCGCCGTGGCGAAGTACGTGGCCCACGTAAAAAAGGGGTCGACTACAAAGCCCAGGGCCTGGGCGATTGCATCGACTGCACCATGTGCGTGCAGGTGTGCCCCACCGGCATCGACATTCGCGATGGCCTGCAAATCGAGTGCATCGGTTGCGCCGCCTGTATCGACGCCTGCGACAACATCATGGACAAAATGGACTACCCACGCGGCCTGATCAGCTACACCACCGAGCACAACCTGTCCGGGCAGAAAACCCATAAGCTGCGCCCGCGCCTGATCGGTTATGCCTTGGTGCTGCTGGCGATGATCGGCCTGTTGGCCGGTGCATTTTTCATGCGCTCGCTGGTGGGCTTCGACGTCAGCAAGGACCGCGTGCTGTACCGCGAAAACGCCGAAGGCCGCATCGAAAACGTCTACAGCCTGAAGATCATGAACAAGGACCAGCGCGACCACACCTACGTGCTCGACGCCTCGGGCCTGCCCGACCTCAAGCTGCAAGGCCGCCGCGAGATCAAGGTCGCCGCCGGGGAAATCTTCAGCATGCCGGTAGAGCTGTCCAGCGCCCCTGAGCAACTGCCGTCGAGCACCAACGAGGTGAAATTCATCCTCAAGGATGCCGATGACGACAGCGTCCACATTGAAGCCAAGAGCCGATTCATCGGCCCACAAGTCCGCTAATTAAAAGAGAGCACAACAATGCCCGCAGCTACTGCCGCAAGCCCTTGGTACAAGCACCTCTGGCCCTGGATCATCATCGGGATCCTGGCCTGCTCGGTGACCTTGACCTTGTCCATGGTGACCATTGCGGTGAAGAACCCGGACAACCTGGTCAACGACAATTACTACGAGGCCGGCAAAGGCATCAACCGCTCCCTGGACCGTGAGCGACTGGCCCAGACCCTGCAATTGCGCGGCAAGCTGCACCTGGACGAACTCACCGGTGAAGTCGAGCTGCAACTGACCGGCTACAGCAACCCCAATACCCTAGAGCTGAACCTGATTTCCCCGACCCAGCCGGAAAAGGATCGCAAGATCAACCTGACCCGCAGCGACAGCGAGCCCGGCCGCTACATCGGCCAGGTCACCGACAAGGTAGAGGGCCGGCGCTTTGTGGAACTGCTCGGCGTGGAAGGCGACAAGACCTGGCGCCTGTTCGAAGAAGAAGAGGTCAGCCACGACAAGGACTTGCTGTTGGGCGATGAGCCGTTGCAGGGTGCCGAAGACCTGAAAAAGTAAAACCCTTGCGCTTCGCGCATCGCGGGCAAGCCCGCTCCCACAGTGGATCGCGGTCTCCTGTGGGAGCCGGGCTTGCCCGCGATGAGGCCCTCCCAGCCGATATAGATTTCACACCATGACCAGCCCAACCCCCTGCTACCACTGCGCCCTGCCCGTCCCGCCCGGCAGCCGGTTTACTGCCGACATCCTCGGCGCGCGCCGCGAACTGTGCTGCCCAGGCTGCCAGGCGGTGGCCGAAGCGATTGTGGCCGGTGGGCTGGAAAGCTATTACCAACACCGCAGCGAAGCCTCGGCCAACCCCGAGGCGCTACCGGTGCAACTGGTCGACGAACTGGCGCTGTACGACCGCGCCGACGTGCAAAAACCCTTTGTGCGTCACGAGGGCGATCTGGCCGAAGCCACCCTGTTGATGGAAGGCATCAGCTGCGCCGCCTGTGGCTGGCTGATCGAGAAACACCTGCGCAGCCTGCCCGCGGTGGCCGAGGCGCGACTGAACCTGTCCAACCACCGCCTGCACGTGCGCTGGGCCGACGGCCAATTGCCGCTGAGCCAGGTGCTAAGCGAACTGCGCCATATCGGCTATGCCGCCCACCCTTACCAGGCCGATCGCGCCGCCGAGCAATTGGCCAGCGAAAACCGCCGAGCCTTGCGCCAACTGGGCGTGGCGGGGCTGCTGTGGTTCCAGGCAATGATGGCGACCATGGCCACCTGGCCGGAATTCAATATCGACCTGAGCCCGGAGCTGCACGTGATCCTGCGCTGGGTAGCGATGTTTCTGACCACACCCATCGTGTTCTACAGCTGTGCGCCGTTCTTTAAAGGTGCACTGCGCGACCTGCGCACGCGCCATCTGACCATGGATGTGTCGGTGTCCCTGGCGATTGGCGGGGCGTACCTGGCGGGCATCTGGACCGCCATTACCGGCACTGGCGAGTTGTACTTCGACGCGGTGGGCATGTTCGCGCTGTTCCTGCTTGCCGGGCGCTATCTGGAACGCCGGGCGCGGGAACGCACCGCCGCCGCCACCGCGCAGCTGGTCAACCTGCTGCCTGCTTCGTGCCTACGGCTTAAAGATGACGGTCAGAGCGAGCGCATCCTGCTCAGCGAACTGGCCGTGGGCGACCGCGTGCTGGTGCACCCAGGTGCCGTGCTGGCGGCCGATGGAGTGATTCTCGACGGCCAGTCGAGCATTGACGAGTCCCTGCTCACCGGCGAGTACCTGCCGCAGCCGCGCAACGTCGGCGATACGGTCACCGCCGGCACACTCAACGTCGAAGGGGCGCTGACCGTCGAGGTGCGCGCCTTGGGCCATGACACCCGCCTGTCCGCCATCGTGCGCCTGCTGGAACGCGCCCAGGCCGAGAAACCGCGCCTGGCGCAAATCGCCGACCGCGCTGCGCAGTGGTTCCTGTTGGGCTCGCTGATCGCGGCCGCGCTGATCGGCCTGCTGTGGTGGGAGCTGGACGCATCACGGGCGTTCTGGATTGTGCTGGCGATGCTGGTGGCGACCTGCCCCTGCGCGTTGTCCCTGGCCACACCGACCGCGCTCACCGCCGCCACCGGCACACTGCACACACTCGGGTTGCTGCTGACCCGCGGCCATGTGCTGGAAGGCCTGAACCAGATCGACACAGTGATTTTCGACAAAACCGGCACCCTCACCGAAGGCCGCCTGGCCCTGCGTGCCATCCGTCCTCTAAGCTCGTTGAACAGCGATGACTGCCTGGGCCTTGCCGCCGCGCTGGAAAACCGCTCCGAACACCCGATTGCCCGCGCCTTCGGGCGTGCGCCGCTGGCTGCCGAGGAAGTCCTGAGCTTTCCCGGCTTAGGCCTGGAAGGTCGCGTGGGCGAGCGTCAATTACGCATCGGCCAACCGGGTTTTGTCTGCCAATTGAGCGGCTGCGCGATTCCCGCCTCGCCGGACGAAGCAGGCCAATGGTTGCTGCTGGGCGATCATGAAGGCGCCCTCGCCTGGTTCGTGCTCGATGACCGCCTGCGCAGCGATGCGCCCGCCCTGCTGGCCGCGTGCAAAGCGCGAGGCTGGCGCACGCTGCTCCTGTCGGGCGACAGCTCGCCGATGGTCGCCAGTGTGGCGCTGGAGCTGGGGATCGACGAGGCCAAAGGCGGCTTGCGCCCCGACGACAAACTGCAGGTGCTGCAACAGCTGCACCTGCAAGGCCGCAAAGTGTTGATGCTCGGCGACGGCGTCAACGATGTGCCCGTGCTCGCCGCCGCCGATATCAGCGTGGCGATGGGCTCGGCCACCGACCTGGCAAAAACCAGCGCCGATGCCGTGCTGCTGTCCAACCGCCTCGACGCGCTGGTGCAGGCGTTTACCCTGGCGCGACGTACACGGCGGGTAATCATCGAAAACCTGCTGTGGGCCGGGTTGTACAATAGCCTTATGCTGCCGTTTGCCGCTCTCGGCTGGATCACGCCGATCTGGGCCGCGATCGGCATGTCGCTCAGCTCGTTGACCGTGGTGCTCAACGCCTTGCGCCTGACTCGCCTGCCGAGCCCGCAAGTAAACAGCGCCACCCTAGTAACCCGCCCGCTGCCGGCTTGAGCCGCGTGGGCCTGGAGTACCGATGCCAGCTCTTTACGTGATGATTCCGGCGGCGCTGCTGTTAGTCGGCGTGGCCATTTACATTTTCTTCTGGGCGGTGGACAGCGGTCAGTACGACGACCTCGACGGCCCGGCCCACAGCGTGCTGTTCGACGACCAGGACCCGAACCACCTGGCGGGCGTCGACGAAGCCAACCGGGCCGAACAACCGCCCAAAGACCCACCCCATGCTTGAGCTGGCGCCACTGCTGGTTTCTGCCTTGATCCTCGGGCTACTGGGCGGCGGCCATTGCCTGGGCATGTGCGGCGGGCTGATGGGCGCGCTGACCCTGGCAATCCCCAAAGAACAACGCAGCCGCCGTTTTCGCCTGCTGCTCGCCTACAACCTGGGGCGCATCCTCAGCTACGCCGCCGCCGGGTTACTGATCGGCCTGGCCGGGTGGGCAGTGGCCAACAGCCCGGCGGCGATGTTCATGCGCGTGCTCGCCGGGTTGCTGCTGATCAGCATGGGCTTGTACCTGGCGGGCTGGTGGAGCGGCCTCACCCGCATCGAAAGCCTGGGGCGCGGCCTGTGGCGCTCTATACAGCCGGTCGCCAACCGTTTGCTGCCGGTGTCCAGCCTGCCACGCGCATTACTGCTGGGCGCGCTGTGGGGCTGGTTGCCATGCGGTTTGGTCTACAGCACGCTGTTGTGGGCGGCGAGCCAGGGTAATGCGCTGGACAGTGCTTTGCTGATGCTGGCCTTCGGGCTTGGAACTTGGCCCGTACTACTGGCCACCGGCTTGGCGGCAGAACGCGTCACGGCGCTGCTGCGCAAACGCAGCGTGCGTGTGGCCGGTGGCATGCTGGTGATTGTGTTTGGGGTTTGGACGCTGCCAGGCCCGCATCAACACTGGCTAATGGGCCATTAAATCGCCATGTGGCATAGCGCCGCTCCCCGTTGATGCAAATCAAGATGGCACCTGCGGCGCGCCCCTAGACTCGGCCCACTAGCCAATCCGGGGGACCGCCCGCATGCTCGACGCCATTCGTTGGGACACAGATCTGATTCACCGCTACGACTTGGCGGGGCCGCGCTACACCTCCTACCCCACCGCCGTACAATTCGACAGCCAGGTCGGCACCTTCGACCTGCTCCACGCCTTGCGTGACAGCCGCAAGGCCGTGCGGCCCTTGTCGCTGTATGTGCATGTGCCGTTTTGCGCAAACATCTGCTACTACTGCGCCTGCAACAAGGTCATCACCAAGGACCGTGGCCGTGCCCAGGCCTACCTGCAACGCCTGGAACAGGAAATCCAGCTGGTGGCCTGCCACCTCGACCCGAAACAGCCCGTGGAGCAACTGCACTTCGGCGGCGGCACCCCGACCTTTCTCAGCCACGACGAACTGCGCCAGGTGATGACGCGCCTGCGCCAGCACTTCAACTTGCTCGATGATGATTCCGGTGACTATGGCATCGAGATCGACCCACGTGAAGCCGACTGGGCGACCATGGGGTTGCTGCGCGAACTGGGCTTTAACCGCGTAAGCATCGGCCTGCAGGATCTGGACCCCGAGGTGCAGCGTGCGGTCAACCGCCTGCAAAGCCTGGAAGAAACCCGTGCAGTCATCGATGCGGCGCGCACCTTGCAATTTCGCTCGATCAATATCGACCTGATCTACGGCCTGCCCAAGCAAACGCCGCTGAATTTTGCGCGCACCGTCGAAGAAGTGATTAACCTGCAACCGGATCGCCTGTCGGTATTCAACTACGCGCACCTGCCCGAGCGCTTTATGCCGCAGCGGCGCATCAACACCGACGACCTGCCCTCCCCATCCGAAAAACTGCTGATGCTGCAAACCACCATCGAACAGTTGACCCGTGCCGGCTACCGCTACATCGGCATGGACCACTTTGCCCTGCCGGATGACGAACTGGCCGTGGCCCAGGAAGAAGGCACGCTGCAGCGTAACTTCCAGGGCTACACCACCCACGGGCATTGCGATTTGATTGGGCTGGGGGTTTCAGCGATCAGCCAGATCGGCGACCTGTATTGCCAGAACAGCAGTGACCTCAATCACTACCAGAACGCCCTCGCCGGGGCGCAACTGGCCACCAGCCGTGGCCTGGTCTGCACCACGGATGATCGTTTGCGCCGGGAAGTGATTCAGCAGTTGATCTGCAACTTCAGCCTGGCATTCGAGCGGATCGAACAGGCTTTCAACATAGATTTTCGCGGCTATTTCGACGAACTATGGCCACAGCTGGAGACAATGGCTGCCGACGGCCTGATCGAACTGGATGCCCACGGCATTCGCGTGTTACCGGCCGGGCGCTTGCTGGTGCGCTCGGTGTGCATGGTGTTCGATGCCTACCTGGAGCACCAGAACAGGCAACGATTCTCGCGGGTGATCTAAAGGGCTTTATTTCGCCATCAGGCTCATGGCTTCCATCTGAGCCTGAGGCGGTTCCGACTTCAAGACCTTGCCCAGTTGCGTCTGGGCCGTCACCAGAGCTGCCTGCAACATCGCCACGTCGCCCTGTATGTTGGCGACACGGGCGCGCTGCGCCTCTGGCGTCAGGGAGGTGTCCGCCATGGCCGCAGACAGTTCGGCCATCTTCTCGGCCAGTTGTTTTTTCAGCTCGCGGATCATTTTGAGCAGGGTCTTGGCACTATCACTCAGGCTGCTCTCGTCAATATCGCTATTGGAGGATTTCTCAGCCGAAGCCATGCCCATCCCCGCGCCGGAAATGACCACCTTCACACCTTCAGCCGCATTAGGTTCAGCGGGTTTGTCCTCGGTGGCGGCCTTGGGCGCGGCGTCTTTATCCTTGGCCGCATCGGCGGCCTTCCAGACCGATACCGCTGCAACGTTGATCGATGGGTTTGAGACAGTGCTGACTGACATGATCTGAGCTCCAGCTCATAGAGAGACACCTGTGTATCGGCACCGATACAAAGAGCTTTATACCGTTGCTGCTTTTTTGTACACGCTGGCCTCAGCCACCCTCGGTGCGTTACCCTTACGTCTTATGTGTGTTTTCCCACAAGGATTTAAGAAATGTCCGAGCCAGTTAAACTGCGCGCTCACAGCCAGGCTCACTGCAAGGATTGCAGCCTGGCCCCCCTCTGCCTGCCACTTTCGTTGAATTTGGAAGACATGGAAGCGCTGGACGAAATCGTTAAACGCGGTCGCCCGTTGAAAAAAGGCGAGTTTCTGTTTCGCCAGGGTGACAAATTCGATTCTGTCTACGCAGTACGTTCGGGCGCGCTGAAGACCTTCAGCCTGAGCGACGGCGGCGAGGAGCAGATCACCGGCTTCCACCTGCCCAGCGAGCTGGTCGGGTTGTCTGGCATGGACACCGAGATTCACCCGGTGTCGGCCCAGGCCCTGGAGACGACCTCGGTGTGCGAAATCCCTTTCGAGCGCCTGGATGAACTGGCCCTGCAGCTGCCGCAACTGCGCCGCCAGTTGATGCGGGTGATGAGCCGCGAGATCCGTGACGACCAACAGATGATGTTGCTGCTGTCGAAGAAAACCGCCGACGAGCGCATCGCCACGTTTTTGGTCAACCTGTCGGCGCGCTTCCGTGCCCGAGGGTTTTCGGCCAACCAGTTCCGCCTGAGCATGTCGCGCAATGAAATCGGCAATTACCTGGGCCTGGCGGTGGAAACCGTGTCCCGCGTGTTTACCCGTTTCCAGCAAAACGAGCTGATTGCCGCCGAAGGCAAGGAAGTGCATATCCTCGACCCGATCCAGCTCTGCGCGCTGGCCGGGGGCTCGCTGGAAGTCTGAAGCGCACGCTTGCGGCCGCGCCAATCGGCAAGGCCGTAGGTATACTTCGAGTCCGTTTTCCGCTCCCAGGACTCTTCGACGATGACCTTCGATTCGTTCGACATCAAATCCCTGATCCGCCCCGTCATCGACTTCCCCAAGCCTGGGGTGATCTTTCGTGACATTACCCCGTTGTTCCAATCGCCCCGCGCCCTGCGCCTGGTGGCCGACAGCTTTGCCCAGCGTTACGTCGAGGCCGACTTTACCCACATCGGCGCGATGGATGCCCGTGGCTTCCTGATCGGCTCGATCATCGCCTACCAGTTGAACAAACCGCTGATCCTGTTCCGCAAACAGGGCAAGCTGCCGGCTGACGTGCTGGCCGAGGGTTACCAGACCGAATACGGCGAGGCCTTCCTCGAAGTGCACGCCGACAGCCTGTGCGACGGCGACTCGGTGCTGATGTTCGATGACCTGATCGCTACCGGCGGCACCTTGATTGCCGCGGCAAACCTGGTGCGGCGTATGGGCGCGAAAATCTTCGAAGCGGCGGCGATCATTGATCTGCCGGAGCTGGGTGGCTCGCAACGCCTGCAGGATATGGGGATTGCGACGTTTTGCCTGACGCAGTTTGGGTTGACCGAAGTTTAATCGCTGCCTGGACTGGCCTCATCGCGGGCAAGCCCGCTCCCACATTTTGAAATGCATTCCAAGTGTGGGAGCGGGCTTGCTCGCGAAGAGGCTCTCAAGGACACCCCACATCACAACCCCATCTGCTTGCTGATGATCTCGTTCATCACCTCACGCGTGCCCCCGCCAATCGACAGAATGCGGTTATCCCGATACAACCGCTCCACCAGGCTGCCACGCATATAGCCCTGCCCACCCAATATCTGCACCGCGTCATAGGTCACCCGATCCGCCGTATCAGTGGCCAGGTTCTTGGCCATGGAAATCTCCTTGATCACACTCTTGCCGGCCGCCATCTTCGCCGCCTGGCGATAGGTGAACTCGCGGGAGACTTCCACTGCGGTGGCCATTTCCGCCAGCCGATGCTTGAGCACCTGGAATTTGCCGATAGGTTTGCCGAAGGCTTCGCGCTGGCTCGCCCACTTGAGGCTTTCTTCCAGGGCCAACTGCGCGGTCATGTTCGCCATCAGCGCCAGCGCCAGGCGTTCGCTCTGGAAATTGCCCATGATGCAGGCAAAGCCCATGTTCTCGACGCCGATCAAGTTGCCTGCGGGTACTCGGCAGTCGTCGAAGAACAGCTCAGCCGTGTCCGACGCCCACCAGCCCATTTTCTTCAACGGTTGGCCGACGGTGAAACCTGGCGTGTGTTTTTCGATCAGCAACAGGCTGATGCCGCCGAAGCCCGGCCCGCCGGTGCGTACGGCGACTGTATAGAAGTCGGCGCGGATACCGCTGGTGATAAAGGTTTTGCTGCCGCTGACGCGATAAAAGTCGCCATCTCGAACAGCGCGGGTTTGCAGGTTGGCCACATCGGAGCCGCCACCGGGTTCGGTGACGGCCAGGGCGATGATCTTTTCACCGGCCAGCACGTGAGGCGCAACCCGCTCACGTAGCTGCGGCCGAGCCCATTTGACGACAGGCGGCAGGCCGATATCCAGCGAGCCCAGGCCTGCGACCACGCCACCCGAACCGCAACGCATCAACTCTTCGCTGGCGGCGACCTTGGCGAACAGGTCGCCTTCGTGGCTGCCGCCCAGGCTTTCGGGGTAGCCGATGCCCAGAATCCCCGCCGCGCCCGCCTTGAGGTACAGCTCGCGAGGAAAGCCCTCGGCTTCCTCCCATTGCTCGATGCCCGGCAACATCTCGCGCTCGACAAAACGGCGCACGCTGTCGCGGACCAATTGGTGGCCGGGGTCGAAGTAGTCCTGATAGGCAGACATCGGCAAGCTCCACGGTGAGGTGGAGAGAACTTACCAAGCGCTTGCTTGGTTATCAAGTGCAGCGAGATTTAGCCTGATCGTTCCCGCGCGCTGCGTGGGAATGCATCCCGTGACGCTCCGCGTCACTACTTTAGAGCGGACGCAGAGCGTCCGTGACGGCGTTCCCACGCAGAGCGTGGGAACGATCTGTATCGCATCAAAGCGCGATCGGTTTACGACCGGCAAACGAATGCGCCAGCGTGCCGCCATCCACCAATTCCAGCTCGCCACCCAACGGCACGCCATGGGCGATACGCGAGGTGATCAAGCCTTTGTTGGTCAGCAGTTGGGCGATGTAATGCGCGGTCGCCTCGCCTTCCACCGTCGGGTTGGTCGCCAGGATAACCTCGGTAAACGTGCCCTGCTCTTCAATGCGCGTCACCAGTTGCGGGATGCCGATGGCTTCCGGCCCCAGGCCGTCCAGCGGCGAAAGATGCCCCTTGAGCACGAAGTAGCGCCCGCGATAGCCAGTCTGCTCGACGGCATACACGTCCATCGGCCCTTCCACTACACACAGCAGCGTGTCGTCGCGGCGCGGGTCGGCGCATTGCGGGCACAGGTCTTCTTCGGTCAGGGTGCGGCACTGGCGGCAGTGGCCCACGCCGGTCATGGCCTGGCTCAAGGCCTGGGCCAACCGCGTGCCGCCGCTGCGATCACGCTCCAGCAGTTGCAGCGCCATACGCTGGGCGGTTTTCTGGCCCACGCCCGGCAAAATGCGCAAGGCGTCGATCAGTTGGCGAATCAGGGGGCTGAAGCTCATGGGCGAAGGGTCCGACAAAACAACGAGACGCGGTTTATACCCGCGCCTCGGATTAGCGTCAAATGCTCAATCCTGCGCGACGCGCACCACCAACTTGCCGAAGTTGCGCCCCTCGAGCAAACCGATAAAGGCTTCGGGCGCCTGTTCCAGGCCATCGACCACGTCTTCGCGGAACTTGATCTTACCGTCGCGCACCCATGGCGCCATGGCGCTGAGGAATTCCGGCTGGCGATCGCCATAGTCATCGAACACGATAAAGCCCTGGATGCGCACGCGCTTGGTCAACAAGGTGCGTTGCAGTGCCGGCAGCCGATCAGGGCCGCTGGGCGCTTCATGGGCGTTGTAGCCGGCGATCAGGCCGCACAGCGGAATGCGCGCCTTGGGGTTGAGCAGCGGCAGCACGGCGTCGAAGACTTTGCCGCCAACGTTTTCAAAGTAGATGTCCACGCCTTTGAAACAGGCCAACGCCAGCTGTTGGGCAAAATCGGCGCTCTTGTGGTCGATACAGGCGTCAAAACCCAGCTCGTCGACCACATAACGGCACTTGTCCGCACCGCCGGCAATCCCCACCACGCGCAAGCCTTTGAGCTTGGCAACCTGCCCGACCACCGAGCCCACCGCGCCGGAGGCAGCCGCCACCACCAAGGTTTCCCCGGCCTTGGGCTGGCCGATATCCATCAGGCCCATGTAGGCGGTCATGCCGGGCATACCCAATACACCCAGCGCCAGCGAGGGGCTGGCCAGGCCTTTGGGCACCGGGATCAAGTTGTGCCCGTCAGATATGCTATGGCTCTGCCAGCCGGTGGAACCTACTACCAGGTCACCTACACCGAACTTCGGGTTACGCGATTGTTCGATTCGGCTGACGGCACCACCGGTCATCACTTCGTCGATTTCCACCGGAGCTGCGTAGGACGGCGCGTCACTCATGCGTCCACGCATGTAGGGGTCGAGGGACAGGTACAGGGTTTTGAGCAGCACTTGGCCATCGGCCAATTCCGGCAGGTTCACGCGTTCCAGGCGAAAGTTTTCCGGGGTCGGCGCGCCTTGCGGGCGCGAGACCAGGACAATGCGTTGGTTGAGAATGGGCTCTTGAGGCATGAGGGGCTCCTTTAACGAATCTTTCGGTATAGGGTGCAGACCCTGCGTGCCGCGCCAGGGTTCATATTAGACGCGCAGCGTCTTGGGGCGGCATTCCCACGCAGAGCGTGGGAACGATCACACCACAAACAAAAATGCCAGGCGCGATGCCTGGCATTTGAGTCTAGCTAACGCTGCACAATCAGAACGGCAGCTTCATGCCCGGCGGCAGTTGCATGCCGGCAGTCACGCCACCCATTTTTTCCTGGCTGTTGGCTTCGATCTTGCGCACGGCGTCGTTGACGGCTGCGGCGAACAGCGCTTCGAGCATTTCCAGGTCATCTTCGCCCACGCCTGGCAACACGCTTGGGTCGATGCTTACGCGCTTGATGTCGTGACGACCGGTCATCACCACGCTGACCATATCGCCACCGGCTTTACCGGTGACTTCGGCGTTGGCCAGTTCTTCCTGCATCTTGGCCATCTTTTCCTGCATCTGCTGCGCCTGCTTCATCAGGCCGGCCATGCCACCTTTCATCATGGGAATCACCTCAAAGTACGTGGATCAATCAATTAGTAGCCCGGTTTTATGACGCTTGGGGCACCGGGGCTTCGACAGGTTCAATAGTATCGTGACGCACCACCGCACCGAACTGTTGCATCAACTGCTGGATGAGCGGGTCGCCATGGATCGAGTCTTCGGCCTCACGCTGACGGTTGATGCGCTTACGGGTCGCCGCCTGGGCCGGGGTTTCCTGCTCCGGCTTGATCAGTTCGATGGCGATGGTCAGCGTGCGTTCATGGTACTGGTTCAGCGCATCGTTGAGTCGGCGTTGCTGGGTCGCGTTGAACAAGGCGCTGTGGGCCGGGTCCAGGTGCAACAGCCAGTGGTCGCCCTCGATGGCGATCAAGGTGCAGTTGGCGGCGATGCTGCCGGTCATGCCGGAGATTGGCAATTTAGGAAACAATTCCAACCATTGCAACGCCAGGCCGGTGGCCGGAGCGGCAGCGGGTTCGGCTTCGGGCTCGGGGGCCGGCTCGGCGGTGTGCTCGCTGGCCAGGTCGTCCAGGTAGCTGTAGGCCGAATCCATGTCCGGCTCGATGTAATCTTCGTCCAGCGGCGGCTCGTCATCGAGGTCGATACCCGGCGTGGCAGCGTCCACCTGCGCGACAGTCGGCTCGGGGGCCGGTGCCGACACCCATTCCGGCGCGTCCGGCACCGCGCTGTCCGGGGTCGGCGTGGGCATCGGCGTCAACGCGGGCTGCTCGCCGGTGGTTTCCAGCACGGGTTCCACGGCAGGCACTTGCTCGACTTCAGGTTCAGGCTCAGGTTCAGCTTCTGTGTCGACCGGATCGTTCCAGGGCAGGTCAACCACGGGCGCGGGCGCAGGTTCAGGCTCAACCACCGGCGCGGGCTCGATCACCGGCGCGGCAACCACAGGCTCGGGCGCCGGCGCAGGCGCAACCGGCGCAGGTTCAGGTGCAGCCACTACTGGCGCGACTACCGCCGCGCCAGCCACTGGTTTGGCGGAATCAACTGTGGCCTGGCTGATCCCCACTGGCTTTAGCGGCTGTCTCGGTGCGTCTGCCGAGTCGGCGGGCCGGAAGGCCAGCATCCGCAGCAAGACCATTTCAAAGCCGCCGCGCGGGTCTGGCGCCAGAGGCAGATCCCGGCGACCGATCAGGCCCATCTGGTAATAAAACTGTACGTCTTCGGCCGGCAACGCCTGGGCCAGCGCCAATACGCGGTCGCGGTCGCCATGGCCGTTGTCGACACCTTCGGGCAACGCCTGGGCGATGGCCACGCGGTGCAGCACATTGAGGATTTCCGAGAGCACTCCATTCCAGTCCGGGCCTTGCTCCGACAAGTGGCGCACGGCTTCGAGCAGCGCCTTGGCGTCACCTTCGATCAGCGCATGCAGCACGTCGAACACCTGGCCGTGGTCCAGCGTGCCAAGCATGGCGCGCACATCCGCGGCCATAACCTTGCCTTCACCAAAGGCGATAGCCTGGTCGGTGAGGCTCATGGCGTCACGCATCGAACCATCGGCAGCCCGGCCAAGCAGCCACAGCGCGTCGTCTTCGAACGGCACGTTCTCGACGCCGAGCACATGGGTCAAATGCTCGACCACGCGCTCAGGCGTCATGTTTTTCAGGGAAAACTGCAGGCACCGCGACAAGATCGTTGCAGGAAGTTTCTGCGGGTCGGTGGTGGCCAGGATGAACTTAACGTAGGGCGGCGGCTCTTCCAGGGTTTTCAACAGCGCGTTGAAGGAATGGCTGGAGAGCATGTGCACTTCGTCGATCAGGTAGACCTTGAAGCGCCCACGGCTCGGCGCGTACTGCACGTTGTCGAGCAGCTCGCGGGTGTCTTCGACCTTGGTGCGGCTCGCGGCGTCGATCTCGATCAGGTCGACAAAACGCCCCTCGTCGATCTCGCGGCATACCGAACAAGTGCCGCAGGGTGTCGACGTGATGCCGGTTTCACAGTTCAGGCACTTGGCAATAATGCGCGCGATAGTGGTCTTGCCGACCCCGCGAGTACCGGTGAACAGGTAGGCGTGGTGCAGCCGTTGGCTGTCCAAGGCATTGATCAGAGCCTTGAGCACATGGGTCTGGCCGACCATTTCGCGGAACGAGCGCGGGCGCCATTTACGTGCAAGAACCTGATAACTCATCGAAAACCGTCGCAACTGGGAAGCGGAAGCCGGTAATGCTAGCGGAGCAAGGGGGAAATTGCATCCGGCACGCTCGTCTAATCTGACTAAGCTCTCCTGAATGGCCCCACAAAGGCCTGAACCCGGAGAGTGTATGCGCGTAGTCCTGGGCGCTTTATGGATGATATCTGTTGCTTGCCTGGCGGCGCCCGCACCGTTGCGTTTTTCGGTTTCCGACAGCTGGGCAATGCCCATGGCCCAGATAGAAGGTGACCAGCCCACCCAGGGCATTTTGTATGACTTGATGTTGAGCCTGGCCACCCAGGTCGGGCGGCCGGCCGAGTTTCACGTGTTGGCGCGGGCACGTCTGGCCGGTGCGATGGCACGTGCTGAGGTCGATGTGCGTTGCTATGTCGCCCAGGACTGGCTCGGCAACCTGTCCGGCGACTACACCTGGAGCGTGCCCTTGATGGTGCAGCGCAATGTGTTGGCCAGTGCCCACGCGCCGCCTGTTCAGGTGGCCAAGTTGGCACCCCAGGCCATTGGCACGGTGCTCAACTACCGCTATGCCGTCCTCGAACCGCTGTTCGCCAGCGGCCAACTGACCCGCGACGACTCGCGCAGCGAAGAGTTGGTGCTGCATAAGCTGGTGGCGGCGCGTTTCGAATACGCCGTGATCAACGAATGGACCCTGGACCGTTTCAACCTGAAAGTGCCCCCAAGCCTGCGGCTGCACGAAGTCGCGGTGATCGATGAACAAAACCTGGGCTGCATCGTGCGCAATGACCCGAATGTGCCGGTGCAACGGATCTTGCGCACGCTGCTGCGGATGAAAATGTCGGGCGAGATCGACGACCTGATCAAACTCTACACCGGGGAGAATGCGCGACCGCTGCGCACTCCTTACAAAAGCTCTCCTGACAAGAACGCTCCTGACAAAAACTGACAGGGCCGCGCCTTAGACTGGGCTCACTTAACCGCCCGTTCCCAAGGAGCCTGCATGCACACCGTCGCCCATTACTTCCTGCTCTACGTTGACAGCCCGGCCACCAGCGCCAACTTCTATAGCCGCCTGCTGGGCAAGCCGCCTGTGGAACTGAACCCGACGTTCGCCCTGTTCATTCTCGACAACGGCGTCAAGCTGGGGCTGTGGTCGCGTCATACCGTGGAGCCCGCGGCCGACCTCACCGGCGGCGGCAGCGAAGTAGGGTTCTCGCTGCCGGACCCAGCCGCCGTGGACGCCCTGCACGCTCAGTGGGTAGAACGCGGCGCGACCATCATCCAGTCACCGACCCACCTGGACTTCGGCTACACCTTTGTCGCCGAGGACCTCGACGGCCACCGGCTGCGCGCGTTCAGCCTGAGCGATTGAGCGCCAGCGCCCTTCAAGGCTGATGGCGGCGACACTGGCCAGCACGATCACCGCGCCCAGTATCACTTGCAGGGCAATGTGCTCGCCCAGCAGGGTCGAAGCCATCAGCATGGCCACCGGCGGTATCAGGTACATCGCCACCGTGGCGCGGCTGACGTCAACGTGCTTGAGTACATAACCCCAGGCCAGGTACGCCAGGGCGCTGGGGAAAATCCCCAATACCAGCACCGACAGGTTCTCCGGCAACGGCGCCTGGGCCACGGCAGCCGGCAAGCCCGGCAGGTTCACGCACAGCATCAAGGTGCCCGCCCACACCATGTAACACGCCATGGTCAGTGGGCTATAGCGATGAGCGTAATGCTTCTGGATGGCGAAATACACGCTCCACGACACGGCAGCCAGCAGGATCAGCAAGCCGCGCGGGTCGATATCACCGACGCCATGATCGCCCCAGATCACCACCAGCACACCGAACAAGCCGAGCAAGACGCAGCCCCACCGCCAGGCGCTGACCCGTTCTTTCAAACAGAAAAACGCGATCACCACACTGAACAGCGGCGCCGACTGCGCCAGCACACTCGATGCCGCCGCCGTCACCCATTGTTGCCCGTAGTTGAGGCTGGTGTGGTGCAGGAACACGCCGAAAAACCCCAACACCAGCAACCACGGCAAATCCCGCACACGCGGCCGGCCGATGCCTGCCGCCAGGGCGATGCCGCCCATGAACACCGAGGCGATCAGAAACCTCAGCAGCGCCAATTGGCCGGGGCTGTAGCTGTGCAGCCCCATGTGCACGCCAATCGGCGAATAAGCCCAACAGAGAATCACGCCAGCGATGACTAGCGTAAGCTTTACGGGTGACGGGGCATTCATCGACGGCATCCAGATACAGAGAGGGAATACCGTCAGTCTTGAGCCGCGCAAGGCGCAGGACAATTAAGCGTTTCTGACTTCTGAAATCATTGGAACTGAGCAATGGAACTGGCCCAACTGAAAATGGTGCGCGCCGTGGCCCAAACCGGCAGCGTGGCCCAGGCCGCGCTGCAATTGCACTGCGTGCCATCCAACATCACCACACGCATCAAGCAGCTGGAAAGCGAGTTGGGCACGCCGCTGTTTATTCGCGCGGGCCGTGGGCTGGCCATCAGTGCCGCCGGGGAAATCTTTCTCGATTACTGTGAACGCATCCTGGCGCTGGTGGACGAATCCAAACGCGCAGTGGATGCCAACGCCATTCCACGCGGCACGCTGCGCATCGGCGCGGTGGAATCCAGCGCCAGTGGCCGCCTGCCGCCGCTGCTGGCCGAATACCACCGGCGCTACCCGGACGTCAGCCTGGAGCTGGTCACCGGCGCCTGGGCGCAACTGCTCGACGACCTGCAACACCATCGCCTCGATGTGGCACTGGTGGCCTCGGGCGGCAAGCGCGCCAAGCTCGAACACAGCGTGGTCTACAGCGAACGCCTGGTGCTGATCGCCAGCGCCTCCAGCGCGCCGATCAACAGTGCCGAAGACTTGGCAGGCCGCACCTTGCTGGTGTGGCCGCCCGGTTGTCCGTATCGCGCGGCGCTGGAGAACTGGATCAAACCGCACGCCTTCAAACCAAGCATCGCCAGCTATGCCAGTTGGGGCACCATCATTGGTTGCGTCAGTGCAGGGATTGGCGTGGCGTTGGCGCCGGAAGGCATCCTGGCCCGCTATGAGCAGGCCAACCAACTGGCCTCCTACCGGTTCGAGGAATTGCAGGCCGTGGACAACCTGCTGTTCTGGCACACAGACACCCAGCGCCACCTGGCACGGGATGCGTTTGCCGGGCTGCTGCGGGAGACGTTCGGCTAGTCGGCTTGCGGCGCAACCAAGCGTGCGTACTGGTTTTGGCTGATCCAGCCGGTGTAGGTATGGTCTTTGGCATTGGTGAATTCGACTTTGGCCCAGCCGTCCTTGAACCCCAGAACGCCGACCACATCGTCCTTGACGATATACGCGCGCTTGGCGGCTTCAGCGCCTGGTTTTTTCAGCAGGTAAGCCTTGTCGGCCGTCACGGTCACCAGGCCGATCCATTGCTTGCTGGCGGTTTGGGTGAGGTCCAGGCCGGTGGCGATTTCCGGCATCAACACGCTGACACAACCGGGATGCTCGCGCCCCTGTTCTACCGTCAAGGTCACGCCGTCGGAGGACGCTGCCACGCTGCCGGGGTACGCCTTGTCGAGCCAGGTGGTGAGCGCTTCAGGCTGGCCCTGCAGGTAGAACGTGCAACTGCGGGTCACACCCTCGCCCAGCTCTTCTGCGTAGTAACCTTCGACCTGATGCTCAGGCGTGACCGCCAGCATCAGCCCTTCGTATTTGCCGGAATGCAGCTCGGCGGCACCTGCCAAGGTTGGCGCCAAGGCGCAAAACGACAACACGCTCATCGCTAGAAAACGGCTCATCTTATTTCTTCCCTTCCAATGCTTCGTAGGCCTTTTTGATACGGCTGTCGTAGTCGCCGTAATCCTTGCCGTTATAGTTACGCGCCATGGCCACGTAGTCTTTATCTTTCATGGCCTTGATCAGGGCCGGGCTCTGGCTGCAAAAACCGATAAACGCTTTTAATTGGTTACCGGCATTGATCTTCAGGGCGGCAACGAATTCAAACACCGTCTTGTAACCGCAGGAGGTGTAGTTGAACCCCATGATTTGAAACATGCCCCAGGACGCCGACATCAATGCCGCCTCCTGATCCAGCGCAAACGCGGTAGCCATGGTCTCCCAGGCCTTGGTCTGGTCCTTGTTATTGACCTGCCACTGCGGTCCGGCCTTTCTCACGTAGATGTAAGACAGCAGCGGGTGCGCCTGGTCATAGATGTGCTTGGTGTACTTGCGAAACAAGTGGCCTTCAAAGGCAATCACCGGCAACTTGGCCGGCCCGAATCCGGAACGCCCGCCGGATTCGACCGTAGCGAACGCCTTGATGATATTCACCGAAATGCCGCTGCCCAACTGGGTGGCAGCGCTCTGAAAGTCGGTATCGGTCAGCGTCATGCCGCCATCGCACGTGGCCTGGAGCATCAACTGCCGGTTGCGCCGCTCGGCTTCGATCATGGCGCGCATGCGCTCCAGGTACACATTGACTGTGGCCTGGACCGCATCGCCGCCGTTATTGCCAAACGCGTTGAGAAAGCTGGGAATGCGCATCGCCGGGAAGGCTTTTACCGGCACTTTCACCGCTTCTTCGATCAGGCTGTTGAAGGTTCGGCCGGTGGGGTCGATCACGCCATCGGGGTGCGCATATTTGAGATGCCGGAACTGATACTGGCTGATGCACTGCACCAATTGCCCATCGCACTTACCGTTTTCGGCCAGCGCAAAGCCCATCTTGGGAATGATCAAATTGAATAAATACTGAATGCACTGAACATCGGCGGGCAAATTGCGCGCTTTACCCGGCGCGCCCACTGAAGCACTGATAAGACGGGGCAACCCTGGCAGGCTTTTCATCACAGACATCCTTGTTAATTAAAGAAGTGATAGCACTTCAATATCAGCGCAGCACACTTGTCATGAATTGAAACAAATGGCTGGCGGAAACTAACAAGATGGTTTTGGGTTGTCCAGTGGGCGCTTTGCACGTTGTGAAACACCCGTCATACGCCGCTACTTTTTCCTTTCCAGCGCCTCGTAGGCGCGCTGAATCCGCCGATCGTAGTCGCCATAGTCTTTGCCGTTGTAATTGCGCGCCATGCCGGCATAGTCCTTATTCTTCATGGCGTTGAGCAAGGCCGGATTCTTGCGGCAAAAACCAACGAACGCCATCAATTGCTGGCCGGCATTGAGTTTCATCGCCGCAACAAAATCAAACACGTTTTTGAATCCGCACGCCGCAAAGTTGAAGCCCATGACCTGAAACATGCCGTAGGACGCCGACATCAGCGCTGCCTCCTGGTCCAACTCGAATGCATCGGCCAGCGTCTGCCAGGCCTTGGTTTGATCCCTGTTGTTAGCCCACCATTGCGGGCCAGCCTTTTCCAGATAAGGGTATGAGAGAAACGGGTAGGCTCTGTCGTACTTTTGTTGCGTGTACTTGCGAAAGATATGGCCCTCGTAGGCGATCACCGGCATTTTGGCCGGCCCGAACCCGGAACGTCCACCGGACTCCACCGTGGCGAACGCCTTGATCAGGTTCACTGAAACACCATTACCCAATGCTGTGGCGGCGCTCTGAAAGTCAGCATCGGTGAGGGTGATACGACCGTCACACGTGGCCTGGGTGACTAACTGCCGACGGGGTGGCGCGCCTGGGTTGGCCTTGCTCGCGTCTTCGACCAGGCTGCTGAACGTGCGACCTGCCGGGTCAATCACCCCATCGGGGTTACTGAACTTGAGACGATTCACCTGATAGTCGTTGATGCGCTGTAATAACAGCGGACCGCACTTGCCATCTTCCACCAGCCGCGAAGCGGGGTGGGGTGTAATCAGGTTAAACAGGCGCTGAATGTACTGAACATCAGCAGGCACATTACGCGCCTTGCCTGGGGTACCGACTGAAGCACTGAGAAGTGCAGGCATGGCAATCACCTTAATGGATCAAAGGAGTGCCATCACATCTTCACTACTCCAGCACAGGGTCGCTTACAAGAATGACGCTAGCAGGCAACTGAAAGTTTTCCAGCACAAAGCCGTCACGCTGCGCAAAAAATGGCAGATGAGCGAGTGAAAGAGTGTTTGATTTGAAACAGGAAGGGTGAAAACAAGGAAGAGCGTTATGGAGGCAACCCCACCAGCCACACCCCGGCACACAATGTTCCCGCTGTGGCTGCTGCCTTCCGGCTCTGACCAGGTTCACGGGTAATCGTTGCGGGGGGACCGATGGGGTCACCATAACGACGCTGGCCTCTCGGCAAGCCGCGCCATTGTACCGATCTCATCGGAAGTTACAACCGTTGTTCCCGATTAAAAATATGAAGGGGCTCAAGCACTTGTCCACCACCTCGATAACCCCGCAGAACCCTGTGGGAGCCGGGCTTGCCCGCGATTGCGGTCTATCAGTTGGGGCATTCGTTGACTGACACAGCGCAATCGCAGGCAAGCCAGCTCCCACATCGGGCGGATTACTGTGCTTGCACCACTTCATCGGCCCTGCCGCCCTCCTCCTGAATCACCAAGTGAATGAAGTGCAGCTTGGCGATCACCGCAGGCGGCAACACAAAGGGGTAGAAATCCGGCTGGCCCATGCTGCGTGACAGTTCGTTGAGCATGCCGGCCAGTTCGATCCAGGCGTTGACGAACGACAGGAAGGCCGGGCCGCCAGGGTGTTCGGGCTCAAAGAGCGTGGTCAGCGGGAACGGCTGGTAATCCAGGTCCATCTCGCGGGCGCTCATGCCAAAGCCCAGCGCGGTATCGACGGCGTCCATCATGTGCAGGTAGTGAGCCCAGGTTTCGGCCCAGTCTTCCCAGGGGTGCATGGTCGCGTAGGCGCTGACGCAGGTTTGCTGCCAGTCGGGGCGTGGGCCGTTTTGGTAATGCTGGTCGAGCGCCTCGGCGTAACTGGCGCGTTCATCGCCGAACAGGCTACGAAACGGTTCAAGCCAATGGCTGTTGGCGATCAGCCGGTCCCAGTAATAATGGCCGACTTCGTGGCGAAAATGGCCAAGTAACGTGCGATACGGCTCGCGCATTTGCACACGCACTTTCTCGCGGTGGGCGTCGTCGGCTTCCTTGATATCGAGGGTGACCAGGCCGTTGGCGTGGCCGGTGGTGGGTGCGTTGCCTTCAAGGTCGATGCCGACGAAATCGAAGGCCAGGCCGCTGTCTTCGTCAACACTTTTGGGCACCACTTGCAGGCCCAGGCTGATCAGTTGCGCCACCAACCGGCGCTTGGCGGTTTCGACTTTGCGCCAGCGTTCGGGGTTTTCCGGGATCGACAGGTCAGGGATGGTACGGTTGAGGCTACACGCCACGCACAGCGGCGCGGTGCTGTGGGCCGGAATCAGCCAGTTGCAGGCGGCTGGGGTGTCGAGGTTGGCGCAGCGACGGAAGGCGCCGGCGTCGAGGTTATCGTCCTGTAGCCATGTGCCGGCGACTGGGCCGGGCTGTAGCGACGACAGCCGGCTTTGCTGGGGTTGATAGCCCAACAGCGCAGAACAGACCAGGCACTGGCTGTTGCGAAAGAACAGCGACTGGCCGCAGCGGCATTGCCACACCTTGCTGCTGCGCGAGGATCCGGCCATGAACGGTGCGGCGATGCGCGTACTGAGTTGCTCGAAGTAGCGGAACATGGTGATCTCTCCCTGGGTGACCAAGACTAGATCATTTACCGTGAAGGATCGTTCCCACGCTCTGCGTGGGAATGCCTGCGGTGATGCTCTGCGTCACGAGGTTCAAGAGCAGACGCAGAGCGTCCAGGGCTGCATTCCCACGCGGAGCGTGGGAACGATCATCAGACGCTGATGTTGTGTTTGCCCAGGAAGGCGACAAAGGCCTCTTCGTCCAGCACCTTAAGGCCCAGCTCGGAGGCCTTGGCCAGCTTGGAGCCCGCGCCCGGCCCGGCGACCACGCAGTGGGTCTTGGCCGAGACGGAACCGGCCACCTTGGCGCCCAGGCTTTCGAGCTTGTCCTTGGCCACGTCGCGGCTCATCAGCTCCAGGGAGCCGGTCAGCACCCAGGTATGCCCCGCTTCCGGCAAGCCTTCGACGACCTTCTTCTCGCTCTGCCAATGCATACCGAAGTCTTTGAGCTGCTGCTCAATGGCCAGGGCATGGCTGGCATTGTCCGGGTTATCAAAAAACTCGCGCACCGCCTTGGCCTGCTTCTCGGGCAGCGCCTGGCGCATATCCAGCCAGTCGGCCTTGATCACGCCTTCGAGGCTGGCGAACTTGTCGGCGAGTTTTTGCGCGGCGCCAGGCCCTACGCTGGGTACGTGCAGCTTGTCGAGCAAGCCGCCCAGGGTGGTGCTGGCGGCGAATTCGGCGCTCAGGTCGCCCTGATCCTGCAATTGCAGGCCGCATTCATCCGGCGACAGCAGCGCGCCAATCACGTCCTGGTTATGGCGGTCTTCAAAGAAGCTGTGAATCTCGTGGGCCACTTCCAGGCCCACGTCCGGCAAGTACGTCAGCACTTCGGGCAAGGCCTGCTGCACGCGCTCAAGGGACGCCAGCGAACGCGCGAGCACCTTGGCGGTCTCCTCGCCCACATCCGGTATGCCCAAGGCGTAGATAAACCGCGCCAGGGTCGGGGTCTTGCTGTTTTCGATGGCGGTGATCAGCTTCTTGCTGGAAATATCGGCAAAGCCTTCCAGGTCGATGATCTGCTCGTATTTGAGTTTGTAGAGGTCAGCTGGCGAGCCGATAAGTTTTTCATCCACCAGTTGCTCGATGGTTTTGTCGCCCAGGCCGTCAATGTCCATGGCGCGGCGCGACACAAAATGGATGATCGCCTGCTTGAGCTGCGCGCCACAGGCCAGGCGCCCGACGCAGCGGTAAACCGCGCCTTCGCTGACGGTTTCCTTGCCCTTGCTGCGCTTGACCAATTGCGTACGCTCCACATGGGAGCCGCACACCGGGCAGCTTTCAGGGATTTGCACGGCGCGGGCGTTTTCCGGGCGGCGCTCGGTGACCACCGAGACGACTTGCGGGATCACATCCCCGGCGCGACGGATGATCACCGTGTCGCCGATCATCAGGCCCAGGCGCGCGACTTCGTCCATGTTGTGCAAGGTTGCGTTGGACACCGTTACACCGGCGACCTTGACCGGCTTCAAGCGCGCCACCGGGGTTACAGCGCCGGTGCGGCCGACCTGGAATTCCACGTCGAGCAGTTCGGTCAGCTCTTCCATGGCCGGGAATTTATGCGCGATGGCCCAGCGTGGTTCACGGGCGCGGAAACCCAACTCACGTTGGGAGGCAATGCTGTTGACCTTGAACACCACACCGTCGATTTCATACGCCAGGCTGTTACGCCGCTCGCCGATATCGCGGTAGTACGCCAGGCAATCCTGAATGCCCTTGGCCAGCTTCAGCTCATGGCTGATGGGCATGCCCCACGTCTGAAGTTGTTGCAGGTTGCCGATATGGGTGTCGCTGATATCCGTGGTCACGCCATAGCAGCAGAACTCCAGCGGACGGCTGGCGGTAATCTTCGAGTCCAGCTGACGCAGGCTGCCGGCGGCGGCGTTACGCGGGTTGGCGAAAGTCTTGCCGCCCACTTCCAGTTGCGAAGCATTGAGGCGCTCGAAGCCGGCCTTGGACATGAACACTTCGCCGCGCACTTCCAGGGTCGCCGGCCAGCCGCTGCCGTGCAGTTTCAACGGGATATTGCGCACGGTGCGCACGTTGACGCTGATGTCTTCGCCGGTGGTGCCATCGCCACGCGTGGCGCCGCGCACCAGCTCGCCGTCCTGATACAGCAGGCTGACCGCCAGGCCGTCCAGCTTGGGCTCGCAGCTGTATTCCACCGCTGCACCGCCGCCAAACAGATCACCCACCGGCAGGTCGAGACCTTCGGTCACTCGGCGATCAAATTCGAGCATGGCGGTTTCATCGAAGGCGTTGCCCAGGCTGAGCATCGGAATCTCGTGCTTGACCTGGGTAAACGCCGACAACGCCGCACTGCCGACCCGCTGCGTCGGTGAATCACGCGTCACCAGTTCCGGGTGCTCGGCTTCCAGGGCCTTGAGTTCATGGAACAGCCGGTCGTACTCGGCGTCCGGAATGCTCGGCTCGTCGAGGACGTGGTAACGGTAGTTGTGCTGATCCAGTTCAGCGCGCAGTTCGAGGATGCGGGTGTGGGCGGCGGTCATGGGTGTTCTCTCATAAAGCAAAAGAGCAGCCGAAGCTGCTCAATATGTTAGTGCGCTTATTCTACTGACAACGCTGAAGACCAATCCTCAGCGTTTTTGTGTCAGGGCGCGACGCTCGAACTCGACGATGCGCTGACGGTAATGCTCGATGGTCTGGGCAGTCAGAACGCTGCGTTGGTCGTCCTTGAGTTCGCCGTTGAGTTCCTGGGACAGCTTGCGGGCTGCGGCCACCATCACGTCGAACGCTTGTTTCGGGTGACGCGGGCCTGGCAGACCAAGGAAGAAGCTCACCGCCGGGGTGCTGAACAGGTCGATATCGTCCAGGTCGAAAGTGCCCGGCTTGACCGCGTTGGCCATGGAGAACAGCACTTCGCCGTTACCGGCCATGCTTTCGTGGCGGTGGAAAATATCCATCTCGCCAAAACGCAGGCCGCTTTCGAGAATGTTCTGCAGGAGTGCCGGGCCTTTGAAGCCGGCGGCGTCGCGGCAGATCACGCTGATCACCAAAACCTCTTCGGCGGCCGGCTGATCGTTTACCGACTGGCGCGCTGCAGGCTTGCCGACGTTTTCATCGGGGAAGTCATCATCACGGCTGCTGAAGCTCGGGCCTTCGTCAACGTCGAGGTTCAGGTCGCCCTGATGCGGCTCGGCCACAGCGGCACTGGCGCGCTTGCCTCGCTTGGACGACGGCTCGCGGGCTTCACGCACCGGCGCGCTCATCGACGGCAAGTCATGCTCGTCCAGTTGCGGTTCTTTATGGGTATCCAGCACACGGGGCGGCCCCAGCAGCTCGGCGCTGCCGTCGTCGTCGGGCAAGTTGGACAGGTTACGGTCCAGACGGAATTTGAGCTTGCCCTTGCCACCGCGCATGCGGCGCCAGCCATCAAAAAGAATACCGGCAATGACAATAATGCCGATGACGATCAGCCACTCGCGCAGACCGATTTCCATGTAATCCCGTGCCTCTAATAAAAAATGCTGAAAAATAAGGGGTTTAGCAACGTCCAAACCGCTTTAAAACGTGGCGCCAACTCTATGTTCTGACTGACGTTTTGCCCACGCATACGAAAATTTGACATTAAACTAGCACGACCCAAGATAACTTTACACCGTCTGTCAAAATGCCTTGAACAAATATGTCCATTTGCCACTTTTGCCAGACCGGTAAATCGCCTTACATCGCCCTACCAAAATCCTTTCCAGGCCCGGCTCAGGATTCCACCATCGCCATCGCTTCTTCGACATCCACCGCCACCAATCGCGAACAACCCGGCTCGTGCATCGTCACGCCCATCAACTGATCGGCCATTTCCATGGCGATCTTGTTGTGGGTGATATAGATGAACTGCACGGTCTGGGACATCTCCTTAACCAACCGAGCGTAGCGTCCAACGTTAGCGTCATCCAGCGGCGCGTCAACTTCGTCGAGCATGCAAAACGGCGCCGGGTTCAACTTGAAGATCGCAAATACCAGGGCCAATGCGGTCAGGGCCTTTTCGCCACCGGACAACAAATGGATGGTGCTGTTCTTCTTGCCCGGCGGCCGCGCCATGATCGTCACCCCTGTATCGAGTAGATCTTCGCCCGTCAGTTCCAAGTAGGCGCTGCCTCCACCGAAAACTTTCGGGAATAACGCCTGTAAACCGCCATTAATCTGATCAAAGGTATCTTTGAAGCGGTTACGGGTTTCCTTGTCGATCTTGCGAATCACGTTTTCCAGGGTGTCCAGTGCTTCGACCAGGTCGGCGTCCTGGGCGTCCAGATAACGTTTACGTTCGGACTGCTGCTGGTATTCGTCGATGGCTGCGAGGTTGATCGCGCCGAGGCGCTGGATACGCGCGGCGATGCGCTCGAGTTCTTCTTCGGCGTCTTTTTCGTTGGCCTGGGCGGTCAAGGTGGTGAGCACGCCGTGCAGGTCGTAGCCGTCTTCGAGCAGCTGGTCTTGCAGGGTCTTGCGGCGCACGGTCAGGGCTTGCCACTCCATGCGCTGTTGTTCGAGCTGGCCGCGAATCAGCTGGGATTGCTGCTCGGCCTGAGTCCGGCGCTTCTCGGCATCGCGCAGTTCGCGGTCGGCGTCTTCCAGGGCGATTTGCGCGGTCTTGAGTTCTTCGTCGACGGTCATGCGTTTGTCGAGCAACTCTTCGAGCTTGAGGCGCAATTCTTCCAGCGGCGCTTCGCCCTCCTCCAGGTTGAGGCTCAGTTGCTCGCGCTTTTCGGTCAGGCGTTCGGACTGCATCTCCAATCGCTCAAGGGCCTGGCGCGTGGAGGTGTGTTGGGCCTGCAACGAGCCCAGGCGCACTGCCAACTGATGGGCGTGATCTTTGTGCTGACGGGCTTCCTGGCGCACGCGATCAAGGCGTTCACGCAGGCTGTCGCGCTGGGCCAGCAGCAGCTCGCGCTGCTCGGTATCCAGCGCCATGCTGTCGAGGGCTTCCTGCAAGTGCAGGCGCGCCTCGCCGATCTGTTCGTGTTCGAGGGCGCGCTGCTCGCCCATCTCGGCCACTTCTTCGTCGAGGCGGGTGCGGCGCAGGGTCAGTTGCTCGGCCTTCGCCTTACTCGCCGACAACTGCGCTTTCAATTCGCCTTGCTGGCGCGCTTCGTCCTGCAACAGGCGGCGCAGGTGTTCGCGGCCGGTCTCTTGTTGGCGCTGAGTGGCCCGCAGGGTTTGCAGTTCGGTTTCCAGGCTTTCAAGGGTGGCCTCGCGCTCTTCGCGTTCGGCGCCCAGGTTGACGATTTCCTGGCCACGGGCCAATACGCCGCTCTCGGCCTCACTGGCACGACGCACACGCAGGAAGTGCCGGCCAACCCAGTAACCATCCCGGCTGATCAGGCTTTCGCCGGCGCCCAATTGGCCACGCTGGGCCAGGGCTTGCTCCAATGATTCAACCGGTTTGACCTGGCCCAGCCACGGCGCCAGATCAACCGCCGCCTCAACCTTGTCGAGCAAACTGCCCGGCACCCGCGTGCCATCGGCTGCGGGGCTGAGCAAACGCAAATCGCCCTGGGCAAACCCGGCCAGGTCGAAACCGCCAAAATCATCCACCAATACGGCTTGCAGGTCGGCGCCCAACACGGTCTCGACCGCCAGCTCCCAGCCCGCTTCAACTTTTAAGCCTTCGGCCAGGCGCGGACGCTCGGCCAGGTGCTGGTCACGCAGCCATTCGGCGGTGCCGGTGCCTGGGTCCAGCGCGGCCTGCTGCAAGGCTTCAAGCGACGCCAAGCGCCCGTTGAGCCGCTGCAAATCGCCCTGGGCCTGCTGCTGGGCCTGGGTCGCCTGTTGCAGTTGCTGACGCAATTGCTCCAGGCGCTCCACTTGTTGTTCTTCGCTGGCCTCCAGCTCCTCCAGGGTCATTTCGCTTTCGGCCAGTTGCTCGCTCAGCGCCATGATCGCCGCGTCTTCCGGGTCGGCGGCGAGCAACGCGCGCTCCTCCTGCATGCGGCGCTGGCGTTCGGCCAGGCGCTCCATGCTGGTTTCCAGTTGCTGGATGCGCGATTGCTGCACCTCAGCCTGGCGGCGCGGCTCGGCGGATTTCAGGTTGAACGTGTCCCACTGTTCCTGCCAGCCGTGCATGGTGGTTTCGGCTTCTTCCAGCGCGGCGGCGGCCTCTTCGGCGGCGGCGCTGGTGATTTCCTGCTCGGGCGTGAGCATGTCCAGCTCTTCGCCCAACGTCAGCAGCAAGGTGCGGTCGTGGCCCAGGTGCGACTCGGTTTCCAGCCGCGCGCGTTCGGCCTCTTTCAAATCATCCTGCAACTGCCGCAGGCGCTGCTGGCCGTGCTGGATGCTCTGCTCGACCCGGGCAATATCGCCGCCTACCGAGTAGAACCGCCCCTGCACCAGATTGAAGCGCTCGGACAGGTCATGGTGACCGTCACGCAAGCGCTCGATGCTGGCGTCGGCATTGCGCTGCTCGGCCACCAGCGCTTCAAAGCTGATTTCCTGGGTGCCGATGATCGCTTCGCGCTGGCCGACCTGATCATTGAGCGCCTGCCAGCGCAGGGCCGACAGTTGCGCCTTGAGCTGGCGCTCTTCGCCCTTGTATTCCTGGTACTTCTCGGCGGCCTGGGCCTGGCGGTGCAGGCGTTCGAGTTGACGCTCCAGCTCTTCACGCAGGTCGGTCAGGCGGGCGAGGTTTTCGTGGGTGCGGCGGATACGGTTTTCGGTCTCGCGGCGGCGCTCTTTGTACTTGGAGATGCCGGCCGCTTCTTCAATAAAGTTGCGCAGGTCTTCGGGCTTGGCTTCGATCAGCTTGGAGATCATGCCCTGCTCGATGATCGAGTAGCTGCGCGGGCCTAAGCCGGTACCGAGGAAAATATCGGTGATATCACGTCGACGGCATTTGGTGCCGTTGAGGAAGTAACTGTTCTGGCTGTCGCGCGTCACTTTGCGGCGGATCGAGATTTCCGCGTAGGCCGCATATTCACCGATCAAGGTGCCATCGGAGTTATCGAACACCAATTCGATGCTGGCCTGGCTCACCGGCTTGCGGCTGGTGGAGCCGTTGAAGATTACGTCGGTCATCGACTCGCCACGCAGGTTTTTTGCCGAGCTCTCGCCCATCACCCAACGTACGGCATCGATAATGTTCGACTTGCCGCAACCATTGGGCCCGACCACCGCCGCCATGTTACTGGGGAAGTTCACCGTGGTCGGGTCGACGAAGGATTTGACCCCCGCCAGTTTGATGCACTTGAGCCGCACGCTTAGGCGCCTGCCAACGCAGCGATGACCAGCGAGCTGCTGCGCTCGCAATAGGCCGACAGCACCTGGCGGATCTGCGGCAGATCACGGGCGAGCACCGCCGCGAGCAGGTGCTCGAACAGCGTCAGGTACTCACTCATCTCCGCCTTGCGCTGGTCCAGGGCCAGGTAATAGGCACGGTTCATCGCCGGCTGCAGGTTTTCGACGGTTTCCTGCAAGTACGGGTTGTTGGCGAAGGGGTACGCGGCGCGCATCACACTGAAGCTTTCTTCGACGAAGGCACGGATGTCCTGCCGCTCGAAACTGGCCACCAACCGTTGCTGGATCTGCAGGAACGGCGCCATGTCGGCCTGGACCTTCCAGCCTTCAGCCACCGAATTGCCGAGCAGGATGTACAACTCGCCCATCAGCGTGCACAGGCTCTGCACCTTGTGCGCGGTGAGTTCGGTGACGTGGGCGCCACGGCGCGGCAGGATCGCGATCAGGTGGCGGCGCTCGAGGATCAACAAAGCTTCACGCACGGAGCCACGGCTGACATTCAGTGCCAGCGTGACTTTCTGTTCCTGGATCCGCTCCCCAGGCTTGAGATCGCCGCGAATGATACGTTCGGCGAGGTGGTGAGCAATTTGCTCGGCGAGACTGTCCGGCGCCTTGAACGTCATGTTTTCCCTTCAAAATCTGCTATCGGTACAAGCGCGGCAGTGTAGCGCATTGGCTGGCTGATGGCGCTACGCCCACAGGCGCGAATTTGGCATGAAATAAGCAACGCTGAAAAGCCAAAAGCCAGCAAAAACACCGGTTCCAGAAGACTGGACCATAATTGAAAGGGTTGCGATCGCAATTTCTTGACCTTCTGGTCAGAAAACCGTTGACCGAAAAGTCAGACATGACTAGATTCGGCGCAAAGCGGTTAACAACAATAATGAGTCTGCGAGGCCTTCCGTGATCCAGTTTTTACTTAACCAGGAACTCCGTAGCGAGCACGCCCTGGACCCCAACCTGACCGTGCTCAACTATTTGCGCGAGCATTTGGGCAAATCCGGTACCAAGGAAGGCTGCGCCAGCGGCGATTGCGGTGCGTGCACCGTGGTAGTCGGCGAATTGCACACCGACACTCAAGGTGCGGAGCAGATCCGCTATCGCAGCCTCAATTCCTGCCTGACGTTTGTGTCGTCATTGCACGGCAAACAACTGATCAGCGTCGAAGACCTCAAGCATCAAGGCCAACTGCACAGCGTGCAGCAAGCCATGGTCGAGTGCCACGGCTCGCAATGCGGCTTTTGCACCCCAGGCTTTGTGATGTCGCTGTTTGCCCTGCAAAAGAACAGCGACGCCCCCGACAGCCAGAAAGCCCATGAAGCGCTGGCCGGCAACCTGTGCCGTTGCACCGGTTACCGCCCGATTCTGGCCGCCGCCGAACAGGCCTGCTGCAACAAGCCGGTGGATCAGTTCGACAGCCGCCAGGCCGAGACCATCGCCCGCCTCAAAGCCATCGCGCCCACGCAAACCGGTGAACTCAACAGCGGCGACAAACGCTGCCTGGTGCCGCTCACCGTGGCCGACCTGGCCGACCTCTACGACGCCTACCCGCAGGCGCGCTTGCTGGCGGGCGGCACTGATCTGGCGCTGGAAGTCACGCAGTTTCACCGCGTGCTGCCGGTGATGATCTACGTCGGTAACATTGAAGAGATGAAGCGCATCGAGTCGTTCGACGACCGCCTGGAAATCGGCGCGGCCACACCGCTGTCCGACTGCTACGGCGCGCTGCACCACGAATACCCGGACTTCGGCGATTTGTTGCACCGCTTCGCCTCGCTGCAGATCCGCAACCAGGGCACCCTGGGCGGCAATATCGGCAACGCCTCGCCCATCGGCGATTCGCCGCCACTGCTGATCGCCCTCGGCGCGCAGATCGTGCTGTGCAAGGGCGACACCCGTCGCACCTTGGCGCTGGAAGATTACTTTATCGACTACCGCGTCACCGCCCGCCAGGACAGTGAGTTTATCGAGAAGATCATCGTGCCCAAGGGCCACGCGCTGTTCCGGGCTTACAAGGTTTCCAAGCGCCTGGACGATGATATTTCCGCCGTGTGCGCGGCCTTCAACCTGAAGATCGACAACGGTGTGATCAGCGCCGCCCGCGTGGCGTTCGGCGGCATGGCCGCCACGCCCAAACGCGCGAAAAGCTGCGAAACCGTATTGGTGGGCGCGACCTGGAACGCCGCCACGGTGGAGAGAGCCTGCGCCGCCCTCGCCCAGGATTTCACCCCGCTGTCGGACTTCCGCGCCAGCAAGGAATACCGCCTGCTCAGCGCACAGAACCTGCTGCGCAAATACTTCATCGAACTGCAAACACCGCACATCGAGACTCGGGTGACCGCTTATGTCTAACCATCACGCCGTCGTTAAAACCCAGGCCGAACTCGCCGAGCTGTTTGCCCAGGACCTGACCTCGGGGGTCGGCCGCAGCGTCAAACATGACAGCGCCGCCAAGCACGTCAGCGGTGAAGCGCAGTACATCGATGATCGCCTGGAGTTTCCTAACCAGTTGCACCTGTATGCGCGCATGTCCGACCGCGCCCATGCGCGCATTATCAGCATCGACACCGCGCCCTGCTACGCCTTTGACGGCGTGCGCATCGCCATCACCCACGAAGATGTGCCAGGCCTTAAAGACATCGGCCCGCTGATGCCCGGCGACCCGTTGCTGGCCATCGACACCGTGCAGTTTGTCGGCCAAGTGGTGCTGGCAGTGGCCGCCCGCGACCTGGAAACCGCGCGCAAAGCGGCCATGGCGGCGGTGATCGAATACGAAGACCTGGAACCGGTGCTGGACGTGGTCGAGGCCTTTCGCAACAAGCACTTTGTGCTCGACAGCCACACCCACCAACGCGGTGATTCGGCGGGCGCACTGGCCACCGCGAAAAACCGTATCCAGGGCACCCTGCATATCGGCGGCCAGGAACACTTCTACCTGGAAACCCAGATTTCCTCGGTCATGCCCACCGAAGACGGCGGCATGATCGTCTACTGCTCCACGCAAAACCCCACCGAAGTGCAAAAGCTGGTGGCCGAAGTACTCGACGTGTCGATGAATAAAATCGTCGTGGATATGCGCCGCATGGGCGGTGGTTTTGGCGGCAAGGAAACCCAGGCCGCAAGCCCCGCGTGCCTGTGCGCGGTGGTTGCACGCCTGACCGGCCAGCCGACCAAGATGCGCCTGCCGCGTGTCGAAGACATGCTGATGACCGGCAAGCGCCACCCGTTCTATATCGAATACGACGTGGGCTTTGACGACAACGGCCGCCTGCACGGCATCAATCTGGACCTGGCGGGCAACTGCGGTTGTTCGCCGGACCTGTCCAACTCGATTGTCGACCGCGCCATGTTCCACTCCGACAACTCGTATTATCTGGGCGACGCCACCGTCAACGGCCACCGCTGCAAAACCAACACCGCGTCCAACACCGCGTATCGTGGGTTTGGCGGCCCGCAAGGCATGGTTGCCATCGAGGAAGTCATGGACGCCATTGCGCGCCATCTGGCGCTGGACCCGTTGGCGGTGCGCAAGGTCAATTACTACGGCAAGACCGAACGCAACGTCACCCACTACTACCAGACCGTCGAGCACAACATGCTCGAGGAAATGACCGCCGAGCTTGAGGCCAGCAGCCAATACGCCGAGCGCCGCGAAGCGATCCGCCTGTACAACGCCCACAGCCCGATTCTGAAAAAAGGCCTGGCACTGACGCCAGTGAAATTCGGTATTTCGTTTACCGCCAGTTTCCTCAACCAGGCCGGTGCGCTGATCCACATTTACACCGACGGCAGCATCCACCTGAACCACGGCGGCACCGAGATGGGCCAGGGTTTGAACATCAAGGTCGCGCAGGTGGTGGCTGAAATATTCCAGGTCGAGATCGACCGCGTGCAGATCACCGCCACCAACACCGACAAGGTGCCCAACACCTCGCCAACCGCCGCCTCCAGCGGTGCCGACTTGAACGGCAAGGCCGCGCAGAACGCTGCCGAAACCATCAAGCAGCGCCTGGTGGAGTTTGCTGCGCGCAAGTACGACGTGAGTGAAGCGGACGTGCAGTTCCACAATGGCCACGTGCGCGTGCGCGATCAGATCCTGACCTTTGAGGCGCTGATCCAGCAGGCGTATTTCGCCCAGGTTTCGCTGTCGAGCACCGGCTTTTACAAGACCCCGAAAATCTTTTACGACCGCAGCCAGGCGCGGGGTCGGCCGTTCTACTACTTCGCGTTCGGCGCGGCGTGCTGCGAAGTGATCGTCGACACCCTGACCGGCGAATACAAAATGTTGCGCACCGACATCCTTCACGATGTGGGCGCCTCGCTGAACCCGGCCATCGACATCGGCCAGGTCGAAGGCGGCTTTATCCAGGGCATGGGCTGGCTGACCATGGAAGAGCTGGTGTGGAACAACAAGGGCAAGCTGATGACCAACGGCCCGGCCAGCTACAAGATCCCGGCCGTGGCGGATATGCCGCTGGATTTGCGTGTGAAGCTGGTGGAAAACCGCAAGAACCCGGAAGACACGGTGTTCCATTCCAAGGCCGTGGGCGAGCCGCCGTTCATGCTCGGGATTGCGTCGTGGTGTGCGATCAAGGATGCCGTGGCGAGTTTGGGTGACTATCGCCATCAGCCGAAGATTGACGCACCGGCGACGCCGGAGCGGGTGTTGTGGGGCTGCGAGCAGATGCGGCAGTTGAGCGCTGCAAAGGCCGTTGAGACTGAACTGGCTTGATCGTTCCCACGCTCTGCGTGGGAATGCCGCCTTGGACGCTCTGCGTCCGCTGTTGTGACGCAGAGCGTCACGGTATGCATTCCCACGCGGAGCGTGGGAACGATCTGACTGGAGGTGACTATGAACAACTGGATCAGCGCCCTCGCCGACCTGCAGAACCAGGGTGAACCCTGCGTGCTGGTGACCATCATCGAAGAGCTCGGCTCCACGCCGCGCAACGCCGGCTCAAAAATGGTGATCAGCGCCGCGCAGACCTTCGACACCATCGGCGGCGGGCACCTGGAATACAAAGCGATGCAGATCGCCCGCGACATGCTGGTGCGTGGCCAGCAGAACACCCATCTGGAGCGCTTCAGCCTCGGCGCCAGCCTGGGCCAGTGCTGCGGCGGCGTGACGGTGTTGCTGTTCGAACCCATGGGCCAGGTGCAGGCGCAGATCGCGGTATTTGGCGCCGGCCATGTCGGCCGCGCCCTGGTGCCGTTGCTGGCGAGCCTGCCGTGCCGAGTGCGCTGGATTGATTCGCGAGATCAAGAGTTTCCGGAACATATCCCTCAGGGCGTGCGTAAAATCGTCAGCGAAGAGCCGGTCGACGAAATTGCCGACCTGCCGGTGGGCAGTTACTGCATCGTGATGACCCACAATCACGCGTTGGACCTGGAACTGACGGCCGCACTGCTCAAGCGCAATGACTTCGCCTATTTCGGCCTGATCGGTTCAAAAACCAAACGGGTCAAGTTCGAACACCGCCTGCGCGATCGCGGCTTCGACACCGCCCACCTGCAACGCATGCGCTGCCCCATGGGCCTCACCGAGGTGAAGGGCAAACTGCCGGTGGAGATCGCCATCTCCATCGCCGGCGAAATCATCGCCACCTATAACGCGAATTTCGGCCAGCACAGTGCGAGCGCCGAACCTATTGCCAAACTGCTGCCCGCCTCGCGTCGCAGCCAAGCTATCTAAACCATTGAGATCACCATGCCTTTGACTCGCAAAGCCTACCGTGCCGCCATTTTGCACAGCATCGCCGACCCCGCCGAAGTGGGGATCGAAGCCTCCTATGAGTATTTCGAAGACGGCCTGCTGGTGATCGATAACGGCCAGATCAGCGCCCTGGGCCACGCCAGCGATTTGCTGCCAACCCTGCCCGCCGACATCGACGTGACCCATTATCAGGATGCGCTGATCACGCCCGGCCTGATCGACACCCACATTCACCTGCCGCAAACCGGCATGGTTGGCGCCTATGGCGAGCAGTTGCTGGATTGGCTCAACACCTACACCTTCCCATGTGAAAGCCAGTTCGCCGACAAGGCCCACGCCGAAGAAGTCGCGGATATCTTCATCAAGGAGTTGCTGCGCAACGGCACCACCACAGCATTGGTGTTCGGCAGCGTGCACCCGCAGTCGGTGAATGCATTCTTTGAAGCCGCCGAGAAACTCGACCTGCGCATGATCGCCGGCAAAGTGATGATGGACCGCAACGCGCCGGACTACCTGACCGACACCGCCGAATCCGGCTACCAGGAAAGCAAGGCGCTGATCGAACGCTGGCACGGCAAGGGCCGTTTGCACTATGCCGTCACGCCACGTTTTGCGCCGACCAGCACCCCGGAACAACTGGCGCTGGCCGGGCAACTGCTGGGCGAATACCCGGACCTGTACATGCAGACGCACATCAGCGAGAACAAACAGGAAGTCGAGTGGGTAAAAGAGCTGTTCCCGGAGCGCAACGGCTACCTGGACGTGTACGACCACTACAAACTGCTGGGCGAGCGCTCGGTGTTTGCCCACGGCGTCCACCTGTGTGACGACGAGTGCGCACGGTTGGCCGAGACCGGTTCGGCCGTGGCGTTCTGCCCGACCTCGAACCTCTTCCTTGGCAGCGGCCTGTTCAACATGCCGATGGCCGAGAAGCACAAGCTGAATGTGGGCCTGGGCACCGACGTGGGCGGCGGCACCAGCTTCTCGCTGCTGCAAACCCTGAATGAAGCCTACAAGGTCATGCAGTTGCAGGGTGCGCGGTTGAGCCCGTTCAAGTCGCTGTACCTGGCCACCTTGGGCGGTGCGCGGGCACTGCGCCTGGAAGACAAGATCGGCACGTTGCAGCCGGGCACGGATGCGGACTTTTTGGTGCTGGACTACAACGCTACGCCGCTGCTCAGCTATCGCTTGAAGCAGGCCAATAACATTGCAGAAACATTGTTTGTGTTGATGACGTTGGGGGATGACCGGACGATTCTACAGACCTACGCGGCCGGCAATCTGGTGCATCAACGCTGATCTGAGCCACACCACAAAAAAATGTGGGAGCTGGCTTGTGTGGGAGCTGACCAGCTCCCACACTTTTAGTCCCAGGCGAACCTGGAAAATTACAGTTTGACTGAAGAACGCCCTGGCTTCTTGGTCTGCAACAAATGCGAGAACACCGCGTGCAAATCATCCGACGCGCTTTCCTCGTCGAGGTTGAGCTTGCTGTCGATGTGATCCATGTGATGCATCATCAAATTCACCGCCAGGGTCGCGTCGCGTGCTTCGATCGCGTCGATCAACTGGGTGTGCTCATCGTAGGAACAGTGCGAGCGGTTGCCGCTTTCGTACTGGGCGATGATCAACGAGGTTTGCGACACCAGGCTGCGCTGGAAACTGATCAGCGGCGCATTCTTCGCGGCTTCGGCGAGCTTCAAGTGGAATTCGCCGGAGAGGCGGATACCGGCACCACGATCACCCCGTGAGAAGCTGTCGCGCTCATCGTTGACCATCTGGCGCAGTTCGGCCAATTGCTCGGCCGTGGCGTGCTGCACCGCAAGCTCAGTGATCGCCCGCTCCACCAGCCGCCGGGCGAGAAATACCTGACGGGCTTCTTCGACACTCGGGCTTGCCACCACCGCACCGCGATTGGGCCGCAGCAGTACCACACCTTCATGGGCCAGGCGCGAGAGCGCGCGGCGGATGATGGTGCGGCTGACGCCGAAGATTTCGCCCAGTGCTTCTTCACTCAATTTGGTACCGGGCGCCAGGCGTTGTTCGAGGATCGCCTCGAAGATATGCGCGTAGACGATATCGTCCTGGGTTCCGCTGCGACCGGCCTTGCCAGCTCGCGGTTGTTTCTTGAGAGGTTGCAACTGTTCGTTCATGGGCACTCGGGTTTGGAGAACGGCGGCGAATTAACGGTAATACGTCAACAGCGTGTTGCTGGCAAGTATCACCTAAAAACAGGGCACATTGTACACAACCCAATGCGCCAACACACTGTACGGCTATTTGTGGTGGCGGCTGTATTGCAATGAGTGGTTACGTTTGAGTTTAGGCTTGAATTCGCTTTTTCCCAGGTAAAAGGAACACCTCTCCATGACCGACGCCACCCAAGCGCCTTTGCGCCCCTTGGCCGACACTTCTGCGTCGGCCGTCGTCGCCGGCTTCATCGCCATGATGACCGGCTACACCAGCTCTCTGGTGCTGATGTTCCAGGCCGGCCAGGCCGCCGGCTTGACCACCGCGCAGATTTCTTCGTGGATCTGGGCGATCTCTATCGGCATGGCGGTGTGCAGCATCGGCCTGTCGTTGCGCTATCGCACGCCGATCACCATTGCCTGGTCTACGCCCGGCGCCGCGCTGCTGATCACCAGCCTGGGCGGTGTGAGTTACGGCGAGGCCATTGGCGCGTATATCACTTGCGCCGTGCTGGTGACGCTGTGCGGGCTGACCGGCAGCTTTGAAAAACTGGTCAAGCGCATTCCCGCCTCGTTGGCGGCGGCGCTGCTGGCGGGGATTCTGTTCAAGATCGGCAGCGAGATTTTCGTCGCCGCGCAACATCGCACCGGGTTGGTGCTGGGGATGTTTTTCACCTATCTGATCATCAAGCGCTTGTCGCCGCGTTATGCCGTGCTGGCCGCGCTGGTCATCGGCACCCTGTTGTCGGGGCTGATGGGCTTGCTGGATTTCAGCGGTTTTCACCTGGAAGTGGCCACACCGGTGTGGACCACGCCGCACTTCTCGCTGGCCGCGACCATCAGCATCGGCATCCCGTTGTTCGTGGTGGCGATGACCTCGCAGAACATGCCCGGCGTTGCCGTGCTGCGCGCCGACGGCTACACCGTGCCCGCCTCGCCCCTGATCACCGCCACCGGCCTGGCCTCGCTGGTACTGGCGCCGTTCGGCTCCCACGGCATCAACCTGGCCGCGATCAGCGCGGCGATCTGCACCGGGCCACACGCCCATGAAGACCGCAACAAGCGCTACACCGCTGCCGTGTGGTGCGGGGTGTTCTACGGGATTGCCGGGGTGTTCGGCGCAACCTTGGCGGCGTTGTTCGCTGCACTGCCCAAGGAACTGGTGCTGTCGATTGCGGCCCTGGCGCTGTTTGGCTCGATCATCAACGGCTTGAGTATCGCCATGAATGAGCCCAAGGAACGGGAAGCGGCGCTGATCACCTTTATGGTCACCGCGTCTGGCTTGACGCTGTTTTCCATCGGCTCGGCGTTCTGGGGGATTGTGGCGGGGGTGTTGACGCTGCTGATTCTGAATTGGCGCAAGGCATAAAAAAACGGCGACCCTAAGGTCGCCGTTTTTTTAGTATCACTTAGCCGCGTTGATCGGCTTTTCCGGATACCACACGTCCAGCAGTGGGCTGACTTCAGCGCTTTTCAGCTCGCTGCGGCCTTTGAGCCAGCTTTCAACAGCTGCACGTTGCTCTTCGTTGACCGAGCCACGCTTCTGCAGGCAAACCAGACCGAAGTCATCGCCGCCGACATAGCCCAGACCGTTGGCTTCCATGGTTTCTTTGATGAATGCTTCGAGGAAAGCATCGGTAGCTTCTTCACTCAGGTCTTCTTTGAAGTCCAGGTTCAGTTCGAAACCCAGCTCTTGAAATTCATCAACGCACAGTTTTTTGCGCAGACGCTGGGAACGGTTAGTCGCCATTGGAACAATCCTCTTAAGTAATAACGGCCGGCACTTTAGCAGTTTAAGCCGACCTTTGCCCGACTCTATGGGACGGGCGGCCATTGGTCTGCAAAAAAACCCGAAATACCCGCTATCGTTCAGCTACAACTGGATCCACCTTGGGGCATAATGCCGACACTTTCGTGACCAATGAGGGATTTTCTTCCATACCCCTCACCTTTTTTCACCCTTCTCAGCAGTAGGGTTTTATTCCTTATGATCAACTCTTTTCGTTCAGTACTCCTTGCCGGTTTTCTTCTACCACTGGCCTTTTCCGTCACCGCCGCGCCGATCAACAACACCCTGCCGCCGAATGTTCAGCAGGCACTGCAGAAAGCCAAAATACCCAATACTTCGCTGTCGCTGGTGATGCTGCCCCTCACCGGGCCTGGCACGCCGACCGTGTTCAACGCTGACGTTTCGGTAAACCCGGCCTCCACCATGAAGCTGGTCACCACCTACGCAGCCCTGGAAATGCTCGGCCCCAACCACCAGTGGAAGACCGAGTTCTATACCGACGGCACCCTCAGCGGTGGCGTGTTGCGCGGCAACCTCTACCTCAAGGGCGGCGGCGACCCCAAGCTGAATATGGAAAAACTCTGGCTGTTGATGCGTGACCTGCGCGCCAATGGCGTGCAGCAAGTCACCGGCGACCTGGTGCTGGACCGCAGCTTCTTCAACCAGCCGCAATTGCCTGAATTCAATGACGACGGCAACGACGAGAACAAGCCGTTCCTGGTCAAGCCGGACGCCCTGCTGGTCAACCTCAAGGCCCTGCGCTTTGTCACCCGCAATGACTCGGGCCGGGTGATCGTGTCGGTCGAGCCGCCGATTGCGAGTATCCGCATCGACAACCAGGTCAAAGTCTCCAACGCCAAGCAATGCACCGGGGACGTGCGCTACAGCCCGGTCACCGCCGCCGATGGCAGCGTCACCGTGACCGTCAGCGGCCAGTTGGGCGATGGCTGCAGCTCCCAGACTTACCTGTCGCTGCTCGACCACGCCACCTACACCGCCGGCGCCGTGCGTGCGATCTGGCAGGAGTTGGGCGGCACCATCCAGGGCCGTGATATCCAGGCACCGGTGCCCAAAGACGCTAAAGTGCTGGCCCGTGCGTTCTCGCCGGACCTGGCGGAAATCATCCGCGACATCAACAAATACAGTAACAACACCATGGCCCAGCAGTTGTTCCTGAGCCTGGGCGCGCAGTTCCGTAACGACGCCGATGGCGATGATGCCAAGGCTGCGCAACGTGTGGTGCGCCAGTGGCTGGCGAAAAAAGGCATCACCGCGCCGCACCTGGTGATGGAGAACGGCTCCGGCCTGTCCCGCGCCGAACGCGTCAGCGCCCGCGAAATGGCGGCCATGCTGCAAGCGGCGTGGAAAGGCCCGTACTCGGCGGAATACATCAGTTCGCTGCCGATTGCCGGCACCGACGGCACCATGCGCAAACGCCTGAAAACCACGGCCCTGCGCGGTGAGGCTCACGTCAAGACCGGCACCTTGAACACCGTGCGCGCCATCGCCGGGTTCAGCCGCGATAACAACGGCAACACCTGGGTGGTGGTGGCAATCCTCAACGACTCGAAGCCATGGGGTGCTTCGTCGGTGCTCGATCAGGTGCTGCTGGATTTGTATCGCCAGCCGAAGCTGACAGCCGCAGCGCCAGTGCTCTAAAGGCCACACAGCGCCCACCTTCAGACGCGCAAGCGTTCGGCTTCCACCCGGTCGCGGCCCGCTTGCTTGGCCACATACACCGCCGAGTCTGCGCGCAGCAGCAGCCCGTCAATCCCTTCATTGATCCGCCAGCTGGCCACACCAAAGCTGGCGGTCACCACGCCCACCACCTCCATCGGTTCGGTGCGCAGCGACTGCCACAACTCCATCGCCAGGCAATAAGCCTGCTCGGCATCGGTATGCGGGCACAGCACCACAAACTCTTCACCGCCCAAACGACAAAACACATCCGTGCGGCGCAGGCGCTGGCCGATGCGTTTGCACACTTCCTGCAACACCCCATCGCCCACCGCATGCCCGTGCTGATCATTGATGCGTTTGAAGTGATCAATATCGAGCATGATCAACGACAATGCGCCCGTGGTTCGGTTGCGCCGGAGCATCTCGGCCTTGAGGCGATCCTGAAAATAACGGCGGTTATGAATGCCCGTCAGCGAGTCGGTAATCGACAGCGCGCGCAGCTCCTCTTCAACCCGCTTCAGATCGGAGATATCCGACACGTAGCCATGCCACAACGTGCCACCGCCGGTTAACTCCTCCGGCGTGGCTTCGCCGCGAATCCAGCGCAGGCCGCGTTGCGGCAACACCACCCGATACTCTTCGCGCCAATGGCTCAACTGCAGTGCCGACAGCCGGATCGACAGGCGCACCCGTTCCACGTCTTGCGGATGAATGCGTTCGAACACCTTGTCCGCGTTTTGCTGCAATACGCCCGTGTCGATTTCATAGATATCGCGCATACCATCGCTGGCATAGATGAAACGCCCTTTCCCCTTGGGTTCAAGGGTGAACTGAAAGATCCCGCCAGGCACGTGGGCACTGAGTTTTTTCAGTAGACGGTCGCGCGCGGCCAACGCCTCGTAGGCGCGCTTTTGTTCGGTCACATCCAGGTAGATCGCCAAGTGCCCGATCCACAGGCCGTAGTCGTCCAGCAACACGGTGGTGAGCATATTCACCGTCAGGTAGCTGCCATTCTCACGCAATAATGTCCACTCGCGCGCCTCGTGCAGGTTGTCCGGGCTTTCCACCAGCATCGCCTGGCTCGCCGGAATACGCTTGCCCAGGGCCACACTTAAACTGGCCGCGCGCGCTTCGAGTTCATGGGCCAGATGCAGGCCTTCCAGAGTCAGTCGCCCCACCACCGCCTCGGCCTTGAACCCGAGCATTTTCTCGGCACCGGCATTGAAGGTGTTGATCACACCCCGCAGGTCAGTGGCAATGATCGCAACATGGGTGGCGGCGTTCAGCACACTGCGCAATTGCCCGTGGGCGGCGCGAAGCTCCTGCTCACGCAGGTGCAACTGCTGTGTGCGTTGTTCCACCAGCTTGAGCGCACGCTGGCGCTGGCTGACCAACACATACAGCAACGCACTGAGCAGCAGGCTGAGGAGCACGCCCATGGCCAGGAGGGTGTGCATCGAGGAGTGATTGGCCTGGTCGAACACCTGGCTGGCGCGAATGCTCAAGGCATACACATGGTCGCCGAGGGTGAGGCGGCGCGTGGCGACCAGGCCGCTGTCGCCCACCGCGTTGCCGGACGCATACAGCACACGTTGCTGCGTGTCGGAGGTGTCGACGATCTGCATCACCAGGTTGTCGCGGCCGGGCTTGGGCAAACCATCGGCGACCAGTTGGCGCATGCTGATCACTGCCATCACATAACCATAGGGCTCGGTGTCGGCGGGTTTGTTCACGGGCGCCACCAGCAAAACGCCGGCAGCATAAGCCGGTTCTACGCCCACCAACTGCATGGGCTGGGACACCGCAGGCCGGCCGCTGCTTTGCACCCGCTCAAGCACCGAACGGCGTAGTGGCTGGGCCAACAGGTCGAACCCCAAGGGTGACCCCAGCAAGCTTTGGGTCTGGCTGTACAACACCGGCACATACTCGTCGCGCTCGGGTGCAGGCGCCAGTTCACCCGCAGCGTTCAACTCTCGAATGGCGAAAGGTGTACCCCGCTGACGCGAGATTTCCTGTTCAAAAGCACTGCGTTGTTCGCGAAATATACGCGGCGCCCAGGCATAGGCGCGGGCGCGCAGAAGCAAAGGCTTGGCGAAACCATCGAACTCGGCGCGGGACACGTCACTGGAATTGACGAAGAAACGCTGCAGGCTGGCCAGGCGTTGCTCCTGGTCTTCGAAACGCTCCTGAAGGCGGGTGTAGCGCTCGTTGACCATCAACTGAAAACGCTGGCGCACTTGCTGCTGGTAGAGGTCGGCGGTCGCCCAGGCGACGATGACCGTCAGCGCCCCACCTGCCAATAACACCACCAATGCCACCAGCCAAGCCGACGCCTGCTCACTGATAAAGCCTAGTATTTTCGGGCGAACGGCTTGCATCGGCATAGGCAACACTCACAACGCCAGCGTGCGGGGGGTGTCACTTTGGCTAGGCGTTAAGTTATAGCCATGAGGCCGGCGTTTGACCAGTGCAAAAAAGCCGCAAGCCCGGAATAGTCCGGGCTTGCGGCTTTTTGGTGCAGCTTGAGTGTGGCGATCAGCGCGCGGTGATTTTCCACGCCCGGTGAATCTTCGCGTTACGTGCGAAATCCGGGTCCAGGGTCTTGTCGCTGATTTCCTCGACCGCGTAGCGCTCGCTGAGGTTGTCCTCCAGCACGAACTTGCGGAAGTTGTTCGAGAAGTACAGCACGCCGCCAGGCGCCAGGCGCGCCATGGCCAGGTCGAGCAACTGCACGTGGTCACGCTGCACGTCGAAGATGCCTTCCATGCGCTTGGAGTTGGAGAAGGTCGGCGGGTCGATGAAGATCAGGTCGAACTCATCACGGCTGGCCTCCAGCCAGGCCATCACATCACCCTGCTCCAGGCGGTTCTTGTCAGAGAAACCATTAAGGGAGAAGTTGCGACGCGCCCAGTCCAGGTAAGTCTTGGACAAGTCGACGCTGGTGGTGCTGCGCGCGCCGCCCTTGGCTGCGTGCACACTCGCGGTGGCGGTGTAGCAATACAGGTTGAGGAAACGCTTGCCGGCCGCTTCCTTCTGGATGCGCATGCGCATCGGGCGATGGTCGAGGAACAGGCCGGTGTCCAGGTAGTCGGTGAGGTTGACCAGCAGCTTCACGCCGCCTTCGCTGACCTCGGTGAACTTGCCTTGGGCGCTTTGACGTTCGTACTGTTTGGTGCCGCTCTGACGTTCGCGACGCTTGACCACCACGCGGCTCTTGTCGACGTTCAGCGCCTGGGGAATCGCGGCCAGCGCATCGAACATACGCGCAGAAGCTTTTTCCGGGTCGATGGATTTGGGCGCGGCATATTCCTGCACATGCACCCAATCGTGGTAAAGGTCGATGGCCATGGAGTATTCCGGCATATCGGCGTCGTACACACGGTAGCAGTCCACGCCTTCGCGCTTGGCCCATTTGCCCAACTGCTTGAGGTTCTTTTGCAGGCGGTTGGCGAACATCTGCCCGCCTTCGCTGAGGCGCGCCTGCTCAACCACCGGGGCTGGAGCCGGCTTGATCGGGTTGCCGTTCTTGTTGTACTGGCGCTCGACCGGCTCGGTCGGGGCTTGATCGTAAGCCGCTTGCTCACGCTCGGCCTGACGCTGTTCCGGAGTGCGGCGCTCGCCAGTGACGAACTGGTCCGGGTTGACCTTGATCAGCAGCAACTTGCACGGCAACGCGCCGTTCCAGAACGAATACTGTTTGTGGCTGCGGATGCCCATGCGCTTGCCCAGGTCCGGCGCGCCGGTGAACACTGCGGCTTCCCAGCCCATGCACGCCTGGCGCAGACGCTCACCAAGGTTCTGGTAGAGGTACAACAGGCTGGCTTCGTCACCCAGGCGCTCGCCGTAGGGCGGGTTGCAGATCACCAGGCCTTTCTGGTTCTGGTCCGGGCGCGGCTCGAAAGTGCCGACTTCGCCCTGGTACACCTTGATCCAGTGGCTTAAGCCTGCGCGTTCGATGTTGTTACGCGCGGGTTGGATCAGGCGCGGGTCGGCTTCGTAGCCACGTACCCACAATGGCGGTTTGTTCATGCCGATGGCGGCACGCTCGGTGGCCTCGGTGTGCAGCTTCTTCCACAGCGCCGGCACGTGACCGAGCCAGGTGGTGAAGCCCCACAGTTCACGATTCAGGTTGGGCGCCATGTCGGCGGCGATCATTGCGCCTTCCACCAGGAAGGTGCCCACGCCACACATCGGGTCCGTCAGCGCGCCACCTTCGGCCGCAATGCGCGGCCAGCCGGCGCGGATCAGGATCGCGGCGGCCAGGTTTTCCTTCAACGGTGCGGCGCCCTGCTGCAAGCGATAACCGCGCTGGTGCAGGCTGTGGCCGGACAGGTCAAGGGAAAGGATGGCTTCGCCACGGTCCAGGCGCAGGTGAATGCGCAGGTCCGGGTTGATCTTGTCGATGGACGGACGTTCGCCGGTCGGGGTGCGCAGCTTGTCGACAATCGCATCCTTGACCTTCAGCGCGCCGAAGTGGGTGTTGTCGATGCCCGAGCCGTGGCCACTGAATTCAACGGCCAGGGTGCCGTCCGGGACCATGTGGTCGGCCCATTCGATATCCAGCACGCCGTGATACAGGTCTTCGGCGTCCTTCATCGGGAAGCGCTTGAGTACCAGCAGCACGCGGTTGGCCAGGCGCGACCAGAGGCACAGGCGGTAGGCGGTTTCCATGTCGGCCATGCCGCGCACGGCCGAGGTGTGCTCGCGCGCGTCTTCAAGGCCAAGCCCGACGGCTTCCTCGATTAGCAGGCCTTCGAGGCCCTTGGGGCAGGTGAGGAAGAGTTCAAAACGGTCCGACATGGGGCATTCCAGGCTTTTCAGCAATAAATGAACGGGCGACGCATCGCCGGCTCGGTTTTCAATCAAGCACTTTTCTTGAAGAGTGCTCGCGTGGCACGAATGTGCCGTTCCACCCCGGCTGCCGGGCGTTTGAGCCTTTATTGCCGGGGCAGATAAATAAATCATCGCAACAAAAAGAAATATTCCGACCCTTCGTCGAATAATAACCGACTGCAACGGGCGGGCATTCTCACTAAAGGATTAAACCCATCCTCTATGCAGGGCACATCATAGCTGGGTTTGCCTATTAAATGGGGCGAAAAGCCATCCCAGCTTATGGCTATAGCATCGTTATCGTTACGTGCTTATGACAAAACGATCATTGAATCCATGTGACCTATTGGTTAGAACTCAACACAGGTTGGCGCCGTAACGACGCCGACACATAGGCTCGCCACGCCGGCAGCGAGCCCACCAACGGCAGGAAAACCCTGCCCGGCCCCACGCGGGGCCGAAGGATATCTAGACAGTCAACAAGTGAGGGAAACACCCTATGAGAAGACTTAAGCGTGATCCGTTGGAAAGAGCATTTTTACGCGGATATCAATATGGCGTTCATGGTAAATCCCGTGAGCTTTGCCCATTTACTCTACCGTCGGTACGTCAAGCCTGGATCAACGGCTGGCGAGAAGGACGCGGCGACAACTGGGACGGTATGACTGGCACTGCGGGAATCCACAGACTCAACGAACTTCACGCCGTCGGCTGACACGGGGCACTTAATCCGACAACCACCTTGAAGATTTTGTAACGACTTAACCACGCACGTCCTATCCGGGCGGCGGGCTTCGGCCCAGGGGGCTCCTTTTGGAGCCCTTTTTAATGCGCGGAAATTGGCTGATCTATCAGCGCAACGCCGCGATGGCATCCACCGACTCGCGAATCAACGCCGGGCCTTTGTAGATGAAGCCGGAATAGAGTTGCACCAGGCTTGCGCCGGCAGCGATTTTCTCGGCTGCGTGCTTGCCTTCGGTAATCCCGCCCACGGCGATGATCGGCAAACGCCCCGCCAGCTCGGCGGCCAGCACCTTGACGATATGGGTACTCTGGTCCCGCACCGGCGCGCCCGACAGGCCGCCCGCTTCGTCACCATGGGCCAGCCCTTCAACGCCGACGCGGCTTAAGGTGGTGTTGGTAGCGATCACCGCATCCATGCCCGAATCCACCAGGGCCTGGGCAACCAGCACGGTTTCTTCATCGCTCATGTCCGGGGCAATCTTGATCGCCAACGGCACACGCTTGCCATGGCGCACGGCGAGGTCTTCCTGGCGCTGGCGCAAGGCTTCGAGCAATTGCTTGAGGGAATCGCCAAACTGCAGACTGCGCAGGCCTGGCGTGTTGGGCGAACTGACGTTGACCGTGACATAGCTGGCGTGGGCGTAGACCTTGTCCAGGCAGATCAGGTAATCATCCACAGCGCGCTCGACCGGCGTGTCGAAGTTCTTGCCGATATTGATGCCGAGAATGCCGTTGTATTTCGCGGCTTGAACCCGCGACAGCAAGTGATCAACACCCAGGTTGTTGAAGCCCATGCGGTTGATGATTGCTTCGGCTTCGGGCAAACGGAAGATACGTGGCTTCGGGTTGCCCGGCTGCGGACGGGGCGTCACGGTGCCGATCTCGACAAAACCGAACCCTAATTGCGCAAAACCATCGATGGCTGCGCCGTTCTTGTCCAGGCCGGCAGCCAGCCCGACCGGGTTGGGGAAATCGAGCCCCATCACCGACACCGGCATTTTTGCCGGAGCCTTGCATACCAGGCCATTGAGCCCCAGGCGGCCACCGGCACCGATCAGGTCCAGTGACAGATCGTGGGAGGTTTCCGGGGAAAGTTTGAACAACAGCTGGCGGGCCAGGGTATACATGGGCGGGCTAGACTCGGATGGCGGCGAAAGGTGGCGCGATTATAGCCGGGGTGGCACGCCGGGTGCGAGGCGTGCCGCCCAATCATCACGGGCGCTGTGCAACCAACGCCTCATACTGCGCCCAGATTTTTTCGGCATACCGCAGGCGCAATGCCTCGCGCCCAGGTGCCGGCCCGGCATTATAGGAACCCACGGCTGTCCAGTTGTAACCGAAGCGCTGGATGAAGTCGGCCAGGATCGAAGCGCCCACTTCGACCGATAAACAAGGGTCGCTCAGCAACCTTTCTTCGGTAATCCCCTGCTTGGCCAGACGCGGCAAGTGCATGCTATTGATTTGCATCAGGCCTATATCCCGCGAGCCATCACTATTGCTTTGGTTCATCGCGCCGCCGCGTGCGCCCGACTCCACCACAGCGATGGCCTGCAACAGCTCCGGCTCGATGTCGTAGCGACGGGCAACGTCATCCCAGCAACTGGCCCAGGCCTGATGACTGCCCATCAGCAGGCTCAACAGCACGCCCTTGCCCAGACGCCTAATCACGTTGCACCTGGCCACAGGCCGAACAGACGCGCTGCACGCGCCCCGCCCCTGGGTGGTGCCGGACGGTGACGGCACACGTAAAGCGATAACCCCTGCCGTATATGGTCTTGATAAAGCCCTTGTCTTTCCTCAAGTGCTTGCGCAATTCGTAGATACAACGGGTGAGTGACTCCTCCGCGACTTCGCCACGGGACCAGGCCTGCTCAAGTAAACGATCCTTGGTCATCAGCACACCATCGGATGCCAGCAGCAACCGCAGCACCTGCCACTCCTTGGGCGGCAGCTGAATATCCACACCCTCGCCCGTCAAACGGCCATCTGCCTGCAGGGTCCACCCGGCAAAAAACCATGCGGCCGTCAGCCCTTCATCCACGAGGGTCATATTCACCTCTGCACCTGACTACTGACATTGAATTCCTTGTTTCCAGAAACGGCCGATACGTCAACCCCGCGACTATAAAAAGCTGGCAGCAGAACAACGTTAGGAAAAACCCTATGAAATCGAAGCTTTCGGCGGGAAGTGCGTAGGACTTTTCTCGACTATCGGCAGCCAAGGCCCGTCAAAACGTTGATAGGCGCTCAAAGGGTTAGTTGCTGTCAGGGACTTCGGGGGCTTCGCGCACGAATGCGCGTTGCACGCGCGCATGCTGGCTTTGTGTCAGTGGCGGGGGCCCAACGGCACCGGCCAACATCCGTGGTTCGCCGCCAACCGCTCGGGCCTGGATCACAAATAGACGGACTTCGGCTCGTCGGCCTTGACTCGCGTCGCCCTCACGAGGAAAACCACCCAGCCACAGGCGCCTGCCTTGGGGCACCCGCACCACCGTACTGATGCCTACTCGCCCCACTGCCCCCGCCGAATCAGGCTTGTGTACGCTGCCCAGTTGACGGCCATCTTCAAGGACCAACTGCATTTCAATCTGATTGGCTGCGGCAAAGCGGGGTAGCACACTGGCTTCGGTGCCATACCCCACCGGCTGCCAATCGCCACTGTCGGCGCCGGGCCTGGGCAGGTAAAAAGTATGGTTGTCCTGGAAAACCGCCGGCACATTCTCCTGGGTGAGGATCACCGGGAATGCAGTGACCCGGGCCTTGCGCCGACGCTCCAGCACACCCAGTTGTGCCATCAAACGGCTGTCATCCAAAGGTTCCAATACGCGTGTCACGGCGGCCCCGAAGCTGGTTTCCTGCGCCCAGGCCGCGCCCATCTTGTCAAATTCTCGGCGATCGACATCAATCTGCCACAGCGCTACTTCGATCGGCCGCTTGGGCTTGTCCAGTTCCGCCACCAGCTCTTCGATCGCCTTGACCTGATCAGGCTTGCCCTTGATCAATAAACTGTTGGAGTCAGGATAAGCCATCACCAAAAGGCTCTTGTCAGCGAGCAGGCCTGGGGGGCGCTGCGTGGCATCCTGCTGTTCGATGGCCAGCAGGTTTTCAATAATCGTGGCCATTCCCGGCACATTGACCTGCTCGTCGCCCATGACGTACTGACGGTCGGCCACGTGAGTATTGAACACCTGAACCACCCCGAAAGCCTGCTTGCCCACCCGTACTTCGGAGCGCGGCCTGTCCATCAGTTGAGCCAGGTGCAGCACCTGATCCACATAGTTGGGGGGCCCGGACACATAGAACGTGCGCGCACCGCTTTCCCTGAGGGGATAACGTGATTCATCCAGCCCCGAGCGGCGCATGAACCCGCGCAATCGCTCGACCGGAATGTGCCGCAGCGACACCGCCGAGCCTTTCGCTTCGCCCGCGCCATACACATACAGCACCTGCCCATCGCTGTACCAGATCAGGCCCTGTTGCTCGGCCACGGTCATCAGCGTGTGCTGCGCAGCCTCCAGATCGAAAGTACCCGTGAGGCGTTTACGCGCCACTTCACGGCTGACGACAACCGGCAACCCCAGGGGCAACGACAACGCGGTAAAAAAGGTATGCAGGCTTTCATCCCGCGCCTGATAGCTCTGCCCCCAGGCGGGAACATTGGCCCACAGCACTGCACAGCACAGCAGCCAGCGGCATAGCCGTGGGTAACTCATCGGTGGTCGCTCTTGATGCTCGTGCATGATGATCGCGGAATCGAAAGACACCGTCGGGGTTCCTGGCAGTCTGGCGCAAAGAAGCGGCCATACTGAAAGGCACTCGAGTTTCAATCTTGATGGAAAGGTGACGACAGCCCACGCCCGTCTACCCGTGGCATGTGCCTTGCTATGAACTCTGCATCAGAGCCCGCACCAACGTCGGAGCAGGCTTACAGACAAAGGCGTCGTTACCCGGCAATGGCTTGCACTGCCATGCGAAGGAGCGATGCTTTTTTTTTGACAGAAAAGGTAGGTGTTGATGAACGACTCGGTCGGCAACAGCCCGGTGAACACCCCACTGGCGTGGGTCAACGGCAGTGACGCCCCGGAAAAGAGCAGCCTGGACCTGGGCTTCATGGCACTCACCGACTGCGCTTCGCTGGTTGTCGCCGCCACCCAGGGGTTTGCCCAACCTTACGGGTTGACGCTTAACCTCAAGCGCCAATCCTCCTGGGCCGGCCTGCGTGACAAACTGGTCAGCGGTGAACTGGACGCCGCCCACAGCCTGTATGGGTTGATCTATGCCGTGCACCTGGGCATCGGCGGGGTAGCGCCCACCGATATGGCGGTGCTGATGGGCCTCAACCAGAACGGCCAGAGCATCAACCTGTCCCACGGCCTGCAACAGCAGGGCGTGACCACTCCTGAGGCACTCGACCGCCATGTGCACCAAAGCCGGACAAAGCTGACGTTCGCACAGACATTTCCCACCGGCACCCACGCCATGTGGCTGTATTACTGGCTGGCGAGCCAAGGCATTCACCCTTTGCAAGATGTCGACAGTGTGGTGGTGCCGCCGCCGCAGATGATCGCGCACCTGCAAGCCGGGCGCATTGACGGTTTTTGTGTCGGGGAGCCCTGGTGCGCCAGTGCAGTCAAGCAAAACCAGGGGTTCACCCTGGCCACTACCCAGTCGATCTGGCCGAACCATCCAGAAAAAGTGCTCGGCTGCACCCGGGCATTCGTCGATCAATACCCGAACACCGCCCGCGTACTGGTTATGGCGATCCTCGAGGCCAGCCGTTTCATCGAACAAAGCCAGGAAAACCGCCGCTCCACCGCACAACTGCTCAGCGCCCGCGAGTACCTCGATGCGCCGCTCGACTGCATCGAACCGCGCCTGCTGGGAGCTTATGACGACGGCCTCGGCAGCCAGTGGCAAGACCCGCACGCCCTGCGCTTTTTTGCCGATGGCGAAGTGAACCTGCCCTACCTCTGCGATGGCATGTGGTTCATGACTCAGTTTCGCCGCTGGGGCCTGCTGCGCGAAGACCCGGACTACCTGGGCGTGGCCCGCCAGGTGCAGCAACTGGACCTGTACCGCCAAGCCGCGGCTGCGGTTGGCGTCCCGGCCGGCGCCCCAGACATGCGCAGCAGCCAGTTGATCGACGGCAAAATCTGGGACGGCTCCGACCCCGCCGCCTACGCCCGCAGCTTCCGCCTGCATGCCCTGGCGGACCTTACCAGCCGCCAGGCACTGCGCTGACAGGACCACGACTATGTTACGAATCCTGTTGATCAACGACACCCCGCGCAAGGTCGGGCGCCTCAAAGCCGCCTTGACCGAAGCCGGTTTCGAGGTGATCGATGAGTCCGGCCTGACCATCGACCTGCCGGCGCGCGTCGAAACGGTGCGCCCGGACGTGATCCTGATCGATACCGAGTCACCTGGCCGCGATGTGATGGAGCAAGTGGTGCTGGTCAGCCGCGACCAGCCGCGCCCAATCGTGATGTTCACCGATGAGCACGACCCGAATGTGATGCGCCAGGCGATCCAGTCCGGGGTCAGCGCCTACATCGTCGAAGGCATTCAGGCCCAGCGCCTGCAGCCGATTCTCGACGTGGCCATGGCCCGCTTTGAAAGCGACCAGGCCTTGCGCGCCCAGCTCCAGGCCCGCGACCAACAGTTGGCCGAGCGCAAGCGCATCGAGTTGGCCAAGGGCATGCTGATGAAAATGAAGCACTGCAATGAGGAAGAGGCCTACACCCTGATGCGCCGCCAGGCCATGAGCCGCCAGCAGAAACTGATCCAGGTGGCCGAGCAGATCATCGCCATGAGCGAACTGCTCGGCTGAACTGGCGCAGCTCTTGCTAAGCAATCAACACAGGTAGCCAACGGCGGTTGCCCCTTCTACGACAAAGACGTCGCCCATCCGGTTTGCACTCGCGAACTCGATGGCGGCGTTTTTTTTCGTTTTGGCCCCGGCGATTGGGGCCAACAGGCCTTCTGACAAGACCCCCAACCGTTGAGGTGCGTGATGAAATCAAGCTTCTGGAAATCCGGGCACACCCCGACCCTGTTTGCCGCGTTCCTGTATTTCGACCTGAGCTTCATGGTCTGGTACCTGCTGGGGCCACTGGCGGTGCAGATTGCCGCCGACCTGCACCTGACCACCCAGCAACGCGGCCTGGTAGTGGCCACGCCGATTCTGGCGGGTGCGGTGCTGCGCTTTTTGATGGGCATGCTGGCCGACAAGCTGTCGCCCAAGACCGCCGGGCTGATCGGCCAGGTGATTGTGATTGCCGCCCTGTTCGGCGCCTGGAAACTCGGCATCCATAGCTACGAACAAGCCCTGTTGCTGGGCGTGTTCCTGGGCATGGCCGGTGCTTCCTTTGCCGTTGCGCTGCCCTTGGCCTCCCAGTGGTACCCCGCCGAGCACCAGGGCAAAGCCATGGGCATCGCCGGCGCCGGCAACTCCGGCACCGTGTTTGCCGCATTGCTGGCGCCGGTGCTGGCCGCCGCATTTGGCTGGAGCAATGTGTTCGGCTTCGCGCTGATCCCACTGGTGCTGACGCTGATCGTGTTCGCCTGGTTGGCGCGCAATGCGCCCGAGCGCCCGAAAGCCAAATCCATGGCCGACTACTTCAAGGCCCTGGGCGACCGCGACAGCTGGTGGTTCATGTTCTTCTACAGCGTGACGTTCGGCGGCTTTATCGGCCTGGCCAGCGCCCTGCCCGGCTACTTCAACGATCAATACGGGCTGAGCCCGGTGACCGCTGGTTACTACACCGCCGCCTGTGTATTTGGCGGCAGCCTGATGCGCCCATTGGGCGGCGCGCTGGCCGACCGCTTCGGCGGGATCCGCACCCTGCTCGGCATGTATGGCGTGGCAGCGACCTGCATCGCCGCCGTGGGTTTCAACCTGCCCAGTTCCTACGCCGCACTGGCGCTTTTCGTCTGCACCATGCTCGGCCTTGGCGCAGGTAATGGCGCGGTGTTCCAGCTGGTGCCCCAGCGTTTTCGCCGCGAGATCGGCGTGATGACCGGCCTGATCGGCATGGCGGGCGGCATCGGCGGCTTTGCCCTGGCGGCAGGCATGGGCGCAATCAAACAAAGCACCGGCAGTTATCAGCTGGCCTTGTGGTTGTTTGCCAGCCTGGGCGTGTTGGCCTGGTTCGGCCTGCACGGCGTCAAGCGTCGCTGGAGAACGACGTGGGGCTCGGCCGCCGTGACCGCCGCACGCGTCTGATGAGCCTGCAACTGAGCGTTGCCCAGGCCAGCGCCATCGGCCCGCGCGCACAAAACCAGGACGCTCTGCGGGTGGTCACGCCCATGCCGGAACTGGCCGCGAGCAAGGGTTACCTGTGCGCCATCGCCGATGGTGTCAGCCAATGCGCCGACGGTGGCCTGGCCGCCCGTTCGACCTTGCAGGCGCTGGCCCTGGACTACTACGCCACGCCGCAAACCTGGGGCGTGGCCCAGGCCCTGGAGCGCTTGTTACTGGCGCAGAACCGCTGGTTGCAGGCCAACGGCGGTGGCCAGCCGCTGCTGACCACCCTCAGCGCCCTGGTCTTTCGCGGCCAACGCTTCACCCTGGCGCATGTGGGTGATTGCCGGGTGTATCGCTGGCTGGATGGCGAGTTGCAGCGCATCACGCAAGACCATGTGTGGGAGCAACCGGGCATGCAGCACGTGCTCAAGCGCGCCCTCGGCCTGGATCAACACCTGGTATTGGATTTTCTCGACGGTGAACTGCGCGAAGGCGAGTGCTTCCTGCTGCTCAGCGATGGCGTGTGGGCCACGTTGGGCGACCACAGCATCAGCGCAATCCTGCGCGAACAACCCGATCTCGACGCGGCGGTGAACACCCTAGTGAATGCCGCGCACCTGGCCGCCAGCCAGGACAATGCCAGCGCGCTGCTGGTGCGTATCGACCAGCTCGGCGCCGCGACCCTGGGCGATGCGCTGGTGCAGTTGCAGCAATGGCCGCTGCCACCGCCCCTGAAGGCCGGGCAACGCTTTGAAGGCTGGCAGGTTGAAAGCCTGCTGGCGCAAAGCCGACAGTCATTGCTGTACCGCGTGCGCGATGCCCAGCAGCAACCTTGGCTGTTGAAAACCTTGCCGCTCAACCGCGACGATGACACCGATGCCGGCCAAGCCTTGCTGTCGGAAGAATGGTTTCTGCGCCGAGTGGCGGGCCGCGCATTTCCTGAAGTGCATGCAGCCAGCGGGCGTCAGCATTTGTACTACGTGATGCGTGAATATTCGGGGCAGACCCTCGCCCAACTGTTCCAGCAACAAGGCCCGCTGCCCCTGGCGCAATGGCAGTCCATTGCCGAGCGTTTGCTGCGGGCAGTGGGCCTGCTGCATCGACGGCAGATCCTGCACCGTGACATCAAGCCGGAAAACCTGCTGCTGGGCGATGATGGCGAGTTGCGTGTGCTGGATTTCGGCCTGGCTTACTGCCCGGGGCTTTCCGAGGACCGCGCCCATTTGCTGCCTGGCACCCCGAGTTTTATCGCGCCCGAAGCCTTCAGTGGCGAACGTCCTACGCCGCACCAGGATTTATACAGTGTCGGTGTCACGCTCTATTACCTGCTCACCGGGCATTACCCCTACGGTGAAATCGAAGCCTTCCAACGGCCACGTTTCGCCCAGCCCGTCAGCGCCAGTCGTTACCGCCCCGATTTACCGGACTGGTTGCCGTTAAGCCTGGAACGCGCTGTGGCCGCACAGCCCGCAGAGCGCTATGAAACCGCCGAGGAATGGTTGCTGGTGCTGGAACAGGCCGACCGCCGTGAATTGAGCGTACGACCCAAACCCCTGCTGGAGCGCGAGCCGCTCAAGGTCTGGCAAACCCTGGCAACCGTCTCGCTGCTGATCAATCTGGTGCTGCTGTACTGGCTGCTGCACCACTAGGGGGCGATTTACCACACAGTATCGATGGCAATCCCAATAAAGCCGGCGCCTGGCGACTTGGCACAACCGCTGCATTAGCTTCATCAACAACTCACATATAGCCGCCCCTTCAACGTCGAAGGGCCGAGCTTCCCGAGAGAACGGGACCGGACAAAGGTGTCCTCGCCAGGTAACTGGTGGGGGCGCCTTTTTTGTTTGCGCACGATTTGTCGAGCCATTGCGGAGAACGACATGAAAAAACTCAAATTGGTGATGATCGGCAACGGCATGGCCGGGGTTCGCACCCTTGAAGAATTGCTCAAGCTGAGCAGCGACCTGTACGACATCACGGTGTTCGGCGCCGAGCCCCACACCAACTACAACCGCATCCTGCTGTCACCGGTGCTGGCCGGCGAGCAGACCTTCGAAGAGATCGTGCTCAACGACCTCGACTGGTACCTGGACAACCACATCAAGCTGTTGCTCAACCGCAAAGTGGTGCAGATCGACCGCGTAAGACGCATCGTCATCGCCGAGGACGGCAGTGAGGCCGAGTACGATCGTCTGTTGATTGCCACCGGCTCGACGCCTTTTATCCTGCCAATCCCCGGCAATACCTTGCAGGGTGTGATCGGCTACCGCGACATCGCCGACACCCAGGCCATGATCGACACCGCCAAAACCCACAAGCACGCGGTGGTCATCGGCGGTGGCCTGCTCGGCCTGGAAGCCGCCAACGGCCTGATGTTGCGCGGCATGCACGTGACCGTGGTGCACATCGGCGAATGGCTGCTGGAGCGCCAGCTGGACAAGACCAGCGGCCAGTTGCTGCAAACCGAACTGGAAAGCCGTGGCCTGGTGTTTCGCCTGTGCGAGCAAACCCAGGCCCTGCACGACGCCGGCAATGGTCGCGTCGGCTCGGTACAGTTCAAGAATGGCGACATCATCCCCGCCGACCTGGTGGTGATGGCCGCCGGCATCCGCCCCAACACCGAACTGGCAGAGAAATCCGGCATCCCCTGCAACCGTGGGATTCTGGTCAATGACACCCTGCAAACCTACGACCCGCGCATCTATGCCATCGGCGAGTGCGCCAGCCACCGTGGGATCGCCTACGGCCTGGTGGCGCCGCTGTTCGAACAGGCCAAGGTCTGCGCCAATCACCTGGCCCAACTGGGCTTTGCCACTTACAAAGGCTCGGTGACCTCGACCAAGCTGAAGGTCACCGGCATCGACCTGTTTTCCGCCGGGGATTTCATGGGTGGAGAAGGCACTGAGACCATCACCCTCTCCGACCCGATTGGCGGCGTGTACAAGAAGCTGGTGATCAAGGACGACATCCTGGTCGGCGCGTGCCTGTACGGCGATACCGCCGACGGTGGTTGGTATTTCCGCCAGATCCGTGAGAACCACGCAATTGGCGAGATCCGTGACCACCTGATGTTCGGTGAGAACACGCTGGGCGATGTCGGCCACCAAGGCCAGGACAAAGCCATGAGCATGGCCGACAACGCCGAAGTCTGCGGCTGCAACGGCGTGTGCAAAGGCACCATCGTCAAGGCGATCCAGGAACACGGGTTGTTCAGCGTTGACGATGTGAAGAAGCACACCAAAGCCGCCAGCTCCTGCGGATCCTGCGCCGGGCTGGTGGAACAGATCCTGATCAACACCGTGGGCGGCGCCGCCGACGTCAAACCCAAAAGCGAAAAAGCCATCTGCGGCTGCAGCGACCTCAATCACGGGCAAATCCGCCAGGCCATCCGCGACCAGCACCTGCTGACCATCGCCGGCACCATGAGCTACCTGAACTGGCGCACCCCCAACGGCTGCGCGACCTGCCGCCCGGCCCTGAACTACTACCTGATCTCCACCTGGCCCGGCGAGGCCAAGGACGACCCGCAATCGCGCCTGATCAACGAACGCGCCCACGCCAATATTCAGAAAGACGGCACCTACTCCGTAGTCCCGCGGATGTGGGGCGGTGTGACCAATCCGTCGGAGCTGCGGCGCATTGCCGACGTGGCCGACAAGTACAACGTGCCGATGGTCAAGGTCACCGGCGGCCAGCGCATCGACCTGCTGGGCATCAAGAAACAGGATTTGCCCGGTGTGTGGAAGGACCTCGACATGCCCTCCGGCCACGCCTATGGCAAATCCATCCGCACCGTGAAGACCTGCGTGGGCAGCGAATTCTGCCGCTTCGGCACGCAGAACTCCACACAGTTGGGCATCGAGCTGGAGCACGACCTGTTCAACATGTGGTCGCCCCACAAGGTCAAGCTGGCGGTGTCCGGGTGCCCACGCAACTGCTCGGAAGCGGGCATCAAGGACGTCGGCATTATCGGCGTCGACTCCGGCTGGGAGATGTACATCGGCGGCAACGGCGGGATCAAGACTGAAGTCGCGGAGTTCTTCGTCAAGCTCAAAACTGCCGAGGAAGTGCGCGAATACAACGGCGCCTTCCTACAGTTGTACCGCGAAGAAGCCTTCTACCTGGAACGCACCGTGCACTACCTGCAACGGGTGGGCATGGAGCACATCAAAAAAGCCGTACTGGAAGACCCGGCCCGGCGCCAAGCCCTCAACGAACGCCTGCAATTCTCGCTGTCATTCGAACAAGACCCGTGGAAAGAACGCCTGGAACAGCCGCTGCTGAAAAAGGAATTCGAAGTCATCCCCGTCAAGCAGTTGGAGGTGTCGCTATGAACTGGCTGGATATCTGCGCCCTCGATGAGATCAACGCCCTGGGCTCACGCATCATCAATGGGCCAAAAGGCGATATTGCGATTTTTCGTACCAGTGACGATGAGGTTTTCGCACTCGATGACCGCTGCCCCCACAAAGGTGGGCCGCTGTCCCAAGGCTTGATCTACGGCAAACGCGTGGCCTGCCCGCTGCACAACTGGCAGATCGACCTGGCGTCAGGCGAAGCTCAGGCGCCGGACATCGGCTGCGCCCATCATCACCCCGCCCGCGTAGAAAACGGCCGGGTGATGCTGGCCCTGCGGGACGCCGGTTGATGAACCGCCAGACCACCGCGTCCACCTGCTGTTATTGCGGGGTGGGTTGCGGCGTGCTGATTGAGCATGACGGCACGCAGATCCTGGGTGTGCAAGGCGACCCGAGCCACCCGGCAAACTTTGGCAAGTTGTGCAGCAAGGGCGCCAGCCTGCACTTGACCGGCGACCTGGAGGCCCGTGCCTTGTACCCGGAACTGCGCCTGGGCAAAGGCCTGGCCCGTGCCCGCACCGACTGGAACAGCGCCCTGGACCACGCAGCCAATGTGTTCGCCGACACCCTTGCCGAACATGGGCCGGACAGTGTGGCGTTTTACATCTCCGGCCAGTTGCTGACCGAGGACTACTACAGCTTCAACAAGCTGGCCCGCGCACTGGTGGGCACCAACAATATCGACAGCAATTCGCGGCTGTGCATGTCTTCGGCGGTGGTCGGCTACAAACGCAGCCTGGGTGCGGATGCGCCGCCATGCAGCTATGAGGACCTGGAGTCGAGTGACTGCGTGATGATCGTCGGCAGCAATATGGCCTACGCCCATCCGGTACTGTTCCGACGCCTTGAGGAAGCCAAGGCACGGCGTCCGCAAATGAAAGTGCTGGTGATCGACCCACGGCGCACGGATACCTGCGATTTGGCCGACTTGCACCTGGCGATCCTGCCGGGCACAGACGTGGCGCTGTTCCATGGGATCTTGCACCTGTTGCTGTGGGAAGACTGGATCGACCGCGACTTTATCCAGGCACATACCGATGGGTTGGTCGAATTGAAGCGACTGGTGCATGACTACACGCCGCAGATGGTCACGCAGTTGTGCGGCATCAGCGTTGAGCAGTTGCGCCTGTGTGCAGAGTGGGTCGGCACCTCCAGCAGTTTTCTCTCGCTGTGGTGCATGGGGCTTAACCAGTCCACCGCCGGCAGCGCCAAAAACAGCGCGCTGATCAACCTGCACCTGGCCACCGGCACTATTGGTCGGCCGGGTTGCGGGCCGTTTTCCCTGACCGGCCAACCGAATGCCATGGGCGGGCGCGAAACCGGCAGTTTGTCGAACCTGCTGCCGGGGCATCGCGAGGCGGCCAACCCTGAACACAGGGCCGAAGTCGCGGCTTATTGGGGCGTCGAAACGTTGCCGGCGCCTACCGGGCTGACGGCTATCGAACTGTTCGAACAGATCCAGGCCGGCAAGATCAAAGCCGTGTGGATTGCCTGCACCAACCCGGCGCAATCCTTGCCGGACCAGAACAGCGTGCGTGCGGCATTAGCGGCCTGCCCATTCGTGGTATTGCAGGAAGCTTTTCGCACTACCGAAACCGCTGCCTACGCCGACCTGCTGTTACCCGCCGCCAGTTGGGGCGAAAAAGAAGGCACGGTGACCAATTCCGAACGGCGGATTTCCCACGTACGCCGCGCCATCGTCCCACCTGGGGAAGCACGACCGGACTGGGCGATTACCGTGGATTTCGCACAGCGCCTGGAGCAACGCTTGCGTCCGGGGTTGCCGAGCTTGTTCGCTTTCGAGCAACCGGCGCAGATCTTTGATGAATACAAGGTGCTGACCCGCCACCGCGACCTCGACTTGTCGGGTATCAGCCATGCCCTGCTCGACCGGCTCGGCCCGCAGCAATGGCCATTTCCAGAGGGCGCGCACGCCGGCACGCCGCGTCTGTACACCGAGGGTGTGTTCCCGACAGACAGCGGCCGCGCGCACTTTATCGCCGACCCTTACCGCGCCGCCAAAGAACAACGTGATGCCCGCTTCCCACTGACCCTGATCACCGGGCGCCTGCGCGATCAATGGCACGGCATGAGCCGCACCGGCACGGCCGCGCAGTTGTTCGGACATGTCAATGAAGCCTTGCTGAGCCTGCACCCGGATGAACTGCGTCGGCACCGTTTCAAAGAGGGCGACCTGGTCAGCCTGAAAAGCCGTCGCGCCAGTGTGATTGTCGCCGTCAGCAGTGATGACAGCGTGCGCCCAGGCCAGGCGTTCCTGCCCATGCATTGGGGCGATCGCTTTCTCAAGGGCGGTGTTAATGCCCTTACCCAGCCGGCGTTCGATCCCTTGTCGAAACAGCCCGAACTCAAACACAGCGGCGTGCGCCTGGAAGCCGTGCAACTACCGTGGCAGTTGTTCGCGTTGATCGAAGAAAACGTGCAGCAACACTTTGACGCGCTACGTCCGCTGTGTGAGGGCTTTGCCTACGTCAGCGTGAGCCTGGCCGGGCGTGAACGGCCGGCTCTTCTGCTGCGCGCAGCCCATACCGAAGCGCCCGACTTGCACCTGTTAACCCGTATCGACGAACTGCTGGGCCTCAATGACGGCCCGGTCATGGCCTATGACGATCCGCGCCGTTCGATTGGCAAGCGGGTAAAAATCGAAAAAGGCCGCATTACCGCACTGCGCCTGGCCGGCGAAACCCTGGCGCGACATTGGCTGCAGAGTTTGTGGCTGGAAGGCCGTGCCGACGATCAACTTCGGCGCTGGTTACTTGCGCCGCTCAGTGCACCCCCGGGAGGCGCAGCGGCCAGCAGCAAAATTGTGTGCAACTGCAAGAACGTCAGTGAAAGCGCGGTATGTGCCGGTATTGGCCGTGGCCTGGACCTGGCCGGGCTTAAACAGGAACTGGGGTGCGGCACGCAATGCGGCTCCTGCGTTCCGGAAATCAAACGTCTTTTGGCCAGCACGTCGCTGCCAATCGCAATCAGTGTGTGAGGGGATAAACATGAGCGCAAAAGTCTGGCTGGTAGGCGCAGGCCCCGGTGATCCGGAGCTGTTAACCCTCAAAGCGGTACGCGCCCTGCACGCGGCCGATGTGGTGCTGATCGATGACTTGGTCAACGCTAGGGTGCTGGAACACTGCCCGGACGCCAGGGTAGTCACCGTGGGCAAGCGCGGCGGCTGCCGTTCGACCCCCCAGGATTTTATCCAGCGCCTGATGTTGCGCTATGCGCGCCAAGGCAAATGCGTGGTACGGCTCAAAGGCGGCGACCCGTGTATCTTCGGCCGCGGCGGCGAAGAGGCGATGTGGTTGCGTGAACACGGGATTGAAGTGGAATTGGTCAACGGGATTACCGCGGGCCTGGCGGGTGCAACGAACTGCGATATTCCCCTGACGCTGCGCGGGGTCAGTCGCGGTGTGACGCTGGTCACTGCGCATACCCAGGATGACAGCAGCCTGAACTGGCGCGCCTTGGCCGAGGGCGGGACGACATTGGTCGTGTATATGGGCGTGGCGAAGCTGGAGGAGATTCGTCAGCAATTGCTGGAGGGCGCAATGGCAGCGGATATGCCGGTGGCGATGATCGAGAACGCCTCATTGCCTCAGCAACGCGAGTGCCGCAGCACTCTGGCGCACATGCACACCGATGCACAGGTATTTGCTCTGAAAAGCCCGGCGATCCTGGTGATCGGCAGTGTTGCTGGCGCAGAACAAGCCGCCTGCATTGCCGTGTCAGCGAGCGCCTGAGGCAAATTTCAGGCAAAAAAAAGCCCGGCCTAAGCCGGGCTTTTTCTACTACTCAGTAATTACTGAGCAGCTTGAGCTTCAACCGACGCTTCTACGCGACGGTTAACAGCGCGACCAGCTTCAGTTGCGTTGTCAGCAACTGGGCGGGATTCGCCGTAACCTACCGCGGTGATGCGGCTAGGAGCAACGCCGTCTTTAACCAGGACTTGCTTAACAGCGTCAGCACGACGCTGGGACAGCTTCTGGTTGTAAGCGTCTGGACCGATGGAGTCAGTGTGACCAGCAACTTCTACGTTGGTAGCTGGGTACTGAGCCATGAAGTCGGCCAGGTTTTTCACGTCGCCGTAGCTGTTAGGCTTAACAACGGACTTGTCGAAGTCGAACTTAACGTCCAGCTCAACACGAACAACCTGAGCAACTGGAGCTTCTGGCTCTGGAGTTGGCTCTGGAGCTGGTGCTGGGGTAGGAGCTGGAGCGACTGCGCCGGCGTTGCCGCCGAAGTTCACACCCAGGCCAACCAGTGCGGAGTAGTCCCACTTGCCGTTGTCGATGCCGTAGTCAGCTTCAACGCCAGCACGAGCGAACAGGTTGTTGGTGAAGTAGTACTTCACGCCAGCGCCAGCGATTGCCAGAGTGGTCTGGTCACGACCTTTGTGGCCATCAGCTTCAACGTTGGTACGGCTCTGGTGACCGAAACCACCTTCTACGTATGGACGCAGGGAATCAACACCAGCCTGACCGAAGTGGTACTGAGCAGTTACGCTGCCAGTGTCACCTTTGATCTTCTGGGAACCAGTACCGTCGTTCGAACGGGTGTGGTTGGTGGTGTCGTAGTTCAGGTTGATCGACACGTCGTCGGTCAAGAAGTAACCGATGCTAGCGCCAGGGTTGAAGCCGTCTTCGATGTGCTTGACGCTATCGTTGTACTGCTTCTTGTAGAACAGCTGGCCTTCAACTGCGCCTTGGCCTTGTGCCAGAGCGCCGAAAGAAGTGGCCGCAATAAGAGAACCAATGGCAAAGCCCAAGGTGTTTTTCAGTTTCATCCGTTAAATCCCCATCTGGTGATTGTAAAGCAGTCCCACAAACCGGGGGACAACTCGGCGACAAGTCTAACAGAACTTGCCTACACGTAAGAGATATTTGCCACGCACTAAGTTTCAGTCTCGCCCGCAAATTTCTCACGTAATTTATCAAGAGCACGCTTGTAACGCATTTTTGTAGCACTCAAACCCATGTGCATGATGTCAGCAATTTCCTGAAACTCCAGCTCTGCGACAAATCGTAGCACCAGAATTTCACGGTCAATCGGATTCACATGCACCAACCAGCGATCAAGCCCGGTCTTTTCCTCGGGTACCGGCGCCTTTTCTTCAGACGCTTCCTCAAGGGGATCCAGGCTCAAAGCGTCCATCAAGCGACGCTTTCGCCGTTCCTTACGATACTGCGTGATGCACTCGTTGTACGTGATGCTATAGAGCCATGTCTTGAACTTCGATTTTCCCTCAAAGTTCTTCAGGCCGTATAGCACCTTGAGCATCACTTCCTGACAGACATCATCGGCGTCTCTATCGTTCCCCAAATACCTTGAACAAACGTTGAACAGAGTGCGTTGATATCTGCGCATCAATTCTTCGTACGCGCGTGTTATGTGAAACAGCTCCGTGTGCGAGCGCGCGACCAACTCCTCATCAGAGAGCTCACGGGGGTCATAGCGCGTGGACAGCGTTTGGGCTTTATTCAAAACAAGTCGTGCCGACAGTCAGGTCAATGTCCGCTACAGCCCGGTCACCCGGGTTTGCGGCGGCGTACATTAGCAGGATTTGCCGGGTTAGCGGCTACTGACCTGCTGCTCGAGGAGAATCCGATTGGACAGCGATACCAGCTCACCGTCATCGGTCAGCACCGTCGTCTTGACCGTGCCGATCTCCTCGATTTGCCCTTCGACCTCGCCCACACGCACCTGTTGCCCAACCTGATACAGCTCACGCACATAGATTCCCGCAAGAATCTGACCGGCAATTTCCCGGCTTCCCAACCCCATGGCCAGTGCAACGGCCAGACCAACGGTAATCAAAACAATCACAATCACGTGGTTGAGCAGGTCGGTTTTGACCTCCAACTGGCTGATCGCGACGGAAATACTGATGATGATCACCAGCCCCTGGGCGATTCGCCCCAGGCCCGCAGCATAGTCCAGCCCCACGCCTTCAGCGGCCCCGCGCACCAGCCCGTTGGCCAGTTGCGCCAGCAAAACACCTACCAGCAACACCAGCGCGCCGCCGAAAACCTTCGGCAAATACAGCGCCAGCATGTCGAGCGTAGCTGAAACTCGCTCAAGTCCAAGGGATTGCGCCGCAGAAACCAGAAAAATAAGCAGAACGAACCAATAAACGATCTTCCCGATGAGGGTAGAGATCGGCACCTGCAACCCGGCGCGGCCCAACAGCTTAGTCAGGCCCGTGCCCGCCATCAAGCGGTCCAGCCCCAATTTTGCGAGCAACTTGGACAGCAGGGTATCGAGCAACTTGGCCACGACAAAGCCCAGCAACACCAAAACCAGAGCACCAAACAGGTTGGGAATGAAATTCGCCACCTTGGTCCACAATGCGGTCATCGCGGTGACCAGGCTCTGGGTCCAGAGATCAAGTTCCATATTCAATCAGCCTTATCAGCAGTGCGAGCAAGAGGTTTACGACGCGAAACCGGCGATACGTGGGCCGAACCATTGTTCAGGGCCATCATCAACGCCGGCAACCAACGACCCAGCAGCCCGAACAGGTCACCCGCCCCTACCTGACGGTTGGCGGTTTTCAACACGCGGCCCAGGCAGGCATCGTCATCACGGTTGGATGGCGAAGCATTGAGCATGTCACGCAAAGACTGTTCGAACGGATCGTGCATAAAGACCTCTCGCAAGTGAGTTAAAAGACGAGGGTTAAATTCTTGGGGTCACATGTGACCCTGCCTGCGTTCAGGTCATATTCAGGTCAAACCCAGCGCAATCGTCGAAATAGCCACCATTGCCCCAGTGCTACCGAGACCATCAACAAGCAGGCAATCACAAATCCATAGGGGCTGGCGGAGAACGGAATCCCGCCCACATTTATGCCCAGCAAACCGGTCAGAAAACTCATCGGCAGGAAGATCCCGGTGATGATCCCGAAGCGGTACATGGTGCGATTCATGCGCACGCTCAAGCGCCGGTCTTCGGCCTCAAGTACCAGCCCCACACGCTCCCGGGTCAGTTCTAGCTCTTCCAGGTAACGGGTCAGGCTGTTGTTCAATTCGTTCCAGTAGTCAGCATCGTCGTCACAGAACCACGGCAATTTGATCCGCGTCAGCTGGGCAAAAATATCCCGCTGCGGCGCCAGGAAACGCTTCAATCCGGCAGCCCGTCGGCGGATCTGCAACACGTTGCCGTGCTCCGGCGTATACCGTTCGTCGGCATCGAGTTTTTCTTCCTCTAAATCGACGACTTCGGACAGGTCGGTGACCAGATCCTGCACTTTATTGGTCAGGTACTGCGCCATATAAAGGATGAGTTCAGAGGCGGTTTTTGGCCCTTTGCCCTCCGCCAGTTGCACCAGCAGCTCGTCGGTAGCCCGCAATGGGCGCAAGCGCAGGGAAATCACGCGGCTGGCGGCCGCGAAAATACGCACCGAAACCATGTCTTCCGGCTCGGCGCCCGGATTGAGGTTGACCCCGCGCAGAAACAGCAGCAATTCGCTGTCCGGCAGCGGCAACAGGCGCGGGCGGGTATTTTCCTCCAGCAACAGGTCGCAGGCGAATTCGCTCAGACCGCTGGATTTACGCAACCAGGTCTGGGTCTGGGGATGGCTGCGATCCCAATGCAGCCACAGGCTTTCCCGGGGCTGCAGCTGCAAATCGTCGAGCTCAGTCCGGGCAATCGAACGCGCACCGCCTTTACCGTCCAGCACCAGGGCATGCACCAGCCCCCACTGCGCGTTTTCTTCCTCGAACATCCTCACCCCTTTCGGCTACTGCGGTTTATTCAGGCATTTTCAGCGGGCTTGGCGAAACGATCACGCCATTATTGTCGGCATAGATGTATTCCCCCGGGCGGAAGGTCACGCCGGCAAACGTCACTACCACGTTCAGGTCGCCAATGCCGCGCTTGTCGGTCTTCATCGGGTGAGGCGCCAACGCCTGCACACCCAGGTCAGTCTGGGCGAGGACATCGACATCACGCACGCAACCGTAGATCACCAACCCTTCCCAGCCACTTTTTGCAGCTTTCTCGGCGATCATGTCGCCCAGCAGCGCGCGACGCAGGGAACCGCCGCCGTCGACCACCAGCACCTTGCCGGCGCCTGGTTGGTCGGCTTGTTCCTTGACCAGCGAGTTGTCTTCGAAGCACTTGATGGTGACGATTTCACCGCCAAAGGAGTCTCGGCCACCGAAATTACTGAACATCGGCTCAACTACCTGCACCAGCTCCGGGTAGGCGTCGCACAGATCGGGCGTCACGTAATGGATCATCGGGAAACTCCTGTCATCAAGGAAGAGGTCGAACATCCCAGGGTGTACATCAGAAAAACGCGCCACAACGGTTGAACTTTAAGTGCGCGCTCGTCAGTCGCGGCCATGATCAGACTCACACCGCCGCAACGCAATAGCCACTGCACGACTGAATATGACCAGAAACGTTTGCCGCGTCATATCTTAGCCGCAACCTCGCGCGAGTGAAACGCCCCTGGCAGAGCGGCTGCGTCAAACCATTGCGATGACCTGCGGCTCTGCCGCGAACAACGGTGTCAGCGGGTCTTTCAACCACTGCGCCACCAACGGCCACACTTCAGCCTGGGCGGCCTTGCTGACCAGCATCTCGACGTGTCCGAAATCCCCGCTGAAACCTTGCTTGCGTCCCAGGCACAGGTATTGGCGGTGCTCAGAGCCCACTTGTTCAAATAATTTGCGACACGCCCAGTCCGGATCCTGTTGATCGCCAGCAGCGCTGACCGCCAGCAGCGGCACGTCGACATCGGCCAAGCCTTTCCACCAGTCCTGCTTGCCATCGCCAAAACGACCGAACAGGCCATTCCAGCGCATCGCTTCGATCATCACGCCCGCCGGTTCGTCCTCGGGGCCGCGTTTGAGCCGTACGCCGGATACTTCACCAAAACGTTTCAAGAGCAACCGGCCGGTCCACTCCAGCGGCGGAATCTTCAACGGCCAGTGGGTGCGGCTGACCTGGCAACCAAACAGCGCCACCGACGCCACGGCTGGCGCGCCAAGGTGTTGACCGCCCAGGCCCGCTGCCAGGGCGGTGGCGCCCAGGGAGTGGCCTACCCAGTGCGGGATTTGTGCGCTTTGTTCTCGGACAAATGCGCCGATCGCCGGCAAATCGTAACGCGCGTAATCGGCGACGCGGTTTCTGGCGTAGGCCTGATTGCGCTTGGACAGGCCATGGCCGCGCATTTCCGGGATCCATACATCAAATCCCTGACGCGCCAGGTAAGCGCCCAAGCCGATGCCTTTGGGCGAATACCAGAAGCGCCGATTGGAAAAACTGCCGTGCAATAAAATAACCGGCGTGCCCCGGTTTTCCGGGGCATCCGCCAAACCCAAACGGGTCACAGCCAGCTCGACGGTGCCGTCGGGGCTGTTACCGGGTTTAAGACGGTACACATCTTCACTCAGGTCGCCACGACGTTCAGCGCTGATCAAGGCGACGGGAAATAGGTTGCTGCTGCTTTGCATAATGCTCTTGCACAAAAAAGGGCGGCGTCCGGATGGAGTTCCGCCCTGTACAGATAAGAATGCCGGTCACCCAGGCTGGGGGACCGGCACTTTTGACGTCACGACCTTAGGCGGACGCTTGGCCTTCCGCCAGGAAGAACCAGGTTTCCAGCACGGAGTCGGGGTTCAAGGAAACGCTTTCGATACCCTGTTCCATCAGCCATTTGGCCAGGTCCGGGTGGTCGGAAGGGCCTTGGCCGCAGATGCCGATGTACTTGCCGGCCTTGTTACAGGCCTGGATAGCATTGGCCAGCAGCTTCTTGACCGCAGGGTTACGCTCATCAAACAGGTGCGCGATGATCCCCGAGTCACGGTCCAGGCCCAGGGTCAGCTGGGTCAGGTCGTTGGAGCCGATGGAGAAGCCGTCGAAGAACTCCAGGAACTCTTCGGCCAGAATGGCGTTGGACGGCAGTTCGCACATCATGATCACGCGCAGGCCGTTTTCGCCGCGGGACAAGCCGTTTTCAGCCAGCAGGTCGACGACCTGGCTCGCTTCGCCCAGGGTGCGTACAAACGGCACCATGATCTCGACGTTGGTCAGGCCCATCTCGTTGCGCACGCGCTTGAGGGCACGGCATTCCAGCTCGAAGCAGTCGCGGAAGGCTTCGCTGATGTAACGCGAAGCGCCACGGAAGCCCAGCATCGGGTTTTCTTCTTCGGGCTCATAGAGTTTGCCGCCGATCAGGTTGGCGTACTCGTTGGACTTGAAGTCCGAAAGGCGCACGATGACCTTTTTCGGGTAGAACGCCGCCGCCAGGGTGCTGATGCCTTCCACCAGCTTCTCGACGTAGAAACCCACTGGGTCGTTGTAGCCGGCAATGCGTTTGTCGACGCTTTCCTTGATCTCCAGCGGCAGGCCGTCGTAGTTCAGCAGGGCCTTGGGGTGCACGCCGATCATGCGGTTGATGATGAACTCGAGACGGGCCAGGCCCACACCGGCGTTCGGCAACTGTGCGAAATCGAAGGCGCGGTCGGGGTTACCGACGTTCATCATGATCTTGAACGGCAGGTCCGGCATGGCATCGATGGAGTTTTGCTTGATGTCGAAGCCCAGCTCACCTTCAAAGATGAAGCCGGTGTCGCCTTCGGCGCAGGACACCGTCACACCCTGACCGTCTTTCAACAGTTGGGTGGCGTTGCCGCAACCCACAACCGCCGGGATCCCCAGTTCGCGGGCAATGATCGCTGCGTGGCAGGTACGCCCGCCACGGTTGGTGACGATGGCGCTGGCGCGTTTCATCACCGGCTCCCAGTCCGGGTCGGTCATGTCGGAGACCAGCACGTCGCCGGGCTGGACTTTGTCCATTTCGGACACGTCCTTGATGATCCGCACCTTGCCGGCGCCGATGCGCTGGCCGATGGCACGGCCTTCCACCAGCACGGTGCCGGTTTCTTTCAACAGGTAGCGTTCCATCACGTTGGCCGAAGTGCGGCTCTTCACGGTTTCCGGGCGCGCTTGCACGATGTACAGCTTGCCGTCGTCACCGTCCTTGGCCCACTCGATGTCCATCGGGCACTTGTAGTGCTTTTCGATGATCATCGCTTGTTTGGCCAGTTCGCTGACCTCTGCGTCGGTCAGGCAGAAACGCGCACGTTCGGCCTTGTCGACTTCAACGGTTTTCACCGAGCGACCGGCCTTGGCCTCGTCGCCGTAGATCATCTTGATGGCCTTGCTGCCCAGGTTGCGGCGCAGGATGGCTGGGCGGCCGGCCTCAAGAGTGTGTTTGTGGACGTAGAACTCGTCCGGGTTGACCGCGCCTTGTACGACGGTTTCGCCCAGGCCGTAGGCGCCGGTGATAAACACCACGTCACGGAAACCCGATTCGGTGTCCAGGGTGAACATCACACCGGCGGTGCCGGTTTCCGAACGCACCATGCGCTGCACACCGGCAGACAGGGCCACCAGCTTGTGGTCGAAACCCTGGTGTACGCGGTAGGAAATAGCGCGGTCATTGAACAACGAGGCAAACACTTCCTTGGCGGCGCGGATCACGTTTTCAACGCCGCGGATGTTCAGGAAGGTTTCCTGCTGGCCGGCAAAGGAGGCGTCCGGCAAGTCTTCGGCGGTGGCCGAGGAGCGCACGGCAACGGCCATGTCCGGGTTGCCGGCCGACAGTGCCGCAAAGGCGGTACGGATTTCTTCGTTGAGCTTCTCGGGGAACTCGGCGTCCATGATCCATTGGCGGATCTGGCTGCCGGTTTTCGCCAGGGCATTGACGTCATCGACGTCCAGAGCGTCCAGCGCGGCGTGGATCTGGGCGTTGAGGCCGCTCAGCTCGAGGAAATCGCGGTAAGCCTGGGCCGTGGTGGCGAAACCACCGGGCACCGAGACGCCAGCGCCTGCAAGATTACTGATCATCTCGCCGAGGGATGCGTTCTTGCCCCCCACATGCTCTACATCATGGACGCCGAGCTTATCGAGGGAAACTACGTACTCTACCAAGGTGATCTCTCCACTTTCTGTGTTGGAAAAGCTCAGGACGCCGGCGGCTCAGTAGGAGCAAACGCCAGCGCTTGTGGCCTGGACCTGGAAAATAAGTGAGAATGCGGCCCACTGCGGGACGGCAAAATCGCGCCTATCATATCCAAGATTCGCCATCAGCTTAAGGCCCAGGGCTCAAATGAAACGATCTGCTTTCTTTATTTCCGACGGCACCGGCATTACAGCCGAAACATTGGGCCAGAGCCTGCTCGCGCAGTTCGAAAACATTACCTTCGCCAAATTCACGCGGCCGTATATAGACAGCGTGGATAAAGCGCGGGCCATGGTACAACAAATCAATCTGGCGGCTGAAAAAGACGGTTTTCGCCCGATCATTTTCGACACCATCGTCAACCAGGACATTCGTGAGATCCTGGCAACCTCCAATGGTTTCATGATCGACATCTTCTCCACGTTCCTTGCGCCATTGGAACAGGAGCTGAGTGAACATTCCTCCTATTCCGTGGGCAAGTCCCATTCCATTGGCCATAACTCCAACTATATGGAGCGTATCGAGGCGGTGAACTTCGCCCTCGACAACGATGACGGCGCCCGCACCCACTACTATGACAAGGCCGACCTGATCCTGGTGGGCGTGTCTCGCTGCGGCAAAACCCCGACCTGCCTGTACATGGCCATGCAATTCGGTATCCGTGCGGCCAACTACCCGCTCACCGAAGACGACATGGAGCACCTGACGCTGCCTGCCGCCCTGCGTGCGCATTCGCACAAGCTGTTTGGGCTGACCATCGACCCGGACCGTCTTACCGCCATCCGCAACGAGCGCAAGCCCAACAGCCGCTACTCCAGCTATGCCCAGTGCGAATTCGAAGTGCGCGAAGTGGAAAATCTGTTCCGTCGCGAGAACATTGCGCACATCAATTCCACGCATTTTTCGGTGGAAGAGATTTCGGCGAAAATTCTGGTGGAGAAAGGTGTGGAACGCCGCTTCAAGTAACACCGCATTCAAAATGTGGGAGCGGGCTTGCTCGCGAATGCGGTGGATCAGCCAATAAATCGGGTGACTTGCACACCGCATTCGCGAGCAAGCCCGCTCCCACATTAGGTCAATGTATATGCTTGCCTACAGCTGAAACCTGTCACCGCCCTGCCCCAGCGCGGTGGCGAGCGCGTCAAAGCCCTCACGCAGCAACTGATCGTCACCCGACGTATTACAGATACTCGCCCGAATAAACTGCGGCACCGCCGTCTGCCCTACGGCAAACGCCTCTGCGGTGGCGATCAGGTAATTATTCTGCTTGAGCTCTGCCTCGATTTCCGACGCACGCCAGGGCTCCGGCACTTCAATCCAGAAATGCGGGCTGTTGAGGTGAGTGCGGTATTCCAAACCGACCAGAAGGTCGCGCACCAGGGCCTTGCGCCGGCTGATCTCGTTGATTTGCTGGCGCAGCAGGTATTCCGCCGTGCCGTTTTCGATCCACTGTGTCGCCAGCTCCAGCGTCACCGGCGTGGCCATCCAGCAAGTCGAGCGCAAGGCCGCCGAAATCCGGCTGACCAAGGCCGGAGGCGCGTGCACATACCCCACCCGCAGCCCGGCAGACACCGCCTTGCTCAGGCTGCTGATCAAAATCGTACGCTCGGGGGCGAAAAAGCTCAGCGGCGGCGGGCGATCTTCCACCAACACGCCGTGGGCTTCGTCTTCCAGAATCAGCAGATTATGCTCGCGGCACACCTTGGCCAGCGCTTCCCGGCGTGCAACGGACAGCACGGCCGTGGTCGGGTTCTGGATCGTCGGGGTGCAGTACAACGCCGAAACCCGGTGATTACGACAGACTTCATCCAGCGCACCGGGCAGCACGCCTTCATCATCCATCTCCAGGCCGATCAGCCGTACACCGAGCATGCGTGCGGCGGTGATAAGCCCTGGGTAAGTCAGTTGCTCAGTGACCACCGTATCCCCCGCCCGCAGCAACGCCATCATGGCGCAGAGCAGGCCATGCTGGCCGCCATTGACGCAGATGACCTGCTCGGGAATCGGATGAAAATCGCGCTGCACCAGCCATTGCGCACCGGCCTCGCGGTAGCGCGGCAAACCGGCGTCCGGCGTATAGGCGCTGATGTCCTGAAGGAACTTGGCGTTGGTCGACAAGGTTTGGAAGCTTTGGGCCAGGAACACCGTTTCTTGCCCTGGAATGTGCATGTTGCGGCTCATGTCGAAGTACTGGCGCGGCTCTTCGCTGACGTTGCGAAAGCCTTCATCACGCTGACGCTCCATCCCACGCTTGCGCACGAAGGTGCCGTCACCGACACGCGCCACCACTAACCCCAATCGCTCCAGCTCGCCGTAGGCGCGGCTGATGGTGCCGATGGTCACGCCGAGATTATCGGAAAGCACCCGATGGGGCGGCAGTTTGCGCCCCGGCTCAATCAAGCCTTCAAGGATGCCCCGCTCCATCACATCGGACAGGCGTTTGTACTTCACGCCCTGACCGCTGGCCAACCCCTCACGCATAATTGACACCATGTCAATATTTGTTTTGACAGCCATCATTCGCCCTAATAGTGTGCTTTTACGGGTTCAATCACCGAATGAAACAACTTAATACACAGTCAATATAGAGTTCAATTCCGGCTCAGGGAAGCAATAAACGATGCCAATGTCCGCCGTTCTTGAAAACACTACAAAAACAAAAAATCAGAAACAGTGGTTGGCCGGCCTGGTCACCAGCCTGATGTTTCTTATCGTGTGCCTGAGTTGGGGCACCACCTGGCTGGGCATCAAGATCGCCGTCGAAAGCGTGCCGCCGCTGACGTCTGCCGGGCTGCGCTTTCTGATCGCGTTCCCGTTGTTCCTGTGTTTTGCCCTGGTGCGCCGCGAGCCGATCCTGTTCCCGCGTGAAAGCCGCTGGTTCTTCGTATTCGTGACCCTGTCGTATTTCAGCGTTCCCTATTACTTGCTCAACTACGGCGAAATGCATGTGTCGTCCGGCCTCACCGCACTGCTGTTCAGCTGCATGCCGGTGTTCATCCTGATTTTCTCCGCGCTGTTTTTGCGCGAACGCATCTACTTTTCCCAGGTGGTCGGCATCGGCATCGGTTTCGGCAGCCTCTACATGATCATCAAGAGCCAGGGCCTGCACCTGGACCACGCCGAATTCTTCGGCGTGCTGGCGATTCTGACCGCCGCGATCATGCATGCCTTGTGCTACGTCATCACCAAGCAAAAAGGCAGCGCCATCAGCGTGATTACCTACAACACACTGCCCATCGGTATCGCCGGGCTGATGCTGTTCGTGGCCGGCCTGTGGTTCGAAACACCGACCTTCGAAAACATCACCCTGCGCTCGTGGAGTGCGCTGTTCTACCTCGGGCTGGTGGCGTCGGTGGGCGGGTTTATTGTGTATTTCATGCTGCTCAAACGTTTGAGCCCGATCATTTTGTCGTTCGTGTTCATTATTTTCCCGGTGTTCGCGGTGATCATCGGCGCCTGGTACGAAGGCGTAGAAATTTCCCGTGACCTGATGCTGTACTCGGCCATCCTGCTGGCGGGTTTTGCGATCACCAAGTTGCCGGTTGAAAAACTCCTGGCCAAAAAAAATTGACCCTTAAACCACAACGACAACAACGCGAGAGAAACATGGAAGTCCTCCGCCCCACCGCTCTGGAACAGATCTATGCCCATGCCAGATGCAGCTACCCGGACGAATGCTGCGGTTTTGTCTTCGCCGATGGCAGTGTGTACCTGGGCAACAATATCCAGAATGAGCTGCACCACAAGAACCCCGAGATGTACCCGCGCAGCGCGGCCAATGGCTATACCTTTTCGGTGGCCGACACCCTGCTGCTGAACAAGGCGTTTCGCAGCGACAACCCGGTGGTGGTGATTTACCACTCCCACCCGGACGTCGGCGCCTATTTCAGTGATGAAGACCAGGACAAGGCACTGTTCCTGGGTGAGCCGATCCACCCCGTCAGCTACCTGGTGGTGGACGTGCGCCAGGGCCAGGCCCTGGGCTCAAAGCTGTTTGCCTGGGATGGCAAGCAATTCGCCCTTAAACCCTTCAACGACCTGCACACGGAGTTGTCCATGAACGCTGTCTCTTTCCCCGATATCCTGGTTCGCGTGGCCAAGCTGCCGGAATCGACCCTTGAGGGCACTGGATCGACATTGCGCGAAGTCATTGAAAACCTCTGCAGCAGCCACCCGCAGCTGCGCTCGCACCTGTTCCACGAAAACAACAACCAGCTCAAGGAACACTTCCTGTTCACCGCCGAAGAAGCATTGATCGGCGCCGATGAACCCTTGCCGGAAAAGGCCAGGATCGAAGTGCTGCTGGCCACCTCCGGCGGCATGGATGTCGACGCACTGAGCAATGAAGAAGTCCAGCGCTATGTGCGCCATATCACCCTGCCCGGCGTCGGCCGTGAAGGCCAGTTGAACCTCAAAAAAGCCAAGGTGCTGATCATCGGCACCGGCGGCCTGGGCTCGCCCATCAGCCTGTACCTCGCGGCAGCCGGCATCGGCACCCTGGGCCTGGTGGATTTCGACGTGGTCGAGAGCAGCAACCTGCAACGCCAGATCGTGCACGGCAACAGCACCCTGGGCATGCCCAAGGTCGAGTCGGCCAAGCGGCGGCTGCAAGACCTCAACAGCCATATCCAGATCAATGCCCACAACACCGCCCTCAACGCCGACAATGCGCTGGAGCTGGTCGGCGCTTATGACCTGGTGATCGACGGCACTGATAATTTCGACACCCGCTACCTGGTCAACGATGCCTGCGTGCAATTGGGCAAGCCGTTGGTGTACGGCGCCATCTACCGTTTCGACGGGCAGATCAGCGTGCTCAACTACAAAGGCGGGCCGTGCTACCGCTGCCTGTTTCCTTCAGCACCGCCGGCCGAGTTGGCACCCAATTGCAGCGCCGGTGGCGTGATCGGTGTGCTGCCGGGTGTGGTCGGCATGATCCAGGCCACCGAAGCGATCAAATTGCTCATCGGCATCGGCGAACCGCTGTCGGGCCGCCTGATGCGCTTCGACGCGCTGGCCATGAAGTTCAGCGAGATCCGCTTCAAACGCCGTGCCGACTGCCCATGCTGCTCAGACCTGCGCCACAGCGAAAACGTCGCGCCTGCCGTTTGCGCGGATGCCGTTCCGAGCCAGCCCGCATTAGCCGAAGAGCGCTACATCAAACCACGCGTGCTCAAGCAACTGCTCGAACACCCACGTAGCGCCGACGTGTTGCTGGATGTGCGCGACGCCAGCGAGCTGGAAGTGTGCAAATTGCCGGGCGTGGTGCATATCCCGCTGGCCGAACTGGACGGGCAATTGGGCAGCCTGAGCCGCGACAATACCCATTACCTGATCTGCTACGCCGGAACCCGCGCCGAGCAAGCGGCCAGCACTCTGCTGGCCGCCGGCTTCGCCAATACCAAAGTCCTGCAGGGCGGCATGAAACATTGGGTTCGCGACGTCGAACCCGACATGCCTCTGTACTGATCCGGGGGGCTGAGCGATGTTGCATAACTCCATTCTCGACGTGATCGGCCATACGCCGATCGTGCGCCTGGCACAGTTTTCCGAAGACCTCGGCATCGAGGTCTACGCCAAGCTCGAATCCCTCAACCCTGGCGGCAGCCACAAGGCGCGTATCGCCCTGGGCATGATCCTCGACGCAGAACGTCGAGGCGTGCTGATTCGCGATTCCGGGCAAACCATCATCGAGCCCAGCGGCGGCAATACCGGCATTGGCCTGGTGATGGCCGGCAATGTGCTGGGCTACAAAGTGGTGCTGGTGATCCCTGACAACTACAGCCCCGAAAAGCAGAAACTGCTGCGCTTGTACGGCGCCAAGGTGGTGCTGTCGGACAGCCGCCTCGGGAACAATTCCCACGGCGAAAAGTGCATGGAACTGCAGTTGGAAAACCCCAATTTCGTGATGCTCAACCAGCAGCGCAACGGCGCCAACCCGCAGACCCACCGCGACACCACCGCACCGGAAATCCTCCGCGCCTTCGGTGAACAGCGCGTGGACTATTTCGTCAGCGGCATCGGCACCGGTGGCCATATCACCGGCATCGGCGAAACCCTCAAGGCGGCCTGGCCTGCGATGCGCGTCATGGGCGTGGAGCCGGAAGAATGCGACCTGCTCAAGGACCAGCACGCGCCGCACCATATCCAGGGCCTGTCGATCGGCTTGATCCCGAGCATTCTTAACGTGGGTGTCATTGACGGCATGCTCAAGGTATCGCGCCTGGCGTGCATCGACATGATGAAACGCATCATGCGCACCGACGCCATCAGCCTGGGTTTGTCTTCGGCCGCCAACATGGTGGCCATCGCCCAACTCGCCCCCGAACTCCCGCCCGAAACGGTGGTGTTGACCATGGTCTACGACAATGCCGACAGCTACCTGCCCAATTTCGAATAACCGGTTTTTCAACCAACCAGACTGTGGGGGTGCCTCCATGGGGGGCTTTATCGACATGCAACAGTTGCACGATGAGTTGCTGACCCACCTCATCCAGACCCTGACGCCTGCGCAGATGAAGCAGTTGGAACCGCATTTGGCGCCATTGATCCAGAATGCCGCCCAGGCCGTGGCAGAGGACTTGATTGCCTATGCCTACCGCGACCCGGCATCCCGTGGGCGGGGCGAACTGATCCTGGAGTCCTACGCCTCGTTCAAGGCGGTGTTGTTCTACCGGCTGGCACACTTGGTGTGGAATTTTCCCGACCAGGCCAACGGTCTGTTCTCACGCATGGCCCTCAAGCTCAGCAACCAGGGCAAAATCCTCTCCGGCGCCGAAATCCACCCTGCAGCCCGGATCGGCCGGCGCTTTGTGCTGGACCACGGTTTCGGCACCGTAATCGGCGAAACCTGCGAGATCGGCAACGATTGCTACATCCTCTGCGGCGTGACCCTCGGTGCCCGAGGCATTGCCAACAACCCGGACGGCAAACGCCACCCGCGCCTGGGCAATAACGTCGAGGTCGGCTCCGGCGCGCGCGTGCTGGGCTATGTGCAGATCGGCGACAACGTGTTTATCAGCCCTTCGTGTGTGATCACCCAGGATGTACCGGCGGGCACCAAGGTCAAGGTGGTCAACCAGATCCAGTTACAAAAGAACGCCGAATCGGATCACAGCAATTACCTGGGGGCTTTCGCGCTGGATGAGCGTTTGCACGTGGTCGGCGAAGTCAGCGCCAGCCACAAGGTCACGGTGCTGGATGCCGACTTTCACCCTTTGCACGGGCTGATGCTGGAGCCCACGGTGAAGGAGCGTCATCACTTGCAGTTTCGCCTGCGTCGCCTGGACACCGGCGACCATCTGCCCCGCTTGCCGCTGAACCTGAAAGTCTGTGGCCCCGAATTTGAGATCACCCTGCTCTCCCCGCCTGGCTTGAGCGCAATGGTGCGTCACCTGCTGCAAGCCAGCCCACTGATCGTCGGAGGTTGAACATGTCCGTGCATACCATGGAAACCCTGGCGCTGTTTGACAGCGCGCCCTACCAGAACGCTTTCAACGCCCGGGTGATTGCCGTCAGCGAACAGGGCATTGCCCTGGAACACACGCTGTTCTACCCCACCAGCGGCGGGCAGCCGGGCGACACCGGGCACCTGACCCTGGCCGATGGCACGCGGGTCAACGTGACCGGCACCGTGCGCGACCCGGTGTTGCGCTCGATCATCTGGCACCAGGTTGAACATTGCCCCGAGCAATTGACGGCTGGCGTACAGGTGGATGCCGGCCTGGATTGGGAACGGCGCTACCAGCACATGAAAATGCACACCTGCCTGCACCTGCTGTGCTCGATCATTGATGCGCCCGTCACCGGCTGCAGCATCAGCGCAGACAAAGGCCGCCTGGACTTCGACTTACCGGAAATGACCCTCGACAAGGACAGCATCACCCGCGACCTCAATGCCTTGATCGAACAAGCCCATGGGGTGAAAACCTTGTCGATGCCCGCTTCGGAATACTCGACCCTGCTGCAGATCACCCGCACCCAGGCGGTGGCGCCACCGGTCATCCAGGGCTCAGTGAGGGTAATAGAAATCGCCGGGATCGATATCCAGCCATGCGGTGGCACCCATGTGATCAACACCGAAGAAATCGGCCGGGTGTTCTGCGAAAAAATCGAGAAGAAGAGCAAGCACAACCGCCGGGTGATCCTGCGGTTTGAGGGATAAAGTACGCAATTCGGCTAAGCGTGGGCGCCGGAGACCACGCTTGCCGCAGTGAAGCTAAGCCCTACTGTTTCGCCTCATCAAGGTGTTTTCTCAACACCTTTACCTGTTCCTCAAGCATTGAAATTTGCGTGCTGTAATAGGACTTCATCTCAGCAATACCCGCTTCGATATTAGCGTTGTCCACCCTGAATTGATCAGAGGTGGGCGCTGCCTGCGTGGGTGACTCGCTGGCCGAATCCGCCGGCTCATCGCGGGTGGTCATCATGGACTTATCCGTAGGCGCCGTCGGCGTCCGGGTTTCAGCTGTGCTCATCGTCTTGACGTGCTCAGTCATACTTTTAAGCTCCTTGCCCAACGCTTCAAAGGCCTGCGTCATCTGCTGCATCAGCCTGCTGATATCTGCGCGTAACTGCGTATTCAGCTTGAGTGCCTCCTCAAGATCCTGACCCTGGGCAACTTCAGTTGTCTGACCGTCCGGAACAACCGGGTTAACCGGTTCCTGAGATGTTTGAGGCAGTTCGATGGGAGCCTCATCGGCGCCTTTGCGTGGAGCACTCAGTTGCTCACGCAGTTCGACAATTTCGTTTTTGAGTTTGACGATCTTGCCCTCGCACTCTGTGATAAACGCCTTGAAGTCGATCAGGAGCTGGTTATTTTTACCCACCAACTCCAGCGTCTCATCCTGTGAGCCCGCCTTTTGCAATTGCGGCGGGTTAACGAGGGTGCTGTGGCTCGATAACTGACCGCGCTGCTCTGGCGTCATGGGGGGCCGAGGCGCTGCAGCATCGCCCTGTGTGCCGACATCACTTGAGGTATCGGCCTTGCTGTCCTGACGGGGCGGCTTCGAATGTTGAGACGCTTCGTGGCCCACAGGGTAATTCGTTTGTGGCGGGGGATTTACGCTAATCATAAGATGCTTTCTCAAATCCAGATAATGCTGAGTGGTGGGTTGGCAGAGACTTGCTGCGGCAAGCGATCTGACCCATTGATTGGCATTTGTCTGAAAGCGGTTCCTGAAATACAGGATGTGTGGGTAGCTAATTATGTCGGCAGCACAATCAGCCCTTTCCGGAAGGTTGATCAACTCAGGCAAAACGGATGCCCAAGCCGCAGTTCGTACAGGAAACTGACAGCAAATTTATGCGCTTGTAACATTCAGAAACGTACAATCCCGCCTGCAACCTCTCGTTGCCCCTGACTCACGAACACAGCGCCCGCCCTTCTCGGTGGGGCATTCGTGCAGCAGCTAAGCTCACCCCCATTACGCCCCTGAACCTGAACGCTGCAGGACTGAATGCCTATGAACAAAGTGTTCCGCGATTACCTGCCGGCATCCACTCTGCGCTTGCTGCCCAACCGCTGGGATCTGGTCGCGCTGCCGCTGGTGATCGGCTTTCTGCTGTTTTTCTCCCTCACGGCCCGGGAAACCTGGGCGCCCATCGCCACGTTGCAGAGTGAAGTCATTTCCCTGGACCCGGCCAACTTGCCGGAATACGCAATGCGCACCACGATGCGCATGCTCGCGGCCATGGTCGCGGCGCTGGTGTTCACCTTGCTGTACGGCACCCTGGCGGCCAAAAGCCGGCGCGCTGAAAAGCTGCTGGTGCCGGTGCTCGATATCCTGCAATCGGTGCCGGTACTCGGCTACATCTCATTCACGGTGACGTTCTTCCTGCTGCTGTTCCCCGGGCGCGTACTCGGCGCCGAGCTTGCGGCGATTTTTGCGATCTTCACCAGCCAGGCCTGGAACATGACGTTCAGCTTCTATCAGTCGCTGCGCATGCTGCCCCACGACTTGGTGGAGGTGTCGACCAACCTGCGGCTTTCCGGCTGGCAGAAATTCTGGAAGCTCGATGTGCCATTCGCCATGCCGGGGCTGGTGTGGAACATGATGATGAGCATGTCCGGCGGCTGGTTCTTCGTGGTGGCTTCCGAAGCCATCACCGTCGGCGACAAGACCATCACCCTGCCGGGCGTCGGTTCGTACCTGGCCTTGGCGATCGCCCAGAAAGACCTGCACGCCGTGGGTTACGTGATTTTGGCGATGATTGTGGTGATCCTGCTGTACGACCAGTTGCTGTTCCGCCCGCTGGTGGCCTGGGCTGACAAGTTCCGCATGGAAACCACCGCATCCCAGGGCGCGGCGCCACAATCCTGGCTGTTGAACCTGATCCAGCGCACGCGCATCGTGCAGCGCATCCTGCGCCCCATCACCCGTGCCTTCAGCCGGATCGGCAATAAGCGTTTCAGCCTGGCGGGTGGTGCGTTCAAGGCGTTGCCGGCTGAAACACCGGCGGCGTCAAAAGTGATCGACTGGGTGTGGGGCACGCTGATTGCGCTGCTGGCCGCGTATGCGCTGTACCACATCGTGCAATACGTCGGCACCGAAGTGACCTTCGCCGAAGTCGGCCATGTCTTTGTACTGGGCCTGATCACCTTGCTGCGGGTGGCCGGGCTGATCCTGATCGCCTCACTGATCTGGGTGCCGTTGGGCGTGATGATCGGCTTGCGCCCTGCGTTGGCGGAAAAAATCCAGCCGTTGGCGCAGTTTCTCGCGGCCTTCCCGGCGAACCTGTTGTTCCCGGTGTTTGTGATCGTGATCCTGCACTACAACCTCAACCCGGATATCTGGCTGAGCCCGCTGATCGTGCTGGGCACCCAGTGGTACATCCTGTTCAACGTGATTGCCGGCGCCAGTGCCTTCCCCAATGACTTCAAGGAAGCCGCCGCCAACTTCCGCATTCGCGGCTGGCTGTGGTGGCGCAAGGTGATGCTGCCGGGGATCTTCCCCTATTACGTCACCGGCGCCATTACTGCCTCGGGCGGTGCCTGGAACGCCAGCATCGTGTCCGAGTACGTGTCCTGGGGCCAGGACAACGTGGTCGCCCATGGGCTGGGCGCCTACATCGCGCAAACCACCGCCGCCGGCGACTTTCCGAAAATTGCCCTGGGCGTGGTGGTGATGTCGATTTTCGTGGTGGCGTTCAACCGCGCGGTCTGGCGACCGATGTACGCCATCGCTGAAAACAAACTTCGTCTGAATTGATGGGATTCGCTGTGATGACTACCTACACCGAAAACACTGCCGATACCCCGCAAATCTACTCGCTGAAAAACGTGAACCGGGTATTCGGCAAAGGTAAAGACGAGCTGCAAGTACTCAGCGGCGTCGACTTGAGCCTGCACGAAGGCGAGATCGTCGGCATGCTTGGCCGCTCCGGCTCGGGCAAATCCACCCTGCTGCGCATTATCGCCGGGCTGATCCAGCCGTCATCCGGCGAAGTTCGCTACAACGGCGCGCCGCTCAACGGCCCGGCCGAAGGCGTGGCCATGGTGTTTCAGACCTTTGCGCTGTTCCCTTGGCTCACCGTGCTGGAAAACGTCGAAGCCGGCCTGCAAGCCTTGCAAGTCGAGCGCAAGGAAACCCGCCGGCGCGCCTTGGCCGCCATCGACTTGATCGGCCTCGACGGCTTTGAAAACGCCTACCCGCGCGAGCTGTCCGGCGGCATGCGCCAGCGCGTGGGGTTTGCCCGTGGCCTGGTGGTCAACCCGACGCTGTTGCTGATGGACGAGCCCTTCTCGGCCCTTGACGTGCTCACCGCCGAAACCCTGCGTACCGACCTGCTGGACTTGTGGAGCGGCAAGCAGTTGCCGATCAAGTCGATTCTGATCGTGACCCACAACATCGAAGAAGCGGTGCTGATGTGCGACCGCATCCTGGTGCTGTCATCCAACCCCGGCCGCGTGGTCGCCGAGATCAAAGTGCCGTTCGCACACCCGCGCAACCGCCTGGACCCGACGTTCCGGCAAATGGTCGATGACATCTACGCCCTGATGACCGACCGACGCAGCGCCGATGCCAGCCGTGGCATACCCGAGCTGAAAATGGGCAGCCTGCTGCCGGAGGTGTCCACCAACCTGATGGCCGGCCTGATCGAAACCCTGGCCGCCGAGCCTTACAACGGCCACGCCGGTTTGCCCACCGTGGCCGAACGGCGCTTGCTGGAGGTCGATGACCTGTTTCCGGTGGCCGAGATGCTCGAGCATTTGGGTTTCGCTGAACTCAAGGGCGCCGACATCACCCTCACCGACGCCGGCAAGCTGTTCGCCGACTACGGCACCCAGGAACGCAAAACCCTGTTCGCCGAGCATTTGATCAAACACGTGCCCCTGGCCGCGCGGATACATCAGGTGTTGCTTGAGCGCAGCGGGCACCGCGCGCCACGGGTGCGCTTCGAGCAGGAGTTGGAAGACTCGATGACCGAAGCGTTCGTGGAAAAAACCCTCGAAAGCGTGATTGCGTGGGGGCGTTATGCGGAGATTTTTTCGTATGACGACCATACCGAGACGTTTAGCCTGGATGATGTGGAAGGCAGTATGTAACGGCGTGAAGTCGACCATTTTCTATTGAGCAACACCGAAACAATGTGGGAGCTGGCTTGCCTGCGATGCAGACAACTCGGTCCTTCAGCTACACCGAGGTGATGCTATCGCAGGCAAGCCAGCTCCCACAAAAGCCCCGCTCCCACATTGGATACGGGGTGTTTGTCAGATTACGAACAGGTCCACAAACCGATTCACCGGCGTGGCCTCAAGCCGCGCCTGATCCTTGCACAACGCAAAAATCTCGCCACTGCGCTGCGCGGTAAACCGCGTGGCCAGGTTGGCCTTGAACTTGTCCTCCAACAACGGAATGCCATCCACCCGACGGCGACGATGCCCAATCGGGTATTCCACCGCGACCTGCTCGGTGTGGGTGCCGTCCTTGAAAAACACCTGCACGGCATTGGCGATGGAGCGCTTGTCGGCCTCCAGGTATTCGCGGCTGTAGCGCAAGTCCTCAACGATCTCCATCTTGTCACGCAGCTCATCGATGATCGGGTGCGCCGCGTGGAACTCATCTTCGTACTGCTCGGCCACCAGATTGCCGAAGGCCAACGGCACGGCAGTCATGTATTGCAGGCAGTGGTCGCGGTCGGCGGCATTGGCCAGTTTCCCGACTTTGGAAATGATGCGAATCGCCGACTCATGCGTGGTGATCACGATGCGTTCGATTTCATGCAGACGCTCCTTGACCAGCGGGTGCAAGGTCACCGCCGCCTCACAGGCCGTTTGCGCATGGAACTCGGCCGGAAAGCTGATCTTGAACAACACGTTTTCCATCACATAGGTGCCATAAGGCTGGCGCAGGCTGAACCCACGCTTGTCCTCAGGCTTGAGTGCGAGGTCTTTGTTGGTGTGGCTGAACAGCACGTCATAAAAACCCCATTGCGGCGCGCTCAGCACACCGGGAATGCCCATCTCGCCGCGCATTGCGATATCGGCCAGGCGCACGCCACGGCTCGATGCATCCCCGGCCGCCCAGGATTTGCGCGAACCGGCATTGGGTGCGTGGCGATAGGTGCGCAGCGCCTGCCCATCGACAAAGGCGTGGGACAACGCCGACAGCAGCTGTTCACGGTTGGCGCCCATCAGCTTGGCGGTGACCGCCGTGGAGGCGACTTTCACCAGCAACACATGGTCGAGGCCGACGCGGTTGAAGGAATTTTCGAGGGCAATCACGCCCTGGATTTCGTGGGCCATGATCATCGCTTCCAGCACCACACGCACGGTCAGTGGCGCGTCACCGTTGGCCACACGTTTTTGCGACACGTGATCAGCCACGGCGAGGATGCCGCCGAGGTTATCCGAAGGGTGGCCCCATTCGGCGGCGAGCCAGGTGTCGTTGTAGTCGAGCCAGCGCACGATGCAGCCAATGTCCCAGGCAGCCTTGACCGGGTCCAGGCGCAATGAGGTGCCCGGCACGCGCGCGCCGAACGGCACGACGGTGCCTTCGACAATCGGCCCCAGGTGCTTGGTGCACTCGGGAAAACGCAGGGCCAGCAGGCCGCAGCCGAGGGTATCCATCAGGCAGTTGCGGGCGGTGTCCAGGGCGTCCCGGGAATCGATATGGTAGTTGAGGACATAGTCGGCAATGTCCTGCAGGACCTGGTCGTAGTCGGGGCGGTTGTTCTGGTCGACGTTGGCGCTCATGGCAGTACTCCAAAGTGGGTTGGGGTTAGTCCTCGGGCTCACGGTTATTGGAAAGCAGATCTTGGGTGTCTGCCTTGAAATAGAGAATCACCTGTGGGAGCCGGGCTTGCCCGCGATGGCATCACCTCGGTTCATCTGAAACACAGAGGTGATGCCATCGCAGGCAAGCCAGCTCCCACACAAGCCAGCTCCTGCAAGGGTTAGAACGCGTCGCCGGGCACGCGCACGAAACCTTCCATCAGCACCCGTGCGCTGCGGCTCATGATGGCTTTTTTCACCACCCATTCGCCGCTAACCTGGGTGGCCTCGGCGCCCACGCGCAAGGTGCCGGACGGGTGCCCGAACCGCACCGCGTTGCGCTCCACACCACCGGCCGCGAGGTTGACCAGGGTGCCGGAAATCGCCGCCGCCGTGCCAATCGCCACCGCCGCCGTGCCCATCATCGCGTGGTGCAGCTTGCCCATGGACAGTGCGCGCACCAGCAAATCCACATCACCGGCCTTGATTGCCTTGCCACTGGACGCCACGTAATCCAAAGGTTTGGCCACAAACGCGACCTTCGGCGTGTGCTGGCGCTGGGCGGCTTCGTCCAGGTGTTTGATCAGGCCCATGCGCAACGCGCCATAGGCCCGCACGGTCTCGAACATCGCCAGTGCTTTCGGGTCGCTGTTGACCGCGCCTTGCAGCTCGGTGCCGGTGTAGCCGAGGTCTTCGGCGTTGATGAAAATCGTCGGGATGCCGGCGTTGATCAGCGTCGCCTTGAAGGTGCCGACTCCCGGCACTTCCAGGTCGTCGATCAAGTTGCCGGTGGGAAACATCGAGCCACCGCCACCCTCTTCTTCCGCTGCCGGGTCCATGAACTCCAGTTGCACTTCGGCGGCCGGGAAGGTCACGCCGTCGAGCTCAAAGTCGCCGGTTTCCTGCACCGCGCCGTCGGTGATCGGTACGTGAGCGATGATGGTCTTGCCGATATTGGCCTGCCACACCCGCACCACCGCCACACCGTTATGCGGCACGCGGGCCGGGTCAACCAGGCCGGCGCTAATGGCAAACGAACCCACCGCCGCCGACAGGTTGCCGCAGTTGCCGCTCCAGTCGACAAACGGCTTGTCGATCGAGACCTGACCAAACAGGTAGTCCACGTCGTGATCGGCGCGGGTACTTTTGGCCAGGATCACGGTTTTGCTGGTACTGGAGGTCGCACCGCCCATGCCGTCGATCTGCTTGTCGTAGGGGTCAGGGCTGCCGATGACCCTTAACAGCAAGGCATCGCGAGCAGCACCCGGCACCTGCGCCGATTCGGGCAGGTCCTTGAGGCTGAAAAACACGCCCTTGCTGGTACCACCACGCATGTAGGTGGCGGGGATCTTGATTTGCGCTGCATGTGCCATGGTTATCCCCTCAAGCGGTCGCCGCCGATTCCAGGAAGTCCTGGGCAAAACGTTGCAATACGCCGCCCGCCTCGTAGATCGACACTTCTTCGGCGGTGTCCAGGCGGCACGTCACCGGCACTTCGACACGTTCGCCATTCTTGCGGTTGATCACCAGCGTCAGTTGCGCACGCGGAGTGCGTTGGCCAACCACGTCATAGGTTTCGCTGCCGTCGATCTTCAGTGTGTGGCGGTCGGTGCCCGGCAAAAACTCCAGCGGCAACACACCCATGCCCACCAGGTTGGTGCGGTGGATGCGCTCGAACCCTTCGGCGGCAATCGCCTCCACACCGGCCAGGCGCACGCCTTTGGCCGCCCAGTCGCGGGACGAGCCTTGGCCGTAGTCGGCGCCGGCGATGATGATCAGCGGTTGCTTGCGTTCCATGTAGGTTTCGATGGCTTCCCACATCCGCGTGACCTGGCCTTCGGGCTCGACACGCGCCAGGGAACCCTGCTTGACCTTGCCGTTTTCCAGCACCATTTCGTTGAACAGTTTCGGGTTGGCGAAGGTCGCGCGCTGGGCGGTCAAGTGGTCGCCGCGGTGAGTCGCATAGGAGTTGAAGTCGACTTCCGGCAGGCCCATTTTCGCCAGGTATTCGCCGGCGGCGCTGCCCGGCATGATCGCGTTGGACGGCGACAAGTGGTCGGTGGTGATGTTGTCCGGCAGCACCGCCAGCGGGCGCATGCCCTTGAGCGGCCGCGCACCCGCCAACGCACCTTCCCAGTACGGTGGGCGACGGATATAGGTACTTTGCGGGCGCCAGTCGTACAGCGGCGCGACTTTGGGGCCGGTGTCTTCGTGGATCGCGAACATCGGGATATAGACGGCGCGGAACTGCTCCGGCTTGACCGAGGCCTTGACCACGGCGTCGATTTCTTCGTCGCTCGGCCAGATGTCTTTCAGGCGGATTTCCTTGCCGTCGGCATCCAGGCCCAGCACGTCCTTTTCGATGTCGAAACGGATGGTACCGGCAATAGCATAGGCCACTACCAGCGGCGGCGACGCCAGGAAGGCTTGCTTGGCATACGGGTGAATACGCCCGTCGAAGTTACGGTTACCCGACAAAACGGCCGTGGCGTACAGGTCGCGGTCGATGATTTCTTGCTGGATCACCGGGTCAAGCGCTCCGGACATGCCGTTGCACGTCGTGCAAGCAAACGCCACCACGCCGAAGCCGAGCTTGTCCAGCTCATGGCCCAGGCCGGCTTCTTCCAGGTACATGGCCACGGTTTTCGAGCCCGGCGCCAGCGAGGATTTGACCCAGGGTTTGCGCGTCAGCCCAAGCTGGTTGGCATTACGTGCCAGCAAGCCTGCGGCAATCACGTTGCGCGGGTTGCTGGTGTTGGTGCAACTGGTAATGGCGGCGATGATCACCGCGCCGTCGGGCATTTGCCCCGGCACTTCGTCCCACTGGCCGGAGATGCCTTTGGACGCCAGATCACTGGTCGCCACGCGCGCATGCGGGTTACTCGGGCCGGCCATGTTACGCACGACGCTGGACAGGTCGAAGGTCAGGCCACGCTCGTATTGCGCGCCCTTGAGGTCGTCTGCCCACAAGCCGGTATGGCGGGCGTATTGCTCGACCAACGTGACCTGTTCGTCTTCACGGCCGGTGAGTTTCAGGTAGGCAATGGTTTGCTGGTCGATGTAGAACATCGCGGCGGTAGCGCCGTATTCCGGGGCCATGTTGGAGATGGTCGCGCGGTCGCCCAGGGTGAGTGCCGAAGCGCCTTCGCCGAAGAACTCCAGCCACGCACCCACGACTTTCTGTTTACGCAGGAACTCGGTCAGCGCCAGCACCATGTCGGTGGCGGTGATGCCCGGTTGCAGCTTGCCCGTCAGCTCCACGCCGACGCTTTCCGGCAGGCGCATCCACGAGGCGCGGCCGAGCATTACGCTCTCGGCTTCAAGGCCGCCGACGCCGATGGCGATCACGCCCAGGGCATCCACATGGGGCGTGTGGCTGTCGGTGCCGACACAGGTGTCGGGGAAGGCCACGCCATCGCGTACCTGGATCACCGGAGACATTTTCTCCAGGTTGATCTGATGCATGATGCCGTTGCCCGGCGGGATCACGTCGACGTTCTTGAAGGCCTTTTTGGTCCACTCGATAAAGTGAAAACGGTCTTCGTTGCGACGGTCTTCGATGGCGCGGTTTTTCTCGAACGCCTGCGGGTCAAAACCACCGGCTTCGACGGCCAGGGAGTGGTCGACGATCAGTTGGGTCGGCACCACCGGGTTGACCTGCGCCGGGTCACCGCCTTGCAGGGCAATGGCATCGCGCAGGCCGGCGAGGTCGACCAGCGCGGTCTGGCCGAGGATGTCATGGCACACCACACGCGCCGGGAACCATGGGAAGTCGAGGTCGCGCTTGCGTTCGATCAGTTGGCTCAGGGAAGCGTTGAGGGTGGCCGGGTCGCAGCGGCGTACCAGGTTTTCGGCGAGCACACGCGAGGTGTACGGCAAGGTGGCGTAGGCGCCGGGGGTGATTGCCTCGACAGCCGCACGGGCGTCGAAGAAATCCAGGCGGCTGCCGGGCAGCGGTTTGCGAAATTCAGTGTTCATCGTCAGGACTCGGTCACGGTAGGTTCACAAGGCGAACTGTCGACACTGGCCTGGCTCTCTGTGGGAGCTGGCTTGCCTGCGATGGCATCACTGCGGTGTGACAGGTACACCAGGGTGATGCCATCGCAGGCAAGCCAGCTCCCACAGAACAGCACATTGGCCAATGTGCCGGGTTCAGCCTACTCAGCGACGTTCGATTGGCACGAACTTGCGCTGTTCTACGCCGATGTACTCGGCGCTTGGACGGATGATGCGGTTATTGGCGCGCTGCTCGAACACATGCGCGGCCCAGCCGGTCAGGCGCGAGCACACGAAGATCGGTGTGAACAGCTTGGTCGGGATGCCCATGAAGTGGTACGCCGAGGCATGGTAGAAGTCGGCGTTGGGGAACAACTTCTTCTGCTCCCACATGGTCTTGTCGATAGCCTCCGAGACCGGGAACAACACCTTGTCGCCCACCTCATCGGCGAGCTTTTTCGCCCAGCCCTTGATCACTTCATTGCGCGGGTCGCTGTCTTTATAGATCGCGTGGCCAAACCCCATGATCTTGTCTTTGCGCGCCAGCATGCCGAGGGTGCCTTCGACGGCTTCTTCGGCCGAGCCGAAACGCTCGATCATCTCCATCGCCGCTTCGTTGGCGCCGCCGTGCAGCGGGCCACGCAACGAACCGATGGCGGCGGTCACGCAGGAATACAGATCGGACAGGGTTGAAGCACACACGCGGGCAGTGAAGGTTGAGGCGTTGAATTCGTGCTCGGCGTAGAGGATCAGCGACACGTTCATGACCTTCTCGTGCAACTCGCTGGGCTTCTTGCCATGCAGCAGGTGCAGGAAGTGGCCGCCGATGCTCGGTTCGTCGGTCACGCAGTCAATCTTCTTGCCGTCGTGGCTGAAGCGATACCAGTAGCACATGATCGCCGGGAAAGCGGCGAGCAGGCGGTCGGTGACATCGTGCTGGGCGCTGAAGTCTTTCTCGGGCTCGATATTGCCCAGGAACGAGCAACCGGTGCGCATCACGTCCATCGGGTGGGCATCGGCGGGGATGCGTTCCAGCACTTCCTTAAGCGCTTGCGGCAGGTCGCGCAGTTTGCTGAGTTTGGCGCTGTAGGCGGCCAATTCGGTTTTGCTCGGCAATTGGCCGTAGAGCAGCAGGTAGGCGACTTCTTCAAATTGCGCATCGGCGGCCAGTTCACGCACGTCGTAGCCGCGATAGGTCAAGCCGGCACCGGCCTGGCCGACGGTGGACAGTGCGGTCTGCCCGGCCACTTGGCCACGCAGGCCGGCGCCACTCAGTACTTTTGCTTCAGCCATGGTTCTTCTCCAATTTTGTAGTTATTCAGGGAGGCGCGTTCGTTACTTTTTCGCGGCGAACAGCGCGTCGAGCTTCTGCTCGAAGGTGTGGTAGTCGATGCGATCGTAGAGCTCCATGCGGGTTTGCATGGTGTCGATCACGTTCTGTTGCGTACCGTCGCGACGGATCGCGGTGTAGACGTTCTCGGCGGCCTTGTTCATGGCGCGGAAAGCCGAGAGCGGGTACAGCACGATGGAAACATCGGCAGATTTCAGTTGATCGACTGTATAGAGAGGAGTTGCACCGAACTCGGTAATGTTAGCCAGGATCGGGGCCTTTACCTTTGACGCAAAGAGCTTGTACATCTCAAGCTCAGTGATGGCTTCCGGGAACACCATGTCGGCGCCGGCTTCGATGCAGGCGGCGGCACGCTCCAGCGCCGACTCCAAGCCTTCAACCGCCAGCGCGTCGGTGCGCGCCATGATCACGAAGCTGTCGTCGGTGCGTGCGTCCACGGCGGCCTTGATGCGGTCGACCATTTCCTGTTGGGACACGATTTCTTTGTTCGGGCGATGCCCGCAACGCTTGGCGCCGACCTGATCTTCGATGTGGATGGCGGCGGCGCCGAACTTGATCATCGACCTGACGGTGCGCGCCACGTTGAACGCCGAGGAGCCGAAACCGGTGTCGACGTCGACCAGCAGCGGCAGGTCGCACACGTCGGTGATGCGGCGTACGTCGGTGAGTACGTCATCCAGGCCGGTGATGCCCAAGTCCGGCACGCCCAGGGAACCGGCGGCAACGCCGCCGCCTGACAGATAAATCGCCTTGAAACCGGCGCGCTTGGCCAACAGCGCGTGGTTGGCGTTGATCGCACCGACCACCTGCAAGGGCTGTTCACTGGCGACGGCGTCACGAAAACGCTGGCCTGGAGTGGTTTTATTGTTGGAACTCATGACTCACCTCGTGATGAAGGAGCGCCGTCCGGGAAGTGACGGGCAATATTGCGTTTGGAAGCGCCGATATGGCGGCGCATCAACAACTCGGCCAGTTCACCGTCGCGATCGGCAATCGCGTCAAGAATGCGGTGATGCTCGGCAAAAGCCTGGCGTGGACGATTAGGGGTGGCGGAAAACTGGATGCGGTACATGCGCACCAACTGGTACAGCTCGCCGCAGAGCATTTGGGTAAGGGTGCGGTTACCGGCGCCTTGAATTATCCGGTAATGAAAATCGAAGTCGCCCTCCTGCTGGTAGTAGCCCAGGCCCGCCTGGAACGCTTCGTCGCGCTCATGGGTGTGCAACACCTGGCGCAGCTCTTCGATTTCCGCGTCGGTCATGCGCTCGGCCGCCAGGCGGCAAGCCATGCCTTCCAGGGATTCGCGGATTTCATACAGCTCGATCAGCTCGGCATGGCTCAAGGACACCACTCTGGCGCCGACGTGAGGTACGCGCACCAGCAGGCGCTGGCCTTCGAGGCGGTGGATAGCCTCACGCAAAGGGCCACGGCTGATGCCGTAGGTGCGCGCCAGTTCCGGTTCGGAGATTTTGCTGCCGGGAGCGATCTCACCTTTGACGATGGCGGCCTGGATGCGCCGGAAAACGTTCTCGGACATGGTCTGGGAATCGTCTTGCGCCACCACCGGCGTTTCCAGTTGATCCAGCATATTGTCGACACCTTTAAAAGCAATGCCGCAAAAACTAGCCAATCAAGCCCTGTTAGTCAAAGAATAAATACACATTGTCGACAATCGTCTAATAACCCTTGCCCCACCTTCACTGGGCATGGCCGCCTGCCAGCGCTGGCGCCAGAAAAGCATCATGTTAGAATGCCCGCCGCTTTTGCCTGACATCACTTGATGAAACGGCGCACGAGGGAGTTTGCGCAGCAATGCCAGTCGCCTTGAATTAAACATCGCACTGCACCGCGTCAGGATCTATGAGACTCAAGCCCTTCCTTCTTATTTGCCTACTGTGCATACCTGGCCTTGGCGTTGCTGCCGAGAAGACCGTGTATGGCCTGAATGAATACGCCAAATTGGCCGGCATCGACCTGGAAGTGGCCGCCAAACTCGACACCGGCGCCAAGACCGCCTCATTGAGCGCCCGCGATATCAAGCGCTTCAAGCGCAACGGCGAATCCTGGGTTCGCTTTTATCTCGCCATCGACACCGCCCATTCCCACCCCATCGAACGTCCTCTGGCCCGCGTGAGCAAGATCAAGCGCCGCGCCGGTGACTACGACCCCGATGAGGACAAGAACTACACCGCCCGCCCAGTGATTGCCCTGGATATCTGCATGGGCACCGCTTTACGCAGCATCGAAGTGAACTTGACTGACCGCAGCGCCTTCCAATACCCGCTGCTGATCGGCTCCGAAGCGTTGAAACGCTTTGATGCGCTGGTCGACCCCAGTCTTAAATACGCGGCGGGCAAACCCGCCTGCGCCGCCGACGCTCATACCGCCGAGTAAACCGAATGCGCTCTCTGACCCTGCACCTGAAAATCCTCATCACCATCCTGGTGGTATTGGGTATTTCGGTCACCGCTTACCAGATTTTCGTGCTGGGCATCCCCGTCACCGAAGACGCCACCGACGACTTGTGGAACATCGACGCCAAGGTCGAATTCGTCGCCAACCCCAAGGACCCGGTGAAAATTTCGATGTTCGTGCCGCCCCTGAGCCGCGACTTCGTCAGCCTTAACGAGAGTTTTATTTCCAATAACTACGGCGTGAGCGTCAACCGCGCCGACGGCAACCGCAAGGTCACCTGGTCGGCGCGCCGCGCCAAGGGCAACCAGACGTTGTATTACCGCCTGGTGCTGACCAAGCGTTACAGCGGCGAAAAGGTCAAGGTCAAAGGCCCGACCTTCCGCGACAGCATTGCCGTCGAAGGCCCCGAAAAAATCGCCGCCGAAGCCCTGCTGGCGCCGATCCGCCAGCATTCGGCCGACGTCGAGACCTTTATCACCGAAGCGATCAAGCGCACCAACAACCTCAACGACGACAATGTAAAGCTGCTGCTGGCGGGCGACCCGTCCACGCCGCACAAAGCCAAGATCGTCGAACTGTTGCTGTCCATCGCCCACGTGCCGGTGGAAAAAGTCCACACTATCCGGCTCGTCGCCGACCAGCCGCAAACCCCGGAACTGTGGCTGCGCAGCTTCAACGGCAATGACTGGCTGTACTTCAACCCGGAAACCGGCGAACAGGGCCTGCCTGCCGACCGCCTGCTGTGGTGGACCGGTGATGAAAACCTGATTTCGGTGGAGGGCGGCAAGAAAGCCATGGTGACCTTCAGCCTGAACAACAGCGAGATGAACGCGATTCGCCTGGCCAAGCTGACCGACGAAAACACCGACGCCAACTTTCTCGAATACTCGTTGTACGGCTTACCGCTGCAAACCCAGCAGACCTTCATGATCATGGTGATGATCCCCATCGGCGTGCTGGTGATTCTGATCCTGCGCAACCTGATCGGCCTGCAAACCCTGGGCACCTTCACCCCGGTACTGATCGCCCTGGCGTTTCGCGAGACGCAATTGGGCTTCGGTATTGCACTGTTTACCATCATCACCGCGCTGGGCCTTTCGCTGCGTTCGTACCTGGAACACCTGAAATTGCAGATGCTGCCGAGGCTCTCGGTGGTGCTGACCTTTGTGGTGGTGCTGATTGCGGCCATCAGCCTGTTCAGCCACAAGCTGGGCCTGGAACGCGGGCTGTCGGTGGCGCTGTTCCCGATGGTGATTCTGACCATGACCATCGAGCGTCTGTCGATCACCTGGGAAGAACGCGGCGCCAACCATGCGCTGAAAGTGGCCGTGGGCACCCTGTTTGCCGCTGCCCTGGCGCACATCATCATGAGCGTGCCGGAGCTGGTTTACTTTGTGTTCACCTTCCCGGCCATCCTGTTGATCCTGGTGGGTTTCATGCTGGCCATGGGTCGCTATCGCGGCTATCGCCTCACCGAGCTGGTGCGTTTCAAGGCCTTCCTCAAGGCTGATTCGTAATGTTCGGCTTCTGGAAAACCTGGAAGGCCCTCGAAGCGCGGGGGATCATGGGCATCAACCGGCGTAACGCCGACTACGTGCTCAAGTACAACAAGCGCAGCCTGTACCCGATCGTGGATGACAAGATCATCACCAAGGAACGGGCGATTGCCGCGGGCATCCATGTGCCCGAGATGTACGGGGTCATTTCCACCGAGAAGGAAATCGACAAGCTCGACGAAATCATCGGCGGGCGCAGCGACTTCGTGATCAAACCGGCCCAGGGCGCGGGCGGTGATGGCATCCTGGTGGTGGCCGACCGGTTTGAAGGGCGCTACCGCACGGTGTCCGGCAAGATCATCAGCCATGAAGAAATCGAGCACCAGATCTCCAGCATCCTCACCGGTTTATATTCCCTGGGCGGCCACCGCGACCGCGCACTGATCGAATACCGCGTGGTGCCCGACCAGATATTCAAGAGCATCAGCTACGAAGGCGTGCCGGATATCCGCATTATCGTGCTGATGGGCTACCCGGTGATGGCCATGCTGCGCCTGCCGACCCGTCAGTCCGGCGGCAAGGCCAACCTGCACCAGGGCGCGATTGGCGTGGGCGTGGACCTCGCCACCGGCCTGACCCTGCGCGGCACCTGGCTGAACAACATCATTACCAAACACCCCGACACCACCAACGCGGTGGATGGCGTGCAGTTGCCCAACTGGGACGGGTTCATGAAGCTCGCGGCCGGCTGTTACGAGCTGTGCGGGCTGGGCTATATCGGCGTGGACATGGTGCTGGACCAGGAAAAAGGCCCGTTGATCCTGGAGCTGAATGCGCGGCCGGGGCTGAATATCCAAATCGCCAATGACTGCGGTTTGACCTTGCGTACCCACGCGGTGGAAGCGCGACTGGACGAACTCAAAGCGGCTGGCGTGACGGAAACTGCGGAAGAACGCGTGAAGTTTGTGCAGGAAATGTTTGGGCATATTCCTGCGGTGGAAGGCTGATCGCCTCATCGCAGGCAAGCCAGCTCCCACATGAGAACGCGATCAACCAGTGGGAGCTGGCTTGCCTGCGATAGCCTTCTGACAAGCAACACCTCTATCGAGCTATCACCGACATCCCCTCTAGGACCAAACCCTTCAGGGGAATACAATCGCCACCCCCACGCCAACAGCTGATCCACCCTGCAATGTCGACCTGCTCCGTACACCCGCTGCCCTACCGGGCCAACCCCGCCGACTACTTTGCGGCGATTCGCCATGCCCCTGGCGCAGTGCTGCTCGACAGTGGCCGCCCAGCTGCCGAACGCGGGCGTTATGACCTGCTCAGCGCCTGGCCGCAAGCGACATTGACGGTAGCGCCCGACGAAAGTGGCGCTGATTTCCTGCAACGCTTGCGGGCAAACCTGACGCAATTGGGCGAAGCGGATCTGCCGGCAGGTTACGCGCTGCCCTTCGCTGGCGGCCTGATTGGCTACTTGAGTTATGACTTTGGCCGGCACCTGGAGCAACTGCCTGATTGGGCCGTGGATGACCTGCACCTGCCGGATGCGCGCTTCGGCCTGTATGCCTGGGCGCTGATCAGCGATCACCAGGCGCAGACCAGCCAGTTGGTATTCCACCCTGCGTTGGCCGACAGCGAACGGCTTCGGTTGCTCGACCTGTTTGGGCAACCAACGGCTGAATCATCTGACACCTTCAAGCTGAACGGTCCCATGGCGTCGGACCTCACGCCCGAGGACTACCGACAGGCCATCGTGCGTATTCAGGCCTACATCCAGGCGGGCGACTGCTACCAGGTCAACTTTGCGCAACGTTTTCGCGCGCCCTGTGCCGGCGATCCCTGGGTCGCGTATTGTGCGCTGCGTGAGGCCTGCCCTACACCGTTTTCCGGGTTTCAGAGCTTGCCGGATGACGGCGCGATACTCAGTCTGTCGCCGGAACGTTTCGTGCAGATCAGCGAACGCCATGTGGAGACCCGCCCGATCAAAGGCACCCGCCCGCGGGGTTTGACGCAGGAAGAGGATGCCGCCAACGCCGCCGAACTCCTGGCCAGCCCAAAGGATCGCGCCGAAAACCTGATGATTGTCGACCTGCTGCGCAACGACCTCGGCCGCACGTGCCGCACCGGCTCGGTAAAGGTGCCGGAGTTGTTCAGCCTGGAAAGCTACCCCAATGTGCACCACTTGGTGAGCAGCGTGACCGGGGTGCTGGCCGATGACAAAGACGCCCTCGACCTGATCGCCGGCAGCTTCCCTGGCGGCTCCATCACCGGCGCGCCGAAGATCCGCGCGATGCAGATCATCGATGAGCTGGAGCCGACCCGGCGCGGGTTGTACTGCGGCTCGCTGGTGTATCTGGATGTACGCGGCGAAATGGACAGCTCCATCGCCATCCGCAGTTTGCTGGTCAAGGATGGGCACGTGAACTGCTGGGGCGGTGGCGGGATCGTGGCGGATTCGCAATGGGAGGCGGAGTATCAAGAGTCGCTGACCAAAGTACGGGTCTTGTTACACACGTTGGAAAACTTGTAGCACCCCGCCTTTCCTGGCGCTCGCACGCGGCGCCCAGCAACAGAAAAAACCTGAATCAGAATGGCTGTGGACGGAGTATGAGCGGGCCGATAGCGTCCGGCTCAGACCGTCCACCCGCCACCTGTGAAGGATCACATGAAGCGAATGCCTACTCGTCAGAAATTATTTCCGGGATTGCATCTCACACCAACCCCACCTAACATCTCCCAAATTGGGAGGATACAGCGATGCGGATAATCGCTCTCTCGACCTTACGGACATTCTGGGAAAGCCATCCCGCTTATACCGATGCCAAGACACCGCTGGTCGAGCTGTATCGCCATATGGAGAGGACCACTTACACAACGCCACAGGCACTCAAGGCAGAGCTTAGAACGGCGAGTATTCTCAAGGGCAGCCGGGTGGTGTTTAACGTGGGCGGCAACAAGTATCGAGTGATCATGGCGATCGACTATCAACGACAGCTGGGGTTCGTGCGTTTCGTGGGCACCCATATGCAATATGACCAGATCAACGCGGAGACCGTGTGATGAACATCAAACCTATTCATTCCCAGGAAGACCTGGCTGCCGCGCTTGCGCGTGTGGAGCAGCTTTGGGGCGCGCCAATCGGCTCGCCTGAGGGTGACGAGCTGGAAATTCTCGCCGTACTCATCGAGAAGTACGAGGCGGAACACTTTCCCATGCCACCTTCGGACCCGGTGGAAGCGATTAAATTTCGCATGGAACAGCTTGGCATGACAGCCCGTGATCTGGAGCCCTTCATTGGCACCAGCGGGCGGGTGTCAGAGGTGCTGAACCACAAGCGCAAGCTGAGCCTGTCGATGATCAAACGGCTGCACGAAGGCTTGAGCATTCCTTATGAGCGGTTACTGGCCGGGGTTTAAGCAGTGGCCGCACGGACCTCATCGCAGGCAAGCCAGCTCCCACGGGTGATGTGGGAGCTGGCTTGCCTGCGATGGGGCCATCAACAGCGCTGGGTGTATTACAGGCTCAACTGCCGATTCGACGCCTTGATAAATTCTTTCTTCAAGTCCTCAAAGGTGTGCACCGCCGGGAACTGCGGGAACTCGCGAATCACATTTTCCGGCGCATGAAACAGAATCCCACGGTCAGCTTCACCCAGCATCGTGGTGTCATTGTAGGAATCGCCAGCGGCGATCACGCGGTAGTAAAGGGTCTTGAACGCCAGCACGGACTGGCGCTTAGGGTCTTTCTGACGCAGTTGATAGCTCACCACTCGATCATTTTCATCAGTGATCAGGCGGTGGCACAGCAAGGTCGGGAAACCGAGCTGGCGCATCAATGGCTGGGAAAATTCGTAGAAGGTGTCCGACAGAATCACCACCTGGAAGCGTTCGCGCAGCCAGTTGACGAACTCGATAGCGCCATCCAGCGGCTTGAGGGTGGCGATCACTTCCTGAATATCGGCAAGTTTGAGCCCATGCTCGTCAAGAATGCGCAGACGCTGCTTCATCAGCACGTCGTAGTCGGGAATGTCACGAGTGGTGGCCCGCAGGGATTCAATACCGGTTTTTTCGGCGAAGGCGATCCAGATTTCCGGGACCAGCACCCCTTCCAGGTCGAGACAGGCAATTTCCACAAGACACTCCTATTGGATGTTATTAGTTGAGCGAGCAAAAGGACTGCCGAACTCTAGCGATTCAAGCGCGGCGCCGCAACGCAGAGCGGATTTTGATACCATCGCTCCCCTATAGAGCGCTCAGCGCCACTGACCTGTAGGAACCGTCCTGATGAACCAAGCCTTCGACGTCGCTGAACTCGCCGCGACTTATGCCAACAAATCCGCCCAGGACATTCTCAAACTGGCATTCAGCCAGTTCGGTGATGACCTGTGGATTTCCTTCAGCGGTGCCGAGGATGTGGTGCTGGTCGATATGGCATGGAAGCTGAACAAGAACGTCAAGGTGTTCAGCCTCGATACCGGCCGCCTGCACCCGGAGACCTACCGGTTTATCGAGCAGGTGCGCGACTTCTACAAGATCGACATCGAGCTGATTTCGCCGGACCAGAGCAAGCTGGAGCCCTTCGTCAAAGAGAAAGGCCTGTTCAGCTTCTACAAAGACGGCCATGGTGAATGCTGTGGCATACGCAAGATCGAACCGCTGCGCCGCAAGCTGTCCGGCGTGAACGCCTGGGCCACCGGCCAACGCCGCGACCAGAGCCCCGGCACTCGCAGCCAGGTGGCGGCGCTGGAGATCGATACGGCGTTCTCCACCCCGGAGCGCACCCTGTACAAATTCAACCCGCTGGCGCAGATGACCAGCGAGGAAGTCTGGGGCTACATCCGCATGCTGGAGCTGCCCTACAACAGCCTGCATGAGCGCGGGTTTATCAGCATCGGCTGCGAGCCCTGCACCCGCCCGGTATTGCCTAACCAGCACGAGCGCGAAGGGCGTTGGTGGTGGGAGGAAGCCACGCAGAAGGAATGTGGGCTGCATGCTGGGAATATCATCAGCAAGGCTTGAGAACTAACACGGTAAAAAAGTGTGGGAGCGGGCTTGCTCGCGAAGGCGGTGGATCAGTCATTTATAAGTCGACTGACACGCCGTCTTCGCGAGCAAGCCCGCTCCCACATTTTGTTTTGCACCGCCTATAAAAAATGTACACATCAATGTAACCATAAGTGCCATTTATGTGTGCAATCCGGGGGCATCCGCACCAAAACGTAACACCCATTTACGCACGCTGTTCGACGCTTCAATAGCGCGCCTCCCCGTAAAAAAATAAATACCTGTTCAATCGGTCAATTTATATTTCTTTTAATTCAGCTAGTTATTTATCTAACCTATAAAAACGAAATTAACCCATATTTTCATAGACCCGAAACTGGCACACATGTGGCTTAAGGTGAGTAGCACTTTGTATACAATAAATACAAAACATACATACACTTTGCCATCTGCACTGTTCCTGCAGATGCGCCGGAGCCTGCCGGAATGCGTACAAGCCTCTCGAATGACATCGCACTGGATCTGCCCTCCTCTTCCCTGAACCCCGAGGCGGCAAGCCTCGGCCCATTGGTGCTCAGCCCACGCCTGCACAACAAGGACCTGGCGCCCACCAAAGCCGAAGGCCGACGCTGGGGGCGTTACAGCATCTTCGCGTTGTGGACCAACGACGTGCACAACATCGCCAACTATTCGTTTGCCATCGGCTTGTATGCGCTGGGCCTCGGCGGCTGGCAGATCCTGTTGTCCCTGGGGATCGGCGCGGCGCTGGTGTATTTCTTCATGAACTTGTCGGGGTTTATGGGCCAGAAAACCGGCGTGCCGTTTCCGGTGATCAGCCGTATCAGTTTCGGCATCCATGGTGCGCAGATCCCGGCGTTGATCCGCGCGGTGATTGCGATTGCCTGGTTTGGTATTCAGACCTACCTGGCCTCGGTGGTTTTCCGTGTGCTGCTGTCGGCGATTCATCCAGGATTTGCCGATTATGACCACAACTCGATTCTCGGCCTGTCGACCCTGGGCTGGGCGTGTTTTATAACGATCTGGTTTGTGCAACTGGCGATCCTGGCCTACGGCATGGAAATGGTGCGCCGCTATGAAGCCTTCGCCGGGCCGGTGATTCTGGTGACCGTGGCGTCGCTGGCCGGCTGGATGTACTTTCAGGTCGGCGGCAATATCGCCTGGTCGATCCGCGAGCCTTTGAGCGGCGGCGAGATGTGGCGCAACATTTTTGCCGGTGGCGCGCTGTGGCTGAGCATCTACGGCACACTGATCCTCAATTTTTGCGATTTCGCCCGCTCCTCGCCCTGCCGCAAGACCATCCTGGTCGGCAACTTCTGGGGCTTGCCGGTGAATATCCTGGTGTTTGCCGCGATCACCGTGTTGCTCTGCGGCGGGCAGTTCCAGCTCAATGGCCGGGTGATCGAAAGCCCGACCGAAATCATCGCGGCCATCCCCAATACCTTCTTCCTCGTGCTGGGCTGCCTGGCGTTCCTGATCGTTACCGTGGCGGTGAACATCATGGCCAACTTTGTCGCGCCGGCCTTTGTGCTCAGCAACCTGGCGCCCAAGTATCTGAACTTCCGGCGGGCCGGGCTGATCAGCGCCACTGTGGCGGTGCTGATCCTGCCGTGGAACCTCTACAACAGCCCGCTGGTGATCGTGTATTTCCTCTCCGGGCTGGGTGCGCTGCTGGGGCCGTTGTATGGGGTGATCATGGTCGATTATTGGCTGATCCGTAAAAGCCAGGTGGATGTACTGCAGCTGTATAGCGAAGACCCGAATGGCGTTTATTACTACAGCCGTGGCGTCAATTTACGCGCGGTCGCGGCGTTTATTCCGGCGGCAGTCATCGCGATTCTGCTGGCGCTGTTGCCCGGTTTTGCCAGCGTCGCACCGTTTTCCTGGCTGTTTGGCGCCGGTATTGCAGGGCTGTTGTACTTGCTGATTGCCAAGCGCCAAGGGTTCTACGCCGATGTCAGCGGCGAAAGCATTGCAGTCGATAACGTCAGTCATTAATCAAGGACATTCCATGCGCATCCTCGTGGTCAACGTCAACACCACCGCATCCATCACCGACACCATCGCCCAGCAGGCGCGGGCCGTGGCCTCACCCGGCACCGAAATCGTCGGGCTTACGCCGTTCTTTGGCGCCGAGTCCGTGGAAGGCAACTTTGAAAGCTACCTGGCCGCCATCGCCGTGATGGACCGGGTGATGGCCTACGATCAACCGTTCGATGCGGTGATCCAGGCCGGCTACGGCGAACATGGCCGTGAAGGTTTGCAGGAATTGCTCAACGTACCGGTGGTAGACATCACCGAAGCGGCGGCCAGCACGGCGATGTTTCTGGGCCATGCCTATTCGGTGGTCACTACCCTGGACCGCACCGTGCCGCTGATTGAAGACCGCTTGAAACTCGCGGGTCTCTATCAACGCTGCGCCTCGGTGCGCGCCAGCGGCATGGCGGTGCTGGAGCTGGAAGAAGACCCGCTGGCCGCCATGCAAGCCATCGTGCGCGAGGCGGAGCTGGCCATTCGCGACGACAAGGCCGAAGTGATCTGCCTGGGCTGCGGCGGCATGGCCGGGCTGGATGAGCAGATTCGCCAGCGTACCGGCGTGCCGGTGGTGGATGGCGTCACGGCGGCGGTGACCATTGCCGAATCCCTGGTGCGCCTGGGGTTGTCGACGTCGAAGATCAGGACTTATGCGACGCCGAGGCCGAAGAAAGTGATTGGTTGGCCAGGTCGGTAGACCGAGGCGTCCGCATCGCGGGCAAGCCCGGCTCCCACAGTTGATCGCATTCCCCTGTGTGAGCCGGGCTTGCCCGCGATGGCCGCGACTCGGTAGATCGCCTTGATCAAATCGCGCTGAATGCTTGCCCCCGTTTCTGCTCGGCAAACTGCTCGATGATGAAGTCGACAAACGCCCGGGTCTTGCCGGGCAGCAGTTTGTGTTCAGCGTAGTAAATGGAGATGTTGCCATCGTCGACGTACCAGTCGGGCAGTACGCGTACCAGCTTGCCGCTGGCCAGCCAAGGCACGGCAAACGGCATGCTCACCAGCGCGATGCCCAACCCTTGACCTGCCGCGACGCAGGCCGCCTGGGAATCGCTCATGGTCATGCGCGCCTTGAGGTTCAGCGGCGCGTGCCCGCCGTGGCGGCCGGTCAGTTGCCAGGAGCGTACTCGGCCGGTTTGTGGCGAACGAATCAGAATGCCTTCGCAGTGCTCAAGGTCGTTGGGCTGCAACAGCTTCGCACGTGTCGCCAGATAATCGGGTGAGGCCACCAGCACTCGATGCGCCGGCGCGAGCTTACGCGCGACCACGCCCTGAGGCAGTTCAAAACCACCGCCCAATGCCGCGTCGAAGCCTTGGCCAATCAGATCAACCTGGCGATTATCAAAATGCCAGTCGGGGCTGATATCCGGGAAGCGTTTTAGAAACTCGCCCAGCAACGGCACGATGTACAAGCACCCCACCACCGTGCCCATGCTGACTTTCAAGGTTCCCACCGGCCGCCCTTCGGCGCTGGCCAGGTTGGCCACCGCGTTCTGGATGGTGGTGAGGCTGGCGCTGACTTCTTCGAGGAACAGCTTGCCGGCTTCGGTCAGCGCCAGCCGCCGGGTGCTGCGCTGAAACAGCCGAACACCCAGGCGCGCTTCCAGCTTGGCGACGCTTTTACCGACTGCCGCCGGGGTCAAACTCAGATGCCGCGCGGCTTCGGCAAAGCTGCCACCTTCGGCGCTGCGCACGAAACATTCGATACTGCCAAAGCTCTCCATATCGACCACTCTAAACTTTTGGTTTACACAGACTATAGCAATCACGGTCTACCGGCTGGAGTGGGTGAGGCCGATACTCGGTCCATCAACTACTTGGAGATCGACATGACCACACTCAACCTCAGCGGCAAAGTTGCATTGATCCAGGGCGGTTCCCGCGGTATTGGCGCTGCCATCGTCAAGCGTCTGGCAGCGCAGGGTGCAACCGTCGCCTTTACCTACGTCAGCTCCGCCGCCAAGGCCGAAGAACTACAAAACAGCGTGATCAGCGCAGGCGGCAAAGCCTTGGCGATTCAGGCCGACAGCGCCGATGCCACGGCAATTCGCAACGCGGTCAACGCCACCGTCGAAGCTTTTGGGCGCCTGGATATTCTGGTGAACAACGCAGGCGTGCTGGCCATCGCGCCACTGGAAGACTTCACGCTGGAAGACTTCGACCAGACCTTGGCGATCAATGTGCGCAGTGTATTTATCGCCACTCAGGAGGCGGCCAAACACATGGGCGAAGGCGGCCGCGTGATCAATATCGGCAGCACCAATGCCGAGCGCATGCCGTTTGGCGGTGGCGGGCCGTATGCGATGAGCAAGGCGGCGCTGGTGGGGCTGACCAAGGGCCTGGCCCGGGATCTGGGACCGCGTGGCATCACCATCAACAATGTGCAGCCTGGGCCGGTGGATACCGATATGAACCCGGCGGACAGTGAGTTTGCGGCGAGTTTGATTGGGTTGATGGCGGTTGGGCGGTATGGGCAGGTGGAGGAGATTGCCAGCTTCGTGGCGTACCTGGCCGGCCCGGAAGCGGGCTACATCACAGGTGCGAGCCTGACCATCGATGGTGGTTTCAGCGCATAACCAAATGTGGGAGCTGGCTTGCCTGCGATAGCGTCCTCAAGATCGCCATCGCAGGCAAGCCAGCTCCCACATTTTTTTGACCGCGTTTACTCAGGACATCGGTGGCAAGCCGTAGGCCGCCAGGTCAAAGTCCGCCAGCTTGCGGATGATCTGGTCGGCATGCTGGTACTTGCTGTCGGCCATGGCTTCATCGGGCACGGCGATGGCGGTCATGTGGGCGGCCTTGGCGGCGGTCACGCCAAACGGCGAGTCTTCGAACACCAGGCAATCCTCGGGCGCGACACCCAAGCGGCGGGCGGCAGTGAGGAAGATATCCGGTGCGGGTTTGGCGGCCCCCACTTCAGGGTCATCGGCGGTGACAATCGTGCCGAACAAGCCAAACCACTCACGGTGCAACGTAGTCTTGTGGCCAAACGAATTACGCGAGGAACTGGTGCCCACGGCAATCGGAATATTGTGCGCCTTCAAATGCCGCACCAGCGCTTCGGCACCGGGCATGCCCAAGGCCTTGGGGAAACGCTCGCTCATCAAAGGCTCGCGAATCTGCAGAAACTCCGCCGGTGTGATCGGCAAGTCCAGTGCCTTCACCACATATTCGGCCAGGTCCTGAGCGCCTCGGCCGATGATATGCTGCTTGATGCCCCAATCGTAGGTGCGGCCGTATCGTTCGGCGATGATCTGTGTGACTTCGGTGTAGATGCCTTCGGTATCCAGCAACAACCCGTCCATATCGAAAATCACGGCCTTGATGGGACCGACTGCGGTACGCGGTACATTCATCGCAACAGAACCTTGGGGGAAGGACTAAAAGGATTCAGCACAATAGCGGCCTACAGCGTAGGTAAGCAACCTTGGCGGCCCTCCACCCTGCGGCGATATTCAAGGTGCCCACGGTGCGCTGTACTTGTATGACTTCAACCGCAGCAACACGCCAAAAAAACTGCGCGTGTTTATCGACTACCTGCAAACTCAACGCCAGCCCTGATAAAAGTGAACCTCTTCATGCTCTATCGCATTGCCGCCGACAGCCTCGTACTGTTCCACCTGTGTTTTATCCTGTTCGTGCTGTTTGGCGGCTTGCTGGCTCTCAAGTGGCGGCCAGTCATGTGGCTGCACCTGCCCGCTGCGACCTGGGGCGTGGCGGTGGAAGTGTTCCACCTGCCCTGCCCGCTGACCCGCTGGGAGAACCTGCTGCGTCACCTCGCCGGGCAGGACGGTTATGGCGGCGGTTTTATCGAGCATTACCTCCTTACACTGATCTACCCGGCCGGGCTGACCCCACAGATTCAGCTGGGGCTGGGCGCCGTGGTGCTGCTGGTGAATATCGCGGTGTATGTGCGCTTGATCAGACGGCGTCAGGCAAACAACCCAGACCGAGCAATGTAGCTTCCACCGCCTGCTCCAGCGGCGTGTGCGGCTCGCGCCCCAAAGCCGCGACCAACCGCGTGTTGTCCAGACGCAACGGGGTTTGCCACAGGTAACGCATCTCCTGCATCTCGCGAAGGGTGACGGCAAAGGGCGCAGCCACTTTCAGCAACCACCATGGGAAACGACCTACGCGTGGTTGCTGGCCGGTCCTGCGCAGCACCACCTGTTGTATCGCCTGGGTCATCTGCGTGCCGTCCGTGTCCATATGCCCGGCCATGTGAAAGCGCGCAAAAGCCTCCAGGGTTGACCGGCGTTCAAGCAGCTCGACCATGGTGCGCGCCACGTCCGGCAAATAAGCCCATTGGTGCGCCACACCCGGCGCGCCCGGATAGCTCACGGCATGTACCGGTTTGCCGGGTTTGATCAAGCCTTGGGCAAACCAGTTGTTGGCCAGCCGAGCGCCGAAAAAATCCCCGGCGCGCACAATCAGCACACGGGCGCCACGGCGGCACGCCTGTTCCAGACGCTGCTCCAGTTGTACGCGAATAGCCCCCTTGCGCGTTCGCGGGTGCTGCGGCGAATCCTCATACAGCACCGGAAACACATCCGGCCCGAAGTTGTAGACCGTGCCCGGCAACACAATCGTCGCGCCCTCGGCGATGGCCGCCGCAATGCTGTTGTCGATCATCGGTATGACCAGCTCAGCCCAATGGCGATAACCCGGAGGGTTGACGGCATGCACGATCACCGCACAACCACGGGCGGCGGCGCGTACCTCATCACGGTTGAGCGCGTCGCCCTCGACCCACGAAAAGTCGGCATTCGCCCGGCGGGCCTTGCCCACATCCCGCGTCAGCGCACACACCTCCCAGCCAGACGCGTGCAGTTGCCGCGCCACTTCACCGCCGATCCCGCCGGTTGCACCCAGCACCAGAACCTTCCTCATCACCTTCTCCTACACGGGTTGGTGAGGCCAGTGTGTGTGCGGCCTTGCTATAGATAAATTGCCGAAGACCATCCAGCCGCTATACATTTATGCATGGCATCGACAATTGGATGGGAGCTCTACCGGTCGTTCCTCGGCGTACTCAAGGAGGGATCGTTATCGGGTGCCGCGCGGCAGCTCGGTATCACACAGCCTACGGTGGGCCGGCACATCGCTGCGCTGGAAGCCGAGCTGGGCGTGGTGCTGTTCACCCGCTCGCCCGCCGGATTGCTGCCGACGGCGGTGGCCCACACCTTGCGCGCCCATGCCGACACCATGGAGCGCACCGCCGCCGCCCTGGAGCGCACCGCGTCTGCCCACGGCGAGGAAGTGCGCGGCGTGGTGCGGGTGTCAGCCAGCGAAGTGGTCGGCGTGGAAGTACTGCCGCCGATCATCACCCAACTGCGCCGCCAACATCCACGCCTGCGGGTTGAGCTGGTGCTGAGCAACCGCCTCAGCGACCTGCTGCAACTAGAAGCCGACATCGCCGTGCGCATGGTCCGCCCCAGCCAGGAGCAACTGCTGGCGCAGCGCGTCGGTTTGATTGAGGTCGGCTTGCACGCCCGCGACGATTACCTGCAACGGCATGGCACTCCTCTGCACATGCAGGATCTGGTCAACCATTGCGTCATTGGTTTCGACCAGGAAAACGCGTTTATCCGCAGCCTGGCCATCAAGGGCTTTGAACGCAGCGCCTTCGCCATCAGCAGCGACAGCGACCTGGCGCAATTGGCGCTGATCCGCGCCGGTGCCGGTATCGGCGGTTGCCAGGTGCAACTGGCCCAGCGCGACCCGCGTTTGCGCCGCGTGCTGCCCGAGGGCTTTGCGCTCAAATTGGACACTTGGGTGACCATGCACGAAGACCTGCGCAACAGCCCGCGCTGCCGCGTGACATTTGATGCACTGGTGCAGGGTTTGCAGCGTTACGTACAGGCTTGAGACAGCTTCACTGGTAAAGAATCAGACTCCCTCAGTCCCTTCATAGACGCCCCCATGTCCGAAGCCTTCGAAGTCCCCAGCCCCCACGAAAAACACCTTGAACACACCACCGAACATGCCCACGGGCGCGGTGACAACTTTGCCAGCCGCATCGCCGTAATGACCGCATTGATGGCCACCCTGGGTGCCATGCTCAGCTACCAGGCCGGCTCCACCGAGAGCGAAGCAGCGATGGACAAGAACAACGCCGCCATCATCAAGACCGAAGCCGCCAACCAGTGGAACTACTACCAGGCCAAATCCAGCCGCCAGAACCTGGCGGAGCTGGCCACGCATATTCCGGGTGTGGATGCCGCGCATTACAAGGACGAGATCGAGCGCTACAAGGGCCAGAAGGAAGAGGTGCGCAAACAGGCCGAGAAGCTTGAGGCGACATCCAAGGAATGGGACCAGAAATCCGAAGAGGCGCTGCACCAGCATCACCGCTGGGCGCAGGCGATGACCGCGATTCAGATCGCAATTTCGTTGGCGGCGATTACGTTGCTGACGCGCAAGGAGTGGCTCAAGCGTATGTCTTATACCGCAGGTGGTGTGGCAGTGGTGCTGGGTAGTCTGGCGTGGCTGCACCTCTGACTGACTGAACGCGGTTAAACAGGTGGGAGCTGGCTTGCCTGCGATGGCGGTGGGCCAGCTCCCACATTACCCGTATGCCCGGCGGTGAACTCTGGAAATCCAGATCCTGACCCGCGTACGTCCTACGGCGCGTTTTACGTGCAGGCCTGAAAATGAAACATCCGGGTAATTTATTTCAATCTGCCCGTGTGGGGATTAAAGTAGTGCCCCCTCGAGAATTGAATCCCGGGGGTCAGTCCATGGAGTTTCACAGTGAAGTACGTCAGTAAAGTAGTTGCCGCAGCTGTTCTCGGTTTCACCCTCGCAGGCTGCACCGGCACCGCCATCAAATCCCCGCAGTACGACAGCAGCCAATACACCGTTTTGGGCCACAGTGAAGGCAGCGCCACCGGCGTGATGTTGCTCGGCATCATCCCGATCGGCCAGAACAGCCGCTTCGTGCGCGCCCAGGATGCCGCCATCAAGGCCAAAGGCGGCGACGCGCTGATCAACACTCAAGTGCAGGAAAAATGGTTCTGGGCCTGGGTACTGAACGGTTACACCACCAAGATTTCGGGTGATGTGATCAAGCTGAAAACCGCGCAGTAAATATAAAGTTGTCAGGGCGCTGACCCTGGCAAGCGACGTATCATGGGTCAACCTTTCGAGGATGGCCCATGAACCTCAGCATCGTTTACGCACTCGCCGCCGCCGCCCTGTTCGGCGCCAGCACCCCGCTCGCCAAAAGCCTCGGCCTGAACCTTTCGCCCGTACTGCTCGCCGGCCTGCTCTACCTCGGCAGCGGCCTCGGCCTGGCCTGCGTGCGCCTTATCCGTGATCGCGGCTGGAAACCCAGCGGGCTGACCCGCCCTGAATGGCCCTGGCTGCTCGGCGCCATCGCCTTCGGCGGCATCCTCGGCCCGGTTGCCTTGATGTTCGGCCTGACCCGCACCGCCGGCGCGACCGCCTCCCTGATGCTCAACCTTGAATCGGTGCTGACCGCCGTGATCGCCTGGCTGGTGTTCAGAGAAAACGCCGACCGCCGCATCGTCCTCGGCATGCTCGCGATCGTGCTGGGCGGCGTGGTGTTGTCATGGTCCGACGGCGGCGGCGCCAGCCACGACTGGACCGGCCCGTTTGCCGTGGCGCTGGCGTGTGCATGCTGGGGGATTGATAACAACCTGACGCGCAAAGTCTCGGCCTCGGACGCGCTGTTTATCGCCGGCGCCAAGGGGTTGATTGCCGGGCTGGTGAATTGCAGCCTGGCGCTTTACCTCGGCGCGCAGATTCCGGGCGTGGCGCAGTTGGCGCCGATCTTGGTGGTTGGATTTTTGGGGTATGGCATCAGCCTGGTCATGTTCGTGCTGGCGTTACGCGGGTTGGGCAGTGCGCGCACGGGCGCTTACTTCTCGACGGCACCGTTCCTCGGCGCGGCTGTTGCCCTGCTGGCATTCGGGGAATCGGTAACGGTGGCGTTCTGGATTGCATCAGCATTGATGGCCCTGGGCGTGTGGCTGCACCTGACGGAGCGGCATGCCCATGAGCACCTGCATGAGGCGACGGAACATGGGCATCGGCATGTGCATGATGAACATCATCAGCATGAGCACGGGTTTGAGTGGGACCCGGCGCAGCCGCACAGCCATGTGCATGTTCATAGTGTGATGCGGCATAGCCATGCGCATTTTCCGGATGTGCATCATCGGCATCGGCATTGAGGGCCTGACGACAGAAGTCTGCCGGATGACAATATGGGAAAGGGCGAAAGACAGTCGCCCAAAAAGGCGGATTAGTTTTCTATAAAAAGCCAGGCGACACACATGACGGTAGCGGAAGTGAAAGCAATCAGTGTCGGTATGACCATCCAATATTTGAGATGTCGTGGGATTTTTTCAACATCCTCAACCCGCACTAAACGCCTCCATTGGAGTACTTTTGGCATAAGAATGATGGTGGCCATGGCGAATACGCGCACTTGTCGGCCTTCAAATGGAGCATTACGAAAAATGCGCTTGTGCATGGCTACATAGTCGCTGTGCTCCACAAAGCGTTCTGCTGCATCGAGCTTTTTGAACATGACAAAAAAAGTGAGAGGAAGGCTGAGCAGCATGATGACGCCCGCACACATGCCGATGTATTCGAAGACCATTTAATCCCTCACCGCCGCATAGAGAACTTTTCCCGTGCTTTCTCCGAGAGCGCTTGCAGCTTTGCCTAAAACGAGTCCGCCTGTGGCGCCGCCAACGATGGCACACCCCAAGGCTCCGGCACCTGCTGTAGGTATGCCAAAAACAACCATGCAGGCGCCTATTCCTACAGAGGCACCTATACTTCCACCTAACGATGCACCACCGACTCCAAACACTAACTTACCCCCTTCAACATACGTCGCCTGCGTACACGCTTGCTCACGCCCCGTGGAACACGCCTCCGTTATCTCCAGCGCCGTCGCCCCAACATCCAGCGCTATGCCAATGTAAGTCCCCTTCTTCAATATTTGCGAGGCCTTGGCCAAATGCTTGACCCTTTCCTCATACCCGCGAATTTCTCCGTGGTGCCAATAGCTTTTACTGGAAATCCCCAACATCTTTTTTATCGAACCTTCGTTTTTCAACCCCGTACCAAAGCGCGCCATGCCCGAGATTTGGCTATCAAACTTGGCAAACAGTGCCCTTCGTTTAACCAAAAACTCCTCCCTCGCCCCAGTGGTGCCTTTGCTCAAGTACTGCTTATGCAAACTCTCGATTTCGATAAGGGTCTTCTCAACTTGCGCCAAATGCTTGCTCCATGCACTGCTGGCACTGCCGATGCCAAGGGACGAATAGGTCAAGATGGCCTGCACCTGATCATAGTTTTTGATCAGAAATTGGTCAGTTGCGGAGTGCGCCAACAGGGCGAGCCTTATATTTTGCGCCGAGCGCATCAGCTGTGCTTCTTCAGCGGTGCAAGCGGCGGTTCGGCTATCCCCCATGATCACCAATTGCCCCGGCAACACCACCGTGTTGCGAATGTGCTGGTTGAGGGTGTCGAACTTGGTGTGTGTATACGGATCAAGCGCCAGGCTTAGTTTAAGCAATGGATAAGGCTGGGGATGTTCATTGATAAATGCGTAGGGTCCCTGCATGCGTGCACCTCCAGGTGGCTGAGGCGCAGGACTATAAGAAAGCGTAACGGCGCAGGTAAGACGTGCAGAGGGGTGGTTTTAACGTTTCAGAAATGGACTACCTCAATCCAGGTGCATGCCTACGATTTCAGGTGCCAACTGAGCACCCAACCCTTTACTTAGCGGGATAGCGTTAAACTAGAAGTAGATAATTAATCCAAGCAACGTCCTACAAACCGTTCAGAAGCGTCGGCCTCGCACTTCAAAATCGTCGAGCCTATAGTCACTGGGTCGCCCATATGGCGAACGGGTTTGGCGACTCGACGATAAATCGACAGAAACGTCCTGGCGTATTTGCGGGATGCTTCTGCGCGCAATAAGCTGCTCAACGGTAGCTGTGCGCGGGAGACCTTCGGGTCTGCCGGTTTTTCCGATTGTCCCGGTTCGCCAACCTGCGTACAGCTGCCACCCTTTTGTTTGGCGACAAATGTGTGGTTGCTACCTTCTGACAACCGGAGTTCCACATATGAACCAATACATAGCCCTCACCAGCAACGACAGCGCCACCCCTGCCCTTTTTGTCGATACCACCGCCCCCCTGGAAATTCTCCTCGACGCCGCGAGTTTTCGGCTGCGTGCCGTCACCCAAGTCCTTGAGAACCTTGCACTGCGCAGCGAGATCAGTAGTGATGCCGTTGTTCTCAGTGATTTTGCCTTGCTGTGTTCAATCCCGTTACGCGATGGCTGCGACTTGCTGGACGTGATAGGCCGGCGCATGGATATGCCTTGCGCCGCATGATTTAAAAAAGACACGTTTTCAAACGCCAGAAACTATAAAACCCCTGACTTCTCACGAAACCAGGGGTTTTGTTTGTCACAGGGGTGCTTGAAGAATAAAAAAACCGTCCCCCGTTTTGCTTTTTCGATTCCTCAGTACGCTTGCTAGCGCAGCCCTGTCTGGCGAGGTGTATTCCCAGGCATGTTCCCAAACGGCTCTTTTTCAAACGCCAAAAACCACAAACCCCCGACTTTCTCTATGAAAATCAGGGGTTTGTGTTTACTTAATGTGGCGGTGAAGGAGAGATTCGAACTCTCGATACAATTTCTTGTATACACACTTTCCAGGCGTGCTCCTTAAGCCACTCGGACACTTCACCGTATCTCGTCAAACCAGTTCAGTCTGTCGAGGCGCGCTAATGTAGTCGAAAGCCTTTCTGATGGCAAAGGTTTTTTTCAGAATTTTCATGTGCTTAGACGGTTATGCCGTGACTCGCCTGGTGAGGGGCGGTGAATCTGCCATTCTTGGGCATTGGTCGTGGGCGTCTGGCACGGCGGCTGTGCCCTGCTGCGGGCCGTCTACGCTTGGGCAAGCGGCAAAAGTCTGACTGTGTAGTCAGTCACGGCGCTTTACCAGGGCGGGCGTGGTGGGTAACGTCTGCGCATGCGCTTCTATTAACAGCCTATCTATAACAATTCCTACAAGGAACCGCGTCATGAGTGAGTTGATTGCCTACCACCTCGAAGACGGTATCGCGACCCTGACCTTGAGCAACGGCAAGGTAAACGCCATTTCTCCGGCAGTGGTTACTGAGTTCAACGCTGCGCTGGATCAGGCCGAGAAGGATCGGGCGGTGGTGATCATCACCGGCACGCCGGGGATTCTGTCGGGTGGTTATGATTTGAAGGTGATGACCGCTGGCCCTAAAGAAGCCATTGGCCTGGTGACGTCGGGTTCGACGTTGGCGCGGCGCCTGTTGTCGCACCCGTTTCCGGTGATCGTGGCGTGCCCTGGGCATGCGGTGGCCAAGGGTGCGTTCCTGCTGTTGTCGGCGGATTACCGGATTGGTGTGGAAGGCCCGTTCAGCATTGGCCTGAACGAAGTGGCGATCGGCATGACCATGCACCACGCCGGTATCGAGTTAGCGCGGGATCGTCTGCGTAAATCTGCGTTTCATCGTTCGGTGATCAATGCCGAGATGTTTGATCCGCAGGGCGCGTTGGGTGCGGGCTTCCTGGATAAGGTGGTGGCGCCGGATGAGTTGCACGCAGCGTCCCTGGAAGCGGCGCGGCAGTTGAAGAAGATCAATATGAATGCCCACAAGCACACCAAGCTGAAGGTGCGTAAGGCACTGCTGGAAGCCCTGGATGATGCAATTATTCAGGATCAGGGCCACAACCTGGGCTGATGCTCCGTAGCTGAGCAGCTATAGGCAACATCTGCTCTGAGCGGGCAGTTGTGGCGAGCGGGCTTGCCCCGCGTTGGGCTGCGCAGCGGCCCCAGTAAAGGCGCTGAGGTTTCTCCTGAAAGAACGCGGGGCCTGGTTTTGGGGCTGCTTCGCAGCCCAACGCGGGGCAAGCCCGCTCGCCACAGGATAGGTGGGCCCGTTAATCATTGTGAAGATACTTACAGCTGATGAGCTAAAGCCCGACCTTAAGTCGGGCTTTTTCTTACAAATAAATCCGAAACGTCTTTAGCCGCTCTAGTCGGGCTGTGTCGGCACACGTTGAAACATGTGCTTAAACATCGCCTATCTCCTACGTCTGTAGGGGCAATTGCCGAATACAGTGCACATCCGTACACTGCGCCACCTTTTGTCCCGATGGGCTGTGTCGATGCTTTTTCTGTTACGTATGTTGTTGATGGGCCTGCACTTTATGGTCGCCGGGGTATTGGGCGTGCTTTTGGGTGTGTGCCGGCCGTTCAACCCGGACAACAGCCGCCTGTGTGCTCGCCTCTATGCGCTGCCTGCCATGCGTATTCTGGGCCTGCACCTGAAGGCCGATGTCGACTCGCTGCGTAACAAGCCCGGCACCTGTGTGGTCATCGCCAACCATCAGTCCAACTATGACCTGTTTATATTCGGCAATGTGGTGCCCCATCGCACCGTGTGCATCGCCAAAAAAAGCCTGAAATGGGTGCCGCTGTTCGGCCAGTTGTTCTGGCTGGCGGGCAACGTGTTGATTGACCGCGGCAATGCGCACAAGGCGCGCCGGGCGATGCTTACCACCACACAGACCTTGCAGCATGAGGACACCTCGATTTGGGTGTTCGCCGAAGGCACGCGCAACCTGGGTAACGGTTTGCTGCCGTTCAAGAAAGGCGCGTTCCATATGGCAATTGCGGCCGGCGTACCGATTGTGCAGGTGTGCGCCAGCACTTACGTCAAGCATATGCAGCTCAATCGCTGGAACAGCGGTGGCGTGCTCATACGCTCATTGCCGCCGATTCCTACCTGTGGGCTGACTTCGGATGACATCCCGGCGCTGATGCAGACCTGTCAGGCGCAGATGGAAGACTGCATCGCGGCAATGGACCGCGAACTGCAAAATGCCGCAACAATAGAACTCCCCTCCAGCTAAGCTGCCCAACACCTGTCCTCCTAACAAGAAGCGATCAGCACCATGGGTAGAGTTGTTGCGGCAGCCGTTTACAGCGCCGGTAAGAAAGTCACGGATATCACCCTCGACGAAGGCGCCGCCTGGGCCGCCAAACCCGACCATTTTGTGTGGATCGGCCTGGAAGAGCCCAGCGCCCAGGAGCTGGCCAACCTGCAACGCCAGTTCAACCTGCATGAACTGGCCATCGAAGACGCCCTGGAAAAACACAGCCGCCCGAAGCTTGAAACCTTCGGCGATGCGCTGTTTATCGTCACCTACTCACCGGTGCGCGAAAACGGCAAGCTGGAATTTATCGAGACCCATATCTTCGCCGGCAACGGCTACATCATCACCGCCCGCAACGGCCACTCGGCGTCCTACGGTTTTGTGCGCCAGCGCTGTGAGGCGCGACCGTTATTGCTGGAGCATGGGGAAGATTTCGTACTCTACGCGCTGCTGGATTTCGTCACCGAAAACTACCAACCGGTGAGCGAAGCGATCCACGCCGAGATTGATGAGCTGGAGCGCAACGTGCTGTGCAGTTCCCTGAGCGAGCACGATATTCAGAACCTGCATGGCCTGCGACGCGATGTGCTGCGCCTCAAGCGGTATGTGGCGCCGATGGTGGAGATCAGCCAGGAGCTGCAGAAGCTCAGCTTCCCGTTTATCGACAAGAATATGCGCCCGTATTTTCGCGATGTGCAGATTCACGTGACGCGGCAGATGGAAGACCTCACTACCCTGCGCGACATCGCCAGCCAGACCATCGAGATTGGTGTGTTACTGGAGGCTTCACGGCAAAGCGTGGTGCAGCGCAAGTTCGCCGCCTGGGCGGCGATTCTGGCGTTCCCCACGGCGGTGGCGGGGATTTACGGGATGAACTTCCAGAACATGCCCGAGCTGCAATGGCACTACGGCTATTTTGCGGTGCTCGGGTTGATTGCGGTGGGCTGCACCAGTTTATGGGCCAGCTTTAAACGCTCGGGCTGGCTTTAAACCGCCGTATCTGGCTTGTGGGCGACAAAGCGCATCATCCATTCCGCCACGGTAGCGCCATGGTGGTCACGCGCCAGGCTGGCCACGCCGTGGGTGTAGACCTTTTCGCCCAGGGTTGTCTGAAGAATCTCCAGTAACTCGCGGGAATAGTCGTGGATAAATTCCGGATGACCCTGGAAGCACAGCACCTGGTCTTCGATGTGGTACGCGGCATACGGGCAGAAATCGCTGGAGGCGATCACGGTGGCGTTGGCCGGCAACGTGGTGACCTGGTCCTGATGGCTGATCAGCAAGGTCAGTTCTTCCACCACCGGGCTCATCCACGGCGCCTTGGCGTTGAGCTTGTAGTCGTGGATGCCCATGCCCCAGCCTTGGCTGGCGCGCTCGGTCTTGCCGCCCAGCAGCAGCGCGAGTAACTGGTGGCCGAAACACACGCCCAGCAGCTTGTCGCCACGCTTATAGCGCTCCAGCAGGTAGGTTTTGAGGGTCTGGATCCACGGGTCGGTGCCGAAGGAGTCGGCCTTGCTGCCGGTGATCAGGTAGGCGTCAAACACCTCGTCGGCAGGCGGGTATTCGCCCTGCACCACGTTGTAGATGACGAATTCGGCGGCAATCGGTTGCTTGGAGAACAGGCGCTTGAACATCTGCCCGTACCCTTGGTATTGATCGATCAAGCCTGGACGCAGGATATCGGTTTCCAGGATACAGACGCGTAGCGACATAAAAAATACCTGACACGGTGATGGGAATAATGCACAGCCCAGAGCCTGCCTTGAAACACCCCAGCAAAGCAAGTCCCGCCGAGTGAACACTTGTGGGAGCCGGGCTTGCCCGCGATGGCGTCATATCAGCCGATATTTGCAGTGGCTGGCATACCGCTATCGCGGGCAAGCCCGGCTCCCACATTTTGATCAGCGGAAGGTTTCGTCCCGTGCAGCCTTCTCAAGCAACAACGCCGGCGGCGAGAACCGCTCCCCGTATTGCTCGGCCAGGTAACGCGCCCGGGCAATAAAGTCGTTCAGGCCATACTGGTTGATAAACTGCAGCGCGCCGCCGCTCCACGCGGCAAAACCTATGCCGAAGATCGACCCCACGTTGGCATCCGCCGTGGACAGCAACACGCCCTCCTCCACGCACCGCACGGTTTCAATCGCCTGGATAAACAGTAAACGGTCGCGCACATCCTGCGCTGAGATCTGTTTGCCGGCTTGTTCAAAGCGGGTTTTCAGCTCGGGCCACAGATGCTTGTGCCCGCCCACGGGGTAGTCGTAAAAACCGCCGCCAGCCGCCTTGCCCGTGCGTTTGTATTCATTCACCAACAGATCGATCACAGCCGTCGCCGGGTGAGCCGGCAGCGCTTTGCCTTCGGCTTGCAGATCCCTCGCCGTTTGCTGTCGGATATGACTCATCAAGCTGAGGGACACTTCATCCGACACCGCCAGCGGCCCCACCGGCATACCAGCCTTGCGCGCCTCGGTTTCGATCATCGGCGCGGCCACGCCTTCGCCGAGCATGGCGATGCCTTCGTTGGTGAAGGTGCCGAACACCCGCGAGGTAAAGAAGCCGCGGCTGTCGTTGACCACGATCGGAGTTTTCTTGATTTGCAGGACGAAATCAAAACCCCGGGTCAGGGCTTCGTCACTGGTGTGAGCGCCCTTGATGATTTCCACCAGCGGCATCTTGTCGACGGGGCTGAAGAAATGCAGGCCGATGAATTTGCCTTGATCGGGCACCGCCGTCGCCAGGCCGCTGATGGGCAAGGTGGAGGTATTAGAGGCGATCACGGCCTCGCTGCCGACCACGCTTTGCGCCGCCGCCGTGACCTTGGCTTTGAGATCCCGGTCTTCATATACGGCTTCGATAACCAGGTCGCAACCGGCCAGGTCGGCATCGGAGGCCGTAGGATGAATCCGCGCCAGGGTGCTTTCCCGCTGTTCGGCGGTCAATTGCCCACGGCTGACTTTCTTGTCCAGCAGCGCCGCCGAATGCGCCTTGCCCTTCTCGGCCGCCGCCAGGTTGATGTCCTTAAGCACCACCTCGACGCCCGCACAGGCACTCACATACGCAATGCCTGCGCCCATCATCCCGGCGCCCAGCACGCCTACCTTACGCGTGACATAAGGTGCAAAACCTTTGGGCCGTGAGCTACCGGCATTGATTTCATTGAGCTGAAACCAGAAGGTACCGATCATGTTTTTCGCCACTTGCCCGGTGACCAGCTCGGTGAAGTAGCGGGTTTCGATCAGGTGCGCGGTGTCGAAATCCACTTGGGCACCTTCCACAGCCGCACAGAGAATTTTCTCCGGCGCGGGGAAGCAGCCATTGGTTTTACTGCGCAAAATCGACGGGGCGATGGCCAGCATTTGCGCAACTTTTGGATTTGACGGCGTGCCGCCGGGGATCTGGTAGCCCTTGTTGTCCCACGGTTGTTTGGCCTCGGGGTTGGCAAGAATCCAGGCACGGGATTTGGCCAGCAGTTCATCGCGGTTTGCCGCCAGCTCATTGATCAAACCCGCCTGCAAAGCCTGCTGCGGCCGCACTTTTTTACCTTCCAGCAAATACGGCAAGGCTTTTTCCAGCCCGAGCATGCGGACCATGCGCACTACCCCGCCGCCGCCCGGTAACAGGCCCAGGGTGACTTCCGGCAGGCCAAGCTGGGTGGATTGGTCATCCAGCGCCACGCGGTAATGACACGCCAGGCAAATCTCCCAACCGCCGCCCAGCGCTGCGCCATTGATCGCGGCCACCACCGGTTTACCGAGAGTTTCCAGGCGGCGCAGTTGCGCTTTCAATACCAGCACGCTGTCGTAGAAATCCTTGGCGTGGGCTTTGTCGACTTTGATCAGTTCATTGAGGTCGCCACCGGCGAAGAAGGTCTTCTTTGCTGAGGTGATAACGACGCCGGCGATGTCGGCCTTTTCCACCTCAAGGCGTGTGACGATGGCCGCCATGGCCTCGCGGTACACGCCGTTCATGGTGTTGGCGCTCTGGCCGGGCATGTCGAGAGTCAGCACCACAATCTGGTCGTGGTCTTTTTCGTAACGAATGGCTTCGGTCATGACAAATTCCTTGGGCTCAGAGGCGTTCGAGGATGGTGGCGATGCCCATGCCACCGCCGACACACAGGGTGGCCAGGCCGTAGCGCTGCTGGCGTGCTTCCAGCTCGTCGAGCAGGGTGCCTAGGATCGCGCAGCCGGTGGCGCCCAACGGGTGGCCCATGGCAATGGAGCCGCCATTGACGTTGACTCGGGCGGGGTCGACCCCCATGTCTTTGATGAACTTGAGGACCACGGAAGCAAACGCTTCGTTGACCTCGAAAAGGTCGATGTCTTCAACGCGCAAACCGGCTTTGGCCAACGCCTTGCGCGTCGCCGGTGCGGGGCCGGTGAGCATGATGGTCGGGTCGGTGCTGGTGACTGCCGTGGCGACGATGCGCGCCCGCGGTTGCAGGCCCAGCTCGCGGCCCTTGGCCTCGGAGCCGATCAGCATCAACGCGGCGCCGTCGACGATGCCGGAACTGTTGCCCGGCGTGTGTACATGGTGGATACGCTCCACATGGCTGTAGACCCGCAACGCAGTGGCATCGAAACCCATCTGGCCCATCATTTCGAAACTCGGTTTGAGCTTGCCGAGGCCTTCGAGGGTGGAGTCGCTACGGATAAATTCGTCGTGGTCCAGCAGCACAATACCGTTCTGGTCCTGCACCGCGATCAGCGACTTGTTGAAGGAACCGTCCGCACGAGCCCTGGCCGCTTTCTGCTGGGACTGTAGGGCGAAGGTGTCGACGTCCTGGCGGGTGAAGCCTTCCAGTGTGGCGATCAGGTCCGCGCCGATGCCCTGAGGCGTGAAGTGGCTGTGCAGATTGGTCTGCGGGTCGAGCACCCAGGCGCCGCCGTCGCGGCCCATGGGCACGCGGGACATGGATTCGACACCGCCGACCACCACCAGGTCTTCGAAGCCCGAGCGCACTTTCATTGCGCCAAGGTTCACCGCTTCCAGGCCCGAGGCGCAGAAGCGATTGATCTGCACACCCGCGACGCTGACGTCCCAGTCGGCCACCAGCGCGGCGGTCTTGGCGATGTCGGCGCCCTGGTCGCCCACCGGGGTGACGCAGCCGAGGACGATGTCATCCACCTGGCGCGTGTCGAGGTCGCTGCGTTGCGCCAGCGCCGTCAGCAGGCCCGCCACCAGGTTTACCGGTTTGACGCTGTGCAGGGCACCATCGGCCTTGCCTTTGCCACGGGGCGTACGTATCGCATCAAAGATCAAAGCTTGGGTCATGACATCCTCGAGCAGCCAGTGCGTGTGTGCCTACCTTCAGGCCCGATTGACACGGTTTCAATGACGGATGCGCTCATTGCTTTTGACCCCCTCGCTCGGACGAACGGTAGGCAGCTATGGGAAACCGCTGATTAATCGTTTTAGCTGTCTAGCCCTAGGGCTGGCGCCAAGATGGCAATAAGCCTCATGCCGTTTTTAGCGAAAATACTGATTAGCTGATACGAAATGGATCTAAGCCGCGAAGAACGAGGGCTCTAAGGTTGAATCAGTAGGAAGCTGCTGCCGGGTTTTGCTGGGGCAGTTGTAAGAAAAGTGCAACGTCACATCGCGATACTGAAATACATCGGCACGCATTTGACGCTCAGGAATAACAACAAAAGGCAGTCAGCCATGTTTAAACATTCGAAAGTACGTCAGGCGGGACTTATTCTGTTCGCCACCACACTGATTCTGATCTTGCCCAATTTAACCAAGGTTATCGGGTGACGATTAAGCCTCCGGATTCCGTGCACACACAGCATCAGGACTGCAGTTTTTGGCAGCACCTGCCGGGACATTGCGCATAGCGGTCCTGTTGCAGGGGCTGTCTTTTTGCGTGCAGATTTCCGCTATCGTAGGCGTCATCGCCACTTCGAACCGGGCTGTCCCTTGAAACCAATCCTTGCCATCCTCGCTTTGCTGTTGGCCCTGCCGGCAACGGCCGCGCAATTGACCATCGAACTCGACCACACCCGCAAGACCTGGCAGACCGCCGACCTGCTCAAGCACCCGGATGCGCAGACGGTGCAGATCGTCGATGACGTTTCCTACAAGCGCACTATGACCTATCGCGCCGTGCCGCTGGCCTCTCTCCTGCAGGGACTCAAGCCTGCGAACCCTCTGCAAGCCGTGGCCCTGGATGGATTTGCCGCCGAACTCACCGCTGCGCCGTTGCTGGAGAAACACGGCGCCCGCGCCTGGCTGGCAGTCGAAGACCCGGCCCAGCCATGGCCTGCGCTGGCAGACGGCAAACCGAGTGCCGGGCCCTTCTACTTGGTATGGACCGACCCACAAGCCGGGCACATCAGCCCTGAACAGTGGCCGTTCCAGGTGTCCGCGATCAAGCAATTGAAGACGGTGGCTGAGCGTTTTCCGGCGCTGTTGCCCGACCCGAAGCTGGCGGCGAATGACCCGGTCAACCAGGGCTTTGCGCTGTTCCAGAAGAATTGCCTGGCGTGTCACCGTCTCAATGGCGCCGGTGATGCGCAGGTGGGGCCGGACCTGAATATTCCCTACAACCCCACCGAGTATTTCAGCGGGGATTTCCTCAAGCGCTACATTCGCGACCCGCAGAGCTTGCGGCATTGGCCACAGGCGAAGATGCCGGCGTTCGCCGCCAGCGTACTGCCGGACGGCGAGCTGGATTTGCTGGTGGGGTACTTGAAGCATATGGCGGGGCGTAAACAGCAACCTTAAATCCATCACAAATCCAATGTGGGAGCTGGCTTGCCTGCGATAGTAGCCTGCCAGTCGGCACAGGTGTAGCTGACCCACCGCTATCGCAGGCAAGCCAGCTCCCACACTGAAAGTGCTGTGCCTATTGCTGCTGCACCGAAACCACCGGCGTCGGCGCAACGAACACCTTGGCATGCATCTGCTCATGCCCGCCGCCTCTGCGCATGCCGCGCACCGGGCAGGCATCCAGGTAATCCAACCCCACCGCCAGTTTCAAATGCCGCTCCGGTCGGGCCAGTTGGTTGGTCACGTCAAAACTGTACCAGGCGTCATCCAGCCAGGCTTCGGCCCAGGCGTGGCTGGCCAGGTGCGTGCTGTCTTCGGTGTACAAATACCCCGACACATACCTTGCAGGAATCCCCAGGCTGCGTGCGCAGGCCAGGAACGCATGGGTGTGGTCCTGGCACACGCCCGCCCGACCGGCAAAGGCCTGGGCGGCGCAGGTGTCGACTTCGGTGGCGCCGGGCGTGTAGACCATGGTTTGGTTGAGCGCGTGCATCAGGTCGATCAACGCGCTGCGGTCGCGACGTTGCCGGCAGTGCTGTTGCGCAAAGCCCAGCAAGGCTTCATCGGGTTCTGTCAGGCGTGTACTGCGCAGAAACGGGAATGCTGACTGGCTCTCGTGTTCGGCCTCGCGCAATTCGTCGATATCCACTTGGCCACGGGCGCCAATGATGATCGCATCGTGGGGCTCATCCAGGGTCAGCACGTGCAGGATATTGCCGAACGGGTCGACTTGCGCGCGCACCGGGCGCGGCAGGTCCAGCTGCCAACTGATCACATGCTGGCGCTCGCTGTCGTGGGGCGTGAGGCGCAGGTACTGAATGCTGGCGCGCACCTGGTTCTCGTAGTGGTAGGTGGTTTCGTGGCTGATGGAGAGTCTCATGCGGCCTCCAGGTAGGAACTGTAAATGGCGTCGCCCAACTGGCGCACCAAGGGGATGAAGTCGGTCAGCCAGGCGTGCAGGCCTTCCTCGAGGATTTCGTCAATCGCAGTAAAACGCAGGCGCGCGTCCATCTCGGCGGCCAGGCGCTGGGCCGGGCGGCCGTTGATGCCCGGCAGGCTGGCGAGGATCTGGTCGATCTCTTCGCTGCACGCCCTTAACGAGCGCGGGACGTCGGCGCGTAGCAAGAGTAATTCAGCCACTTGCCGGGCGCCGGGCGCGTCGCGATAGATCTCGGTGTAGGCCTCGAACGACGACAAGGCGCGCAGCAAGGCGCTCCACTGATAGTAGGCGTGGGCCGTGCCGTCGGTGACGGCGGCGGCTTGGTCGCCGGCCATTTCGTAGCGCGCATCGAGCAGGCGCAAGGTGTTGTCGGCACGCTCAATAAAGGTGCCCAGGCGAATAAAGCGGAACGCGTCGTTACGCATGATGGTGCCGTAGGTGGCGCCGCGGAACAGGTGCGAGCGCTCCTTGACCCATTCACAAAACCGGCTCATGCCGTAACGGCTCAGCCCTTGCCGGGCGATATCGCGAATATCCAGCCAGGTGGCGTTGATGTTTTCCCACATGTCAGCGGTAATTCGCCCACGTACCGCATGGGCGCTGGCCCGCGCGGCGCCGAGGCAGCTGTAGATGCTCGCCGGGTTGGCCGCGTCCAGCGCGAAAAAGTGCAGCAGGCGCTCGGCATGCAACTCGCCGTGACGCGCGTGGTAATCGTCCAGAGTGCCGGTGATCAGCAGCGGCATGGCCAGTTCGTGCAGGCCATCACCGCGCCCGTCCTGAGGCATCAGCGACAGCGAATAGCTGACATCGAGCATGCGCGCGAGGTTTTCCGCGCGCTCCAGATAGCGCGACATCCAGTACAAATCCGAGGCAGTTCTACTCAACATGGTTCAATCCTCGACCACCCAGGTGTCTTTGGTGCCGCCGCCCTGGGACGAGTTGACCACCAGCGAGCCTTCGCGCAGCGCCACGCGGGTCAGGCCGCCGGGGACCACGCGGGTTTCCTTGCCGGACAACACGAATGGGCGCAGGTCGATATGCCGTGGCGCGATGCCGTTTTCAACAAAGGTCGGGCAGGTGGACAAACACAGGGTCGGCTGGGCGATATAGGCGTGGGGCTTGGCCTTGATGCGCGCGCGGAAGGCTTCGATTTCCGCCGCCGTGGCGGCCGGTCCCACCAGCATGCCGTAGCCGCCGGAGCCTTGGGTTTCCTTGACCACCAAGTCCGGCAGGTTAGCCAGCACATGGGACAATTCATCGGGCTTGCGGCATTGAAAGGTCGGCACGTTCTGCAGAATGGGCTCTTCATCCAGGTAAAAACGGATCATCTCGGTGACAAACGGGTACACCGATTTGTCATCCGCGACCCCGGTGCCGATCGCATTGGCCAGCACCACATTGCCCGAGCGGTACGCGGCCAGCAGGCCGGGCACGCCGAGCATCGAGTCGGGGTTGAAGGCCAGCGGGTCGAGGAACGCGTCGTCGAGGCGACGGTAGATCACGTCCACCGCCTTGGGGCCGTCGGTGGTGCGCATGAACACACGGTCATCACGCACGAACAGGTCGGCGCCCTCCACCAGTTCCACGCCCATCTCACGCGCCAAAAAGGCATGCTCGAAAAACGCACTGTTAAAACGCCCCGGCGTCAGCACCACCACGCTGGGGTTATCCAGCGGGCTTGAGCTTTTGAGGGTGTCGAGCAGCAGGTTGGGGTAATGGTCGATGGGCGCAATGCGCTGGGCCGCAAACAGTTCGGGGAACAGGCGCATCATCATCTTGCGGTCTTCGAGCATGTAGCTCACACCGCTCGGCGTGCGCAAATTGTCTTCCAGCACGTAGTACGTGCCGTCGCCATCGCGTACGAGGTCGACACCGGAGATGTGCGAATACAGATCACGGTGCAGGTTCAAGCCCTGCATGGCCAGTTGGTATTGGTCATTGGCCAGCACTTGTTCGGCGGGGATGATGCCGGCCTTGATGATGCGCTGCTCGTGGTACAGGTCGGCGAGGAACAGGTTCAGCGCCTTGACCCGTTGAATGCAGCCACGCTCGACCATTCGCCATTCGCTGGCGGGAATGCTGCGCGGGATGGTGTCAAACGGGATCAGGCGCTCGGTGCCTTGCTCGTCCCCGTAAAGGGTGAAGGTGATGCCGGCGCGGTGGAACAGCAAATCGGCTTCACGCCGACGTTGCGCCAGCAATTCGGCCGGCGTGTCGGCCAACCAGCGGGCGAACTCGCGGTAATGGGGCCGGACCTGGCCTGCCCCGTCGTACATTTCATCGTAATAAGTGCGGGTCATGCCGTACTCCTTGTCACTCGGACGCAAGCAGTGTTGCAAGGCTCGCGCCATCGGCATAAACACTTAAAAATCAGTGAGTTGAATAAACAACGGATTCCGCCCGCACCTTCCTGGTGCGCAGAATGCCCGCCGTCACGCCCCGCGCTTCATCACAATGCGGGTTTTGACTATCAACAGCATAGTCAGAGTTGATTTCACTGCCCGCCCCGCCTTGCGGATAATCACCTCCATCGGCTGAACAGGACGCGTCCTACAGCTTCAGCGAACCGCTCTTCCCTTTGGGCCACCCTGTTTGGGTGGCTTTTTTTTGGTGCAAGAAAACTGGGGGACAGGGTTGGGAGATTTCATACAGCACACACAAAATCGGCCGACCCGAAGGTCAGCCGATACGCTGCTTTACTCATCACAATTGCACTACATGGGTAACCCACGCACCTCCTGCTTGACGCCCCATCCTTCGATGATGCCGCCCAGCGGTTCCACCACCGCTTCAAAGTCTTGCTCGAAGTCTCCTATGCCGTCGTAGGTTGCGAACATGATTTTGCTCAATTCCAGGTACCAGGCGCCGTCATCGCGCGCGCTGACCTGAGCATTCAGGGATTCCCCGCGAAAGCGACCCGCAGCCCTGCGCGCACGTTCCTCATCCGGGAAAATGGCGTAGAACTCGATGGGGTGAAAACGCGAGAAGTCGAACCCGCCTTCTTTCATCCGGCGCAGTACGTTGGTGCTGATGTCTTCTTGATAGGCTGTGCTCATGAAACGTCCTCCTCAAACCGATGGATAGACTTTCCGTGCTTCCCGAAGCCCGCGCCCTACTGGCGCGGGTACTACGGCAATAACAACACCGAGGGAAAACAAGCATGTAGCTGACAAGACCAGACCTTAGCGATTCATTCGCTGATCTCAATTGCAGAGTAGCGCGAAGCTATCACCTCCACCAGAGGGGTTTCGTGGTCCTACAGGAAATGTTCAGGCGGCGGGTGAGATGTCGAGGATCTGGATGCTGTTCTGATCTTTGAGGATCTTGACCGTAGGCTCGGGCTTGCGGCCCTCCAGGTCATTAAGGTCAAGTTCGGCGGCCACGGGCACCAGCTTGTTGCGGATCATGTGCGCCGCGTCTTCGAGGCTGGGCTTTTGCGCGCAGGCGAACTGCTCCACGGTCTTTACACCGTGATCATCTACGAAGGTAATCTGCCACGTTTGCATCGGTGCCTCCTCGATAAAGCCCATGTGTGGGCTCACATCTATCTGGACCTTGAGCGGTCGGCAAACGTTCCACTCAAGGCCTGAGGCACCGGATCAACTGCGCTTATTTTTCAGCGTGTTCTTTCAAGGCTTTCAAGGTGTTAAACGGTGCGTCGACCACGAACTTGTTGGCCAGCCACGAGGGCACGCTGCCGCCTGGCTCGGTGTGCACCTGGTAGGTGACTTCGGTCTGGTTATCGCCTTTTGGCACCAGTTTCCAGTAACCGTCTACCTGGGCTACACGCACGTAACCTTTAACTTCGGGCTGGTAGGTCGGCACTTCCAGCAGCTTGCGCGTCACGGTGCCGTCGGCGGCCTTGGAGGTGGTGATCTCAAGGATCGAGTCGCGGTCGGTCACCGGGAACGGCGCCTTGAACTGGGTGTAGGTCCAGCTTTTGTCGCCTTCGGTCTTGAGCAGTTTTTGCGACTTGCATTCGTGAATCCAGGCGCAGGCGCCGGCCACGTCTTCCTGCAGGGCCTGGATCTTGGCGATGGGGGCCTTGATCACGGTGACACCGCGATAAGCCTTGTACTTGGAGCCGGCGATTTCGCTCAAGGACACTTTGATACCGTCTTCGTCCTTGGCGACTTGCCAATCTTCAGCCTGGGCAGTGGCAGCAAACAACACCGTAAAACCGCACAACACAGCCAATCGTTTCAGCGAACCCATTGTTGTATTCCTTATTTTTGAAGTTCCGATAATAAAGCCCATCAAGCCGCCGTCATCTGCTCCCACCAGCCGATCAAACGGATCGCATCGGCCTGATCGTTGCCGCACACCTCAAGGTCTGCCTTGAAATCACTGCAAACCGCCGGCCGCTCCGGTTGCCCGAACAGCTGGCATAGCTGTTCGACCGACAGGTGCAGGCAACGTTCTCCCGCCGGTTTGCCATTGGGCATTCCCGGTAACGGCGAACTGATGGAGGGGGCAATGCAGCATGCGCCACAGCCTTCACGGCATTTCATGACCAGCAGGTCCTCGACGACTCAATGTGGATGGCCGGGCTAGAGTACGCCCTTAAACAGCCGTTTTAAAATGGTCTAACAGGGGTTTTTCGCACAAAACAAAAGTGACCGACCAGTCTGCGACAGATGGTCGAAGGCGTACGTCACCCAAGCGTGCAATTTTATTGCTTGAACTCGAAATCCAGCGCCGCGCCTTCGATGTCGCGGCGCTCTTCGTTACGCAGTTGCAACTGCATCTGGTTGCTGAGCAGGCGGCCATTGATCTGGAACGCGCTGTTGTCGGTGGGCTTTTCCGCAAACATCGGCGGCAACAGCGGCACGCTCTTGGGTTTAGGCATGGTGCCGATGGGTTGCAAGTGCCTGACCATTTCGGTTGGCAGGGACAGGTCCAACTGTGCCGGTGGCAGTTTGGTCTGGGCCACTTCGTGGGCAGATTTGGATTTGCTCGCCATCGGTGCACGTTTTTTCACGACGGCGGTTTTTTTCTTGGCCGCCGGGGCTTTTTTAGCCGACGCCGGTTTCTTCGCGGGAGCCTTCTGCTCGGTGCTGGCGGTGGGCTTGCTTTGAGTCACGGGGGCTGCCGCCAGGACAGTGCCGACGTTACACAGGCTTAACAGGCCAATCACCACAACAGCGCGAAAAATAGAGGTCATATTGCCTACAGCATTAACGGCAGAAGGCCATATGCTCGCTTGTTGAGCGCGGCATGACAACCCTTGTGATCAGCCGGTCAATGTGAGTGTCCCCTTTTCGCGCCTCAGCCCAGGTTCAAAATCCGGCCGCAGTTTCCTGGCACAATTGGCTGGCCAACATCCCCAACGTCATCAGCGCTCGCTCTGCCTCGCGGTTCCACGGCGTGCCGCAGTTAAGCCGAATACAGTGGTTGAACTGTTCCGTATTACTGAAGATGACGCCCGGTGCGATGCTGATGCCCTGCTGCAGGGCGCGCACGTGCAGTTCCTGGGTATTGACCCTTCCCGGCAAACTGACCCACAGGATAAAGCCGCCGGTCGGGCGGGTCATCTGCGTGCCTTCGGGGAAATACTGCTGCACCGCCAGCTGGAATGCGCTGAGGTTCTTGCGGTATTCCTGGCGGATGTAGCGCAGATGTCGGTCATAGCCACCGTTTTCCAGGTACGCCGCCACCCCCATCTGGGTGACGCTGCACGCCGAGTGGGTGCTGAACATCTGCAGCCGCTGGATTTCCTGCTGGTACTTGCCGGCAATCATCCAGCCGATGCGCACGCCAGGCGACAGGGTCTTGGAGAAACTCGAACAGTAGATCACCCGGTCCAGGCGGTCATAGGCTTTAAGGGCCTTGGTACGACCCAGCTCGAACATCAGCTCGCCGTAGATATCGTCCTCAACAATTTGAATATCGAAATCCGAGGCCAGGCGCAGCAACTGTTTCTGCCGTTCCTCAGGCATGGTCGCGCCCAGCGGGTTGCTCAGGCGCGTGGTCAGCACCAGGGCCTTGATCGACCATTGGTTGGCCGCCAGTTGCAGCGCCTCAAGGCTCATGCCCGTCGCCGGGTCGCTGGGGATCTCGATGACCTTGAGGCCCAGCAGGTCGGCCAGTTGCAGCAAACCGTAATAGGTCGGTGATTCAGCCGCGATCAAGTCGCCTGGGCGCGTCAGCACGCGCAACGACATCTGCAACGCATCAACGCACCCGTGCGTGATCACCACTTCGGAAGGGTCCACCACCACGCCGGCATCACGCATGCGAATCGCCACCTGGCGGCGCAGCGGCTCGAAACCGGGGCTGAACATGTAGCTGAAGGCCCGCGGGCTCTGGAAACGCGTGACCTTGGCCAGTTGCTGGTGCAACGCCCGCACCGGCAAGTAGTCGACACTCGGCACGGCCGCGCCCAGCGGGAACACCCCTTCGCGGCGCGACTCGACCAATACTTGCTGGATAATGCTGCTGCGCGTGACCAACCCCGGACGCTCAACCCGGGCGATATCCGGCGTCGGCGCCGTGAGTGCAGGCGTCTGGTGCACGTAATAACCCGACTGCGGCCGTGCACGAATCAGCCCCTGGTCTTCCAGGTTGGCGTAGGCCTGCAACACCGTGGCGTGGCTGACGTTGAGCTGTGAGCTCATCTTGCGCACCGAAGGCACACGTTCGCCGGGTTGATAAACACCGCGCCGGATGTCCTCAGCCAGTTGCTGGGCGATACGTTGGTAAAGCAACAGATTGGTCATGACGCAGCACTCGATTTCACGGGTATTTTATTTTTGTGTGAAACATACCGGCACAGTTTAGAAGTGTACGGGGACAGTTGCCACAATAGTCGAGCGCGGGCGGCAGTGATAGAGAAAACTGTAGGGACAAGGTGCATAAAAAAACCGATCAATGATCGGTTCTGTGTGTACACAGGCAACCTGTGGGAGCTGGCTTGCCTGCGATAGCATCGCCTCGGTTTGCCTGCTGTACCGAGGCGCCTGCATCGCAGGCAAGCCAGCTCCCACACTGATCGGTGTCAGCCTTTAGCGAGCGGCGCCCAGTTGGCCTTTTTCGTCGGAGAACACAATTTCCACCCGGCGGTTCTGCGCGCGGCCGCGCTCTGAGGCGTTGGCCTCTACCGGGTACTGGTCACCGTAGCCCTCGACCTGGATGCGTTTTTCATCAATGCCCAGGTCCATCAGCACATCAGCCACCGATTGCGCACGGTCGCGGGACAGCTTGAGGTTTTCCTGCTCGCCGCCGGTGTTGTCGGTATAACCCTCGATGCGCACCACGCGCTTGGGGTTCAACTGCAGGAACTGCACGATCTTGAGCACGGTGCGGTTGGCCGAGTTTTGCAGCTCGGCATCACCGGTGTCGAACAACACATCGCCCAACGTCATGACCAGGCCGCGATTGGTCTGGGTGGTGGTGAGGCTGGCGATTTGCTCTTCGAGCCACTTGCCTTGCTGCTGCACGCTGGCCAACTTGCTCTCACGCAGGGCCAATTGCAGGCGCTGGCGCTCCAGTTCCAGCTTGGTACCGCGCTCGGCGTTGAGCCCCTGCTCGGTGTGTTCGCGGGCGATCTCACTGTAGCGCTGGCTCAGGTAGGCGTAATGCACCACGTCAGGGCCGCTGCCCCAGTAGCTGGACAAGCGATCGGCGCGGGCCAGGGATTCTCCGGCACGAATCACGTCCTTGGGCGCAAAGCGCAGCACATTCGCGTCTTCCTTGACCTTCTGGAAGTCGTTGCCGGCCTGTTGCAGCGCTTGCTCGCTGTTGGGATGGCTGGCGCAACCGCCCAACGCCGCGCCAGCCAGCAGCAACACACAGCTCAAACCACGGATCAGCGGGCTCATTGGGCTTCTCCCAGCTGCAATTGTTTGCGCAGTCGGGCGATGCGGGTGTTGAGCACGTTCAACTGTTCCTGGCTTTTGCGCGTCAATACCCGCGCCTCAGCCAGGCGCGCGTCCAGTTCGGCCTGTTCGGCCTGCATGCGCGCATCCTTATAAGATTGGTCGGCCATGTCGGCCCGCGCTTTGGCGAACTTGTCTTCAGCCAGTTTCAGTTCAGGCGATTCATCGGTGCTGGCACCCACGGCATTGGCCTGTTCCAAGGCCTGCTGGGTGAGGCGTATTTGTTCATTCGGCGCAGGATCAGCTGCACATCCCGCCAGAGCGACAACGGCGAGGGCCGCGAAAAGAGGTCGAAGAGTCACTGAAAATCCTTACTTTGCTGGGGTGCCGACGGGTTGCTGCAATTGCGCTTTCCAGCGTTCGAGGTTGCGCTGCAAGGCGGCTTGCGCGACACCGGACGCGGGCAATTCTGTCATCTTTTTCGCCAGCTGTCCGCGCAGCCACGGATCGTTGCAGGCGGAGTTGTGGGAAATCGCCAGGTACAGGCCGGGCTGGTCGACGGGTATTTCGCGGGCGACCAGGTCGTTGCTCATGCCCAGCGTCTGGGCCATGGCCATGCCCGAGTAGCGCCCGGCCAGCACGTAGTCGACTTCACCCAACAGCAGTTTCTGGAACGCCGGAGTCAAGCTGGGCAGACGTTGCAGGCTCAGCTGTTGAGCGGCGAAGGCGTCGAAACCAGCGCTCAAGCGCGCACGCTCGGAGACCCCGCCTTTATGCCCGTGCAAGTCTTCAGCGCGGGTGTAGACCAGCGGCGAATCCTTGCGCGTCCACACCAGGTAGTCGATCTGCACCAGCGCCGGGTGGATGTAATCGAGGGTTTCCAGCTCGCCAAGGTTCAGCGGCGCATCGGCGAGAATGTCCATGCGCCCACTGCGCACTTCATCCAGGGCCAGCGAACGTTTGCCGCCGTAGAGCAGGTCGATTTTAACGCCCAGGTCCTTGCCGACTTGTTGCAGTACATCGGCGGTGGCGCCGATCAGGTGCGTTGGGTCTTGAGGGTCACGCCAGAGCAAAGGCGGCGCGTCCGGGCTGCCGGTGATCACCAGGCGATCACACTTGCCGGCGGCCAGCGCAAGGCTTGGCAGCAGTGAAAGGGCCAGCAATACGGGACGCAGCTCCATGGCGAGGTTCTCCAGCAAGTCAAAAAAAAACCCGGTCACAAGGACCGGGCTCTTTATAAGTGAAGCGGCTGGATTAGACCAGCTTCTCCAACTCGGGTACGGCTTCGAACAAGTCTGCCACCAGGCCGTAATCAGCCACCTGGAAGATGGGTGCTTCTTCGTCCTTGTTGATCGCAACGATCACTTTGGAGTCTTTCATACCGGCCAAGTGCTGAATCGCGCCGGAGATACCGACGGCGATGTACAGCTGTGGCGCAACGATTTTGCCGGTCTGGCCGACCTGCATGTCGTTGGGTACAAAGCCTGCGTCGACGGCCGCGCGGGAAGCGCCGACCGCAGCGCCCAGCTTGTCGGCCAGGGCGTACAGGTGCTTGAAGTTGTCACCGTTCTGCATGCCACGACCGCCGGAAACGACGATTTTGGCAGCGGTCAGCTCAGGGCGATCCGACTTGGCCAGCTCTTCGCCAACAAAGCTGGAAGTGCCGGCGTCGTGGGCAGCGGAGACGGCTTCAACGGCAGCCGAACCACCTTCAGCGGCAACCGGGTCGAAACCGGTGGCACGCACGGTGATGACTTTTACCGAAGCGTTGGACTGTACGGTGGCAATGGCGTTACCGGCGTAGATCGGGCGCTTGAAGGTGTCGGCGCTTTCTACCGAGATGATCTCGGAGATCTGGTCAACGTCCAGCTGCGCGGCAACGCGTGGCAGGATGTTTTTGCCATTGGACGTGGCGGCGGCCAGGATGTGGCTGTAGCCAGCGCCCAGCTCTGCAACCAGTGGGGCAACGTTTTCCGGCAGCTGATGCGCGTAAGCAGCATTGTCAGCGTTCAGGACTTTGCTCACGCCCGCGATTTTCGCAGCGGCTTCAGCCACGGCGCCAGCGCCCTGGCCAGCTACCAGTACGTGGATGTCGCCGCCGATTTTGGCTGCGGCAGCGACAGTGTTCAGGGTGGCCGGGGCCAGCACCTTGTTGTCGTGTTCGGCGATTACGAGGATAGCCATGATCAGATCACCTTCGCTTCGTTTTTCAGTTTCTCGACCAGTTCAGCCACCGACTTGACCTTGATGCCCGCGCTGCGTGCAGCCGGTGCTTCAACCTTGACGGTCTTGTTGGTAGAGGCGGTGGAAACGCCCAAAGCTTGCGGACTCACCGACTCAAGCGGCTTCTTCTTGGCTTTCATGATATTTGGCAGAGACGCGTAGCGCGGCTCGTTCAAACGCAGGTCGGTGGTGACGATGGCCGGCAGTTTCAACGAAACGGTCTGTGCGCCGCCGTCGATTTCACGGGTCACAGCGACGCTGTCGCCGCTCACTTCGACTTTGGAAGCGAAGGTGCCCTGGCCGTAACCGGTCAGCGCAGCCAGCATCTGGCCAGTCTGGTTGTTGTCGCTGTCGATGGCTTGTTTGCCGAGGATCACCAACTGAGGCTGTTCCTTGTCGACAACGGCCTTGAGCAACTTGGCCACGGCCAGGGAGGTCAGGTCTTCAGCCGACTCAACCAGGATGGCGCGGTCGGCGCCCAGGGCCAGGGCGGTACGCAGCTGCTCTTGAGCAGTGGTCGGGCCGATGGAAACCACCACGATTTCAGTCGCCACGCCTTTCTCTTTCAGGCGTACAGCTTCTTCCACAGCGATTTCGCAGAAAGGGTTCATCGACATTTTGACGTTAGCAAGGTCGACGCCGGAATTGTCCGCCTTGACGCGAACTTTCACGTTGTAATCGACAACGCGTTTGACAGCTACAAGAACCTTCATGGATTCCTCGTTACTCTCCGGTGAAAAGAAAGTCGCCTAGGCGAACCTGGCGGTTGATGCTCATCGGCACACAAGGGCACCTCCAAAAACCTCGGCGAGTGACTCAGCGATGGGGAAATGATGACCGTTCGTCAGGGGTGACTAAGAGGTCATTCTTTATCGCAGCGTGTAAACTGCGCGCCATCGTTGGGCGCGCGCGTCACCTGTCGTGCTTTTGGACGTGCTCTTGAAACCTGCTGTCTGCCTACGGTAAGCGCAAAACCGACCGTATATTGACCGGAACGCCTATTCTGGTCAATACGCCAAAATAGCCAGTCATAAGCCGCGTTGCTTTGATTTACCTAGCCTGCAAGCAATTCAAACAAACGTTTGTATTGGACGCTGCCAGTGGTGTAGATATAATGCGCCACCTAGAGAGAAAGGTGGGTCTTGCCGTTGTTGCAAGACGACACCGAACCTCCACCCATTAGAAAAAAAAGCCTGTTGAGCCTTGAGTAGGAGATAGCCTGTGGAACGCGAATACATGGAATTCGACGTGGTCATCGTCGGCGCTGGCCCGGCAGGCCTGTCTGCCGCCTGCCGACTGAAGCAGAAGGCCGCCGAAGCCGGTAAAGAAATCAGCGTCTGCGTGGTCGAGAAAGGCTCCGAAGTCGGCGCCCACATCCTCTCCGGTGCCGTGTTTGAACCACGCGCCCTGAACGAACTGTTCCCGGACTGGAAAGCCCTCGGCGCCCCGCTCAATACCCCGGTAGTGCGCGACGACATCTATGTACTGCGCAGCCCCGACGCCTCCACCAAGGTGCCTGACTTCTTTGTGCCCAAGACCATGCACAACGAAGGCAACTACATCATCTCCCTGGGCAACCTGTGCCGCTGGCTGGCTCAGCAGGCCGAGAACCTGGGCGTGGAAGTCTACCCAGGCTTCGCCGCCCAGGAAGCGCTGTTCGACGAGAACGGCGTGGTGCGCGGGATCATCACCGGTGACCTCGGTGTCGACCGCGAAGGCCATCCGAAAGAAGGCGTCTACACCCCAGGCATGGAGCTGCGTGGCAAATACACGCTGTTCGCCGAAGGTTGCCGTGGCCACATCGGCAAGCAACTGATCCAGCGCTTCAATCTGGACAGCGACGCCGACGCCCAGCACTACGGCATCGGCCTCAAGGAAATCTGGGAAATCGACCCGGCCAAGCACCAGCCAGGCCTGGTGGTACACACCGCCGGTTGGCCGCTGGACATCATGAGCAACGAGAACACCGGTGGTTCGTTCCTCTATCACCTGGAAAACAACCAGGTGGTCGTTGGCCTGATCGTCGACCTGTCCTACAGCAACACTTTCCTGTCGCCGTTCGATGAGTTTCAGCGCCTCAAGCACCATCCGGTGCTGGCCCAGTACCTGGAAGGCGGCAAGCGCATCAGTTACGGCGCGCGCGCGCTGGCCAAAGGCGGCATCAATTCGCTGCCGAAGATGGTCTTCAAGGGCGGTGCATTGATCGGTTGCGACCTGGGCACTATGAACGTGGCCAAGATCAAGGGCAGCCACACCGCGATGAAGTCCGGCATGCTCGCCGCCGACGCCGTGGCCGAGCGCCTGTTCGCCGAGTCTGAAGGCGGTGATGAACTGACCAACTACGTCGACAGCTTCAAATCCAGCTGGCTCTACGAAGAACTGTTCGCCAGCCGCAACTTCGGCCCGGCGATGCACAAGTTCGGCCCGATCATCGGCGCCGGCTTCAACTGGTTCGACCAGAACATCCTCGGCGGCAAAATGCCGTTCACCTTGCACGACACCAAGCCGGACTACGCCTGCCTGAAGCTCGCCAAGGACAGCAAGAAGATCGACTACCCAAAACCCGACGGCAAACTGAGCTTCGACAAGCTGAGCTCGGTGTTCATCTCCGGCACCAACCACGAAGAAGAGCAGCCGTGCCACTTGAAGCTAAAAGACCCGAGCATCCCGATCGGCACCAACCTGCCGCTCTACGATGAACCGGCGCAGCGCTACTGCCCGGCCGGCGTGTATGAAGTGATCACCAAGGAAGACGGCGAGAAGCGCTTCCAGATCAACGCCCAGAACTGCGTGCACTGCAAGACCTGTGACATCAAGGACCCTTCGCAGAACATCACGTGGGTGACACCGGAAGGCGCGGGCGGGCCGACTTACCCGAATATGTAAGGCAGTTGCTTGAACAAAAAAGGCTCCCACATGGGAGCCTTTTGTATGGCCAACATAAATCAACTGTGGGAGCTGGCTTGCCTGCGATGGCGGTGGGTCAGCTAAAGATTGGTTGACTGATACTGCGCTATCGCAGGCAAGCCAGCTCCCACAGCTTTGACCGCGTTGTGTCAGGCGACCCGCTCTTCACCCGGGTTACGCAAGAAGTAACGCTTATACTCTCGACTGAACTGCGATGTACTCTGGTACCCCACGTTGTGCGCCGCCTGCGCCACACCCAAGCCTTCCACCAGCAGCAACTGCTGCGCCTTCAACAACCGCAAACGCTTCAAATACTGCACCGGCGATAACAGCGTGCAACGCTTGAAGTGTTCGTGAAAGGTCGACGCACTCATATGCGCATACCCGGCCAATGTCTCAATGTTCAGCGGCTCGGCGTAATGGGCATGCAGGTGATGCAACGAGGTGGCAATACGTGAGAATTGCCCCTGCTGTTCCACCAATGCACGCAGCACATCCGCCTGTGGCCCGCGCAATGCGGTAAACAACACTTCCCTTACCCGCGCCGGGCCCATGATCCGGCTTTCCAGCGGATCGTGCAGGCATTGCAGCAGCCGCTCGACGCTGCCGCGCATTGCATCATCGAGCATCACCGAGCTCATGGATTCCAACGTCTGCGCCGTCGGCGGCGGCCCGGCCTGCATGCCCATGGCCATGACCAATTCACCCAGCACCACGCGATCAATCCCCACGGTAACTCCGTACAGCGGCGCCTCGGGCGCCATGGCAAAGGTCTCGCATTCGAACGGCACCGGCATCGCCTGGATCAGGTAATGCCCGGCGCCATACTCCAGTGTGCGCGGACCCAAATAGGCGACTTTGCTGCCCTGGGCCACAAACATCAGGCTCGGCTCATAGATCTGCGGGCCGCGTGCCACATCGCAACTGGCGCGCAATACCTTCACGCCGGGCAGGTACGTCGGGGAGAAACCGTCGCAGGGCGTGAGGTCCTCAATCAAGGCAACCAGCGTGGCATTGGCATCGAGATGGCGGGTCAACAACATGGCAAAAAACTTCGTTAAAAAGGGATAAGAGCATCATCGCAGGTCTGAGCGTGCATGAATCCAATCACAGGGCACTCCCGGACGAATAGGCATGAGGTTCGGAGCAATCGCCATAGCCGCATCCCCGCCCTGCGCGGAAAATGCGCCACCTCCCTGATCAATTCTTTTGCGAGGTTTCTGCATGTACACCGCCATCGGTTATGCCGCCCAGTCGGCCACCACTCCCCTCGCCCCCATGTCTTTCGAACGCCGCAGCCCGCGCGCCGATGATGTAGCCATCGAGATTCTCTACTGCGGCGTGTGCCACTCCGACATCCACCAGGCACGCAACGAGTGGGGCATCGCCGTGTACCCGCTGATGCCGGGCCACGAGATCGTCGGCAAAGTCACTGCCGTCGGCGCCAGCGTGACTACGCACAAAGTCGGCGACCTGGTAGGCGTGGGCTGCATGGTTGATTCGTGCCGCCACTGCGACGCTTGCCAGGCGGACCTTGAGCAGTACTGCCTCGAAGGCCCGACCATGACCTACGCCACCCCGGACCGGGTGGATGGCAGCAACACCATGGGCGGCTACTCCGACAGCATCGTGGTCAGCGAGCACTTTGTGGTGAAGATCCCGGCCACGCTCGACCTGGCCAGCGCCGCGCCGATTCTGTGCGCAGGCATCACCACCTACTCGCCGCTCAAGCACTACGGCGTCAAGGCGGGCGACAAAGTCGGCGTGCTGGGCATGGGCGGCCTGGGCCACATGGGCATCAAGTTCGCCAAGGCCATGGGCGCGGAAGTTACGCTGTTCACCCGCTCCGCGAGCAAGGCTGAAGAAGGCCGCCGCCAGGGCGCCGACCACGTGATCGTGTCCACCGATGCCGAGCAGATGAAAGCCGCCGCCGGCAGCTTTGACTTCCTGCTGGACACCATTCCGGTGCAGCACGACCTGAACCCCTACCTCGACGTGCTGCGCTTTGACGGCGTGCATATCCTGGTCGGTTTGATCGAACCGGTCGACCCGCCGGTGAATGCCGCCAAGCTGGTGCTGGGCCGTAAAGTGCTGGCCGGCTCCTTGATCGGCGGCATTGCCGAAACCCAGGAAGTCCTGGATTTCTGCGCCGAGCACAACATCACCTGTGACATCGAAATGCTCGATATCCGCCAGATCAACGAGGCTTACACCCGCATGATCGCCGGTGATGTGAAGTACCGCTTTGTCATCGACATGGCGACCTTGAAGGCCTGATCAGGCCTTCGCACCCAACTCCGCTGACAGCCGCGCTGCGACCTGTTTGATCACAGGGATCAGCTCGGCCATCTTTTCCAGCGGCATGTAGGGCACGGTACTGGCGATGCTGATGCCGGCGACGATTCGCCGGCTGGCATCGCGCACCGGTGCCGCCACACAACGGATCGACGGTTCGTTGTCTTCCAGGTCGAACGCATACCCGCCCACCACGTATTCGCGCATGCGCTGCTCGAACTGCGCCCAGGATTGCTCCGGGTGCGACGGCCATTGCTGGCTCTTGCCCTCGGCGGGCAGGCTGGCTTCATACAGGCGCTGCCACTCCTGCACAGAGTCATCCAGCAACATTGCCTTGCCCACACCCGTGCGCGCCAACGGCATGCGATGGCCGACCCGCGAGCGCATTTCCGGGCCGTAGCGGCCGGGGTTCTTGTGCAGATAGAGCACGTCGTCGTATTCACGAATCGCCAAGTGGATGGTGTCGCCGGTCAGTGCCGACAGCTCATCCAAATACGGCACCGCCAGGGTCACCAATGGCAGTTCGTCGCGGGCTTGAAAACCCAGTTCGATCAGCTTCGGCCCGAGCAGATAACCCACTTGCGGCACCACACGCAGGTAACGCTCCTCCACCAGGCAGCTGGCCAGGCGGTGGGTGGTGCTGCGGGTGGTGCCGATGCGCTTGGCGATCTCTTTCAAGTCGCGCGCACCCGCCGCCACCGCTTGCACCACGCCCAGGCCACGCAGCAGGGTCTGGGTGCCGGTGGGGGCGGCGTCTTTGACGGGGTTGTGGGCGTTTTCCTGCATATCGGGCCTATTGGGAAGTACGAAAACGGCGCCATTATGGCAAATGCAGCCCTGCTGAACAGAGGAGATCCATTGTGGGAGCTGGCTTGCCTGCGATGGCGGTGTATCAGCCAACAAATACTTAGCTGACCCACCGCCATCGCAGGCAAGCCAGCTCCCACATTTGGATCTTCACAGGGCAAGAGTTCAGCGTTGCTTCATGCGGTCGATGATGACCGCCAAGAGCAGGATCGAACCCCGGATCACATACTGGTAAAAGGTGTCGATGTTCTTCAGGTTCATCGCGTTCTCGATGATGGCCAGAATCAACACTCCGGCAATCACATGACGGATCATGCCGATACCGCCACTCAACGACACACCGCCCAGTACACACGCCGAGATCACCGTCAGCTCAAAGCCCTGGCCGATCATCGGCTGGCCCGAGGTCATGCGTGAGGCGAGGATCACTCCGGCCAGTGCGCCGATCAAGCCGTGCACGGCAAAGATGATGATCTTGGTGCGGTCGACATTCACCCCGGCCAGCAACGCCGCTTCCTGGTTGCCGCCGATGGCCATGGTGTTGCGCCCATAGGTGGTGTAGTTGAGCAGCCAGCCGAAGAACACAAAGCACAACACGGTGATGATGATCGGCACCGGCACGCCCATCAGTTGGCCGTTGCCGAACACGAAGAAGCGTTCGTCCATCACACCGACGGCTTTGCCGTTGGAGAAGATATAAGCCAGCCCGCGCACGATCTGCATGGTCGCCAAGGTGGTGATCAAGGCGTTGATGCGCAACTTGGCGATGACGATGCCGTTGATCAGCCCCACCACCAGGCCCATGGCCAAGGCCGCTGACACGCCGAGCACCACGCTGTCGGTGTCGCGGATCACAATCCCCGCGACCACGCCGGCACAGGCAATCACCGAGCCCACCGACAAGTCGAAGTGCCCCGAGGCCAGGCAGAACAGCATGGTGCACGCCGCAATGCCCACCGTCGAAATCGCCAGGCCCAGGCCGCGCATGTTCAGCGGCGAGAGGAAGTTGTCGATAAACAACGCGCTGAGCACAAAGATGCTCAATGCCGCGAGCAGCATCACCCAATCATCGAGAAATTTACGTTGGTTGAAACCCGGCCAAAAGCCCTTTGCAGTTTTTACCTGTGACATGCCTACACCCTCGAATTCTTCAAGCCCGCGAACGCGGGAGAGCCAGTTGCAACAGCTTCGCTTCATCCGCCTGGTCGCGGGTTAGCTCGCCAGTCAGCGCGCCTTCACTCATCACCAGGATGCGGTCAGAGATGCCCATCACTTCCATCAGGTCGCTGGACACCACAATCACGGCAATGCCGCTGGCCGCGAGGTTATGGATGATCTGGTAAATCTCGGATTTGGCGCCGATATCGATGCCGCGTGTGGGCTCATCGAGCAGCAACACCTTCATCGGCATCGACAGCCAGCGGCCGAGAATGGCCTTCTGCTGATTGCCGCCGGACAGGTACATGATTTTCTGTTCGGCGTTCGGCGTTTTGACTTTCATCGCCGTGATCTGCTTGTCGGCGTTGCCCTTCTCCCAGCCTTCACGCAGCAGCCAGCCAAAGGTGGAATGCGCGCCACGCGCACTGATGTTGATGTTCTCGGCCACGCTGGACAGCGGGATGATGCCTTCCTTTTTGCGGTCCTCCGGGCACAGCAGTACGCCGGCGGCGATGGCATCGCGTGGTGAATGCAGTTGCAGGGCTTGCCCAAACAATTCCAACTGCCCGGCCGTTGCGCGCTCCAGGCCACTGAGCAAACGAAACAGCTCGGTACGCCCGGCGCCCACCAACCCGAAAAGGCCGAGAATCTCGCCCTTGTGCACCTGCAGGCTGATCGCTTCGCGCAAGCCAGGCCCAAGCAACCCCTTGACCGTGAGTACCACCTCCCCGCGCTCACGCGGGCGATAGTCATAGATATCCTGAATATCGCGCCCGACCATGCAGGTCACCAACTGGTCGTGAGTCAGTGTGGCCATGTCGTCAAAAGTGCGCACATAACGGCCGTCCTTGAACACCGTCACCGCATCGCAAATACGGAACACTTCTTCCATGCGGTGCGACACATACAGCACCACTTTGCCCTCATCGCGCAGGCGGGTGATGATCGCCATCAAGCGGTCGATTTCCCGCGCCGACAAGCTGCTGGTGGGTTCGTCAAACGCGATCACATGGGCACCACGGGACAACGCCTTGGCGATTTCCACCAGTTGACGCTGGCCCAGAGACAAGCGCCCAAGCTTCTCTTGCGGGTCGATTTCATCGGCCAGGCCTTTAAGGCACGCCAATGCCTGCTTGCGCAGCTGGCCGCCGTTGACCACGCCGAAACGTGACGGCAAATGCCCGAGAAACAGGTTCTCGGCCACGGTCATTTCCGGCACCAGATGCAGCTCCTGGTGAATCACCGCTACGCCGTTGGCGATGCTGTCGGCAGCGTTCTTGAACGCCATGACCTGCTCGCCGATCTGCACCGTGCCGCTGCTGGGCGTGTAGGCACCGCCGAGAATCTTGAGCAGCGTGGACTTGCCCGCGCCGTTCTCGCCCATCAGCGCGTGCACCGAGTGCGGCCGCGCCTCAAAGCTGATCTGCGCCAGCGCCTTGACCCCGGGAAACTCCTTGCCGATGCCGTTGAAACGCAACGCCGCGCCGGTCATTTCCACAGTCCGATTTTGCTCAACTCTTCCTTGAAGTTGGCGCGGGTGATCAGGGTTACGTTATCCAGGGCGGTGAACTTGGCAGGCTCGGTGCCTTTGGTGACCCACTCGAACATCGCCGTGGCGGTTTTGTAGCCGGACGCATCAGGGCTGAGCAGCATTGAGCCGTAGAAGCCGGTGTCGGTTTTCTTCAACTCTTCAATCGCATCGGTGCCATTGATGCCCACGCCGATCACGTTGGCCGCCTTGAAGCCGGCGCTTTCGGTGGCGCGCACGCCGCCCAGTACGGTGCTGTCGTTCATGCCACCGATGATCAGGTTTTTTGCAGTGCCCGGCAGCTTCACCAGCGCCGAGTTGGTGGAGTCCATGCTGCCTGGCACGTCGAGGGTTTTCTGTGCGCTGAACAGGATGTGGTCAGCCGGCAAACCAGCGGCCTTGAGGCCTTCTACCGAACCGTCGGTGCGTTTTTTGCCGGTTTCCAGCTCGTCGAAGGTGTTGATGACGGCGTAGGTTTCCTTCCAGTCCCAGTTGCGATGCTTGGCCTCGGCAGCCATGGCTTCGCCTTGCTTCTGGCCGATCTTGTAGGCATCCAGGCCCAGGTAAGGCACGTCTTCCATCGGCTTGCCCTTGGCATCGACGAAGCGGTCATCCACCGCCAGCACTTTCAAGCCGTTGAGCTTGGCCTTGGCCATGATCGCAGGGCCGAGGGACACATCCGGCGGGCAGATGACAAAACCCTTGGCACCGTTGGCCGCGAGGGTGTCGATGGCGGACAAGGTTTTCTCGCCGTCGGGCACCGCGATCTTGATCACGGTGAAGCCCTGGTCCTTACCGGCCTTTTCGGCAAAGGCCCATTCGGTCTGGAACCAGGGCTCTTCTGCCTGCTTGACCAGGAAGCCGATCTTCACTTCTTCGGCCGCTGCAAAACCGCTGAAGGCTACCGCCAGCGCCACGGCGCCTAACGTCTTTTTGAACATGAACCACCTCTCTTGATTGTTGTTAGTCGTGGTACATCACGGAACGCCCGCCATCGATCATCAGGCAGGTTGCGTTGATAAAGGGCGCCTCGTCGGTGGCCAGGAACAGCGCCGTCATCGCCACCTCGACCGGTTGGCCGATGCGCTTGGGCGGGTGCAAATCGAAGGCGCGCTGGCGCTCGGCATGCGGGTCAGGGAAACCGTTCCAGTAATCGACGTTGAGCTGGGTTTCGATATAGCCCGGCGCGATGGCATTCACGCGGATGCCTTTGGGCGCGTATTCGATGCCCAGGGCGCGGGTCAAGCCGAGCAGGCCATGCTTGGCAACCGGATAGGGAAAGCAGCCGGGAATAATGTGGCTGGAATGGGTGGAGGCGATGTTGATGATGTTGCCGATGCCCTGCTCGATCATGTGCGGCAGCACGGTGCGACAGCCGAACCAGGCACCGTCGAGGTCGATGGCGAAGCAGCGGCGCCAGTCTTCGTCGGTCATCTGCAGCGGGTCACGGAACACGTTGACGCCGGCGCAGTTGATCAACACATCCACGCGGCCAAAGCGCTCGATCGCCAAGTTGACCAGCGCCTGCCATTGCTCTTTGGAGGTGATATCGACGCCCTGCGCAACGATTTCAGCGCCGCGTTCGCGCCAGTGGGCGGCGACGTGCTCGACCTTTTCGGCCTGGATATCCGCAATCACCAGCCGTGCCTGCTGGGCCTGGAAGCAGGCGACGATCGCCTCGCCTATACCTTGGGCGGCGCCGGTGATGATCACCACTTTGTTTTTCAGCCGCTCGCCATAGATGGGTTCGGGCACGGCGGGTAATGACAACGGTTGGGGCTGCATCGCTTCACCTGTTTTATTTTTGGTAGTGAGTGCTGATGCCGCCGACTATAAACCCATCTTTTGAAATATCTCAATATATAAATTTGCATCCCATATAGTGAGACTCAGCACAAAAAAAGTGGGAGCTGGCTCCCACTGTTGATCTTCAGTGCTTTCAGCCCTGGGCAAAGTCGCGCAGTGCATTACCTTCCATGCGATAGCGCACCCACTCTTCCTGCGGCTGGGCGCCGATGGACTTGTAGAAGGCAATCGCCGGCTCGTTCCAGTCCAGCACGCTCCACTCGAAACGCCCGCAACCGTTGTCGCAGGCGATCCTGGCCAGGTGGCGCAGGAGCTTCTTGCCAGCCCCGCCGCCGCGTTGCTCGGGGTTGATGTAGAGGTCTTCGAGGTACAGGCAGTTGCTGCCCAGCCAGGTGGAGTAACTGAAGAAGAACACCGCAAAGCCAATCGGCAGACCATCCCGTGAGCAGATCAGGCCATGGGCGGTGGCGCCCTCGCTGAACAGGCTGCGCTCGATATCCACCACGCTGGCGATCACTTCATGGCGGGCTTTCTCGTATTCGGCAAGCTCGGTGATGAAAGTCAGGATCTGCGCAGCGTCGCTGGGCACGGCAGGGCGAATCTCGATGGTCATGGGCGGGCCTTGGGCAATGTCAAAGGCCACATACTAAGGCGCTTTGATGACTGATTGCAGTGCAATTTGATTACTCCGGCCACGCGTAAAGCAAGCACCACCAACCACAGAACAAACCCGGCACGCGCGCATGGTAAACAGTCGCCATAACGCTAATAACTCACGCTAATAAATTCCAGGTTGCCCCATGCATTCCACACCTGCGGTAAACACTAAGCTGTTCGCCCTGTTCTGCCTCGCCAGCTTCCTGTTGTCACTGTCCTACGGCTCGACGTTTTTGCTGTCGCTGCTGATTCATTCGCGCGGCGGCAATGAACACGACGCCGGCAGCGTAATTTCCATGGCGATGCTCAGCACGTTCGTGGCGGTGCTGTTCTGTGGGCACTTGGCTGATGCCGTCGGTGCGGCGCGCGCCATCGCGGGCATGGGCGTATTGCTGGTGGTGGCGTGCCTGGGGTTTGCCCTGACACCCGGGTTTGGCCTGGGGTTGATGCTGTTCGGTCTGTCCCTGGGGCTGGGCTGGGGCGTGTTCTACACCCTGGGGCCGATCATCGTGACACTGCTGGTGCAGCCGGCGCAGCGGGCCAAATATTTTGCGCTGCTGTCGGGCAGTATGTTGAGCGGAATCGGTGCCGGGCCTTTGCTCGGCCGCGCCGCCGGCGCGCTGGGCCTGCCGCTGACAGCGGCCTTCTATATTGCCGGTGTGGCCAGCCTGGTCGGCGTGCTGCTGTTCTGGCGAATGGGCGTGCACCTCAAACACCACGCGAATGCGCCCACCTCGAAGATTTCCTGGGCGTCGAGCCGCCGCGTGCTGTCATCCAAAGCCGCGTTTGCGATCCTGATGGTTGGCTTGGGCGGCTGCGTGTTTGGCGGGCTTTCATCGTTTCAGACCAGCTATGCCGCTGCGCATGGGTTGGACTATTCGCTGTTCTTCGGCGGCTTCCTGAGCGCCGCCATTACCAGCCGGCTATTGATCGCGGGCTACGTGGTCAGGCGCGATGCGTACGGGGCCGCCTGCGTGCTGTCCGGGATCATGCTCGGCTCGATCGCGCTGTTTGCGTTTGGCGTGAGTGGCAACCTCAGTTACCTGTTGGCAGCCGCCACGCTCGGCGTGGGTTATGGCCTGACGTATTCGGTGATCAATGGGCTGGTGGCCAATGAGGCGCCGCCCGGTACAACGTCACAAGCCTTGCTGCTGTTCAGCCTGGCGTACTTTGTCGGGGTGTTCGGCTTTCCGCTGCTGGCGGGCAAGCTCATCGTCGATTACGGCTTGCCGACGCTGCTGGCAAGTGTGCTGGGCGTGGCCTTGTTCAACTGGTTGATCACGGTGGCGCGATTGATCTGGCGCCAGCGTTCGGCACACAAAATCTTACAGGTGAGTTAAGACCGTTCGTCGCCATCAAGGCACGAACCGCAAACCGGGGCGGACCAATAAGGGGTAAGGACATTAATCATATGGAGACACCCTCATGAAGAATTCCAAGTTTGCTGCCCTCGCCCTAACCGGCCTGCTGTCCGCCGCTTCGTTGAGTGCAGTTGCCGCCACCTCGTCTACCGGCACCACCAACCCTGCTACCAAGGAGTCTCAGGATTCGATGGGCACAGGGATGGAAACCAACGGTGGCGCGATTATCGATAACGGTGCAGACCCTCGCACCAAAGGCGCCGACACCCAACGCCAGGCCCCGGCGGCAGTCGGTAACGGCAAAATGGGTCCAGGCGTCAATGAAGAACCCAAAATCAACAAAGGCGATGACAGCAACATTCCGGGCGCCCCGAAACAACCTGCGCCGTGATGCATCGATAGCCGCACCGACACCCGATCATTTCCCAGTGAAGAGGTACGCATGAACGTCGATAGAAACCTTGAAAAAGAAGTCCTCACCCGCCTGCTGCACGCCCACCCCAACGGCCTGGGCAAGGAGGTGCTGGACAACTACCGCGGCGAAAAAGAGGTCGCCAGTGTGCTGGCGTTTTTGCAGGACCGCGGATTTATCAAGGATGGGCATGTGACCACCGACGACGCCGGTGAATACTCGTTGAACCTGCCGATCAAGCTGACTGCTTCGGGTGTTGATGAGGCGCGCAAGCTGGAAGGCGAAGGTACCGTGTGAACTAGACGAAGATCAAATGTGGGAGCGGGCTTGCCCGCGATGGCGATGTCTCAGCAGAATATGTACTAGCTGGCGCACCGCTATCGCAGGCAAGCCAGCTCCCACATTTTTATTCGTGTTTATTCGGCGACTAAGGCGTCGACTTCGGCCCTGCCAGGCGACGTCGCCGGCCCCCAGCGCGTGACCGCCAACGCCGCCGCCGCATTGGCTCGACGCGCCGCCACTGCTGGGGTTAAACCCTCGGCCAACCCGGCCAGAAACACCCCGGCATGGGCATCGCCCGCGCCGTTGCTGTCGACCGCCTGCACCTTGAAACCCGGCACATGCTCGGCCTTTCCGTGGCGACTCACCCAGCAGCCATTTGGCCCATCACGCACCACCAATGATGCTTCGGCCGACAGGTGACGATTGAGTTCGCGCAGCGCTTCGGACAGCGTTCCGGCCCCGGTAAACGCCAGGGCTTCAGGGCCATTGCTGGTCCAGATGTCGATGCGCGGCAGCAAGGCCGCCATCAATGCCGAATCCGGCGCCTTGACCAACGGCCCCGGGTCGAACACCACGGTGATCTCCCGTGGCAGCGCCAGCAACCAATCAAGCAGCGCCTGGGCCTTGCCGTCGAGTAACAAGCTGTAGCCGCTGACGTAGACATAATCGTCTGCGCGCGGCACCACGCCTGCCAGGTCCTCTGCGCTCAAATCCCCTTCAGCGCCGATATGCGAAATGAAGGTGCGCTCGGTGCTGGCTTCGGTCAGCGACACACACAAACCGGTGTCCTTGCCCTCGCTGGCCGCCTGGGCCATTTCCACGCCTTCGGCCTGCATGGCGACGCGCGCCAGGTCGCCGAAGCGCCCGCTGCCATGGCGGCCAAGGTAAACCACCGGCAAACCATTACGCCGGGCGGCAGCCATCACGTTGAAGCCCCCGCCGGCCTCGAAACTGGCGGATTTTGCCAGCACGTCGCCGCCGGCTGCAGGCAGTGTGTCGAGGGCCATGACCAGGTCGACGATGACCTGGCCGGTGTGCAGCAATCTAGACATTAGCGCGCTCTACCAAAGCCGGACGACGGTCAGCTGCGCCGCCCAGTACCGCATAAATCCCGCCGGCCACCAGGAAGGTGACGATCCAGCCCAGGCCGTTGTGGCCCAGCCAGGAGTCGGACAAAGGCCCGGCGAACCAGATGTTTTCGGCAGTGGTGCCGATGGTGGTGAAGCTGAAACCCAGCACGATCGCCACGGCCCAGGCGCCGAATGCACGCCATTCCACACCGCCGCGATACCAGTAGGCGCTGCTCGGGCTTACGTCCAGCAGGTCTTTGGGGCTGTAGCAGTGACGGTGAATCAGGTCGACCACAAAGATCCCCACCCAAGCGGTGATGGGCACGGCCAGCAGTGAGATGAAGGTGATGAACGGGCCGTAGAAACTGTCCGCAATCAACATGAAGTAGATGGAGCCGGCGAAGATCGCCACGATGTCGACGATCACCGCATGCACGCGTTTGACCTTAAGGCCCAAGGTCAAGGTGGTGAGACCGGCCGAGTACACCGAGAGGTTATTGGAGAGCAGCAGCCCGCCGAACGCGGTGATCAAGTACGGCACGGCCATCCAGGTCGGCAGCATGTCGCGGATCGCGATGATCGGGTCGGTGGCCGACGCCAGGTCGTTGTTGCCCACCGACAGCAGGCCGCCGAGGGTGATCAACAGCACCAGCGGAATGCCCGCCCCAAACGCGGCAGACGCCACCAGGCGCACGGCCTTGACGCTGCGGTGCTGGTAGCGCGACATGTCGGCACCGGCGTTGGCCCAGCCGATACCGGTACCGGCGGCCATGGTGCCGACGCCAATGATCATGGCGCTCAGTGGCGCCGGAGTGGCGTTGAACACCGCGCTCCAGTCGATGGTGGCACATAGGAAGCCGCCCACCAGGATATTCAACGCGCCGAACACGTAGGTGGCCCACTTCTGGATCACCAGCAAGGTAGCGTGGCCGAGACCGGATACGGACAGGGTCAGCAGCACGAAGATGGCGATAAAGATCAGCGTGAGTACCGGTGCGCTTTTGGCTTCGACCGGCGAGCCGAACAGGATCGAACACAACGACAGCAGCACAAAGGCAGCAGTGGTGGTATTGACGGTTTCCCAGCCCAGCCGCGACATCAACGAGACCAGCGTGGGGCCGATATTACCGCGCACACCGAAGATGGCGCGCGACAGCGTCAGGCTCGGCGCCCGGCCACGGCGGCCGGCAATCGAGATGATGCCCACCACGGCAAAGGAGCCGGCGGCGCCGAGGATCGCCACAATGATCGCCTGCCAGATCGCCAGGCCACGGAACGCCACCAGGGTCGCGCCGAGCGGCAAGCCAAGGATGCTGATGTTGGCCGCGAACCACACCCAGAACAGTTGCAGCGGGTGGCCGTTGCACTCGCCTTCGGGGACCGGTTCGATGCCGCGTGTTTCCAATTGCCCGGCACTTTGGCCGGAAGAAGTGCTGCTCATGAGGGGTGCTCCTGGTGCCTGTATTGTTGTGGTTGTGGCAGATAGTCAAAGCTTTAATCGGTCGTCCTGACTCAAACACGATTTAATGTGGGAGCTGGCTTGCCTGCGATAGCGGTCTTTCAGTGAGTGCATCAGTGGCTGGCACACCGTTATCGCAGGCAAGCCAGCTCCCACATGTTTGCTTAGTGGTGTTCAGCGCAATGGCAGCAGCCCTTGAACCAACGCCTGCAAATCCAGGCCATTGACCTGCTTGACCTGCTCAATCATCGCCTCAGACCAGCACTGCATGCCCAGGCACGCGCCCAACATCGCGCCCAGCATGGCGGCAATGGTGTCGGTGTCGCCGCCAAGGCTGGCCGCCAGGCACAGCGCTTCGAAGGCATTCATGTCGCCCACCGCCACTTGCTGGGCGAGGGCAAACGAGACCACCACCGACTCCTGGGACGCGACGGAGGTGCCGATCAGTTCGTAAAGCAGGTCGGCAAACAGGGCTTTATCGCCGCTGCCGACGCTCAAGGTGCGCGCCCAACTGATGCGTGTGGAAATCCGCCCACCGGCAATCCAGTGGCCATGGCCTTCGGCCTGCTGGGCGAGCTGGGTGCCGATGTTCAGGGCCTCGCCCAAATCCACACCGTTGATACCCGCCGAAACCACCGCCGCCACTGCCGCAGCGCTGGAGATGCCCAGGTTGGTGTTATGGGTGACCTGGCAGGCCTGGATCACCGCCTGGATAAACCGCGCCGGGTCGCTGACGTCGGCGGCAATCCCGACCGGCGTGATGCGCATCGCGGCGCCATTGGTGGTGCCGTAGCGCCCGGATTCTTCCGGGGTGTGGCCGGCGAGAATCATATCGATAGCGCGTTTGGTCGATGGCCCCAGCAAGTCCTGGGAGCCTTTGGCGCGCATCGCCGCTTCCCAGTCGATCAGGCGCTGGGCGAGTACCGTGGGTTCGATTTTGCCCTGCCCTTGCACCAGCAACTCACCCACCAGGATCGCCTGCTCGGTGTCGTCGGTGATGGAGCCGGCCGGCATGTTCGGCGCGATGGGTTGGTCGGCGCCGGCCGCTTCCAGAGCGGTGATGGCCCCGAAACGCTGCTGCACCTGCTCACGGCTCAACGACTGGGTGGGCATGCCCAATGCATCGCCCAGGGCCAGGCCGTAGAAAGCACCGAGGGCACGATTTTGCGCGGTCATTTCGAAGCTCCAAACTGCAGGTGCAGGCGAAAATGCAAAGGGTCGAGCAAGCTTTCGACATGCTCCATGAGGCGTTCGCGGCGGTCGTAGGTGGTGCGCGAGGCTTTGAGAAACACCGTACCGGCTGGGCGGCCGAGCAGTTCGGCGTCTTCATCGCTCAAGGGCTCGGCGCCGATCCACTGGTCCCCTTCGGCGCCCACATAGCCATAGGCGGCCAGGGTGATGGTCAGGGAATTATCGATCAGGCCCACACGCGGCAAGCTTTCCAGGCCGCCGGTGGCGGGCATCAGCGAACGTTCGAGGGACACAGCGGTGCCATCGGGGGTGCGCCGACGGCGGTCGAGGGCGATAAATTGGTCGCTGCCGAAACGGCTGAGCAGGTCCGGTCGCGTCACGGCTTCCAGGCGCAGGATGTCGGTGATGACCAACGCGCCGGTATCGGCCAGCGCCTGTGCCCAGCCGCTGCGTTGATCGAGCGCCATGCCGTCAAAGGTGACGATGGAGCCGACGCCGCTCTGCGTGGCGATGTAGTTGCGCCGTTTGAGCTCCGCCAGGGCTTCGCGCAAGGTGCCACGGCTGACCGCAAACTCCTCGGCCAGTTGATGCTCGCCCGGCAGCAGGAAACCGTCGGCCATCACTCCACCTTCGATACGGCGGATGAGTTCGTCGACGACGCGTTTTTTCTTATCAAATCGGACATGTCTAATCATGTACAAATTGATAACCGAAAGCGCCCGATCTCAGCAAGCAAAATTATTTCAGTATGATGAAAAAATCGGCCTCAGGGCTCCAGGCCAATACGGAAAAACTCCCCGCCGCTCCATACGCCCAGCCAGCTCTGACCGTTGATCGGACGGCTGACCGCCAACTCGACCAATTGGTAAAACACGTTGCGATGCACCAGGGCTTCAAGGTTGGTACGCACTCGCAGGTAAGGCGCGGGCTCCTGGGTGATCGGGTCGATCACCACCCGCAAGGGGTGTTCAAGGCCCGCGTCAATGTCTTCGTCAACATTGGTGGTAAAGCGCAGCACCTGGCTTTCGCCCTGCCCCTGGACTTCCAGCGTCACCGCGACAAACGGCGCATCATCGACGCTGATGCCGACCTTTTCCACGGGAGTGACCAGGAAATACTCATCGCCATCGCGGCGGATGATGTTGGAGAACAGCTTGACCATCGGCTTACGCCCGATCGGCGTGCCCTGGTAAAACCAGGTGCCGTCACGGGCGATGCGCATGTCGATGTTGCCGCAGAAATCCGGGTTCCATAGATGTACCGGCGCCGGCCCCTTGCCCTTGGGCAGTTGGGCCAATAGATCATTGGCCTTGGCGGAATCGGTCATAGGGTTCTCCTCTGGATTTTATTGATCACCCATCCCCAACAGGCCGCGGGCGTACTGGGCCAGCGGGCGGGCAATCAAGTCTTCTGGCTTGTTGTCGTGGAACGTCAGTAAACCGCCACGACTGCGAATGCGTGCAGTATCAATCAAATATTGGGTGCTGGTCTCGATCAACATGATCTGGATTACGCCGTTGTCCAGGCCGACACGGTCCAACGCTTGCTGGTCGGTCCACTCATCGGCATTGCCGATACGGTCATCGGCTGCCGCAAAACGGCAATACAGCAGGTAGTGAGCGCCCGCCGCACGGGCTTCGGCCATGGCCTGTTCAAGGCCTTCCGGCTTACGGGCGCGGCGCACCATCGGGAAATATTCGACAAAGCCGTTGAAGGCTTCTTCGGCCACCACATTGGGACGCGGATAGGCGCTGCCGGGCGGCACAAAGGCGCCCTGGGCGATAAACACAAAGGAGTCCGGCTGTATGCGCACCGAGGCGGTACGGCGGGTGTCACTGTGGTCCAGCAGCCCGGCGTCGCTCATCTGATAGCGGGTGCCTTCGGCCATATCGCTGACGGTCATGCAGCCACTCAGCGCCACTGACGCCAGCAACAAAACCAGACTACGCATCCTAATCCTCCAGAAGCCGGTGACGGAAAACCGGCGAATGGGCACAAGATGCAGAATCCGCGCCACTCAAGTGCAATGCAAAGCAAATGTGGGAGCTGGCTTGCCTGCGATGGCATCAACTCTGTGTGCCTGATGTACCGAGGTGCCTGCATCGCAGGCAAGCCGGCTCCCACAAAAAGCCTGCTCCCACATTCGATTGCACGCGGTTTTAGCCGCCGATGATCTTCATGACCGTGGCGCCGCCGGAGAAGGCCACTTCCTGCTTGTCGCCCAGGGCCTTCATCAACAGACCTTGCAGGGCCGGCAGTGCCTGATGGCGCGGTTGGTCCAGCAGGTCGCCCACATAGTGGCGGTTGCTCGACGACAAGCAGCCATGCAACCAACCAGTAGACGACAAGCGCAGGCGCGAACAGGTGCGGCAGAACGGCACGCTTTCGTTGGCGATCACGCCAAAGAAGCCTTTGCCGGGCACTTCATAGCGCACCGCCGTGGCATCAATCGGCGCGTTGGCTTGCAGGTATTCGTGATGTTCGCCGATCAGGCTGAGCAGTTGCTGCAGGCTGACGAACTGCTGCAGGAACGCATTGGAATCCTTGGCCAGATGGCCCATGCGCATCAGTTCGATAAACCGCAGCTCATAGCCACGCTCCAGGCAGTAGTCGAGCAGCGGCATCACCTGGTCAAGGTTCTGCCCGCGCAACGGCACCATATTGACCTTGATCTTGATGCCGGCAGCGCGGGCCTGGTCCATGCCATCGAGCACGGTGGCCAGGTCGCCACCCCGGGCGATGCTGCGGAAGGCGTCAGCATCCAGGGTATCGAGGGACACGTTGATTCGCCGAATACCCGCGTCGACCAACAGTGGCAACTTGCGCGCGAGCAGTTGGCCATTTGTCGTCAGGCTGATGTCACTCAGGCCCATGCCGCCCACAGCCCCCATGAAAGCTTCCAGCTTGGGGCTGACCAACGGTTCGCCGCCGGTGATACGCAAACGCTCGATGCCGGCCGCTTCGATCAGATAGGCAACGCCGCGCGCCATGGCCTCGGCCGAGAGTTCGTCCTGGGCAGCCACCAGCCGCTTGCCGTTTGGCACGCAGTAGGTACACGCGTAATTGCAGGCTGAGGTCAGGCTGATCCGCAAATTGCGAAATCGCCTGCCTTGACGATCAACGATCATGGAACACTCCGGCAGAGGATGGTTCAGGCGCGCTAAAAGCTGACTGAAAAATCAGCTTTTAGCAAGCGTCCTTGCCTGAGTATATTCCTGGGGTACTGCAAGCGGCAGCAAATCATTGCGCCATCACTGTCGGGAATAGCTTAAACAGCGGGAGCGTCGCCGCTCTTAGGCTCAGCGCTCGGCAGTTCAGTGCTGTGCTTGCGCTTGTTGCCCATGCGCACGCCGATGTCCATCAGGAACTGGAAGAAACCTTCCTGATCTTCCAGCACATTGCTCCAGAACGGAGAGTGGTACAGCGCAACGGCGCCATGTACCAATGCCCAGGCGGCGCAGTAATGGAAATACGGCGGCACGTCTTCCAGCTTGCCTTCGCTGATGCGACCCTTGATCAGCAGCGTGAGGCGCTCGAAGTTCGAAGCGCGGATCTTGTGCAGCTCCTCGACCATTTCCGGCACTTGATGGCCCTTGACCACCTTTTCTTCCAGGCGGTCGAACAGGCGGTAGCGTTGCGGGTCACGCATGCGGAATTCGAAATAGGCGCGTGACAGCGCCTCCTTGTCCTTGTCCACATCAGCCGAATGCAACAGCTCGTTCAAGTCGCGCTCGTAGTCGAGCATCAGCCGCAGGTAGATCTCGGCCTTGGATTTGAAGTGTTTATAGATCGTGCCTTTGCCGATACCCACGGCATCCGCAATCATCTCGACGGTGACGCTGTCTTCACCTTGTTCGAGGAATAACTTGAGTGCAGTGTCGAGAATTTCCTGCTCACGGCGGCGAAACTCACGGACCTTACGGGGTTCTTTGTGCATGAGGAAGAGGTCTGCAGAGGTCGGAATGAGGGAGGGTTACGCAGGGCCACGGATACGTGGCGATACGATTTACCCGATGCGAGGGATTATCCCGACTGAACGGTCGTTGGGCAACGCCTATGTGAACCCAGCGTGCGTTTTAGTTTCAGCGCGCCAACGATTGAGGCGTTATCAGTCAGAAATAATACGCAACAACTGCAGCCGTGCTTGCGCTCAATGAGAACTCAAGCGAAGCGCGCGTATTCCAAATCTGTTTAAAAAACGACCAATCGCGACTGGACTGAATCGGATACTGATCAATACTTGAATTGTCGGCGCGACATCTCCCCCAAGTGACGCGTCGACCTGGGTACCGACGGACTGTGTGCCCTTGTTTTACTCCTAATGGTCTTAACCCGGATTCACCCCCCAGAACCCGGGTTTTTTTTGCCTGCGATTTGACCGCCTCAGCCGGCCACGTGGGCCAGCGGGAACAGACGCTTGAAGTTCTCGGTGGTCTGCTCGGCAAAGCGCTCAAAGGATTCACCGCGCAGCATCGCCAGGTAATCGGCCACATCACGCACGTATTCCGGCAGGTTCGGCTTGCCGCGATGGGGGATCGGCGCCAGGTACGGCGAATCGGTTTCCACCAGCAGGCGGTCGGCCGGCACCTGACGCGCCACGTCGCGCAAGGCGTCGGCGTTGCGGAAGGTGACGATACCTGACAGGGAAATGTAAAAGCCCAGGTCCAGCGCGGCCTTGGCCATGTCCCAGTCTTCGGTGAAGCAATGCAGCACGCCGGCCTGGGGCAAGGCCGCTTCGCGCAATAGCGTCAAGGTGTCAGCGCGGGCGCCTCGGGTGTGGACGATCACCGGTTTGCCGGTCTGCCGGGCGGCTTGCAGGTGCAGGCGGAAGGAGGCTTGCTGCAACTCGGCGGCTTCAGGTTCGTAATGGTAATCCAGGCCGGTTTCGCCAATCGCCACCACGCGTGGGTGATTGAGCTCGCTCAATAGCCAATCCAGAGCCGGCGCTTCACCCGGCTTGAGGTCCAGCGGGTGGATGCCGACCGAACAATCGACATCGGCATAGCGATCAGCCAAGGCTTTGACGTCGGCGGCGTTGTCGGCGCTCACGCCGATGCACAGGAAGTGCCCTACCCCACGCTGGCGGGCCGCTTCCAGGGCGGCATCGAGGGAGCCGCCGTGCTGGGCAAGGTCGAGGCGATCAAGGTGGCAGTGGGAATCTACGAGCATAGGAAAGTACGACTTAATTCATGGGAAGTGTCTGGCCGACGATACACCCGTCGGCCACGAAAATTAACGCCGGCCGAGCAAACCAACCCATTGCACCAGCAGTGCTTCGAGCAACAGCACGCGGTTGAGGTTGGCTTTGCCGAGGACTTTCTGGCGCTGGGCCAGGATCCAGTCCTGAATGTTCAGCACCTTGTCCTGGGCGCTTTTTTGCGCCAGGTACTGCACCACCTTGCGCATATCCGGCAGGCCCAGGCCGTTTTCGTCCTGGGTCAGCTGGTAGCGCAGGATCAGGCTCGACCAGTCACAGAACCAGTCGAACAGCAGCAGCAACGGAATATCCTTCCAGACGCCTTCGGCCAGTTGCGTGGCGGACTGTTCCTGCTTGAGTAGCTTTTTGACGCCATCCACCACGAGTGCGCGTTGCTCACGCACGCCTTGGGCCTGCAGCTTTACCGCCGCCAAGGGTGAACCGGCAGCCAGGGTCAGCAACTCGACCCGTTCGTCGGCAGAGCATTCCGGCAGCGCCTGCGCCAGCCATTGCAGGCTCATGGCCTCGCTCGGCAGCGGGCAGGCCTGCTGCACGCAACGGCTGCGGATAGTCGGCAGCAAACGGCTGGACTGATGGCTGACCAGCAACAGCACGGTGTCGCCCGACGGCTCTTCCAGACTCTTGAGCAAAGCGTTGGCGGCGTTGATGTTCATCGCCTCCACCGGCTCGATCAGCACCACCTTGCGCCCGCCCATCTGCGCGGTCTGCACCACGAAGCTGACAAGGTCACGCACCTGGTCGACCTTGATCGCCTTGTCGGCCTCTTCAGGTTCGAGCAGGTAGTTGTCGGGGTGGCTGCCAGCCTTGAGCAGCAGGCAGGATTTGCACTCACCGCACGCTTGCAGGTTGACCGGTTGCTTGCACAGCAGGCTGGCCATCAGGCGCTCGGCCAGGGCGCGCTTGCCGATGCCAATGGGGCCGTGCAGCAAATAGGCGTGGGCATGCTGGGCGCGCCCGGCCAATTGCTGCCAGAGGCTGTCTTGCCACGGGTAGGCTTCAGCCACGGGCGCGCTCCAGAAGTTCAGGCAGCAGAGCATCGATGGCCTGCTGTACCTGCGCCAGTGGCTGGGCTGCGTCCAGTAAGGAGTAACGCGCAGGCTCAGCCTTGGCGCGCTGCAGGAACGCGCTACGGACCGCATTGAAGAATGTCGAACCTTCCAGCTCGAACCGATCCAGGCGGCCACGGGCACTGGCGCGAGCCATGCCGACTTCGATCGGCAGGTCGAACAGCAGGGTCAGGTCGGGGCGCAAGTCGCCCTGGACGAAAGCCTCCAGACTGGCGATGCGCTCAAGGGACAAGCCGCGCCCGCCGCCCTGGTAAGCATAAGTGGAATCGGTAAAACGGTCGCAAATCACCACAGCACCCCGTGCCAGGGCCGGGCGAATCACTTCGGCCAAATGCTGGGCGCGGGCGGCAAACACCAACAGCAGCTCAGTGTCCGGGTTCATCTGTTCTTCACCTGGTGCCAGCAACACTTCACGAATACGCTCGGCCAGCGGCGTACCGCCGGGCTCACGGGTCAGCAGCACCTCGATGCCTTCAGCGCGCAAACGCTCGGCCAGGTAATCGCGGTTGGTGCTTTTGCCGGCGCCTTCCGGGCCTTCCAGGGTAATAAACAAGCCAGTCACAGGCAGTCCTTAGTCAGAGTCATTGCGGGCTTTGCGGCGCAGCGGCGTCCGGCGCAGGCTCGGCGGTTTTTTCAACCGGCGCGGCATCGGTCGGTGGCGTCGCATCTTCCGGCGGTTTTACCGCCGGTGCCGGGCTGGAGCGATAATCGGCGCGGCGCTTGAGTTGGAACTCACGCACGGCGGCATTATGCGCATCCAGGTCATCGGAGAAAATATGGCTGCCATCGCCTCGGGCGACGAAGTACAGGCTACTGCCGGCCACCGGGTTCAACGCCGCATGGATCGCCTCGCGGCCGACCATGGCGATTGGCGTCGGCGGCAGGCCGGCAATCATGTAGGTGTTATAGGGATTGGCTTCCTTGAGGTGCGCGCGGGTCAGCTTGCCGGTGTAACGCTCGCCCAGGCCGTAGATCACCGTCGGGTCGGTCTGGAGCAGCATGCCGATTTTCAAGCGACGCACGAACACTCCGGCGATCTGCCCGCGCTCTTGCGGCACACCGGTTTCCTTTTCTACCAGGGAGGCCATGATCAGCGCCTGGTAAGGGTCGGTGTACGGCGCATCGGCGGCGCGCTGGCTCCATTCCTGGGCCAGTACCTCGTCCAGGCGGTTGTAGGCTTTTTTCAGGAATTCGACATCGGTCATGCCGCGCACGAAGCGATAGGTGTCAGGAAAGAACCGCCCTTCGGGAAATACGCCAGGGTGGCCGAGCTTATCCATCACTTCGCTGTCGCTCAGGCCCGACAGGGTCTGCACGATCTTTTCGTGTTTGGCCAACGCTGAACGCACCTGGCGGAAGTTCCAGCCTTCCACCAATGTCAGGCTGTATTGCACCACTTCGCCGCGCTGCCACAGGCCGATCAGGCCTTCGGCCGTCAGGCCTGGGGTCATGCGGTATTCGCCGCTGTGCAGCGGCTGGCCGTCGAGGTTGAAGCGCCAGTAGAGGCGCAACCAGAAGGCGCCCTCCAGCACGCCTTCGGTTTCAAGGCGATTGAAGGTGCCCGTCGGGGTCGCCCCAGCGGGAACATCGAGCAATTGTTCCTGGGTCAGATTCAGGGGCTGCTTCAGCGCAGAGTCGAGCTTCCAGGCCGAAAAGCCCAGTAGCAAGCCTGCCGAGACCAGGCCGATCTGCAGCAGTAAAACCAGTTTTCGTATCAACTCAAATTTCCAATAGCGCGCGAACAATGCCCTGCAGTTTACGGGTGAGCGGCCCAACCGACCAGCTCATCCCGGCGCAACCACGTACGGGCCAAATGCCATAAACGCTGTTGCACACGAAAACTTCGTCGGCCTGTTGCAACTGGTCCATGCTGATGTCGGCCACGGCCACCGGGATGCCCAGGGTTTGCGCCTGGGCCAGAATCTCAGCGCGCATGACGCCGGCAACCCCGCAACGATTCAGATCAGCGGTTACTAACAAGCCATTGCGCACCACGAACAGGTTGCTGAACACGCCTTCGATGACCCGACCGGACCTGTCCAGCATCAAGCCCTCGGCATGTTCGGCATCCTGCCATTCGGCGCGGGCGATCACTTGTTCAAGACGATTCAGGTGCTTGAGGCCCGCCAGCAACGGCTGCTCGGCCAAGCGCGTGGCGCACGCAAACAGGCGGATGCCATCGGTTGCATGGGCCAGAGGATAAGCAGCGGGCGGATTGCCCTGCAAGATACGGCGCACGGGGACGCCAGGGTTGATGCCATAACCGCGCAGGCTGTCGCCACGGGTGAGGATCAATTTGAGTACGCCATTGCCCATGGCAGCGGCGTAAGCCAGCACTTCGCTGCGGATCAGGGTTTGATCCGCAATCAAGGCGAGGCGCCTGCACCCCTCTTCAAGGCGTTGCAGGTGACGGTCGAGCAGCACCGGCTGCCCGGCCTTGACGGCGATGGTCTCAAACAGGCCATCGCCGTACGCCAGGCCACGATCTTTCAGGGGCACGCTGCCCGCTGGCTGACCGTCGACCCAGCTGTGCATCACTCGGCGAACCGGCGGAACACCAGGGAACCGTTGGTGCCACCGAAACCGAACGAGTTGGAGATCACCACGTCGATCGGCATAGGTTGCGCTTCGTGAGGCACGAAGTTGAGGTCGCAGCCCTCGTCCGGCTCATCAAGGTTGATGGTCGGCGGAGCGACCTGATCCTTGATGGCCATGACGCTGAAGATCGCCTCGACCGCGCCCGCCGCACCCAACAGGTGGCCGGTCATGGACTTGGTGGAACTGACCGCCAGCTTGTAGGCGTGCTCACCGAACACCGACTTGATGGCTTCGGCTTCCGCCAGGTCGCCCGTCGGGGTCGATGTGCCGTGTGCATTGATGTACTGCACCTGGTTGGCGTTGACCTTCGCATCGCGCAAGGCGTTGGTGATGCAACGTGCAGCACCGGCACCGTCGGACGGCGGCGAGGTCATGTGGTAGGCGTCGCCGCTCATGCCGAAGCCGATCAGCTCGGCGTAAATAGTGGCACCACGCGCCTTGGCGTGCTCCAGCTCTTCGAGTACCAGCGCACCGGCACCGTCAGCCAGTACAAAGCCATCACGGCCCTTGTCCCACGGACGGCTGGCGCGAGTCGGCTCGTCATTGCGCGTCGACAGCGCACGGGACGCGCCGAAGCCGCCCATGCCGAGGCCGCAGGCGGCCATTTCGGCGCCACCGGCGATCATCACATCGGCTTCGTCATAGGCGATATTACGCGCCGCCATGCCGATGCAGTGCGTGCCGGTGGTGCACGCCGTGGCAATGGCGTAGTTGGGGCCCTGTGCGCCCAGATGGATCGACAGGAAACCGGAAATCATATTGATGATCGAGCCCGGCACGAAGAACGGCGAAATTCGACGGGGGCCGGAATCGTGCAGCGTGCGGCTGGTTTCTTCGATATTGGTCAAACCGCCAATACCCGAACCCATGGCCACGCCGATGCGCTCACGGTTGGCGTCGGTGACTTCCAGGCCGGCATTACGCACCGCCTGAAAACCGGCTGCCAGGCCGTATTGAATGAACAGGTCGAGCTTGCGGGATTCTTTGACCGAGAGATATTCCTCGACATTGAAGCCCTTTACCGAGCCGCCAAAACGGGTGGAATAGGCAGAAAGGTCCGTGTGTTCGATCAGACCAATACCACTGTGGCCAGCCAGAATGCCCTGCCAACTGCTCGGCACATCTGTACCCAGTGGCGACAACATACCCATACCGGTGACTACGACGCGTCTACGCGACACAGCACTCTCCTTTTTCTAATGACGACACTTTGCTTCGCAGCTTATTTTTCATCACCGCTTAAAGAAAAAACCGCACGCCGTTACAGCAGTGCGGTTTTTCCCTGACAGCAAGCGACGACTACAAACTATTACGCCTGGTGGGCAGTAACGTAGTCGATAGCAGCTTGAACAGTAGTGATTTTTTCAGCTTCTTCGTCCGGGATTTCGGTCTCGAATTCCTCTTCCAGAGCCATCACCAGCTCAACGGTGTCAAGGGAATCGGCACCCAGGTCTTCAACGAAGGAAGCGGAGTTGGTCACTTCTTCTTCTTTAACGCCCAGTTGCTCGGCAACGATTTTCTTGACGCGCTCTTCGATGGTGCTCATACCTTGTTTAACTCCTAATGGACAAATTCAGGCAGCTGGCCAGTGGGTAAGTGTATAGAAAGCCTTTTCAGCTTTTCAACTGAAAGCTTCACCCTCGTACCCGACCGGCCACCTGCCTATAAATTAAGTTGCAGCTTTATAACGGATTTTAGACAGCTCGTATGACATTTTTTTGAAGCGATCCGTCACAATTTAACTCATGTACATCCCGCCGTTCACCGGGATTGTAGCCCCAGTCACGTATGCCGCACCGTCGGATGCCAGGAAAGTGACCACATTTGCGATCTCTTGAGCCTGGCCCAGACGGCCCAGCGGAATCTGGGTCAGCAACGCTTCACGCTGTGCTTCCGGCAGTTCGCGGGTCATATCGGTGTCGATGAACCCTGGGGCCACCGAGTTGACCGTAATCGAACGCGAACCGACTTCACGGGCCAATGCACGGCTGAAACCTTCCAGACCGGCCTTGGCCGCTGCATAGTTTACTTGGCCTGCGTTGCCCATGGCACCCACTACGGAGCCAATATTGATAATTCGGCCCCAACGCGCCTTGGTCATGCCGCGCAAAACACCCTTGGACAGGCGAAACAGACTGTTCAAGTTGGTATCGACCACGTCGTACCACTCGTCGTCTTTCATGCGCATCATCAGGTTGTCACGGGTGATACCGGCGTTGTTCACCAGAATAGCCGGTGCGCCGAACTGTGCAGTGATCTCGGCCAGCACAGCAGCAACAGACTCGTCGCTGGTCACATTCAGCTCAAGACCGGTGCCTTGCACGCCGTTTTCCTTCAAGGTCGCGGCAATACGCTCAGCGCCCGAAGCGGAAGTGGCGGTGCCGATCACAACGGCGCCTTGACGGCCCAGTTCCAGGGCGATCGCCTGGCCAATGCCACGGCTTGCGCCAGTAACCAGTGCAACTTTACCTTGCAGACTCATGCAGGCTTCTCCTAAAGGGGTTCAGGCCAGTGCCGCGCGCGCGGCAGCGAAGGCATCCGGGGTATTGAGGTTGGCAGTCGACACGCCATCGGCGCAACGCTTGTTCAGGCCGGCCAGGACTTTGCCCGGGCCGCACTCGACCAACTCAGTGGCACCATTGGCAGCCAGGGTCTGTACCGACTCAACCCAGCGTACCGGCTTGTAGAGCTGCTCCAGCAGGTCGCGCTTGAGGGTGTCGAGGTCGGCGGCAACAGCCGCGCTGACGTTCTGCACCAGCGGAATCTGCGGCGCCTGCCAATTGATGGCGGCAATGGACTCGGCAAAGCGCTCGGCAGCCGGGCGCATCAGCTCGCAGTGCGACGGCACGCTCACCGGCAACGGCAAGGCGCGCTTGGCACCACGGGCCTTGCAGCCCTCAATGGCGCGCTCGACAGCGGCCTTGGCGCCGGCGATGACCACCTGGCCAGGGGAGTTGAAGTTCACTGCGCTGACCACTTCGCCCTGGGCCGCTTCGGCGCAGGCTTCGATCACCACAGCGTCGTCCAGGCCGAGGATAGCGGCCATGCCGCCCTGCCCGGCTGGAACAGCTTCTTGCATCAACTGACCACGGCGCTCGACCAGCTTGACCGCTTCAGCGAGGGTCAGGCTGCCGGCGGCCACCAAGGCGCTGTACTCGCCCAGGCTGTGACCGGCCACGTAAGCCGGGCGTACACCGCCTTCGGCCAACCACAAGCGCCACAGGGCGATCGAGGCGGTCAGGATCGCCGGCTGGGTTTTATCGGTTTGATTGAGTTGCTCTTCCGGCCCTTGCTGGGTCAGTGCCCACAGGTCGTAACCCAGGGCATCGGAAGCTTCCTTGAAGGTTTCCAGGATCAGCGGATGGTGCGCGCCCAGCTCGGCCAACATGCCGAGGGACTGCGAACCCTGCCCTGGAAAGACGAATGCGAGGGATGTAGACATGTAACAAGCCCCTAATGATCTGGTCGTCAAAAATGCCCGCACCGAAGGTGGGCGCGAACGAAACTGACAGATTGGATGGTCAATTGAACTGGCCGGTCACATTTAAGCACTCCCGGGCCGATTCGCCTAAGGCAACAGATCCTCAAGACGCCCGTGCAAACGTTGCGGTAGGTTTTCCTGGATCTCGATCAACGCTCGCGCAATCGCACTTTGAAAGCCCTGCACACCGGCCGAGCCGTGGCTTTTTACCACAATGCCCTGCAGCCCCAGAAAACTCGCGCCATTATGCCGTGCCGGCGCAAGGTCGGCCTGCAGACGGCGCATCAACGGCAACGCCAGCGCGCCGACCATGCGTGAGGCCAGGTTGTGCTTGAACAAGGCTTCGATACGCGTGGCGATCATGGTCGCCAGGCCTTCGCTGGACTTGAGCAGGATATTACCGACAAACCCGTCGCACACCACCACATCCGCCTCGCCGCGGTACAAGCCGTCACCTTCGACAAAACCGATGTAGTTCAAGCCCCGCGCACCTTGCAACAAGGTGGCAGCCAGCTTGACCTGCTGGTTTCCCTTGATGTCCTCGGTGCCGATATTGAGCAACGCCACGCGTGGCCGGGCCACACCCAACGCCTCAGCGGCCACCGAGCCCATCACGGCGAACTGGAGCAGGTGTTCGGCACTGCAATCGACGTTTGCACCCAGGTCCAGCAGTTGGCAATAGCCTTTTTGCGTCGGAATCGCCGCAACCATGGCCGGCCGATCAATACCCGGCAACGTCTTGAGCACATGACGCGACAACGCCATCAACGCCCCGGTATTGCCGGCACTGACACAGGCTTGCACCTTGCCATCACGCAACAACTCAAGGGCTACCCGCATTGAAGAGTCGGGCTTGCCACGCAAGGCTGCCGCGGGCTTCTCATCCATGCCGATGGTTTCGCTGGCCGCAGTAACGGTCAGGCGCGCGCGATCCACCGCCGGATGGCCGGCAATCAGTTCTTCAAGTAGGGAATGTTGACCGACGAGGGTCAGGTGCAGCGAGGGCGTAGCAGACAGGCTGGCAACGCAAGCCTGAACAATGCTGCGGGGACCGAAGTCCCCGCCCATTGCGTCAATCGCGATGACTTGAGCAGACAAGTGATTACTCGTCAGCGCCCTTGTCGATCACTTTACGGCCACGGTATACGCCTTCTGGCGATACGTGGTGACGCAGGTGAATTTCACCGGTGGTTTTTTCTACAGACAGAGTGCTTGCCGTCAGGGCATCGTGCGAACGACGCATGTCACGGGCAGAGCGGGATTTTTTGTTCTGCTGAACAGCCATAATTGATTAACTCCTAAACGTTTGGGTCACGCTTTAACTGCGCCAATACACTGAACGGGTTGGACCGCGTTACCTCGTCCTCGCTCGGCTCGGCCTCGTCATCAAGGCCCTCCGGCTGCTGGCATTCTTCCGGATGATGAGCAGGCACAATGGGCAAGGCGAGCAAAAGCTCCTCCTCGATCAGTGCATGCAGATCCAATGGATCTTCGCCCAGTTCCAGCACGTCATAACCTTTCGGCAACGACTGGGTATTCGCACCCTCTTTCACCACAGCATAACTGCATTCGCTGTGGATCGGCAGGGTGACCAGCTCAAGACAACGCTGGCAAACCATTTTGACTTCGGTGTCGATAAAGCTGTGGATTACCACAGACTTACGTTCATCTCGTTCAAAAACGAATTTAGCCTGCACCGTACCGACAGTGTCGGAAAGCGGGTCGCAGAGTCTCTCCAAATCGGCCAGCAGCACTTCACCTTGAAGGGTGGTGCCACGATCAGCCAATTTGCGCGGGTCAACGTGAGGTGGAATCGGGTCATTCAACATAGGCGCAGCATTATAGGGATGCACCCAGCCATGTCAAAGGAAATTCAGCCCTGTGCGTCAGCTGGTCGCCCCGCTAGAATCGGCGGCTGCCTCGAGGAGACACCCATGCTGCCTTTATTACTCGCTTCCAGCTCGGTTTATCGCCGGGAATTGCTGGCCCGCCTGCACCTACCGTTCATCTGCAGCTCGCCGGATATCGACGAAAGCCATCGCGCAAATGAATCGGCCATTGAGCTGGTCAAGCGCCTGGCGCAAGAGAAAGCCCGCGCCCTCGCCGCCCGTCACCCAGGGCATTTGATTATCGGCTCCGATCAGGTGGCCGCACTCGATGGCCGCATTATCGGCAAACCCCACACCTTTGAAAACGCCCGCGAGCAATTACTGGCTGCCAGCGGCAAACGCGTGAGCTTTTTGACCGGCCTGGCGCTGCTCAACAGTGAGACGGGCCACTGCCAGGTAGACTGCGTGCCATTTACCGTGCAGATGCGCGAACTGAGTGTGGAGCGCATCGAGCGTTATTTGCGCGCGGAACAGCCTTATGACTGCGCAGGCAGCTTCAAGGCCGAAGGGCTGGGTGTGAGCCTGTTTCAGAGCACCGAAGGGCCGGATGCGACCAGCCTGGTCGGCCTGCCGCTGATTCGACTGGTGGACATGCTGCTGGCTGAAGGCGTGCAAATCCCCTAGGCCCTACTCCAAAACCAAATGTGGGAGCTGGCTTGCCTGCGATAGCGGTGGGCCAGTCACTTTCAATGTCGACTGACCGGGCGCTATCGCGGGCAAGCCCGCTCCCACATGTTGAACTGCGACAAAGCCGATATTTCAGCGCAGTGTCGGACCCTGGAAGCCCATGTAGTAGGCCAGCTTCTCCGCCACACTGGCACCCAGCTTCTTGGAGAAGCGATCAAACGGCGATTCCTGAACAGTGAAGTCCACCAGTTCCTTCTCGCCAATCACATCGCGCGCCACCGAACTGGCACTGCCCAGGCCGTCGATCAAACCCAACGGCAATGCCTGCTCACCGGACCACACCAGGCCGGAGAACAGCTCAGGATGGTCCTTGTCCTTCAGACGATCGCCACGCCCCTGTTTAACGCTGGCAATGAACTGACGATGGGTGGTGTCGAGCACGCCCTGCCAGAACTGGGTTTCATCGGCCTTTTGTGGCTGGAACGGATCGAGGAACGACTTGTGCTCACCCGAGGTGTAGGTGCGACGCTCCACCCCCAACTTCTCCATGGTACCCACAAAGCCGTAACCGGCCGCTGTCACACCAATGGAGCCGACCAGGCTGGCCTTGTCGGCATAGATCTGGTCAGCGGCGCTGGCGATGTAATAGGCCCCCGAGGCGCCCAGGTCGGAAATCACCGCGTACAACTTGATGTCAGGGTGCAGGCCGCGCAGGCGGCGAATCTCGTCATACACGTAGCCCGACTGCACAGGGCTGCCACCTGGGCTGTTGATGCGCAGGATCACGCCCTTGACCTTGGGGTCCTCGAACGCCGCACGCAGGCCGCCGACGATATTATCGGCGCTGGCGGACTCCTTGTCGGCAATCACCCCGTTCACGTCGATAAAGGCGGTGTAGTTGTTGCTACGGGTGGCGCTTTTTTCCATGTCCATCAGCGGGCTGAACAACGCCAGCATGGCGATAAGCCAGATAAACGTCAGCAACTTGAAGAAAATCCCCCAACGCCGTGCACGGCGCTGCTCCTGGACACTGGCCAGCAGGGTCTTCTCCAACAGCTTCCAGCTTTTATCATCACCGCTTTCGGCCTTTTCGGGCGCTTTCCACTCGTCACTCATGCCATTAACCCCAGCAAAGACTTATCAGGCCCGGCTGAGCCAGGCGTGCAGTTCAGAAAAATGATCAATCGTCAGCCTGGGCTCGTATGCCTGCAAGGCTTCGGCAGCCTGGGCGCCGTAGCTGACCGCCACGCTGTCCATGCCGGCATTGCGCGCCATCATCAGGTCGAAGGAAGCGTCACCCACCATCAACGCCTGACGCGGCGCTACGCCGCAATGCGCCAGGATCTGCTCCAGCATCAGAGGGTGAGGTTTGCTGGCGGTTTCATCCGCTGCACGGGTGATATCGAAATAATCTTCAAACCCGTGGGCCTTGAGCACCCGATCCAGCCCGCGACGGGCCTTGCCGGTGGCCACAGCCAAGTGATAACCCTCGGCGCGAAACGCCTCCAGGGATTGCCTTACGCCGTCAAACAGCGGCGAAGGCGTGGCCTCCAGCCCTATGTAGTGATCGGCGTAATGGTCACGAAAAGTCACCAGCTCTGTGTCGCTGATCCGGGGGTACAAGGTACGGATCGCCTCGGGCAGGCCCAGACCGATAATGCCTTTTACCGCCAGATCCGTGCACAACTCGAAACCGGAACGGGTCGAGGCCGCGTGCATTGAGTCGACGATGCGCCCAACGGAATTGCACAGCGTGCCGTCCCAATCAAAAATCAGCAGCTTGTAGTCAGGGTGCGACACTCAAACGCTCCACGGTCTTGGCCCACATCTCATCGACCGGCGCCTGCAACTTCAGCTCGCCGCCATCGGGCAGCGGCACGGTGAGCATGTAGGCGTGCAGGAACAGGCGCTTGCCGCCCAGGTCGCGAATTTCCCTGGAGAAATCCTCATCGCCGTATTTGGTGTCGCCGGCGATGCAGTGGCCCGCATGCAGGGTGTGCACACGAATCTGGTGGGTACGCCCGGTCACAGGCTTGGCCTCGACCATCGTGGCGAAGTCACCGAAGCGGCGTAGCACCTTGAACAGGGTCAGGGCTTCTTTGCCCTCCTCGTCCACTTCGACCATGCGCTCGCCGGAGCGCAGGTTGCTCTTCTGCAACGGCGCACGCACGCTCTTGATGGAGCTGGCCCAGTTGCCCCGTACCAGTGCCATGTAGCGCTTGTCCACGCCATCGCCACGCAAGGCGGTGTGCAGGTGACGCAACATGCTGCGTTTTTTGGCGATCATCAGCAGGCCGGAGGTGTCACGGTCCAAGCGGTGGACCAGCTCCAGCTCCTTGGCATCGGGGCGCAACTGACGAAAGGCTTCGATCACCCCGAACGTCAGGCCACTGCCGCCGTGAACCGCAATGCCGCAAGGCTTGTTGATCACGATCAGCTTGTTGTCTTCGAAGACAATCGACGCTTCCAGGCGCTGCAACAGGCCCTGGGCCAATGGCACCGGCTCGTCACGCTCAGGCACGCGCACTGGCGGCACACGGACGATATCGCCCGCCTGCAGCTTGTACTCGGGCTTGATCCGGCCTTTGTTCACGCGCACTTCACCTTTACGCAAGATGCGGTAAATCAAGGTCTTGGGCACGCCTTTGAGCCTGGCCAGGAGAAAATTGTCGATGCGTTGGCCGGCATATTCCGGCGAGACCTCGAGCAGCTGGACGCTGGGGGTCTGGGGGGCGGTAGTCGTCATGGCGGCGATGATAACAATTTTTTATGGAATTGAAGCACTTAATCATTGCTGCTATAGTCGCGAACGCCGCCAAAAGCGGCCTGGACAGAGGACTTGCGGCAAACTGCCGGCCCTGACCATCGCAATTCATCAGGACGCGAGGCCGTCCTACGGGGCTTTCGCCACCTTGGGAGGCTCAGGATTGTAACAAGCGCAGGTGACATGAGGCCTGAAGCGAGTGCAGAAAGCAGAGTGAATACTCGCGTTCTGCGCCGATATTTACGGCCAGTTCACAAAGTGCAGTCAGTCTTGAGCCAGACCACGGCGAATGCTTCGGAAACAACGCCTGTTAAGAGCTGAGTGAGAGCGCAGTCGCCCACACCTAGTCTTGTTTAGCCATGAGCGTGGACTCCCCATTGGAGTACACGGTAAATGCCAACCCGCTGCGGATTCTGCGCGCGGCAGCACCCGAATTATCAGGGATACGTGTAGGGTGGAGATGCACAACCGTCGGACCGTGTAGCATTAGGCTTATAAGACGCTTCATCTCGTCCACAGTCGCCGGTTGATTCCTCCTCCTGACCTTAGCTTTTGTTGAAGTGGTGCCTTTGTCACCACCGCTAACAAGCAGGACGCGTCCGTCGCGATACCGGCCCAATTGGCTCGTTATTGCTGGACACTGGAGTGGCCAACCACTCTTGACGCACCTGACACCGACCGTGAGAAGTCGTGTGTGCCGAACGCCGTTTCCGGCAGCCCGGAAACCGACGGTACAACATGAAAAGAATGCTGATTAACGCAACTCAACCCGAAGAGTTGCGTGTTGCACTGGTAGATGGCCAACGCCTCTATGACCTGGACATCGAATCCGGTGCGCGCGAGCAAAAGAAGGCCAACATCTATAAAGGCCGTATTACTCGCATCGAACCAAGCCTTGAGGCTGCCTTTGTCGATTTCGGCTCCGAGCGCCACGGCTTCCTGCCCCTCAAAGAAATCTCCCGCGAATACTTCAAGAAAGCCCCCGAAGGCCGCGTGAACATCAAGGACGTCCTGAGCGAAGGCCAGGAAGTCATCGTTCAGGTCGAAAAAGAAGAACGTGGCAACAAGGGCGCTGCCCTGACCACTTTCATCTCCCTGGCCGGCCGTTACCTGGTGCTGATGCCGAACAACCCGCGTGCCGGCGGCATTTCCCGTCGCATCGAAGGCGAAGAACGCAACGAACTGCGTGAAGCGCTGAACGGCCTGATCGCCCCTGCCGACATGGGCCTGATCGTGCGCACTGCAGGCCTGGGCCGCAGCAGCGAAGAAATGCAGTGGGACCTCGACTACCTGCTGCAACTGTGGACCGCCATCAAAGAAGCCTCCCTGGATCGTTCCGCGCCGTTCCTGATCTACCAGGAAAGCAACGTGATCATCCGCGCCATCCGCGATTACCTGCGCCAGGACATCGGCGAAGTGCTGATCGACAGCGTTGAAGCCCAGGACGAAGCCCTGACCTTCATTCGCCAGGTGATGCCGCAGTACGCCAGCAAGATCAAGCTCTACGAAGACAGCGTTCCGCTGTTCAACCGTTTCCAGATCGAAAGCCAGATCGAGACCGCCTTCCAGCGCGTGGTCGAACTGCCTTCCGGCGGCTCCATCGTGATCGACCCGACCGAAGCCCTGGTGTCCATCGACATCAACTCGGCGCGCGCCACCAAAGGCAGCGACATCGAAGAGACCGCGCTGCAGACCAACCTGGAAGCAGCCGAAGAAATCGCCCGCCAGCTGCGCCTGCGCGACATCGGCGGCCTGATCGTGATCGACTTCATCGACATGACCCCGGCCAAGAACCAGCGCGCCGTGGAAGAAAAAGTCCGCGAATGCCTGGAAGCTGACCGTGCCCGCGTACAGGTCGGCCGCATCTCGCGCTTCGGCCTGCTGGAAATGTCCCGTCAGCGCCTGCGCCCCTCCCTGGGCGAGAGCAGCGGCATCGTCTGCCCGCGTTGCAACGGCACCGGCATCATCCGTGACGTTGAATCGCTGTCCCTGGCGATCCTGCGCCTGATCGAAGAAGAAGCCCTGAAAGACCGCACCGCCGAAGTCCGCGCGCAAGTGCCGATCCCGGTGGCCGCGTTCCTGCTTAACGAAAAACGCAACTCGATCACCAAGATCGAACTGCGCACCCGTGCCCGCATCGTCATCCTGCCGAACGATCACCTCGAGACGCCGCACTTCGAAGTGCAACGCCTGCGTGATGACAGCCCCGAAGCCCACAGCGGCCAGTCCAGCTACGAAATCGCCGCTGCCGCTGCCGAAGTGGAAGAAGTCCAGCCAGCCGCTGCGACCCGTACTCTGGTTCGCCAGGAAGCCGCCGTGAAGACCGCACCGGCGCGTGCGAACGCACCGGTCCCGGCTGAAGTCGCTGCACCGGTTGCCGCACCGGCCGCCCTGCCTGAGCCAAGCCTGTTCAAAGGCCTGGTGAAGTCGCTGGTCAGCCTGTTCGCCAGCAAAGAAGAGCCTGCTGCGCCGGTTGTGGTTGAAAAGCCTGCTACCGAACGCCCGGCCCGTAACGAAGAACGTCGCAACGGCCGTCAACAGAGCCGTAACCGCAACGGTCGCCGTGACGAGGAGCGCAAGCCGCGCGAAGAACGTGCACCGCGTGAGGAACGCGCGCCACGTGAAGAGCGTGCACCTCGTGAAGAACGTGCACCTCGCGAAGCCCGTGAAGAGACCCCAACCGTAGCCCGTGAAGAACGCGCACCACGCGAAGAGCGCGCCCCCCGTACTCCGCGTGCCCCGCGTGAAGATCGCAAGCCACGTGGCGAGCGTGAAGAACGTGTGCGTGAACTGCGCGAGCCGCTGGACGCTGCACCGGCAGTAGCCGCCGTTGCTGCCGAAGCTGTCAGCGAAGAACGCCCGGCTCGCCAGCCGCGTGAAGAACGCGCCCCACGTGAAGAGCGCCAGCCGCGCCCACCGCGTGAAGAGCGTCAACCACGTGCCGAGCAAGCCGCTGCCACCAGCGAAGAAGAAGTGCTGACCGGTGAAGAGCAACTGCAGGAAGACGGTCAGGACAACGCCGAAGGCGATCGTCCACGCCGCCGCTCCCGTGGCCAGCGTCGTCGCAGCAACCGTCGTGAGCGTCAGCGTGATGCCAACGGCAATGTGATCGAAGGCTCGGAAGAGACCGGCGAGAACGGCGAAGCGGCCACCGCAGAGCCAACGGGCGCCGAACTGGCTGCCGGCCTGGCGGTGACCGCCGCCGTTGCCAGCAGCGTGATCAGCGCACCGGCTGAAGCCCAGGCGCATGAGCAAGCTGAACGCGCTACCGCTGCTGTTGAAGAAACAGCGGCTGTAGAAGCACCGGTTGCCGGGACCCCAGTGGTTGAAGCGCCGGTTGTTGAAACGCCAGTCGTCGAAGCCACTACCCCGATCGAAGCCCCAGTGGTTCCGGAAGTGGAAGTTGCCTCGCCAGTGCGTGAAGTGCGCGACGTTCAACCAGAAGTCGAAGTGGCTGCTGTCGAGCCTGCACCGGTTGCCGAGCCTCAGCCAGTGGTTGAAGCCGTGGCTGAAGCGCCGGTTGTCGAAGAAGCTGCTCCGGCAGTGCGTGAAGTTCGCGAAGAACAGACCGCCTTCCAGTGGACTGCCGAACCCGCTGCACCGGTTGAAGCGCCAGCACCTGCCCCAGTGGTAGAAGAAGCGCCTGCACCGGTTGCCGAGGTGGTTGCCGAGCCAGCCCCGGTGGTTGAGCCTGCACCCGTGGTTGAAGCGCCCGTAGTTGCTGAAGCACCAGTGGTTGCCGAAGTCGCAGCCCCCGTGGTTGAAGCGGCGCCTGCCAGCGCCCTGACCGAAAACGGCCGTGCGCCGAACGACCCACGTGAAGTGCGTCGTCGTCGCAGGGAAGCTGAAGCCGCCGCGGCTGCAGCCGCTGCCGCACCGGCTGCCGACGCGGTCGAGGCACCAGCCCCGGTTGTTGAAGCCGTGGTTGAGCACAAGGCCCTGGAAGCAGAGCACGAGCCTAAACCCCTCGTCTGATTCCATCAGCCACTAAAAAGCCCCGCCTGAGTGATCAGGCGGGGCTTTTTTATGGGCGTTCAACTTAAGCCTTGTGGAGATCAAGCCTTGTGGAGATCAACGGTGGGAGCTGGCTTGCCTGCGATAGCATCACCGCAGCGTGACTGACACACCGAGGTGCCTGCATCGCGGGCAAGCCCGGCTCCCACCGTTAGTCTGTGCTGAAACTTAGCATCTGCGGTACGTCCACATCCCACAGCACACCGGGATCCTCCACGTGCACTTGCCGCACCACCGCCTGGGAAAATAACGGCTTTGCGCCACGATCACCGCTCAATGCCATCAGTTGCGGCCCCAGCGCCCGACCAAAAGCCACCGGATGCCCGTACTTACCCGCCTGTACCGGCACACTGACGCCATCGTCCTGGACCGCGTCAATCACTCGCTCAAGGGTCGACGACTGAATAAACGGCATGTCCCCCAACACCACCAACCAACCATCGGCTTCACCACTGGCTGCGACGGCTGCCGCGATGCTGTCGCCCATACCTGGCGAGTCCAGCAACAAGACTTCACAGCCATACGCCTTGGCCAAACGAATAACGGCCAGGCGGTCCGGCGAGGTGACGAGCCAGCGCTCTACGATGCACTCTGGCAAGCTCACCAATACCTGTTCGATCACGGGGCGTGTCACACCATCGACGCCTACGCAATCGGCCAGCAACTTGTCTTGATCAGCGCCGGCCTCAGCGCGAAAACGACTGCCCTGCCCGGCTGCCAGCACAATCGCCGTGACCACTACTCAGCCACCACGGGCATTGGTTTCTTCTGCATTGGCGCAACACCGTTCTTGATCGCGACAATTTCCGCCATCAGCGACAGAGCAATTTCCGCCGGTGTATGACTACCGATATGCAACCCGATCGGCCCATGCAGACGTGCAATCGCCTCAGCCGACAACCCCAGCGCCGCCAGGGTTTCCCGGCGCTTTTGCGTATTGACCCGCGAACCGAGGGCGCCAATGTAGAACGCCGATGAGTCGAGCGCCGTCAGCAGCGCCATATCGTCCAATCGAGGGTCGTGCGTCAGGCAGACGATAGCCGTGCGCTCATCCGTCTGGATATTCAGCACCGCCTCATCCGGCATGCCGGGCACAAAGCGGCCATGCTGCTCTTCCCAGCCGTAGACGAATTCTTCGCGCGGGTCGCAGATCAGCACTTCGAAATCCAGCAGGCGCGCCATTTCAGCCACGTAGCGCGACAACTGCCCCGCACCGATGAGCAGCAACCGCCAACGCGGGCCGTAGATGGCCCGCAGGCGCTCGCCATCAAAGGTCACGACATCGGTCTTGGCCGCGCCGCTCAAGGTGACCTTGCCACTGCTCAGGTCAAGCTCACGCGCAACAATCTGGTGGTCTTCACAGCGCGCCAGCAATTGCGAGACCCAGCCGAATTCATCCACGCGTTCCTCAGTCAGGCGCAACGTGCCGCCGCACGGCAAGCCGAAACGCGCCGCCTCATCGCGGGTGACGCCGTAGGTCACCAACTGCACCGGCGGGCCACCCTCCGGCAAGCGACCATCCTGCAAGCGCGCGATCAAGTCGTCCTCGATGCAACCGCCCGACACCGAGCCGATCACCACACCATCGCCACGCAAAGCCAGCATTGCCCCCGGCGGGCGTGGCGCGCTGCCCCAGGTCTGAACCACGCTGTACAACACCACTCGGTGCCCGGCACGGCGCCATTCGAGCACGCTGCGCAGGACATTCAGATCCACACTGTCCATCAGGTCTCCTACAGCGGATAAAGTATTCACTTACTGTAAAGCAAGCAAAACCCAAAGCGCCACGTCAGAAACGCAAACGCCCCGAACCAGTCGGGGCGTTTGCAGGCTTTGGGTGTTGTTCACACCCTGGGCATTTTACTTGATGGCAGGCGCCGGGCCTTCGGCCACGCCCAGGTCATCTTCCGGACGGGTATCGGAGATACCGGTGCCGCCGGATGCCAACTCGCTGTGCAGCTTGTCGGTGTCCAGTTCTTTAACCCACTTGGCCACAACGATGGTGGCAACCGCGTTGCCCACCAGGTTGGTCAGTGCGCGGGCTTCGGACATGAAGCGGTCAATACCCAGGATCAGCGCCAGGCCGGCAACCGGCAGGTGGCCTACGGCCGACAGGGTGGCGGCCAGTACGATGAAGCCCGAACCGGTCACGCCTGCAGCGCCTTTGGAGGACAGCAGCAGCACCAGCAGCAGGGTGATCTGGTGGGTGATGTCCATGTGGGTGTCAGTCGCCTGGGCGATGAACACGGCAGCCATGGTCAGGTAGATCGAAGTACCGTCAAGGTTGAAGGAGTAGCCGGTCGGAATCACCAGGCCTACTACGGATTTCTTCGCGCCCAGACGCTCCATCTTGATCAGCATGCGTGGCAGTGCGGATTCGGAGGAGGAAGTACCCAGTACGATCAACAGCTCTTCACGGATGTAGCGAACCAGCTTCAACACGCTGAAACCGTGGGCGCGGCAGATGGCGCCCAGCACCACCACCACAAACAGGATGCAAGTGATGTAGAAGCAGATCATCAGCTGGCCCAGCTGCACCAGGGAACCTACACCGTAGGCGCCGATGGTGAACGCCATGGCGCCCAGGGCACCGATTGGCGCGAGCTTCATAATCATGTTGATGATGTTGAACATCACGTGGGCGAAGCGATCGATGAAGTCCAGCACCGGCTTGCCGTAGGCACCCAGGCGATGCAGGGCAAAACCGAAGATCACCGAGAACATCAGTACTTGCAGGATGTCGCCGTTGGCGAAAGCGCCGACGATGGTGTTCGGGATCACATTGAGGATAAAGCCAACCACGCTCTGGTCTGCACCGGCGGTCACGTAGGCCGCGACTTTGGAGGCGTCCAGGGTCGCTACGTCGATGTGCATGCCGGCGCCCGGTTGCACAACGTTGACCACGATCAGGCCGATCAGCAGGGCGATGGTGGAAACAACTTCGAAGTACAGCAGCGCGTAGCCGCCGGTTTTGCCCACCGATTTCATGCTTTGCATGCCGGCGATGCCGCTGACAACGGTGCAGAAGATGATCGGGGCAATGACCATTTTGATCAGCTTGATAAAGCCGTCACCCAGTGGCTTGAGGGCCACGCCGGTCTGCGGGTAGAAGTGACCGAGCAAAATACCGATAACGATTGCGACGATCACCTGGAAATACAGGGATTTGTAGATTGGCTGACGAGTCGTCATTGCAAAGTTCCTCAATCGCACCGTGTGGCAAAGATCCGCCATTGCCCACGACACTTCAATTGCGAACCCTCCTGCACTGGAGGGATTTGTTGTTTGCGAGGTCTGTAGGAACATTCCTGCGCTGTAATCCCTATCGCAAACGCCGTGCCACTTTGCTCTAATCGCCTGAAGGCCTTTAGACATCAGGGCCTAGGACAAACATCACGCCCTCGCCACTGTGGATGAGGTGGCGGAATTCCGCCCACTCACCCCATCTCGTCCTACAATTTGGCGGATATCCGCCTTGTCGCCCTACCCGGTGATGGCTAACATCCGCCACTCCATGGACGAGGCCCTCACATGCGTGAACGTACCATCGCCAGTCACTACGCCCGCGCCGCTCTGGGCGGTGCGCGCCGCGCGGGTTACGACTATTCGGGCCTGCTGCTGCAAGTGGGCATCACCCCGGAACTGCTGAGCGAACCCCGCGCCCGCATCGCCCCTGAGCAATTTACCCGGTTGTTACAAATGCTATGGCTGGGGCTGGACGACGAATACCTGGGGTTTGCCGAAGGCCCGAGCAAGCGCGGCACCTTCGCCATGATGTGCCACGCGCTGATTCACTGCCGCACCCTGGAGAAGGCTCTGGAACGCGGCTTATTATTTTATAGCCTATTCCCGCAGGGGCCGCGCTGGCAGTTGACCAGAGAAGGCGACTTGGCCCGTTTGAGCCTGGACGATTCGCAGCTGTGGGACCCGGACCACTTTCTCAGCGAGTGCCTGCTGGTGATCTGGCATCGCCTGGGCAGTTGGTTGATCGGCCAGCGTATCCGGCTGCAGCAGGCCACGTTCAGCTACCCGATGCCGGCCCATGCGGGCGAATACGACCTGCTGTTCCCGTGCCCTCAGGTATTTGGCGCACCGAACAGCAGCCTGGTGTTTCCCGCCCGATACCTGAGCCTGCCGTTGTTGCAGGACGAGCGCACCCTCAAGCACTTTCTCGAGCGCTCGCCCGCTGACCTGTTGTCGCGGCCCGATGAAGGCGACAGCTTAAGCAGCCAGCTGCGCCGCCTGCTCAGCCGCGACCGCACGCCCTGGCCCGACCTGGAGGCCGTCGCCCAGCACCTGCACATCAGCCCGCAAACCCTGCGCCGGCATTTGCGCGAGGAAGGCACCAGCTTTCAGGCGCTCAAGGATGAGTTGCGGCGGGACATCGCCATTTATCACTTGGGGCGTGCGGATTTGTCGTTGCAGGAGATTGCCGAGCAGTTGGGGTTTTCGGAGCCTTCGGCGTTTCATCGGGCGTTCAAGAAGTGGACCGGGCTGACGCCGGGGGCGTATCGGGCGCAAGAAAGCTAGAGGTGGATTGCCTGGGCGTGCCTCATCGCGGGCAAGCCCGGCTCCCACCGTTGATCGGGTTCACACAATCAAAGAGGTGGGAGCTGGCTTGCCTGCGATGGGGCCAGTAAGGGCAACAAGGATCAAGCCGCCGGAAAGTGAATCTTGAACGCCGCGCCACCCAACGGCGAATCCCCAAGGGTCAGCCGCGCGCTGTAGCTTTCAATGATGTCCTTGACCACCGCCAAGCCGATACCCTGCCCCGGATGCTGACGGTCCAGCCGCTCGCCCCTTTGCAGAATCCGCGCACGCTGATCGGGCGGCACGCCAGGGCCGTCATCTTCGATGCACAGCTCAGTGCCTTCAAGGTTCTCCGTCAGGCTGATGCGCACTTCACTCAGGCACAGGCGATAAGCGTTTTCCAGCAGGTTGCCGAGCATTTCAAGCAGTGCGCCCTTCTCGATCGGCACATCACACTCGGGCGGCAACTCAAGGGTCACGGTCACGCGTTTGTCGCGGTAAACCTTGTCCAGCGTGTCACACAGGCTTTGCAACACCGGTTCCAGGCGCACCTGGTGACGCACCAGGCCACTTTTACGCAGGCTGGCGCGCTGCAATTGGTAGCCGATCTGCTGGCTCATGCGTTCGATCTGCGATTGCAGCACCCAGGCCTGACCGCGCTCTTCCGGGCGCTGGGCCATGTCCTCACTCACGCCCTGCAACACCGCCAGCGGGGTTTTCAGGCTGTGGGCCAGGTCGTCGAGGGAGTCGCGGTAGCGCGCGCGCTGCTCGCGCTCGCTGTGCAGCAAACGGTTGAGCGAGCCGGTCAGGCGCAGCAGTTCGCGCGGGTGTTCTTCGGTGAGGCTTTCGCGGGTGCCGCCTTCGATCTGGTCAAGTTCCTGACTCAAGCGTCGCAAGGCTTGCAGGCCCCAGGTCAGGCCCAGCCACAACAGCGTCAGCAATACCAGCAAGGCCGCGCCGAAACCCAGGTAGAGGTTTTCCTGCAGGCCTTCGAGGGTCAGTTGGTATTCACGCACCGGTTGCAGCGCGACGATACTGAACGCCGCGCTCTTGCCGCCCAGCAGCTTGACCTCGACGTCATACACGAAGAACTCCTGGCCATTGGCTTCGCGAATCCGCGCAAATTCATTACCGCGCCCGTCGTAGCGCGGCTTGTAGTTGATGTTTTCTTCCTGGGTCGCCCGCGAGCGCCAGACCAGATGGCCTTCACGGTCGTAGATGTAACCGAGCAGGCGGCTGTCAGTGAGGTTGAAGCGTTCGTCCGGCAACTGCGCCGGCATCAACAGACGGTTGTTTTCGACCCGCGCGGCGGAAATCAGCGTAGTCACATCCGAGGCCAGGCGCTGCTCGATGGAATCCTGCAGCGCCAGGCTGAACGCGCCTTGCATGGCGGGCAACAAGCCCAGCATAAACAGCACGGCCAGGGTGGTGGCCGCGAGCATCAAGCGCACACGTAGCGAGCGAATCAACGGCAGCGCTCATTGAACAGGTAGCCCAGGCCACGCACGGTGTCGATCGGTTTGAACCCGGCCGGGCCTTCCAGCTTGCGGCGCAGGCGACCCACCAGCACTTCGATCACGTTCGGATCACGCTCGTCGTCATCGGGGTAGAGCTGTTCCATCAGGCGGTCCTTGGCGACCACTTGCTGATGATGGCGCATCAGGTATTCGAGAATCCGGTACTCGTAGGCCGTCAGCGCCAGCGGCTGCTCATCCAGCGAGGCTTGTTTGCGATTGAGGTCCAGCAGCAACGGCCCGGCGACGATGGTCGATTGGGTGAACCCGCTGGAGCGGCGCAGCAAGGCGTTCATCCGCGCCTCCAGTTCTTCGAACTGGAACGGCTTGACCACGTAATCGTCGGCACCGGCGGCCAGGCCTTCGACCTTGTCCTGCCAGTTGCCGCGCGCGGTGAGGATCAGGATAGGAAAGGTCTTGGCCTGGCTGCGCAGTTGGCGGATCAGGTCCAGGCCGCCCATGCCGGGCAGGCCCAGGTCGATAATCGCCAGGTCATGGTTGAATTGGCCGGTCTGGTACAGGGCTTCCTCGGCATTGGCCACGGCTTCGACCACATGGCCGCTGTCGGTCAGGCGGGTGAACAGGTGATGGCGCAGCAGCGCCTCATCTTCCACGACCAGCAATTTCATAAGGCTCTCCAAGGCGATTCAACTGTCCGACAGGGGGATATCATAGCGGCCCTGCAAGTCTTGCGGGCGCAGTTTAATGCCATTGTATTGGCCCGTCAGGTGTTCGTAGCCGGTACGGTAGGCAGGTTGCGGCGTGGTCATGCCCAAAGATTGGCCCCAAGGCGCGGCCTGGCCGCCTACCTCTTCGAGGCTCACACGTTGGATCAGGTTGCTGGATTTCCTGGTTTTCTCGCTGCCGAACCCGGCAAAAGCACCGTCCGAAGCCTGAACCCCAGCAGTGGCACCGAGCATGCTTAAGGCCAGAATCAGCTTTTTGATCGCAGTCATTGGGCTTACCTCTACGCGTTTTGGCTGTTAAAGCCAGACTACGCAGGCGCCCCTGAACTCCCCCTGAACGGGCTCTGAACCTGGCCTGAACCGCTGCGGGCTATGCACTGGCGTACCAACTGACGCAAAATACAGCGCATGACGCCTCTACCCGCTTGCTGCACCCCACTCGATGCCCATTGGCCACTGCCCATCCCGCTGCCGGGCACGGTGTTCTTGAGCACGCGATTCGACCCGGCCTTGTTGCTCGCCGATGACTTCCAGCGCAGCGCGGTGCCGCCGCCGGCCAGCATCCAGCGCTCGGTGGCCAAACGCCAGGCGGAGTTCCTCGCCGGTCGCCTGTGCGCCCGTGCAGCGCTGCAACAGCTTGACCAACTGGATTGCGTGCCGGCCATCGGTGATGACCGTGCGCCGGTGTGGCCTGGGCATATCAGCGGCTCCATCACCCACAGCACCGGGCATGCAGCGGCCATTGTCGGGCACAAGGCGCAATGGCGCGGGCTGGGGATGGACCTGGAGAACCTGCTGTCATTGGAGCGGGCGGAGCGTTTGGCTGGGGAAATTCTGACGCCCGACGAATTGCAGCGCATGGCACTGGGGCCACGCGAGCAGGTTGCCTTGCTGGTGACGCTGACGTTTTCGGTCAAGGAGAGCCTGTTCAAAGCGCTGTATCCGATTGTGCAAAAGCGTTTCTACTTTGAGCATGCCGAAGTGCTTGAGTGGTCGCAGGCTGGGCGCGTGCGGTTGCGGTTGCTGACGGACCTGTCTGCTGAATGGTGTTATGGCAAGGAGTTGGAGGGGCAGTTTGCGGTGGAGGGGGAGCAGTTGTTGAGTCTGGTGGCGGTCGGCGCCTGATAGATCGCTATCGCGGGCAAGCCCGGCTCCCACCTTAGGTTTGCGAATGCATTCAAAATGTGGGAGCTGGCTTGCCTGCGATGGCGGTCTTAAGTCTTGTCCTGATCCCTGGGCCAACTCAAACTGAAACACGCCCCACCCAGGTTGTTGCTCTTGCTGATCAACGCCCGCCCGCCGTGCCAATAGATAATCCGCCGCACGATCGACAAACCCAGACCATGCCCGCCTGAAGCTCGCGTGCGACTGTCGTCCAGACGCAAAAAGGGCGTGAAGATCCGCTCCCAGGCGCTTTCCGGCACGCCCGGTCCGTCATCTTCCACATCGATGCGGCAGCGCACCTGACCCACTTGATAACTGATCAATACCTGGCTTTGGGCATGGCGCATGGCATTGCTCACCAAATTTTGCAGGGCGCGGTGCAGGTAGCGCGGTTCGGCGTCGACCCAGGCGTCATCCCAATGTGCCGAGGACAGGCAGATGCCACGGGCGACACTGACCTGCGGGCGCAGTGGCGATAATTCGCCGATCACCTGATCGAGCAAGGCATTAAGGTCGACCCGCTGGAAATTCAGCTCCGGCGCGCCTTGCTCCAGGCGGGCGTAGGTGAGCATCTCGTCGACCAGGCCGTCGAGGTCCTGGATATCGCTGTCCATGCCTTCCATATATTTACGCCGCGCCTCTGGGGTGGCGGCGTCGCCGATCATCTCCAGGCCAAAGCGCAGGCGCGCCACCGGAGTGCGCAACTCGTGGGAGACCGCGCGCACCAGCTCGCGCTGGATCGCCAGCAATTGCTGCAAGTGCTCGGCCATGCCATTAAAGGCGGCGGCCAAACGCCCTACCGAATCGGCGCCACGGGCCGGCACACGCACTTCCAGGTTGCCTTTGGCGATGCGCGTGGCCGCTGCTTCCAGGCCTTTGAGGCGCCGTTCGAGCTGACGCACCAAGAGGTACACGATCAACCCGATGAGCGTGAGGCTGATCAACGCGATCAGGATCAGCCACTGCGGCGGGGACGGGGTCATTTGATACAGCGGGCCGATTTCCAGCACCCACGGCGTGCCGACCATGCCGGCGAATACGCGGATGGAATCGCCGCCCTTGCCCAGGGCCATCACCGTATCGCCTTCCGCGACGCGGCGGCGCTGGTCGTCATCCATATCCGCCTGATCCAGCGTCATCAGGTGCATCTCAAAGCCAAAACCCTTGGCCTCTTTTATGTCCGCCAGGCGTTGCGGCTGCTCGGCCACCGGGAAGCGCACCAGTTCGTCAGCCAGCAGGTAAATCGTCGCACGCGCCAGCTGCTCGCTGATCTGCTGCACTTCACCCGTGAGCACAAGCTGCGACTGTTCGCTGACCAGGCGCAGCACGCGCGCGGCATGCGGGCCGGTCTGCTCCACCAGCACCTGGCCACGTTGCAGGCGATTGCGCTGGGTCAGGTCCAACTGGGCGTCCGCCAAGGGACGCAGTTCCAGGGGAATGCCGAGCAAGCGCTCCCACACCGCCAGGGCGCGCTGGCGCTCTATCGCGCTCATCGGTTGCAGGTTGTCGCCCATCAGCGCGAAGGTGCCGTGGGCCAGACGCTCACGGTACTGGCCGCTGCGCACTTCATTGAGCAGGTGCAGGGCCAGCACGCCGAGCAACGCCACCAGGACCAGCGCCGCGCACATGCCGCCGTAGATGCGCAGGAAGATCGAGTTCACAGCGGCATGTCGGCGGCAGCTTCGGGGACGAACAAGTAGCCTTTGCTGCGAATGGTCTTGATCAGCCGCGGGTGAATCGGGTCGTCGCCGATCTTGGGCCGAATACGCGAGATGCGCACGTCGATGGAGCGGTCCTGGCCGTCGTAGCCAATCCCGCGCAAGGCAATAAAGATTTCTTCGCGGGACAGGATGCGCCCGGCATTCGCCACCAGCAGCCACAAGAGGTCGAACTCGGCGCTGGTCAGCTCGATGCTGCCCTCGTGCAGCCAGGCTTCGCGCAGGGCGTTGTCCACCACCAGCGGGCCGAACTGCAGGCGCCGCTGGTTTTCCACGGCGGCGGGTATTGCCGGCTCGCTGCGCCGCAACAACGCCTGGATTCGCGCCAGCAACAAGCGCGGGCGCACGGGTTTGCACACATAGTCGTCGGCGCCCATGTCCAGGCCCTGCACCTGGTCCATATCGTCGGTGCGCGCGGTAAGCATCAGGATCACCCCGTCGTAGCGCTCGCGGACCTTGCGGCAGATGCTCAGGCCGTCCTCGCCGGGCAGCATCAGGTCGAGGATCACCAGGTCCGGTTGTTCGGCGATGATGCGCGCCGCCGCCTGGGCACCATCACTCTCCACGGACACCTGCAAGCCGTTGCTCTCCAGGTAATCACGGGTCAACTCGGCCAATCGTTCGTCGTCTTCGACGATCAATATTTGCCAGGCTTCTTGCTCCATGCGCTACCTCGCTTCTCATTATTGTCATGTGCGGGAAACACAATGTGGCCTCTCTCTATAGGGGCCGATTGTAGCCATGGGCCAGCCCTCCAGTACACGCCTGGAAATCCATTCGGTGATCGCGTTTTTTTGTGATAGGGTTCGCGCCCTCAAAAAACCAACAGACGGTTTTTGCCTTGGAATATTCGGTGACAAACGGCGTAATCCAGCAGTACTGCGGCCTACACGGGCGTTCCACGTTTCATACACATTTTACCCACAGCGTTATCCACAGGTAGTGCGTTGCTAAGCCCCCCAAAACGCATTATCTTGTACCTCGGCGCTAAAAAAACCCTACATGTAGGGTTTTAAGCGAAAAACCAAACACAAATCAGACAAGAAACTCAAGCGCTTTCTTGCTCCTGTTTGGTTGAACCAAAGCCTTTTTTAAAAGCCCAAACCGCGCACGCGGATGGCAACCGTTTTCCCCGCCCAATTGGCAGAAAACGGTACGGGTGTTGCAGTGCTTGGAGCGAGCCACTGTCACCCGGCAGGAATACGGCCAAGGGCTCTTTGAAGCCCCGAACCGAAGACTTCGGCATGGAAGCGGCGCGATGAGCTCCCTTCCTCCTGTCCCGAAGTTGTTATGCCAGGCCCAGGCCTGTTGTAAATGCTTCAGGACGGAACGGTGGGCACCTTGATGGTGCCCAAATAAATATAGAATGTGGAGACAACCCCCCATGCAAACCGACACAACTCGCGAGAACCCGCAGGGCTCCGTGCCGCAGGCCGCCGATTCGAACCTGGATCTGTCCGCCACCGCACCTGGCCAACTGCGCGTGATCAAGCGTAACGGCACTGTCGTTCCTTACACCGATGACAAAATCACCGTCGCCATCACCAAAGCGTTTCTTGCAGTTGAAGGCGGCACCGCTGCTGCCTCGTCGCGCATCCATGACACCGTTGCCCGCCTGACCGAACAGGTTACCGCGACCTTCAAGCGTCGCATGCCGTCGGGCGGCACCATCCACATCGAAGAAATCCAGGACCAGGTTGAACTGGCCCTGATGCGTGCCGGCGAGCAGAAAGTGGCGCGCGACTACGTGATCTACCGTGACGCCCGCTCCAAGGAACGTGCCGTGCGCACCCCGGCTGAAGAAGCGGCCGTGCAAGCTCACCCGTCGATCCGCATTACCCTGGCCGACGGCAGCTTTGCTCCGCTGGACCTGGGCCGCCTGAACACCATCATCACCGAGGCCTGCGAAGGTCTGGAAGAAGTCGACGGTGACCTGATCCAGCGCGAAACCCTGAAGAACCTGTACGACGGCGTGGCCCTGACCGACGTCAACACCGCTCTGGTGATGACCGCCCGTACCCTGGTTGAACGTGAGCCGAACTACTCGTTCGTGACCGCGCGCCTGCTGATGGACACCCTGCGTGCCGAAGGCCTGGGCTTCCTGGGCGTGGCCGACAGCGCCACCCACCACGAGATGGCTGACCTGTACGCCAAGGCCCTGCCGGCCTACATCGCCAAGGGTATCGAATTCGAATTGCTGAACCCGATCCTGGCCACCTTCGACCTGGAAAAACTCGGCAAGGCGATCAACCACGAGCGCGACCAGCAGTTTACCTACCTGGGCCTGCAAACCCTGTACGACCGTTACTTCATCCACAAGGACGGTGTGCGCTTCGAACTGCCGCAAGTGTTCTTCATGCGCGTGGCCATGGGCCTGGCGATTGAAGAGAAGCACAAAGAAGACCGCGCCATCGAGTTCTACAACCTGTTGTCGTCCTTCGACTACATGTCGTCGACCCCAACCCTGTTCAACGCCGGCACCCTGCGTCCACAGCTGTCGAGTTGCTACCTGACCACCGTGCCGGATGACCTGTCGGGCATCTACCACGCGATCCACGACAACGCCATGTTGTCCAAATTCGCCGGCGGCCTGGGTAACGACTGGACGCCGGTGCGTGCACTGGGTTCTTACATCAAGGGCACCAACGGCAAATCCCAGGGCGTTGTACCGTTCCTGAAAGTGGTCAACGACACCGCCGTTGCGGTCAACCAGGGCGGCAAGCGCAAAGGCGCTGTGTGTGCGTACCTGGAAACCTGGCACATGGACATTGAAGAGTTCATCGAGCTGCGCAAGAACACCGGTGATGATCGTCGTCGTACCCACGACATGAACACCGCCAACTGGATCCCTGATCTGTTCATGAAGCGTGTCTTCGATGACGGCCCGTGGACCCTGTTCTCGCCATCCGAAGTGCCGGACCTGCACGACCTGACTGGCAAGGCCTTCGAAGAGCGTTACGAGTACTACGAAGCCCTGTCCCAGTACCCAGGCAAGATCAAGCTGTTCAAGACCATCCAGGCCAAAGACCTGTGGCGCAAAATGCTGTCCATGCTGTTTGAAACCGGCCACCCATGGCTGACCTTCAAAGACCCGTGCAACCTGCGCAGCCCGCAGCAGCACGTGGGCGTGGTCCACAGTTCGAACCTGTGCACAGAGATCACCTTGAACACCAACAAGGACGAGATCGCCGTTTGCAACCTGGGCTCGATCAACCTGCCGAACCACATCGTCAACGGCAAGCTGGACACCGCCAAGCTGGAACGCACCGTCAACACCGCCGTACGCATGCTCGATAACGTAATCGACATCAACTACTACTCGGTGCCACAGGCGCAGAACTCCAACTTCAAGCACCGTCCGGTCGGCCTGGGCATCATGGGCTTCCAGGACGCCTTGTACCTGCAGCACATTCCGTACGGTTCGGACGCTGCGGTCGAGTTCGCCGACAAGTCCATGGAAGCGGTCAGCTACTACGCGATCCAGGCTTCCTGCGACCTGGCCGACGAGCGCGGCGCCTACGAGACGTTCCAGGGTTCGCTGTGGTCCAAGGGCATCCTGCCGCTGGACTCACAACAGATCCTGATCGAGCAGCGCGGCCAGAAGTACATCGACGTTGACCTGAACGAAACTCTGGACTGGGCGCCGGTACGTGCCCGTGTGCAGAAAGGTATTCGTAACTCCAACATCATGGCCATCGCACCGACCGCAACCATCGCCAACATCACTGGCGTATCGCAGTCGATCGAACCGACTTACCAGAACCTGTACGTGAAATCGAACCTGTCGGGCGAATTCACCGTGATCAACCCGTACCTGGTTCGCGACCTCAAGGCCCGCGGTCTGTGGGACTCGGTCATGATCAACGACCTGAAGTACTACGACGGTTCGGTGCAGCAGATCGAGCGCATCCCGCAAGAACTCAAAGAGCTCTACGCGACGGCCTTCGAAGTGGACACCAAGTGGATCGTTGACGCCGCCAGCCGTCGTCAGAAGTGGATCGACCAGGCGCAGTCGCTGAACCTGTACATCGCCGGTGCCTCGGGCAAGAAGCTAGACGTGACCTACCGCATGGCCTGGTACCGTGGCCTGAAAACCACTTACTACCTCCGTGCCCTGGCCGCGACCAGCACCGAGAAGTCGACCATCAATACCGGTAAGCTCAACGCTGTTTCCAGCGGCAACCACGGTGATGATTCGGTGCTGGCTGCTCCAGCCGGCCCGGCGCCAGTGCCAAAGGCTTGCGCGATTGACGAGCCGGATTGCGAAGCTTGCCAATAAGCTGAGCGGTTGCTGAAAAGCCCGTTAACTCTTTTGGGTTAACGGGCTTTTTTATTGCAGCTTGTCTGTCACGCTATACAAATGCGTATGCCTCTCCCGGATTCTCCCTTCCAGGTCGACCACCTCGCCCGCCCCATAACTCTAAGCGGCCGCCAATAACTGCCATCGAATGGTGATCGTAGTTCACAACCCCCAACGCACCACGGGCAAGTTCGTCACTCGATGACTGCCTGTACAAGCCTTTGAGACCCAGACGATCCAGCCCCTCATTACGGTGTTCACCGTCATTCAAACTCACTAATGCATCACGGTAACTTCTTTTGGCGTTGTGATCGTTCCCATAACCAAACCCCTTATTACCTTCCATCTGCGCACGTTTGGCGCTGGCGGCGTACATAAAGTTGGCGTTGGTCATCATTTGCGGATCATTCCCCATGAACCGAGCCTGTTGCGCCGCCTGCGTTAATTCATTCCGGCTCAGATGGAGTTGAAACCCATCCTTCATCTGCACGTCCCATCCATCGCCTGCTGCTTTCACATCCCTGAACACGTCAGTAGCTTTCTTGCCAAACTTCATCATCGCGGCCTTTATGGCCGACACAGTGATGCAGTTTCCGTCTGGCCCCTGCCTGAAGCCACTCCAGATGTTGCCGAGTTCCCTGCCCATGCCAGGTTTTTCCCCGGGGTTGCTTTTGTCGGGCGTGTAGTTAGTGAATTGAGCTCCTTGAGTAAAGGGTTTGCTGCTCATGGACTCTACGGAGCCGAAATTACTGGGATTGACCGTGCCACCACCACCACCACCACCACCAACACCACCACCACCACCACCTGGTGACGGTTGAGGTGCTGGCGCAGGCGCTGGTGACGGCTCATCCGGGAACAGATCCGGAAACAGCTTCTTCAACAACGCGAGCAAATCGCTGGAGGCGTCCTTCTTCAACGCCTCAAGGATCTCCTTGAACTTCTCCTCCCCCAGCTCCTTGCGTTTTTTATTGAGCTTGTCCCGCAAGTCCTGGGCGGTTTGGTTTTTATTGCCCTTTTCGGCCTCATCCAACTGTTTGAGCATCTGGGCGATGGTTTTTTTATCGGCGTCTACGTCATCCTTTTTTTTCTCTGTACGGCTTACGTCCCACAGATTCTGCCCCGCCCCCGCGCCGCCCACGTCATAACGCACACCTGCGGCCCCATGGCCAGACATCGACGAATTCCACATACCAGCCCCCGTAAGATCCAATACCTTTAAGTCCGATAAGTGGAATGAAGGGCGTAGTCGGTTCCAGCAAAAGCATGTCGGGTCGTAATCGAGCGCAGGGTGGGAATTATTTCCAGCCAAATTGCACGCAAAAAAAAGCCCCTCGCGTGAGGGGCTTTCGTTCGCAGCAGTGTCAGGCCAACCGCATCAGGTCATCTGAATAATGGTCTGCATGATGGTGCTCTGGGTGGAGATGGTCTTGGCGTTCGCCTGGTAGTTGCTCTGGGCCTTGATCAGGTCCACCAGCTCGTTGGTCAGGTTGACGTTGGAGTTTTCCAGGGACTTGGACACGATCGACCCCAAGGTACCGGATTGCGGAGCGTCGTAACCCGGCTGGCCCGAGGCGAAGGTCTCTTTCCAGGTGGTGCCACCCGAGGGCTGCAGGCCCTGTTCATTGTTGAAGCTGGCCAGGGAGAGCTGGCCAATGGACTTGCTCTGCTGGTTGCTGAAAGTGGCGAACAGCACGCCGTTACCGTCGATGTTCAGGCCGGTGATCTGGCCGGTGGCGTAGCCATCGGTGACCGGAGGGTTACGGTAGGTGGCCGAGTTGTACTGGGTGATGTTGCCCATGTTGATGGCAATCCCGCCAGGGTTGGCATTCGCGCCGTTTTTGGTCCACACACCATTGGTCACGGTACCCGGCACCCAGCCGGTCAGCTGCAAGGTGGTGCTGGAGGTAGTGCCGGTCACAATCCCGGTGAGTTTGCCGGAGCCGTCAAAGCTCAACGTCGATGCCACCGGTGGCGTCGAGCCTGTGCCGGTAGGCGCCGAACCGTCAGGGTTACGGCCGTCGATCAGGGTGTAGGACTTCCAGGTGTTGGAGTCGGTTTTGACCAGGTACTGCACCATCGGGTGCGCGTTACCCTGCGTGTCATACAACGTGGTGTTGTACTGGGTGCTGAACGAGCTGGACTCGGTTGGATCGAACGGGTGGGCCGCCTGGTCGATCACCGGCGAGGAAGAGTTCAGGTTACTGGTGGAGTCCACTTTGGTGGACGCCTTGGGCGGCAGGTTCGACAGGTTCAATTGCAGGTCGGTCAGCGCGCCTTTGATGATGTTGCCATCGGCGTCCGCTGCGTAGCCTTGCAGGCGCGAGGTGCCGGTGTTGTTGGTGATAAAGCCGTCTTTGTCCGCACGGAAAGTGCCGCTGCGGGTGTATTCCAGCGAACCGTCACTGCCCTTCTGCACGAAGAAACCGCCGCCCTGGATCGCCATGTCCAGCAAGCCGCCGGTGTTGTTGACGTCACCCTGGGTGAACTGCTGAGACACTGCCGCCAGGTTCACGCCGCTGCCGACACTGTTCTGGCCGGTGCCCAGCTTGGACGCCGCGTAGATGTCGGAAAATTCCGCGCGGGACGCTTTGAAACCGGTGGTCGCAACGTTGGCAATGTTGTTGCCGGTCACGTCCAGTTGTTTGTTGGCCGCATAGAGGCCGCTAAGGCCGATGTTAAAAGACATGTTTCTCTCCTTCTGCCGTATTTAGCCGGCTCTATGTACCGATAGTCTGAATTTGCGACAGCTTGACGCTGCCCATGCCGCCTGCAAGGTTAAGCAGCATTTCGCCGCCGGTCTTGCTCAACGTCACGCTGGTGACCGTTGCCGGCAGCGACGTCAACAGGGCAACCGAGTCGCCTTTGTCATTCTTGGTGCTGGCCGCGAAGGTGTAAGTGCCGGCGGGGGCGACTTCGCCATTGTCGTTCTTGCCATCCCAGATAAAGCTTGAATCGCCGGCGCTTTGGGCGCCCATGTCGATGGTGCGCACCACATTGCCGTCTTTGTCGGTGATTTTCACCGAGACGTTGCCCGTCGCTGCCGTCACTGCTACCGAGCCGGTCATGCTTTTGCTGGTATCCACCATGGCCTTGTCGGTCTGGGTGATGATCGAACGCCCGACCAGCGACGACGCCTGCAGCGCTTGGGAAGAGCTGAAGTTGCTGGAGATCGCATTCACCGAGTCGTTCAGGGTGTTGATGCCTTCCAGGCTGCTGAATTGAGCCAACTGCGCCACGAAGGCGCCGTTGTCTTGAGGCGACAGCGGGTTCTGGTTTTTCAGCTGGGTCACCAGCAATTGCAGGAACGCGTCCTTGCCCAGCGCCTGGTTGCCCGTGGCCGCCTTGGCGGCACCTTCAAGGCCGCTGTTATCTGTAGCAGTCTTGACCTTGGAGTTGAACAGGTCCTGAACCGCCGAGTTGGGTGTAGAAGTGGTATCAACAATGGCCATTATTTGGCGCCCCTTATCACTGACCCAGGGTCAGGACCTTCTGCATCATGGTTTTGGCGGTGTTCATCATTTCCGCGTTGGTCTGAAACGAGCGGCTGGCGGAAATCATGTCGGCCATTTCCTCAACCACGTTGACGTTGGGGTAGTACACATAGCCCTTTTCGTTCGCGGCGGGGTGGTTCGGCTCGTAGCGGGCTTCCAGGTTGCTCTGGTCCTCAACCACGCCGAGCACCTGCACGCCTTGGCCGGCCGCATCCTGATTCTGGAACAGCGAATCACCGCTGCCGCTCTGGCCGGCCTGGCCACCCTGAAACATGGTGGCGAACACCGGGTGGCGGGCGCGGTAGGTCTGGTCAATGCTCGAAGACACGGTCTCGGCGTTGGCGATGTTACTGGCGACGGTGTTCAAACGCGTGGTCTGCGCGCTCATGCCACTGCCGGCAATATTGAAAACACTGGCGAGGGACATGGCTTACTCTCCGCGCAGGGCTGACATCAGCCCTTTGAATTTGCTGTTAAGCAGGGTGAAGCTGGCCTGAAAGTTCACCGAGTTCTCGGCGTAGGCCGATTGCTCCAGCTGGGCGTCGACGGTGTTCTGGTCGATCGATGGCTGCATCGGCGTGCGATACAGCAGCGACTCGTCCCCATTGCCCAGGCCTTGCGCTTCGATATGACGGCTGTTGGTCATGTTCAAGGCGAAGGTGCCGTTCTTGGTCTTGTCCTGCTGCGCGGCGAGCACGGCGGAAAAGTCCAAGTCCCGAGCCTTATAGTTCGGGGTGTCGGCGTTGGCAATGTTGTTGGCCAGGACTTCGGCACGCTGAGCGCGGAAGCCCAGGGCTTGTTCGTGGATACCGAGCGCTTTATCGAAGCTGATGCTCATGGCGGAAACCTTTAGGCTGACCTGCTTTTCGTATCTGGGTTATAGCAAGGCCCGTGCCAATTCGCTGCATGCCCGTAAATCAAGGGGTTGCGCGGGATTTGCCGGCGGCAATGCCAGAAAAGCGGCAATGGGCTTCCGCGTGGCGCCAGTAAAGCGGCAATGGCGGTTGCCGCTTTTACTGCCGGTGGCAAACGCTAAACAGGCTGCCCCTGCGCGCCGGCGGCTTTGACCGTTCGTCTGCACTGTCATTTCTGACAGTTGTCGCGCCTGCCCTTCTACGCGCCTTATCTCGCAACCCCCTACATGCGAAAAGCAGAGGCACAACATGCTGACTATTCCTCCCCTCCGATTCGTCCTGCAGGACAACGCGCTACCCATTCCAAACCTGCAGACCAAACTGCTGATCGGTAAAACAGTTGAAATGACTTGCGCCTTTGCCATCAAGACGGGTGATCTGATCGTCGCAAACGTGATCGGCGAAAACGGCAGAACGTACAACCTGAGCTATGAGGCAGAGGAAGACGAGGCCGAGCTCAACTTTCCGATACTCAAATCATTCATTACCCGTAAGTCAGGCACCAATGTGTTTTTATTGCTACGCATTCGGCGTGGCAGCCGCGACGTGTACTTTGCGCCGACGTCAACCGTGTCCATCGACGCAGGCGTTATTGTTGTGCCTCTGCCTGGCACAGTGTGGGATTTCGCCGATGGCACGTTCCAAGGCTGGGTAGCTCAGTCAGTTTATGCAGGCGGGGTGCTGCACGTCGTCAACGGCAGCGTGGTCGTTGACCTGCCCAGCAGCCAGGTAACCAGGGCCCACATCATCACTCGCCCCGTATCGGTCATCGCAGGGCGCACCTACGATTTCAGCTTTGATGTCTTTGGTGGTACACCCGCTGGAGATGGCTCGACGCTGTATCTGACGATTAACGGCAGCCGAATCGGTGCCAACGTACAAAACATAACCAACGCATCAACTCAAACCGGAACCGGGACATTTACCGCAGGCAGTACCGGCACTGTGCATTTGGGTATTTTCAACGAGACCATCCCCGGCAAGGACAATCTTCTCTTCCTGGGCAATATCCGAATGACACCCAGGCCCTAACCACCGCCCGTAAAAAAAACCGGCGCTCGGCGCACATAAAAACGGGAAGCCTTTGCGGGGCTTCCCGTTTTTTTTGCTCAAGCCACCGTCACTTGGCCTGATAAATGATGCCTGGGCTGCATTGCACCATCTGGTAATGGTCCGGTAGCCCGTTGAGCGCTTCGGACGCGCCAAGAAACAGGTAGCCCCCGCGCTTGAGCGTACCGTGAATGCGCAGCAGGATGTCCTTCTTCACCTCTGCCGAGAAGTAGATCAGCACATTGCGGCAGAACACCATGTCGAACTTGCCGAGGCTGGCATAGCTGTCGAGCAGGTTGAACGAGCGAAACTCCACACGGCTCTTGATCGGCGCCTTGACCGCCCAGCGCCCGGCCCCTTTGGGGTCGAAGAAGCGTTGCAGGCGCTCCTGGGACAAACCACGACCCAGGGCCAGGCTGTCGTACTCGCCGGTCTTGCAGTTGGTGAGCATGGTGCCGGACAAATCGGTGGCGACAATCTGCGCGCCGGCCTTCAAATGGCCCATGTTCGTGCGCTCGAACTCATCGATCGACATCGAGATCGAGTACGGTTCCTGCCCCGAAGAACAGGCGGCCGACCAGATGCGCAGGCGCTGGCCGGGGCTGGCCTTGATGGCCTCCGGCAGCACTTTGTTCTTGAGCACTTCAAAGGGGTAGGTATCACGAAACCACAAGGTTTCGTTGGTGGTCATGGCATCTACCACCATTTCCTTAAGCCCACTGCGCGGCTGGCCCTGGATGCGCTGCACCAACTCGCCCAGGGACTTGATGCCCTGCTGCTCCATCAGTTTGTTGAGACGGCTGGATACCAGGTACTGCTTGTTTTCACCGAGCAATATGCCACAGGCTTTTTCCAGGAAGACCCGGAACTGTTCGAAATCCAAATTACCCGTAGACAATGATACCGCCTCTTAAATCGTGTGACCGCCAGGAGGAAATCCCCCTAGCCGTGATCTGCTGCCTTGATCCGGTCGACTACCCGGGATGCCAGGTCATCAGGGCGGAATTTGGCCAGGAAGTCATCGGCACCGACCTTCTTGACCATCGCCTGATTGAATACGCCCGACAAGGAAGTATGCAGGATGATATGCAATTTTTGCATGCGTGGGTCGTTACGTATTTCGGCCGTGAGGGTGTAGCCGTCCATTTCCGGCATTTCAATGTCGGAGATCATCATCAGGAACTCTTCCTCCGGCTTCTTGCCTTCGTCCACCAGCTTGCGCAGGTAATCCAAGGCCTGGCGACCATCGTTCAAGGCCACCACTTCCACGCCGACGGTTTGCAGGCAACGGCTGACCTGCTTGCGCGCCACCGAGGAGTCGTCCACCGTCAGCACACGCAGTGACACTGCCTTGTGCGCGGTTTCGGCGTCTACCACGCCAACCGAAATGGTTTCCGAGGTGGGGGCGACTTCGGCGAGGATCTTTTCCACGTCGATGATTTCGACCAACTGGTTGTCGACCCGCGTCACCGCCGTGAGGTAGTGATCGCGCCCGGTGCCCTTGGGCGGCGGATGGATCTCCTCCCAGTTCATGTTGACGATGCGTTCCACCGAGCGCACCAGGAAACCCTGGGTCTTGGTGTTGTATTCGGTGATGATCACAAAGGGGCTTTCGCGGTCCTGCAACCCCGAAGAACCGGTGGCCATGGCCAGGTCGAGAATCGGAATGGTCGCGCCTCGGATATTCGCTACGCCGCAGACCACCGGACTGGATTTAGGCAATATGGTCAGCTTGGGGCACTGCAGCACTTCCCGCACTTTAAACACATTGATGCCGTACAGCTGCTTGCCGTCCAGGCGAAAAAGCAACAGTTCCAGGCGATTCTGCCCTACCAGCTGTGTGCGCTGGTTTACTGAGTCCATTACTCCTGCCATGCCTTGACTCCTACGCTAAAACCTTTGGCTATACCTACAAGGGCAACGACGCTCACCCAACACTAAACGGCACGGGCTTTGCTATTTATTGGTCTATGAACCTTAAAACGACAGTTTTCCGACGCATCCCACGGTATCGCAGATTGCTCTGCGCAACGATGGCTTTGCTTGCCTTGGGCTCGGGCACCACGGCTCGCGCAGATAATGTCACCTTGCCTGATCTCCTTATCGGCGTCACCCAAGGCTTTCTTGAGTTCACTGTAGAAGATTATCTGGCGACCACCCAAACCCCGGGGCGTTACGAAATCCAGGTCAACCAACTGGACCCGCGCCTGCGCATGCCTATGTGCGACAAGGAATTGACGGCCAGCCTCGAAAGTCCGGCCCAGCCCATCGGCCGCGTGACGGTAAAAGTGCGCTGCGAGGGCGCCTCACCCTGGACCGTGTTTGTGCCGGCGCAGGTTAAACTGTTCCGCGATGTGGTTGTGGTCACACGCCCGCTCAAACGCACCGGCATCATTGGTTTTGAAGACGTGGCCCTGCGTGAACGCGACATCAGCCTGATCAACCAGGGCTACCTCACCGCTGTGGACCAAGCCATCGGGCAGAAACTGACCCGACCAATGGTCACCGACCAGGTTATTACGCTGGTGCATCTGGAACAGGCTGAGGTGATTCGCAAGGGCGACCAGGTGGTGATTTCCGCCAGCAGCGGTGGGCTGACGGTAAAAATGCCGGGGGAGGCGCTGTCCAATGGCGGGATGAGCGAGCAGATCCGGGTCAAGAACCTCAATTCCAACCGTGTGATCAAGGCGCAGGTGACGGCGCCGGGCCAAGTCGAGGTGGCACTATAGATCACTGGTGTGAAACGCTAGGTTTTCCTACACTGTGCGTGGGATGTCGACCTGTACAGGTTTATTGTCAATCGGGCCTAAAGTTTATCCGGGTATGGCCGAAAACATGGCAAGCGTCCAAATACCCAGAGGTTTTTTTAACATGGTCATTGATTTCAGTCGTTTAAATAACACCCAGGCTTTGCAGGGCAATACGCGCACCAGCGGGGCAAAGGACGGCGTAGAAGCCAAGTCCCAGCCAGCACCTGCCGCCAAGGCAGAACAGGCCAGCGCCAGCCAGAGCGGGGAATCGGTACACCTGAGCAATGAGGCTCAACAGTTGCAGAAGGTCACTGACTCGCTGCGCGATCAACCCGTTGTCAATAAAGCCCGCGTGGCCGAATTGAAGCAGGCAATCGCTGATGGCAGCTATAAAGTCGACAGCAACCGTGTAGCCAGCAAGCTGCTTAACTTCGAAGCCGAGCGCTAGGCAAAGGCCTGCGCAGGGCTTGTGGACGCTTAAAACCCAAGGCCAGCCATGCACCACGACGAACATTTGCTTGAACTGATCATTGATGATCTGGCGCCGACGCAACTTCTGCTCGAGCTGCTCAAAGAAGAATCCCTGGCCCTCTATGGCCGGGATATGCGCTTGCTGGAGGAAATCCTGGCGCGCAAACAGTCGCTGATCGTGCTGCTGGAGCAGCATGGCAAGAAGCGCAGCGAAATTCTCATCAGCCTCGGCCTGCCGGCTGATCATGACGGCCTGGCACAACTGGCCAGCCACTCCTCGGTAGGCGATCAGTTGCTGGCTCAGAGCACCGCACTCAATCAATTGCTGGCCCAGTGCCAGGAAGCCAACCTGCTCAACGGCCAGTCGATCCAGCTGCAGCAGGCTACGACCGCCAACCAGTTGCGCATACTCCACGGCGGAGAGCCTCCTGCGCTGTACAACGCCCAGGGTTCCACCTCGCGACTGGTCAAGCCAAGCACCCGCAGCCAAGCCTGACACCGGTTTACAGCGCGCCCTATCCAAGGCGCGCTACATACTGGCAAAATGCCGGTTCTTGCGTGTAGTCGTATTTTGCCTGGAGATGGAAGAACCGTGTTCAACGCCCTTAATGCGGAAGATGCTCCGCAGCCACCCAAGGTGCTCACCACGCCTCTGGAAATCGCCAGCACGTTGCGGATGCTGCAAGAAAGCCATGACCCGCTGATCATCACTTTTCATGAACGCAGCCAGCGGTTTCAAAGCTATCTGGTGGATATTGATCGGGACAGCAAAACGCTCGCCCTCGACGAAATGATCCCCCGTGACGGTGAACGCTACCTTGAAAATGGCGAACCGTTCCGCATTGAAGGCTTCCATGATGGCGTGCGAATCGCCTGGGAAAGCAACGGCACGCTGACCATCAGTGAAAAAGGCGGCCACCGCATCTACACCGGCAGCATGCCCGACGAGGTGGTCTACCATCAGCGTCGCAATGCCTTTCGCGCCGCATTGAAGCTGGCCCAACTGGTCAGCATCGAGCTGGGTGGCGAAAAGCTCAAGGCACCGATCAGCGGCAAGCTGCTGGACATCTCCGCTACCGGCTGCAAGCTGCGTTTTGAAGGCGACATCGCCGATCGCCTGCAACTGGGCCAGGTGTATGACCGCTTTATCGCCGCCCTGCCCTTCGGCAGCATGACCACCTCGGTGGAACTGCGTTACCTGCACTTCGAAGACAAGATCAACACCACCTTCGCCGGCGTGCGCTTTCACAACATGAGCGGCCTGGTACAGCGCCAGGTTGAACGTTTTGTGTACCAACTGCAGCGTGAAGCGCGGCGCTTTGACAAGGACGACGACCTTTAAACCTTAAAGGCCGCGTCAATAAAAACGGGCAGATCCTGATGGGATCTGCCCGTTTTTGCTTTCAGGGGCGTGCCCTGCTCAAGTCATGAGGATGCTCGTCCGGCCCCAGAGGCTCCGGCGGCCCTTCAAAAGCGGGTTCATCCGCGGGTTGTTGCGGGTCAGTTTCGGTTTCAGGTTCCGGCTCAGGCACGATGCTCTGCATTTGCTCCTGCACCACCGCCTCATCCACCCGCGGGTCGAGGCACGCCACCAGCGGCGAACTGGACATACTGTCAGGCATCGCCACGTGATGCAGCGGCGCATCATCCACTTGGTGCAGGTTGGTTACCGCCTTCGGCCGGATACGCCATACCAGGATCAATGCACACAGGCTGAAAAACGCATACAGCATGTGGCTGCCGAACAGCTTCATCACCACGCCCGCCAACAGCGGCCCGACACTCGCGCCGATGCCGTAAGTCACCAGCAACATGGCCGTCAGCGACACGCGGCGATCACCTTCCACATGGTCATTGGAGAACGCCACCGCCAAGGGATACAGGCAGAACTGCACCAGGGAACACAGGAAGCCGGCCACGAACAGCACTTCCAGCGGCACCTGGGTCATTACGGCCAATGGCAACGCCGCCACTGCCAGGCACAAGGCAAAGCAGCGAATCAGCAGGGCGCGATCATAGCGGTCCGACAACCAGCCCAATGGCCACTGCACCAACAAACCGGCAAAAATGCAGCTACCCATAAACAAACCGACCTGCTCGGTGCTCAAGCCTTGCTGCGAGGCATACAGCGGCGCCAGGCCGTAGAAAGAGCCGACGATCAGCCCCGCGCCCAGCACTGTGCTCAGCGACTGCGGCACACGCTTGATAAAGAAGCGCGGCTCCATGGGCGCCGGGTGCAGCGGCGCCGGGTGAATGCGTCGGGTCATGGCCACCGGCACCAGGCACAAGGCAAAGCACAAGGCCACCAGCATGAGCAACTCAAGTCCAAGTTCAGGGTGCATGACCAGGATCAACTGACCCAGCACCAGCCCGAGATAGGACGCGATCATATAACCGCTGAACACCACGCCACGCTGCTTCGCGTCCGCCTGCTCATTGAGCCAGCTTTCGATGACCATGTACTGGCACATCATCCCCAGGCCCACGATCATCCGCAGCACAATCCAGGCCGGCAGCCAGTTGATCAGGCCATGGCCCAACACCGCCGCGCCGACAATCCCGGCACAGGTGGCATACGCGCGAATATGCCCGACGCGGGCGATAAGCCGATGGCCGATCTTGCCGCCCAGCACCAGGCCGAAGTAGTTGGCCGCCATCAAGGCACCCACCCACAGGCTGTCGACGTGGTCGGCTGCCAGACGCAAGGCAAGGTAAGTGCTGAGCAGGCCGGACCCGATCAACATCATCAAGGAGGCGAAATAAAGGGCTCGAAAAGATTTCCAGATCTGGCGCATCGGCGTTCCGAGCGGCTCCTTGAAGTGAGGGACAGGGCTATCAGCATGATAGTCCGGGGTTGCCGGGAGCGGACAGACGCAGCGGGCCGTTTTCCGGGGAATATTTTGCTTAATCGTTCAGACGCTGCCTGGCCGCATGCAAGGTACATATGCAACGTACAAAAGTACGCGAAACACACGGCGCCCCTGCTGTGAACCCTGATAGGCGGCAAGGTTCGACCGGTGTTGCCGGTGCGCAAAAAAAAGCCCTGCCAGGACAACCTGTGCAGGGCTTTTGAAGATGGTGTCCCAGGGCCGGTTCGAACGGCCAACCTTCCCCTTAGGAGGGGGATGCTCTATCCAATTGAGCTACTGGGACAAATGACAGCCATCGGGCACGGAGCACTGCGACGGACGGCGTGCATGTTAACGGCCGAGGTGGGTTTTGTCATGTCGTCCGTGGGCTTTTTGAGTGTAGGCCGATCCTTGTTCCGCCGATGCGCGCCTTGCCCCGCAACCACGGGGCCCGGACCCTGTCGTGCAAAATGCACTACCCCAAAATGCCATCATTGCAAATTGCAACCTGGCGACGCTTTAGATTAGACTTAAGGCGTTGATTTTATTGAAGTAATAGATTGGCACGGGACCTGCAATACTTCTCCTACAAACCCATTCAGCCACGGCGTTTAGCGGAGAACATGACCATGAACAGTGCCCTTCTGTTAGCCCTCAACACCATAGCCCTGGCTGCACTGGTGATGTTCCATTTCCAATCGACCGGCAGTAATGATCCTGCACAGATCAGCCAGGCCGTGCCGCACCACCTGCAACAACGCCCGCAATTGGCGGTGATGACGCCCAACGCGCAATCGCCGATACGCCTGACCCAAGGCACCCAGACTGCACCGGCATCCGAACATTGGGTTTTCTGAGGAAGCCATTGATGAGCAAATCCGCCTGGCTGTTTTTGTGCCTGACTATCGCCACTGGCGTTCTGGGCCTGGGCGCCACCTCTGAAGAAGGGCAAACCGCTGCAACTGTTGCTGCGGCTGTGTTCACAAGCTTCCTCCTGTTGACGCTTTTCATGGGCCGCAAAATAAAGTTCGATCCAGTTTTGCGCTGACCCCTGCACCGCACCTTCCCCCTTCGACCTTATGTCGCCCCGCGCTAGCAAATCGGCAAATTGCCACTAGTCTTAAAAATAAGGGCAAAAGGCCACTTTGCTTTAGGATGTGCGGCCTCAACCCCTGTGCCGGCCTGGACTGACGGGAAGTTCCGTTGCGGAATGACCCGTTTGAAAGTTTTCCAACCAGTCCGCAAAAATACAAATGAGTGCTGGCATTAAGCCTTTAGGCAGTTCAATATTTGTCACAGAATTGACGCCAAGGAACTGTCAAATCTGAGGCATGATGCGGCCTCTTTGCAATTCGGGTTGAACTTTGGTCGTGAGCCTTGTCTTAACACTCATCTTGCGGCCAATTCCAGAAACCGCTCCCCTGAACTAACCGGTTAAATATATGCGCCCATTGAAACAGGCAATTTATTCCAGCCGTACGGCTGACAAGTTCGTCGTACGTCTGCCAGACGGAATGCGGGAACGCATTGCCGAGGTGGCTCGCAATCATCACCGCAGCATGAACTCCGAAATCATCGCGCGCCTGGAGCAGAGCCTTATTCAGGAAGGTGCGCTGGGCGAAGAGTTGAGCATGCGCCTGGACAGCCCCGAGCTGTCACTGCACGAACGCGAACTGCTGCAGCGTTTTCGTCAGCTCTCCCACCGCCAGCAAAATGCTCTCGTCTCGCTTATCGCGCACGACGTTGAGGCGGCCGCAGAAGCCAATTGATCTGCAACTGAAAGCCGAAGCCAGCGCTACGCTGGCTTTTTTTTGCGTGAAATTTGAGGGGCACGGCAGAGGGCGGTGTGGGAGCCGGGCCCCCACTGGGATCAGAGCAGAAAGATCGTCGCCAGGCCCAGGAAGATGAAAAAGCCACCGCTGTCGGTCATGGCCGTGATCATCACACTGGCGCCCATGGCCGGGTCACGCCCCAGACGTGCCAGCGTCATGGGGATCAACACGCCCATCAGCGCCGCCAACAGCAGGTTGAGGGTCATGGCTGCCGTCATTACCACGCCCAGCGACCAACTGCCATATAGCAAGTAAGCCACCACACCGATCACGCCGCCCCACACCAAACCGTTGATCAGGCCCACGGCCAACTCTTTGCGCAACAGGCGCGAGGAATTGGCCGTACTGACCTGGTCCAGTGCCATGGCACGCACAATCATGGTGATGGTCTGGTTACCGGAGTTGCCGCCGATACCGGCCACAATCGGCATCAGGGCCGCAAGCGCTACCAGCTTCTCGATCGACCCCTCAAACAGACCGATCACGCGCGAGGCAATGAACGCCGTGATCAGGTTGACAGCCAACCACGCCCAGCGGTTATGCAGGGAGCGCCAGACTGACGCAAAAATATCTTCCTCTTCACGCAGACCCGCCATGTTGAGGACTTCGGTTTCACTCTCTTCACGAATCAGGTCGACCATTTCATCGATGGTCAAACGGCCAATCAGCTTGCCGTTCTTGTCGACCACCGGCGCCGAGATCAAGTCATAACGCTCAAATGCCTGGGCGGCCTCGTAGGCGTCTTCATCCGGGTGAAAACTCACCGTATCGCTGGCCATCAGATCCGCTACTTTCTTGTCCGGATCATTGACCAGCAAACGCTTGATCGGCAACACGCCCTTGAGAATGCCTTCGTAGTCGACTACGAACAATTTGTCGGTATGACCCGGCAGCTCTTTGAGGCGACGCAGGTAACGCAAAACCACTTCCAGGCTGACGTCTTCGCGGATGGTGACCATCTCGAAGTCCATCAGTGCGCCAACCTGATCCTCGTCATAAGACAACGCGGAGCGCACACGCTCACGCTGCTGGCTGTCGAGGGCTTCCATCAACTCATGGACAACATCACGCGGCAGCTCAGGCGCCAGGTCAGCCAGTTCGTCGGCGTCCATCTCCTTGGCGGCGGCCAGGAGCTCATGATCGTCCATGTCGGCGATCAGGGTTTCACGGACCGAGTCGGATACTTCGAGGAGGATGTCGCCGTCGCGGTCGGCCTTGACCAACTGCCACAGGGTCAGTCGATCATCCAGCGGCAAGGCTTCAAGAATATAAGCGACGTCGGCAGAGTGCAGGTCATCGAGCTTGCGTTGCAGCTCAACGAGGTTTTGCCGGTGAACCAGGTTTTCGACGCGGTCGTGGTGCGGACCTTCCTGGCGGTGCGTGAGGTCTTCGACCACGCGCTGACGCTGCAGCAGCTCGATGACTTGAGCCAGGCGATCCTGCAGGCTGTCTTGCGTTTTCTTTACTTCTACTTCGGTCATAGGCGAACTCCACTCCCAGCAGCGGGGCACGCCGGAAGGATCAATCAGTCAATTCATGATTGGTAAAGCGGGTTACTGAGCAACTACTGGGTAAGTCCATGGAGGTATTCCACAAGCCCCGGCGGGGCTGACGGGCGCAATGATACACGCTGCGCACGCTTTTAACGTTAAAAAACTGGAAAGAACAAGCGCTTGCGAGCCAAAGCTGAGCATCGGCTGCATCTATGAACTGCGACGACACAGCCCGGAAGGAAAACACATGAGGCCGGAAGAAAGAGCTGAAATCCTACACAAACCCCAGACGGCAAAAAGCCCGCACTAGGCGGGCTTTTTGTTTGTATGGTGCACTCGACAGGATTCGAACCTGTGACCGCTCGGTTCGTAGCCGAGTACTCTATCCAGCTGAGCTACGAGTGCAGATTGTGTTTTTAGACCAGATCACAACTGGTTGAAGCCAAGTCACCTGCATTGCTGCAACTGACTCTTAAATGGTGCACTCGACAGGATTCGAACCTGTGACCGCTCGGTTCGTAGCCGAGTACTCTATCCAGCTGAGCTACGAGTGCATTTGTTGCCGCGCATTATAGGCCGTTCAATCTCTATGTAAAGCTATTTTTTCGTTTAATTTCAACAACTTAGCGAAAAAACCAGATTGCAACGTACTAAGCAAATAATGGCGGAGAACGGGGGATTCGAACCCCCGACACCCTTTTGAGGTGTACTCCCTTAGCAGGGGAGCGCCTTCGGCCACTCGGCCAGCTCTCCGCAACACGGGGCGTATATTAACCACGTTCATCCCCGTTTGCAAACATAAAAAACGATAAAAATTAAAGGCTTGGTTCTTCGTCCTTCTCTTTCTTGATCCGCAGGTAGATTTCCTCGCGGTGGACCGCTACCTCTTTCGGAGCGTTAACCCCGATACGCACTTGATTGCCTTTGACGCCGAGCACAGTCACAGTGATTTCGCCATCACCGATAATCAGGCTTTCTGCGCAACGACGAGTCAGAATCAGCATACCTTTCACCTCACGCATTTCAGTTCAGGAACAACAGTCTGCAAAAAAAAGGCGTTCGACCCATGACCTGACGGCCATAGCCCTAACGGCCTAAGTATTGTCGAGCGCACGCAAAAGACCATGCGCCCCACAAAAAAATGAAAGGCGCGGTAAACCGCGCCTTCCTGGCATTGCCTTACTCGCCTTGTCGCGCCGGCGCGTCCAGCTCAAAAGCGGTGTGCAGCGCGCGTACAGCCAGCTCCAGGTACTTCTCCTCAATCACCACCGAGACTTTGATTTCCGAGGTGGAGATCATCTGGATGTTGATGCTTTCCTTGGCCAGCGCCTCGAACATGCGGCTGGCAACGCCGGCATGGGAACGCATGCCCACGCCCACGATCGACACCTTGGCAATCTTGGTGTCGCCGACCACTTCACGGGCGCCGATCTCGCTCGCAGTGTTCTGCAGGATACGCTCGGCTGCATCGTACTCGTTGCGGTGCACGGTGAAGGTGAAATCGGTGGTGTTATCGTGCGAAACGTTCTGCACGATCATGTCGACTTCAATGTTCGCGCCGCTGATAGGGCCGAGGATCTTGAAGGCCACGCCCGGGGTGTCTGGCACGCCACGGATCGTCAGCTTGGCTTCATCGCGGTTGAAAGCGATGCCGGAAATGATCGGCTGTTCCATGGATTCCTCTTCATCAATAGTAATGAGGGTGCCCGGACCCTCTTTGAAGCTGTGCAATACGCGCAGCGGAACGTTGTACTTGCCGGCGAACTCCACCGCGCGGATCTGCAACACCTTGGAACCGAGGCTGGCCATTTCCAGCATCTCTTCAAAGGTGATCTTGTCCAGGCGCTGGGCCACGGACACCACACGCGGGTCGGTGGTGTACACGCCGTCCACATCAGTATAGATCTGGCATTCATCGGCCTTGAGGGCCGCTGCCAGTGCCACACCGGTGGTATCCGAACCGCCACGCCCGAGGGTCGTGATGTTGCCCTGCTCGTCCACACCCTGGAAGCCTGCTACAACTACCACGCGGCCGGCTTTCAGATCTGTGCGGATTTTCTGATCATCGATCTGCAGGATGCGGGCCTTGGTATGCGCGCTGTCGGTGAGGATGCGCACCTGGCTGCCCGTGTAGGACACCGCCGGCACGCCACGCTTGTTCAGCGCCATGGCCAGCAAGGCGATGGTCACCTGCTCGCCGGTGGACACGATCACATCCAGCTCACGCGGCAGCGGCTGTTGGTCACCACTGATTGCCTTGGCCAGATCGATCAGGCGATTGGTCTCGCCGCTCATGGCTGACAGCACCACCACCAAGTCATCGCCGGCGTCGCGGAATTTCTTAACCTTGTCGGCGACCTGCTCGATTCTTTCGACAGAACCGACCGAGGTGCCTCCGAATTTCTGTACGATCAAAGCCATTTCTAAGCCGCCTCAGCCCGTAAAGGGGCGCCCAATAAACAAATCTTCCAGCACCCAAACGAGCCCATGACTAAACCATGGGCTCGCTAACAGTGCCTTAAATGCCAGCCTCGACAAACGGCACGGTCAGGGCCAGGGCCGCGTCCAAGGAGCCTGCGTCTACACCACCGCCTTGCGCCATGTCCGGACGACCACCGCCCTTCCCGCCCACTGCCGCAGCGGCTTGCTTCATCAAATCACCGGCCTTGAGTTGGCCAGTCAGGTCTTTGGTTACACCGGCAACCAGAACGACCTTTTCCTCATGGACACCGCCGAGCAGGATCACTGCGCGGCCGAGCTTGTTCTTCAACTGATCGACCAAGGCCAACAGCGCCTTGCCGTCCTGGCCATCCAGGCGCACAGCCAGCACTTTCACGCCCTTGACGTCCAGCGCGGAGGCCGACAGATCGTCGCCCGCTGCGCTCGCCGCCTTGGCCTGCAACTGCTCCAGCTGTTTTTCCAGTGCGCGGTTGCGCTCCAGCACGGCCGACAGCTTGTCGATCAGGTTGTCGCGGCTGCCCTTGACCAGGCCGGCCGCTTCCTTGAGTTGTTCTTCCGCCGCATTGAGGTAGGCCAGGGCCGCAGCACCGGTCACCGCTTCAATACGCCGTACACCGGAGGCCACGCCGCCTTCGCTGATGATTTTCAGCAGGCCGATATCGCCGGTACGGTTGGCGTGTATACCGCCACACAGTTCCACCGAGAAGCTGCCGCCCATGCTCAGTACGCGCACTTCGTCGCCGTACTTCTCGCCAAACAGCGCCATGGCGCCTTTCTTCCTGGCGGTCTCGATATCGGTTTCTTCGGTTTCAACCGGGGTGTTCTTGCGAATCTCGGCGTTGACGATGTCTTCCAGCGCCTTGATCTGCTCAGGCTTGATCGCTTCAAAGTGGCTGAAGTCGAAACGCAGGCGCTGGCTGTCCACCAACGACCCCTTCTGCTGCACATGCTCACCCAACACCTGGCGCAACGCAGCGTGCAGCAAGTGAGTGGCGGAATGGTTCAAAGCAGTTGCATGCCGCACGTCGGCGTCGACTTGAGTGTCAACCGGCGCACCGACCGTCAGGTTGCCCAACACCAGCACACCGTGGTGCAGGAACGCGCCGCCGGTCTTGGTGGTATCACGCACTTCAAAACGCCCGGAGGTCGAACTGAGGAAACCGCAGTCACCCACCTGGCCACCGGATTCGGCGTAGAACGGCGTCTGGTCCAGCACGACTACCGCTTCTTCGCCTTCGCTCAATACGTCGACCGACTTGCCGTCTTTGTAGATGGCCACGATCTTGGCCGCGCCCACGGTCGCCGCGTAGCCGGTGAACTCGGTGGGCACCTCAACCTTGACCAAGGTGTTGTAGTCCAGGCCAAAGGAGCTGGCGGAACGGGCACGTACGCGCTGGGCTTCCATCTCACGCTCAAAACCGGCCTCATCGACGGTCAGCTCGCGCTCGCGGGCGATGTCGGCAGTCAGGTCCATCGGGAAACCGTAGGTATCATACAGCTTGAACACCACGTCGCCCGGCACCACGGTGCCTTTAAGCTCAGCCAGATCCTGCTCGAGGATCTTCAGGCCGTGCTCCAGGGTCTTGGAGAACTGCTCTTCTTCAGCCTTGAGCACGCGCTCGATGTTGGCTTGCTGCTGCTTGAGTTCCGGGAAGGCATCGCCCATCTCGGCGACCAGCGCGGCCACGATCTTGTAGAAGAAGCTGCCGGTGGCGCCCAGCTTGTTACCGTGACGGCAGGCGCGACGGATAATACGGCGCAGCACATAGCCACGGCCTTCGTTGGACGGCAGCACACCGTCGGCGATCAGGAAACCGCACGAACGGATGTGGTCCGACACCACCTTGAGCGAAGACTGGTTGTCATTGGCGCAGCCAATGGCAGCCGCCGAGGCGCTCAGCAGGTGGGTGAACAGGTCGATTTCGTAGTTGGAATGCACGTGCTGCATCACCGCACTGATCCGCTCCAGGCCCATGCCGGTGTCCACCGACGGCGCCGGCAGCGGATGCAACACGCCATCGGCGGTGCGGTTGAACTGCATGAAGACGTTGTTCCAGATCTCGATGTAACGGTCGCCGTCTTCTTCCGGCGAGCCCGGTGGGCCGCCCCAGATGTCGGCGCCGTGATCATAGAAAATCTCGGTGCACGGGCCGCACGGGCCGGTATCGCCCATGGTCCAGAAGTTGTCGGACGCGTAAGGCGCGCCCTTGTTGTCGCCGATGCGAATCATGCGCTCGGCTGGCACACCAATTTGCTGGGTCCAGATGTCATAGGCTTCGTCGTCGGTCGCGTAGACCGTAACCCAGAGCTTTTCCTTGGGCAGCTTCAACACGCCGGTCAGGAAGGTCCAGGCGAAGGTAATCGCATCTTTCTTGAAATAGTCGCCGAAGCTGAAGTTACCCAGCATCTCGAAGAAGGTGTGGTGACGGGCGGTGTAGCCGACGTTTTCCAGGTCGCTGTTCTTGCCGCCGGCGCGTACGCACTTCTGGCTGCTGGTGGCGCGGGTGTAGGCGCGCTTTTCCTGGCCCAGGAAGCAGTCCTTGAACTGGTTCATCCCCGCGTTGGTGAACAGCAGGGTTGGGTCATTGCCTGGGATCAAGGAGCTGGAGGCTACACGGGTGTGGCCTTGCTCTTCGAAGAAGCGAAGGAAGGCTTCACGGATTTCTGCGCTTTTCATTAGGTTCTTCCACGGAGTCTGCGGCCAAAGGCCAGTGCGCAACATCATCAGACGGAGCGACGGCAAAGGGCCGCATTATATCGGCCCTTTGCCGGTGGTACAGCGTGTTTATGTGATAGAAACAGTCAATTAGACGGTCTGCACGATCATTTTCGGGAAAACTCGACAAATGTCTGCACCACGTGCTCCATCTGCGCCCGGCTGACATCCAGATGAGCGACCATGCGCAGACGCGGCGCGGCGCTCAACTTGATCCCGCGTTCGGCGGCGAAGGCCTTCAGCGCCTGGGCCTGATCGCCAATCTGCACGTACACCATATTGGTTTGTACCGGCTCCACCTCAAAGCCGGCGTCGCGCAGCGCATCCCCCAGCCATTGGGCGTTGGCATGGTCATCCGCCAGGCGCTGCACCTGATGATCCAGGGCATACAAGCCCGCCGCCGCCAGCGAGCCGGCCTGGCGCATGCCGCCACCGACCATCTTGCGCAGGCGCCGCGCCTTGGCGATCAACGCCGTGGAGCCGCACAGCACCGAGCCGATCGGCGCGCCGAGGCCTTTGGACAGGCACACCGACACCGAGTCGAAATGCTGGGCAATCTCCCGCGCATCCACGCCGAGCTTGACCGCCGCGTTGTAGAGCCGCGCGCCGTCCAAGTGCAACGCCAGGCCATGTTCACGGGTAAACGCCCGCGCTTTGGCCAGGTACGCCAGCGGCAGCACCTTGCCCTGCATGGTGTTCTCCAACGCCAACAGGCGGGTACGGGCGAAGTGGAAGTCATCCGGCTTGATCGCCGCCAGTACGTGCTCCAGGTCCAGGGAACCGTCGGCTTGCACCTCCAGCGGCTGCGGCTGGATCGAGCCGAGTACCGCCGCGCCACCGCCTTCGTATTTGTAGGTGTGGGCCTGCTGGCCGACGATGTATTCCTCGCCGCGCTCACAGTGAGCCATCAAGGCGAGCAGGTTGCTCATGGTGCCCGTTGGCACAAACAACGCCGCAGCGAAGCCCAGGCGCTTGGCCAGTTCGGCCTCCAGGAGGTTGACGCTCGGGTCTTCTCCGTAGACGTCATCACCGCTGACGGCAGTGGCCATCGCATCGAGCATGCCGGCGGTGGGTTGGGTCACGGTGTCGCTGCGCAGGTCTATGACGGTCATCCGGGGGCCTCTGAACAGGGTTGTCGTATTGATGATTACTGCGGGCAAACCCACGCAATATCAAGCCCCACGTGCATTCAATCGAATACCAACCAAACAAACCGATATAGGTTATCGATACGGCGATCGTGCAGTTTCTGAAAAACCATGTTAAAAACTCTCCGCCGCCAGGGTTCTGGCGGCAACGTTCTCAGGGCGGGGTGCAATTCCCCACCGGCGGTAATTGCACGCAATGTGCATAGCCCGCGAGCGCTTGGCGCCTCGAACTGCTCACGCAGGACGGCGACAAGGTCAGCAGACCCGGTGTGATCCCGGGGCCGACGGTCATAGTCCGGATGAAGAGAGAACGGGATTGGCACCCGAGGGCCGCGCGCTGAACTCATGCCTGCATGACGCCGCTGTTCGTACCCTCGAAATCCCATTCGATTCATAACGCCCTGTTTTTTTCTTAAACAGGAGTCAGAACATGCAACCCACCGCAATCGACAGCAAAAGCAAAAACCACCACGGCGAGCGCGTCGCGTTTATCCAGGCCTGCTGGCACAAGGATATTGTCGACCAATCGCGCAAAGGCTTCCTCGCCGAAATGATCGCCCAGGGCTACCAGGAATCGGACATCGATTTCTTCGAAGTCGGCGGCGCCTTTGAACTGCCCCTGCACGCCAAGCTGCTGGCCAAGACCGGCCGTTACGCCGGCATCGTCGCCGCCGCGCTGGTGGTGGACGGTGGCATCTACCGCCATGAATTCGTCGCCCAATCGGTGGTCAGCGGCCTGATGCAGGTTCAGCTGGAAACCGAAGTGCCGGTATTCTCCGTGTCCCTGACCCCGCACCACTTCCACGCGGGCAGCGAGCACCACACCTTCTTCTATGAGCACTTTGTGCACAAAGGCCAGGAAGCTGCGCGCACTTGCGCCGACACCCTGCACAAGGTGCGTGCGATCCGTCGCAGCGAGCCGCGTGCTTTAGCCGTTTAAGCAACAACACAAAACCCGGCCTCAGAGCCGGGTTTTTTGTGGGCGCTTGCTTGTGTGGGAGCTGGCTTGCCTGCGATGGCGGCGGCACAGGCAACAGTGATGTTGACTGACCTGCCGCTATCGCAGGCAAGCCAGCTCCCACATTTGACCTAGCCAGCCTTGGGATTAGGCCAGGCCAGCATCCGTGGTTGGCACGATCAATATCCCCGCCCGCAAACCATTCTTGACCTTCGGGTTCGGGAAAATGATGCGCGCGCCCTCCTCCTCGATCACCCAGCGGGTCTTGGCCACGTCCTCGGCCAACAGGTAACCCTTGGCCAACGGCGAGAAGTTTTCCACATCCGCCGGCAGGTGCAGCAGGAACGCATCACTGTGTTTGATCACTTCGCGGGAGACGGCAAACAGTTGCAAGCCATCGAGGCTCTCGGTTTCGGGCTCATTGCCCTCGATGATCTGCTTGAGGCGCGTTTCCAGGCGTGACACATCCACGCCCTGGTTCTGCCCGAACGGCCGGGCCTTGCCCAATTCCAGGGTGAAGGCCTCAGCGTCCAGTTGCTCGTAGGTAAACGCGGTGAAGGTGATCGAAGTTTTGTTTTGCAACAAAACCGCCTGCATACCGGCAGCGTTCAGGCGCGCCAGCTCATGACGCGAATGCTGGCGCCCTTCTTTCCACGGGTACAGCGCGAACTGCTCGATCTTCGAACCGCGAATGGCCGTGTGCAGGTCGTAATGCAGGCGCGAACGGCCCGGCAGGCTGAAGAAGCTGCGAGCCAACTGCTCAAGCTCGGCGGCGCGCATGGCCTCCGGGCCGATGTTTTGTTCGTGGCGGCCATTGAACAGCCGGTTGACGTCCAGCTCCAGGTAACGCTCGCCGCGGCGCATGGCCTCAGGGTTACCGAACAGGAACAGAATACGATGGCGGGGTTTGATCTCCCCACGGGCGATGCCATGCAACAGGCGGTCGAGCAATTCGATCGGCGCGGTTTCGTTGCCATGGATGCCGGACGACAGCAGCAGGTCGCCGCCGTTGTCCAATGCCAGCGGTGGGCGCACTTCAAGCGCGCCTTCGCTGAGCCAGCGCATCTGCACGCCGTCGACAGTCAGTTGAATTTTTTGCGCCGGTTCACGACCGGCGAGGGTCAGTTCAAGCAGTTTGCCGAGGGCGAGCATAAGCAGCTTCCTTAGTGGTTGCAGCCAGGGCCGTGAACGTGATCGTCGTCATCGCCTTCAACGTCGGCCGGTTCCATTTCCAATTGCAGGCTCATCAGGTTGGTGGCCAGCGGGCGCATCAGCAGGTTGGCGTATTCGGCGTCACCTTCTTCCACGTCTACGCCGATCAGCAGTTGGCCACGGCCGTCGTGCTGGATCCAGATTTCCTTGCCCTGCCACACCACGGCGACGCGGGTGCAGGAGGTTTCCAGCTGGGTGCCGTCGGTGTCTTCAAGGATCAGTTTCAGGGTGTCGGTGGTCATAAATTGTTCTCAGCATAGGGTGTAAAAAGAGGCAGATTTAATTGATCTGGAAAGGATAAACCGAGCCCAGTTTAAGGATTTGCGTCAGTTCATCCAGTGCCGTCCGGCACTCAAGCAGCAATTGCGGGTCAGCCAGGTCGCTTTCACGCAGGCTGTCGCGGTAGTGCTTGTCGACCCATTGGGTCAGGGTTTCGTACAACGGCGCGGTCATGATAACGCCTGGGTTCACCGCCGCCAGTTCCGTTTCATTCAAGGCCACGCGCAAGCGCAGGCATGCCGGGCCACCGCCGTTCTGCATGCTTTGCTTGAGGTCGAACACTTTCACTTCGCGGATCAGCCCGCCGGAGGCGGTCAGGCCTTGCAGGTACTGCCAGACACGCTCGTTGGCGCGGCATTCTTCCGGCACGATCAGCAGCATCGAGCCGTCTGCGCGGGTCAGCAACTGGCTGTTGAACAGGTAGGAACGCACCGCGTCCTCGACGCTGACCTGGGCACGCGGCACACACACCGACTGGAAGTTGCCCCCCAGTTTGCCCAACTTGCCTTGCAATTCGGCGAGCATCTGCTCGGTATTGAGGAACGCGTCCTCGTGATAGAACAGCACTTCGCCGTTGCCCACCGCGATCACGTCATTGTGGAACACACCGGCATCGATCACCGCCGGGTTCTGCTGGCCGTACACCACGCCGTCATCTTTCAAGCCGTGCAGGCGTGCAACCGCCTGGGAGGCTTCGAGGGTCTGGCGCGCCGGGTATTTCTGCGGGGCCGGGTAACGGGTGTCGAACGCACTGCGGCCGAACACGAAAAACTCAACCCCGGCCTCACCGTATTCACGGCAAAACCGCGTGTGGTTGGCGGCGCCCTCATCGCCGAACTGCGCCACCGCCGGCAACGCGGCGTGATGGGCGAAGTGCTTGCCATCGGCAAACATCGCCCCCAGCACACGGCTGGTGGTCGGGTGCTCAATGCTGCGGTGGTATTTGCAGTTGAGGTTGGCGGCGGTGAAATGCACGCGGCCGTCCGCGGTGTCGGCGCTCGGGCTGACCGTGGCGGCGTTGGCCACCCACATGCTCGACGCCGAGCAACTGGCCACCAGCAACGGCATGGCGTGCTTGGCGGCTTGCTCGATCACCTGGGCGTCAGTGCCGCTGAAACCGAGGCTGCGCAACGCAACCACATCCGGGCGCTCTTGCGGCGCCAGCACGCCTTGCACAAAGCCCATGTCCATCAGGGCTTTCATTTTTTGCAGGCCCTGCAACGCCGCTTCCTTGGGGTTCGAAGACTGCTGGCTGTTGCTCTGGGACGCGACGTTGCCGTAGGACAAACCGCCGTAGTTATGGGTCGGCCCCACTAGACCGTCAAAATTGACTTCACAGGATTTCATCGGCGAGGCTCCACGAACATCTGTTTTTATAGGCATCTGGTGCAGGTCTTTATCTGTCGACCCGGTCAACTGTGGGAGCTGGCTTGCCTGCGATGGCATCACTTCGGTTTTACTGAAAAACCGAGTCGGCTGCATCGCAGGCAAGCCAGCTCCCACATTAGATCAGTGTCACCTTTAGATCAGCGTAATACCGGGTGTCAGTGTTGCCGGGACCACCAAACTCGGGGTCTCCAGCGACGCCACCGGGTACGCGCAATAGTCCGCCGCGTAATAGGCGCTGGCGCGGTGGTTGCCCGAGGCGCCCACACCGCCGAACGGCGCAGTGCTGGCAGCGCCGGTCAGCTGTTTGTTCCAGTTGACGATACCGGCGCGGCTTTCCAGCCAGAACTGCTGGTAGCGCGCTTCGGAATCCGACAACAGCCCCGCCGCCAGGCCATATTGAGTGTTGTTGGCCTCGGCAATCGCACCGGCAAAATCAGCGTAGCGGATCACTTGCAGCAAGGGGCCGAACAGTTCTTCATCCTCGCGCTCGCTCACGCCAGTCACGTCGATGATGCCGGGTGTCAGCAAGGCGGCCTGCGCCTGCGGCTGAGTCATTTCCAGCAGCGCTACGGCGCCATTGGCCAGCATCAGTTCCTGGGCGTCCATCAAGGCTTTGGCCGCACCGAGGGAAATCACCGAGCCCATGAACGGCGCCGGCTGTTGATCGAATGCACCGACTGCAATCGTCGCGCTCACCGCCACCAGACGCGCCAGCAACGCATCGCCCCAGGCGCCTTGCGGCACCAGCAAACGACGGGCACAGGTGCAACGCTGGCCAGCCGAAATAAACGCCGACTGAATAATGGTGTAGACCGCCGCGTCCACGTCGGCCACTTCGTCGACCACCAGTGGGTTGTTGCCACCCATTTCCAGGGCCAGGATCTTGTCCGGGCGCCCGGAGAACTGCTGGTGCAGATGATTGCCGGTACGGCTGGAGCCGGTGAAGAACAACCCGTCAATGCCTGGGTTGGCCGCCAGGGCCATACCGGTTTCCCGCGCACCTTGCAGCAGGTTCAACACGCCCGCCGGCAAACCGGCCTCGACCCAGCATTGCACGGTCAGCTCGGCGACTTTGGGGGTCAACTCGCTCGGCTTGAACAATACCGTGTTACCCGCCAACAAGGCCGGGACGATATGCCCGTTCGGCAAATGGCCAGGGAAGTTGTAGGGGCCGAACACCGCCACCACACCGTGAGGTTTGTGGCGCAGCACGGCAGTGGCGTCGCCCAGCGGGCCGCTCTTCTCGCCGGTACGCTCGCGGTAGCTTTGCACCGAGATGGCAATCTTGTTGGCCATGCTGGTGACTTCGGTGGCCGATTCCCACAGGGGCTTGCCGGTTTCTTCACCGATGCAACGGGCGATTTCATCGGCGCGGCTTTTCAAGGTGGCGGCGAAGGTTTCCAGCATGCTGATGCGTTCTTCCAGCGGGCGCCTGGCCCACGCTGGAAACGCCTGGCGCGCGGCTTGCACGGCCGACTCAACCTGCTCGGCGGTGGCGCCGTTGCCGGCCCACAACACCTGTTGGGTCACCGGGTTGCGCGATTCAAACAGCTCACCCTGGCCAGCCAGCCAGCTTCCTGCGATATACAACGAATTCATTATTTCGACTCCCGAGCAGCAGACAACGCAACAGCGCGCACTTGATCACCCACCACCAGTTGCAGGCGTTTGGCGGTGTGCGGATCGACCACCAAAGTGCCTGCCGCCAGCCGGGCCGGAGCGGCCGTAATGCGGCACTCCTCGCGCTTGCGGTTATGGATCAGGAACGGCGTGGCGTCGTCCCCCGGCGTGCCGATGGCCAACACCAGCGACTGGCTATCGCGCACCGCACGGATTTTGCTGGTTTCACACTCCACCGCCGGGCCGGCGTCGAAAATATCGACATAGCCCTGGTAGCTGAAGCCTTCACTCTTGAGCATGCTCAGCGCCGGCTCGGTGTCCGGGTGGACCTTGCCGATCACATTGCGCGCGTCTTCCGACAGGAAGCAGCTGTACAGCGGAAACTTGGGCATCAGCTCAGCGATAAACGCCTTGTTGCCTACACCGGTGAGGTAATCCGCCTGGCTGAACTCCATCTTGAAGAAGTGCCGGCCCAGGCTTTCCCAGAACGGCGAGCGCCCGGCATCGTTGGACACGCCACGCATCTCCGCAATGATCTTGTTGCCGAACAGCTGCGGGAACTCGGCGATAAACAGCATGCGCGCCTTGGCCAGCATGCGACCGTTAAGGCCGTTGCGGTAATCGGCGTGCAGGAACAACGAGCACAATTCGGAGTTGCCGGTGAGGTCGTTGGCCAGAAACAGCGTCGGAATCTCGCGGTAAATGTTCAGTTCCTGGGAGGCGCTGACGGTCAGGCCGACCCGGAAGTTGTACCAGGGCTCACGCAGGCCGACGGCACCGGCGATGGCGGAAATGCCCACCACGCGGCCTTCGTCGTTTTCCAGCACGAACAGGTAGTCGGCATCGCCGCGCCCGGCTTCGCCACGGAAGGTTTTTTCCGCCCAGCCAACCCGGTGGGTCAGGCGCTCTTCGTTGGCCGGCAAGGTGGTGAGGCCGGTGCCGGTGCTGCGCGCCAGATCAATCAGGGCCGGTAAATCGCTGCTGCGTACGGGACGAACGATCATGCTATCTCCTCGAACGGGCCGCTGTTGTCAGCCACCCGCGAAACTCTATTTAAACCGCTACCAGGCGCACACTCGCGCCTTCGCCAACGCCCAACGCTTCGGCTGCTTCCAGGTCCAGGGTCACTGGCTTGCCCGGCGCGTAGTCCAGCTCCAGCATCACCGCACGGTAATCCTGCAATTGCGCGTTGCTCACCAAGTACTGGCGACCGACACCCTTGACCATCTCGCCGATTTTTACCGGCACCACGCGGCTCTGGGCGATCGAGCGAATGCCCGAGACCCGTGCGTGCAACGTCGGGCCACCGTCGAAGATGTCGATGTAGTGGTCGGTCTCGAAGCCTTCGCGCATAAGGATGTCGAAAGTGATCTGCGCACGCGGGTGCACCTGGCCCATGGCTTCCTGGGCTTCGTCCGGCAACAGCGGTACGTAGATCGGGTAATGCGGCATCAGCTCGGCGAGGAAGGTGCGGCTTTTGAGCCCGCACAGGCGCTCGGCGGCAGCGTAGTTGAGGTCGAAGAAGTTGCGACCGATGGCATCCCAGAACGGCGAGTCACCGTTCTCGTCGCTGTAGCCGACGATTTCGGTCACCACCGAGTCGGCAAAGCGCTCGGGGTGGCTGGCGACGAACAGCAGGCGGCCACGGGAATTGAGTTCCGACCACGGCGAACCGACCAGCGCAGGCTGCACGTAGAAACTGGTGAGCAGGCTGTTGCCGGTGAGGTCGTGGCACTGGGAAAGCACGTGGATCTTGTTGTGGATCTTCAGCTCGCGGGAAGCGTGCACGAAGGTTTCGTTACGGAAGCTGTAGAACGGCTCCGAGTAACCGGCCGAGGCGACGATGGCCGAGCAGCCGGCAAGCTTGCCGGTCTCGGTGTCTTCGAGCACGAAGAAATAGCTTTCTTCACCGTTGAAACTCACCTCGGCCGCGAAGGACGCTTCGCTGGCGGCGATTTTATCGCTCAGGCGTTCCACATCGTCCGGCAAGGAGGTGACACCAATCGGGCTGTCCGCAGCCAGACGCTGTACCTCGCCCAGATCAGCCATTTGCGCGGGGCGCATCACCAGCATGGTGTCACTCCTTAACTCGAAAAACTCACAGAGGGAAAAATGCCGGACAGGAGGCCTGCTCACCCCATTCTGATGGTGTAAGCAAATTCATGTGGGAGCCGGGCTTGCCCGCGATGGCGGTGTGTCAGTCAGCACAGAGGTTGCCTGTACCACCGCCTTCGCAGGCAAGCCAGCTCGCACATTTGACCCGGTCCGGCCTTTAGAATTTTTGTTCGGCACCCGGATCGCCAGGCGCCGAACGGTCCATCAAGCTTGCGTCAGCGTCTTCACAGCACGTTCGAAGCGGTCCAGGCCTTCGTTGATATCCGCCTCTTCCACCACCAGGCTTGGGGCGAAACGCACCACGTCGGGGCCGGCTTGCAGGATCATCAGGTTTTCTTTTTCGGCCGCGTTGAACACGTCCTTGGCACGGCCTTTGAACGCATCGCTCAGCACGCAACCGATCAGCAGGCCCAGGCCGCGCACTTCGGTGAAAATGCCATATTGCTTGCCGATCTGCGTAAGGCGCGCCTTGAACAGGTCGTGCTTGGCATTCACGCCAGCCAGCACTTGCGGGGTGTTGATCACGTCGATCACCGCCTCGGCCACCGCACACGCCAGCGGGTTGCCGCCGTAAGTGGTGCCGTGGGTGCCGACCACCAGGTGCTTGGCCAGGTCTTCACGGGTCAGCATGGCTGCGATCGGGAAACCACCGCCCAGGCTCTTGGCGCTGGTGAGGATGTCCGGCGTCACGCCGTAATGCTGGTAAGCGAACAAGTGGCCGCTGCGGCCCATGCCGGTTTGCACTTCGTCGAACACCAGCAGCGCGTTATTGGCGTCGCACAGTTCGCGGGCGCCTTGCAGGTAAGCCAGCTCGGCCGGCAATACGCCGCCTTCGCCCTGGATCGGCTCCAGCACCACGGCGCAGGTCTTGTCCGACACGGCGGCCTTGAGCGCGGCCAGGTCGTTATAAGGCACGTGGGTGATGCCGGTGATTTTAGGCCCGAAACCATCGGAATACTTGGACTGGCCACCGACGTTGACGGTGAACAGGGTACGGCCGTGGAAGCTGTTCAGCGCGGCGATGATCTCGTACTTTTCGGTGCCGAAACGGTCGAACGCGACACGACGGGCCAGCTTGAACGCGGCCTCGTTGGCTTCGGCGCCGGAGTTGCAGAAGAACACGCGCTCGGCAAAGGTGGCGTCGATCAGCTTGTGCGCCAGGCGCAGGGCCGGCTCATTGGTGAACACGTTGGAGACGTGCCACAGCTTGTTGGCCTGTTCGGTCAGTGCACCCACCAGCGCCGGGTGGGCGTGGCCCAATACGTTGACCGCGATGCCGCCGGCAAAGTCGATCAGCTCGCGACCGGCCTGGTCCCACACGCGCGAACCTGCGCCACGCACGGGGATAAAGGCGGCAGGTGCGTAGTTAGGCACCATCACCTGGTCGAAATCGGCACGTTGCACCGGGGCTTGCTCAACGGACATCGGAGTCTCCTGAAGAGGAACGCCTGCCTGGAACTGGCGGGCGATGCAGGGATTGTAAGGACAGTTTTCAGTGCGGCCTTGCCGCCAAGCGACAACTTCTTATAGCGCCAACCCGCGTTTTTGGCGGGTTTACGCCAATGCGACAAATAGCGTCGCAATGGCGCAGTTTAAACGCTGCGGCGCTTTGCGTCAGGTCATCAGGTGAAAGGACTGCCACACCCTAACTATCTAAAGTCGCTTGCCCGCAGGCGGCTGGTTTACTGCGAGCCTTCATGACTTGCACGGACCCGCTCCATGACAAATATCGATCTTACCGACACCCGCCTGCCCGATAGCCACTATCAACTGCTGACCCGCGCCCTGCCCGCCTGGCTGGGCAATGCCTCTGCCGACAAACGCCAGGCGCTCGCCAAGGCCACACCGCAACGGCTACTGCAGGGCAGCGCCGAGCAGCGCGCCGCACTCAAGCGGCTGACCGGCGCCCACTGGGCTGCACAAAACAGTGTGGACCAGACATTGCAGCACTTGCAGGACGTCAAGGCGTTTGCAACCCCCGTCCTCGAACAGGCACTGAAAGCCCGTTTTGGCCTGGAACTGGACGTCGAAACCACCTTCGTGCGCCTGTATATCCCCGACCACATTCCGTGGACCTCGATACGCTCCGGCGCCACGCGGACCTGGACGGTCTCGCTGCTCGACGCCGCCCTGCACAACTTCGAACACAAAGAAACACTGGCCGATGCCTATGAACCGGCCTCAACCTTTATCACGCGCCCCTCGGAGAGTGGGCAATTCGACACTTTGCCGCACATAAAGCGTGTGTTGTCGATCTCGGCGTTCACCAACTTGTGTCGCGACGTGGACATTGGTGCCCGCTACGCTCGTTACCTTGACGATGCATTAGCGATGGACAACCCCGTTGCCGCCGCCGTACTGCGCCATGAGGTCGACCGCAGCCACAAAACCGCACTGCGCGCAGCGCTGCAACTGGCTCGTATCCACGCAGATATCAGCGATGACTTCGCCACCTTGATCGAAGGGCTGATCGACGGTAAGCCGCATCTCAAGCTCCAGGGGCAGCCTTTGCTCTGTCAAGACTTGCAACTGATGGGGATCCCGCTCACGGGTATCCAATTGTTCGCTCCCAACCTGGAAAATCCCCGCTCGTCCCAACGCCTGGTGGCCTATGTTCCGGATGACCCACAACATCCACTCAAGGAGTATGCCTCGTCGCTGGCCTTCAAACAGGAACTGATCCGACAACTGCGTAACCCTGACTACCAAACCTTTTTCAGCCGCTTTGTGCCCCACTCCCATCGCGGGGAGTTTTTTTCCGGCCTGGGCCGGCGCCTGTCGCGCATTACCTGGCATCCCCCCGTCAAGGGCAGCAGCGAGGCACCCTGGCGCAGCACACCTACCGACGACCCCAAGTTGCAGTTTGATGCAGTGCCGATCCGGGGCGATGTCTGGTCGCATCTGTTCCAGCGCAAACTCGACAAAATGCTCAACGATGCCCGTACCCTTGCGGTCTCCACTGCCAATGTGGATCGTGAGGCGCGGTGGCGGCTTTGGGACTCGTTCGTCGAGGTGGCTGCCTCGATCTTCAACGCGGCTTTGATGGTGGTGGCGCCCTTCGTCCCCGGGCTGGGCGAGTTGATGCTTGGCTACATGGCCTATCAGCTGCTCGATGAGGTGTTCGAAGGCATTGTCGATTGGGCTGAGGGCCAGGGCAAGGAAGCCTTCGGTCATCTCATGGGCGTGCTGGAGTCTCTGGTGCAATTGGGCGCATTCGCTGCGGGCAGCCATATTGGCCCGGCCGAGTTGCGTAAAGTGCTGCCCACGGACGTACTCGCCTATATCGACACGTTCAAACCCGTCAGCCTGGCTAATGAGGCCAAGCGTTACTGGAAACCGGACCTGACGCCCTACCAGTGCCCATCCTCGTTACCTGCGCGCCTTGGCATCAACGAGTTGGGCCTGCACGAGGTGCGCGGGGAGACAATCCTGCCACTGGAAAACAAGCTCTACACCGTGGAGAAAACCTCGAGCAGCGAGGTTTACCAGATCAAACACCCGACCCGCCCTGAAGCCTACCGCCCAAGCGTGCAGCACAACCAAGCCGGCGCGTGGCATACGGAGCTCGAACAGCCCTTGCAGTGGGACAAACACACACTGTTGCGTCGGCTGGGGCACAGCGCCCAGGACTTGAGCGAAGCGGACCGCGAACTGGCCCTGCACATCAGTGGCACCACTGAACACGCGTTGCGCAAAATGCACGTCAACGGTGAGCGCCCGGCGGCGCTGCTGGACGATACCTTGAGCCGTCTGCGCATCGACCGCGACATCCAACGGCTTATCGAGCAGCTACGCAGCGACGACCCAGCGGCGTACCAACGGATTGATCCTCAAGACACCTTGCAACTATTGACCACCCACGGCTCGTGGCCGCCCACCAAAGCCTTGCGCATCGTCAATGATAAAGGGCAGACCGCCTGGGAGTTCGGGGACAAGAACATGCCGGTGGTTCAGGTATACGAAACCCAGTTGGACAACGGAGACTTGCTGAAAACCGTCTTGCGCGGCCTGACCAGTGAAGAGATCCGCACACAGTTCGGCGAGCGCGCCAGCGACCCAGAGCTGAGCCTGGTGCGTCGTGCCCAGCTATTGCGCCACACACTGGCGGATATTGCCGATCGCCAGCGCACCGCGTTGTTCGAATCGCGGTACGCGACGCTGCAAGCCTCTACCGAACCGCTTACGCAGCAATTGATCAACACCACGCCGCAGTTGCCGGCAAGCGTTGCGAAGACCCTTGTGAGCGAGGCGAGCGGCGCAGAACTTGAAGCGTTGCACGAGCGAAACACGCCCCCGCGCCTGGCCGAATTGGCACGCACGGCCTTGAATGAAGTGCGGCTCAACCGTGCCTATGAGGGCCAGCACCTGAATGCACCGCAGCCTCTGGACACTGATCACCTGGCCTTGAGTTCGTTGCGCACACTACAGGGCTGGTCGGGCGAGGTACAACTTGAGGCCCGTCACCATTCGGCCACTGGGGAGACCTGGCTGCGGGTAGGCCCGGATGACGCGCCTATACATCGCACATTGGTGCGCACCGAAGCGGGCCGCTACCAGCCTCATGATCAACAGGGCGCCCTCTCCAGCGAGACGGACCTATACTCAGCCATTTTAAGTGCCCTGCCCGATAAGCAGCGTGATCAGCTAGGCCTGGGCATACACCAGGGCGCGCAACTCAAGCAGCGTCTGCGCCAAAAGCCGCTGCCACGCAGTGAACTACGTGTACTGCTCACCCCTCAAAGTGAGCCGCGACAGGTCACTGAAACCCTGCGCCTACTGGGCAACGACAATGGCTACCACGCCCAAGCGCCCACGCCGCTGGGCGCTCCAACCCTGCATCAGCGCGCACGTACCCTCTACCCCCAACTCGCCGAACATCAATTAACTGACCTGCTGAACCACTTGCACTCACAGCCTGGTGGCGCGGTCGCCGGCCTGGAAGCGCTGCACATCGAATACCAACAACTCAAACGTGACCTCAATACCTGGCAAGGCAATATTCCCCATCAGGAAGCCGGGAACGGCCCCGTACTAAACCTGCAGCAGCGTCAGTACGAGCAACACAATCGCGCGCACATTGCCCGCGAACTCAAACGTTGCTGGCGAAGGGAATTGCCCATAGATGACTTCTTCGAAGACCCGACCCGTGACGGCCACCGCCTGAACCTCCCTTACCCCATTCGCGGTGAACTGCCCCGGTTATCCGCCAACTTCGATCACGTATCAATGCTGACCCTGGCAGGCAGCAACCACACGCAGGGGGCGCCCGCGTTCCTGGGCTACTTTCCCCGACTGCGCCATCTGGCCGTTGACAGTATCGCGCTGGGTGACGTGCCGCCGGCAGTCTTCCAGATGCCCGCGTTGAACACATTGAGCCTGAGCAACTGCGCAATCACCTTAAAGCCGTTCAGCCAAACCCGGCTCGCCTCGATGACCCGACTGCAAGTACTGGACCTGCATAACAACCCCTTGAGCCGGGTGCCCAGTGTGGAAGCAATGAACGAAATACACACCCTGGACCTGTCCAACACCGGCATCAATCGCCTCCCCCCTGGCCTGCTCAGCCGCAACGAACTGACGGCGGCCTTTCTGAACGGCAACCAAATCAGTGAATTACCTGAGGCCCTGTTCGAAATGCCTGCCCATGCCAGCGTTGCCTTCGACCTGTCTGGCAACCCGCTGTCATCGGCCACCCTTGAGCGCGTCAAAACCTATTACCAGCAGCATGGAACTTACTGGCAGGCCGATGCCCCCGCAGTAGATGTACGCGACGCAAAACTGTTATATCCCTCGCTCGACGCCAAGCAGATCAACCAGTTCATCTACAGCCTGCCGGGCGAGCTGGAGGCGGGTAAACGCGAGCTGGCACGTTTGGCCAGTGAATTGGACACCTTGCAGCACGAGCTCAACCAGTGGAAGCAACAACCGCAGTCGCAGCCACTGGAAACCGCCCGGCGGCGCGAGCTCAATACATTACTTGAGCAAAGCTGGCGCCGGGAAACACCTCAAAACACTCAATTGGTCCATGACCTGGAAATCCCTCAGGCGCTTGCGGGCGAGTTGCCCACCCTGAGCGCGCGCTTCAAGCATATTGGCTCGCTGATGATCAAAGGCAGCGGCGGCTCGATGGGATCAACCGCCTTTATCGACAGCTTCCCGGCCCTCAAGATTCTGGACATCGATAACGTTATGCTCGGCGACATCCCACCCTCAGTGCTCAACCTGCCCGAACTGGACATACTGGGGCTGCCACGTTGCTCAATCGCGCTGAGCCCCACCAGCAGGGAGGGGCTGCAAGCGATGAACAACCTCAGGTACTTGAACCTGGACCATAACCCTCTGGGACAACCGCCGGACTTGAGTCGCCTGCCCGGCTTGAGCCATGTCTCACTGAAAAATACGGGGCTGACGCAGATGCCCCTTGAGCTGCTGGGTAAACCACCCCGCCAGACGGTGAACTTGAGCGCAAACGGCATTGAGCAACTTCCCGACGAACTCTTTTCCCTGCCGAGTTCATCCACCAGCAGCCTGGACCTTTCAGCAAACCCGTTGACACCCCAGACCCTGGAGTCGATCAAACGCTACTGCCAGCGCACCGGCGAAAGCTTCGCTGCCCAGGCACCCGCAGAACAACGCATCCGAGCGCAGCAGCTTTATCCCACGTTCCTGGACACCGAGGCAGACCGGTTTATCTTTCGCCTGCCCGGCGACATGGCGTCAGTCGACCCGACATTGACGCGCCTGAAAGCCGAATACGAACAACTCAGAGACGACCTGCAACTGTGGGTACAGGATGTGCCGGATCGGCACCCAATCCTGGATGTGCCGATTGACGAGCAAACCCGTGCGCAGGACCAGCTGTCGCGGCGCAACTTCAAGACACTGCTGGAAGAAGCCTGGCGACGGGAAAGCATCGAAGACGAGGAAAGTCTGGACGATGAACTGACCCATAAAGTGAATTTGCTCACACCCATACTGGGTGATTTGCCGCAGCTGAACGCCAACTTCAGCCACGTAAGCTCGTTCCATCTGACCGGCAACGGCACCACGACCGGCGTCGACGGCACACTGCGAAGCTTTACCAACCTGCAATCGCTGACGCTCGAAAAGTGTTCCTTGGGCGTTCTGCCTGACTCGATCCAGTACATGCCCAAGCTGTCCACACTTGCAATGGAGGAGTGCGCGATCCGCTTGACACCCGACACCCGCCAGGCGCTGGCGAGCTTGAGCCAACTTGAGTTCCTTGATTTGAGTCACAACCCGTTGGGGCTCGCCCCTGACGTCAGTTCCCAGCACCAACTGACCGCTCTGCACCTGAGCAATGCGGGATTGCGCGAAGTGCCGGAAGGGGTATTCCGTCTGGATCAATTACACACACTGGATTTAAGCAATAACGGGATCAGCGAGATACCGGCGGACTTGCTGCACGCCCCGGCACCGTTCAATGAAGACAGCGACCTGAGCGCTAACCCGTTATCGGCGCCAAGCCTTGCGCGTATGCGTGAGTATTACCAACGCACAGGCATCGACTTCCAGGTTGACGCCGCCACAGTGGATGATCAAGGCAACCCGTTGCCGATGAGTTATCCCGACACGGAAGAGGACTGACGGGCTGTTGCGCCGCTGATTACAGCCTTCACGCCGGATGCCCATGGACGAGCAGAAGGGAAGAATGAAAAATGCTCACCCGCGCTCGGAAGGCACCGACGACAACTCAAACGGGCTGCTGCTGCGCCGCTGGTTGCGGTCTTCACGCGGGGTGGCGCCAAAGAAGTTGCGGTAGGCGCTGGAGAAGTGCGGCCCCGAGGAGAAGCCGCACGACAGGCCGATCTGGATGATCGACTTGCTGGTTTGCATCAGCATCTGGCGCGCCTTGTTCAGGCGCAGTTCCAGGTAATACTGGCTGGGAACGCGGTTGAGGTATTGCTTGAAGATGCGCTCGAGTTGTCGTCGCGACACGCACACATGCTGGGCGATTTCGTCGGTGGTCAGCGGCTCTTCGATATTGGCCTCCATCAGCAACACGGCCTGGGTCAGCTTCGGATGGCTGGAGCCCAGGCGGTTTTGCAAGGGGATGCGCTGGCGCTCGCCGCCTTCGCGGATGCGCTCCACCACCAGTTCTTCGGAGACCGCACCGGCCAGTTCGGCGCCATGATCACGGGCCAGCACCGCCAGCAACAGGTCGAGTACCGACATGCCACCACAGGCGGTCAGGCGGTCGCGGTCCCAGTCGAACAGGTGGCTGGTGGCGATCACCTTGGGGAAGCGCTCGGCGAAGTCATCCTGCCAGCGCCAATGCACGGCGGCGCGGTAGCCGTCGAGCAGACCCAACTGAGCCAAGGGATACACGCCCGCCGACAAGCCACCAATCACACAGCCAGCCCGCACAAGCTGCTTGAGCGCGCTGCTGAGCTGGGAGGCGATGACGGTCGGCGGCTCATCCGCCAGCAGGAACAGTTTTTGAAAGCCTTCAAGCTTGCCGGCCCAGGGCTCGCCCGGCAATTGCCAGTCGCCCTCGGTGCGCGGTTCGGCCTGTAAAAACGACAGTTCGTACACCACGTCCGGATGCACCCGCTGAGCAACGCGCAAAGCCTCCTCAGCCAGCGCAAGCGTCAGGGCTTTTGTGCTGGGCCAAATCAGGAAACCAATTTTATGGGCGGTCATTTAGGGGCTATCCGAAGCGAGTAACAGTAATGAAGACAAGGGCCAATGCTAGCCCGGAAACCAACACAAATCTCAAAACAAATGGAGATCCAATGTGGGAGCTGGCTTGCCTGCGATGGCGGTGGGTCAGATGGCACACCGGTTACTGATATATCGCTATCGCAGGCAAGCCAGCTCCCACAGGGACGGAAGTCAACTTCCGAGCTGCGAAATATGCACTATTTGAGTGCACAAAAGCAGTCTTGATTATTTCAAGCTACCCGAAAGGAACTGCTGCAACCGCTCGGACTGCGGGTTCACCAGCACTTCACGCGGGTCACCCCGTTCTTCGACGATGCCTTTGTGCAAAAACACCAACTGGTTCGACACTTCACGGGCAAAGCCCATTTCGTGAGTCACTACCACCATGGTGCGGCCTTCCTGGGCCAGGTCCTGCATCACCTTGAGCACTTCGCCGACCAGCTCCGGGTCCAGGGCCGAGGTCGGTTCGTCGAACAGCATCACCTCCGGTTCCATCGCCAGGGCACGGGCAATCGCCACGCGCTGCTGCTCACCGCCGGACATGTGGCCCGGGAACGCATCCTTACGATGGCCCACGCCGACCTTGGCCAGGTAATGCTCGGCCTTCTCACGCGCGTCTTTTTTCGACATGCCCAGCACGTGCACCGGCGCTTCCATCACGTTTTCCAGCGCCGTCATATGCGACCACAGGTTGAAATGCTGGAACACCATGGACAGACGCGAACGCATGCGCTGCAATTGTTTAGGGTCGGCGGCCTTCATGGCGCCGTCCTTGTTGGCCACCAGTTTCAGCTCTTCGTTATTGAGCAGAATCTTGCCGGCGTGGGGTTGCTCCAGCAGGTTGATGCAGCGCAAAAAGGTACTTTTGCCCGAACCACTGGAACCGATGATGCTGATCACATCACCGGCCGCGGCGGCCAGGGACACGCCTTTGAGCACTTCATGACTGCCATAGCGTTTATGCAGGTCTTGGACTTCAAGTTTGTACATGCGGTCGGTTCTCACAAAAACAGGTGGTCAGTCGTTGAGCAAGCGCCCGTGACGCAGCGCTTCGCGCCCCGCCACCTTGGCCAGCCAGAAACCCGCTTGGGCATAACGTAGCCGTTCAACGGCAAACAACACCCCGGATGTACCCGCGCAGACAATGCTGACGCGGTCGGTCAGAGGGTCAATCACTTCAAAAATCTCATCGCCCGCTTCTACCCGGTCACCGGCTTTACGCAGGTAACTGATCACACCGGCATGGGGCGCAAACAGCAACTCGGTGCCTTCGAAGGGCAAGCCTTCGCACGCGTCGTAGTGCGGCGCCGGCCATTGGCCGGTGATCAAGCCTTGCTCGGCCAGGAACGCGAGGATGCCTTCGGCGTGGAAAATCGCTTCATCACGGCCGGTGTCGGCCTGGCCGCCCAATTCCAGGGTAGTTGCCAGGCACGCCAGCGGAACCTGTGCCTCGGGGAACGCCTGGGACAGACGCAACCACGGCAGCGAGCACGCCTCATCAAACGAACTGCCGCCGGAGTCTTCCGCCAGCAGGCCGACCTTCACGTTCAAATGCGCCGACAACGAGCGCCACTGCGGCCAGTGCTGGGGCAACGCATACATATGCAACGCGGCTTCGGCGTCGCAATGCAGGTCAAGGACGATATCGGCGGTGCAGGCGTGGCTCAGCAAGATGCGCTGCATGCCTTGCAGCTGACTGCTCGGCGCGGGCAGTGCGTTGAGTGCGTCGGTCATCGCCTGGCGGATCATGCGCACATTGGCGTGCGGATCATCGCCCAGCTTGCCCCTGAGCAACTCAGCAACCGGCGCGCTCAGTTCGACGAAATCACGGTTGAAGTTCTTGCCGCTGCCCACCTCGAAACGCCCCTGGTGGCTGCCTTGCAGCAACTGGCCCAGACCCATCGGGTTGGCCACCGGCACCAGCTCGATCACGCCGTTAAGCGCGCCTTGCTGTTCCAGTTCGGTGAGGCGCTTTTTCAGCTCCCACGCCGCGCGCATGCCCGGCAATTCGTCGGCGTGCAGGCTGGCCTGGATATAGGCCTTGCGCTCGCCGCTGCCGAAACGAAATACGCTCAGTTGGCGTTCACACCCCAGGTGGCCCCAGGGCAACAGGTGATCGATACATTCCATATCAGTGCTTCCGTGGAGCCAGGTAGCTCAGCCAGCGGCGCTCGGCCAACTTGAACAGGCGCACCAGGATAAAGGTCAGGCACAGGTAGAACACGCCGGCGGTGATATAGGCTTCGAACGGCAAGTAGTACTGGGCGTTCACGGTGCGTGCAGCACCGGTGATGTCGATCAAGGTGACGATGGACGCCAGGCTGGTGGTCTGCAGCATCATGATCACTTCGTTGCTGTACTGCGGCAGCGCCCGGCGCAGGGCCGACGGCAGCAGGATGCGGCGGTACAGCTTGTAGCGCGACATGCCCATGGCCTTGGCCGCTTCGATCTCACCGTTGGGCGTGGCCTTGAGGCTGCCGGCGATGATTTCGGCGGTGTAGGCGCTGGTGTTGATCGCAAACGCCAGGCACGCGCAGAACGTGGCGCTCGACAGCAGCGGCCACAGGAAGCTTTCGCGCACGGCTTCGAATTGCGCCAGGCCGTAGTAGATCAAAAACAGCTGCACCAGCATCGGCGTGCCGCGGATCACGTAGGTGTAGAGCCAGGCCGCACCGTTGATGACCGGCTGCTTGGACACGCGCATCAAGCCCAGGGGCAAGGCGGCGAGCAGGCCGAAGAACAGCGAAATGGCCAGCAGTTTCAGGGTGGTTGCCAGGCCGCCAAGGTACAGCGGCATGGCTTCCCAGATGACGTTGTAGTCGAAGATCATAGATCAGCCGCCCTTACGCCTACCGAGTAGCGCTTCTCAAGATAACGCAGGGCCAGCAACGATACGCTGGTGATCACCAGGTACATCGCCGCCACTGCGAGGAAGAAGGTAAAAGGCTCACGGGTGGCGTCTGCCGCCTGTTTGGCCTTGAACATCATGTCTTGCAGGCCCACCACCGAGATCAGCGCGGTGGCCTTGGTGAGTACCAGCCAGTTGTTGGTGAACCCAGGGATCGCCAGCCGAATCATCTGCGGCACCATCACCCGGAAAAACACCTGGAAACTGCTCATGCCATACGCAAGGCCGGCCTCGGCCTGGCCCTTGGGAATGGCCATAAAGGCGCCACGGAAGGTTTCCGAGAGGTAGGCGCCAAAGATGAAACCCAGGGTGCCGATACCGGCGGCCAAGGGGTTCAAGTCGATATAGTCGTCATAGCCAAGCATCGGCGCGACGCGGTTTAACAAGTCCTGGCCGCCGTAGAAAATCAGCAGAATCAGCACCAGGTCGGGGATCCCGCGGATCACCGTGGAGTACAAGTCACCCAGCCAAGCCAACCAGCGCACCGGCGACAGGCGTAACGCGACCCCGATCAGACCCAGAACAATGGCCAAGGCCATGGACGACAAGGCGAGCTGAAGCGTCAACCATGCGCCATCGAGGATGACAGCCCCGTAGCCGTTCAACATGATTCAGGTCCTCGAAAAGGGGGATGAAAAAATGGCGCAAACTTCAGAATCTTCTGTTGCTTGCGCCATTCTGGACAGACAGCTGCGACGAGTTACTTAGGGTCAGCGCCGTAAATATCGAAGTCGAAGTATTTGTCCTGGATTTTCTTGTATTCGCCGTTGGCACGGATCGCAGCGATGGCCGCGTTGATCTTGTCCAGCTCGGCCTTGTCGCCTTTGCGTACCGCGATGCCGATGCCGTCACCGAAGTACTTGGCGTCGGTGAACTGTGGGCCCACAAACGCGTAGCCTTTACCGGCCGGGGTTTTCAGGAAGCCGTCTTGCAGCAGGGTGGCGTCGGCCACGGTGCCATCGAGGCGGCCGGCTTCCACGTCCAGGTAGATTTCGTTCTGCGAGCTGTAAGGCACCACCGTGACGCCTTTAGGGGCCAGGACTTCCTTGGCGAAACGATCGTGGATCGAACCGCGTTGCACGCCGATTTTCTTGCCTTTGAGTTCATCCAGGCTGTCGCTGACGGTGGTGCCTTCCTTCATCACCAGCTGCGCCGGGCTCAGGTAGTAGCGGTTGGTGAAGTCCACGGACTTCTTGCGGTCTTCAGTGATGGACATGGACGACAGAATCGCGTCGATCTTGCGCACTTTGAGCGCAGGGATCAGGCCGTCGAATTCTTGCTCAACCCATACGCACTTGACCTTCATCTCTGCGCACAGCGCGTTACCGATGTCGTAGTCAAAACCGACGATGCTGCCATCCGGCGCCTTCGAGGCAAACGGAGGGTAAGCCGCTTCGATACCAATTTTCAGAGGCTTTTCATCAGCGAAGGCCTGCATGGACAGCACGGACAGCGCCAGGGCGCCCAACAGCACAAGTTTCTTCATCTTGGGACTCCATCGGTATAGGGCAAAAAGCAGAATGAGCCGTGGCCCACGATGCGACTTAAGTGAAACCGAATAGCGGTGCTGCGTCCTACCCCGAATTGATACAGGAGACGACGAGCGAGTGATCGGCATTCTAACGACAGGCCGGAAGCCGATATTTCCTCAATGCGACAACAATTTACAGAAGCACCGAGAAAGCGGTTCCAGCTTATTGACAGCCTCTGATTTTTATGCAGAGACAAAAGATATAAAACCTGATGATGCTGCAAATTGCGGGCCTATTATTCGCAAACCCTTCTAGCACGGCAAGTCTGGCGTTTAATCTTATTTGTGAGGGTGTCTAAAACGCGGGTTTTCGGGGCATGGGCGTAGCGCATTGCCTCAGGCTTGGGCGTGAGGTTACACATTTAGGCTGGACGGTAACATTCAGAAACTTCCTGCGAGAGAAACCGATATTTATTGGCCTACACACAGATCGTTCCCACGCTCCGCGTGGGGATGCATCCTGTGACGCTCTGCGTCACGCCTCAAGAGCAGACGCGGAGCGTGGGAACGATCAGACTCCGGCCATGAAACACATTCCAAATGTGGGAGCTGGCTTGCCTGCGATAGCGGCCTGTCAGCTAACCCACCTGTGCCTGATACGCCCTCATCGCGGGCAAGCCAGCTCCCACAGTGATCCGGTTTCGCCAGTGCTATCGAAATCAAACCCCACAAAAAAGCCCCACCCGGCTCACGCCGAATGGGGCTTTATCCTACCCAGCCCGCCTTACGCGACGTTCATGGTCTTGTGCGTCTCAATCAAATGCGCCACCACACCTGGGTCGGCCAGGGTGGAGATATCCCCCAAGCCGTCATACTCGGCCGTGGCGATCTTGCGCAGAATCCGGCGCATGATTTTCCCCGAACGCGTCTTCGGCAAACCCGGTGCCCACTGGATCACATCCGGCGAGGCAATCGGGCCAATCTCTTTGCGAACCCAGTTTTTCAGCTCCAGGCGCAGCGCTTCGTTCGGTTCTTCACCATTTTTTAGCGTGACATACACATAGATGCCCTGCCCCTTGATGTCATGGGGCACCCCCACCACCGCTGCTTCAGCGACTTTCGGGTGCGCAACCATCGCGCTTTCAATCTCGGCGGTGCCCATGCGGTGCCCGGACACGTTCAGCACGTCGTCCACCCGCCCGGTGATCCACCAGTAGCCGTCTTCATCACGGCGCGCACCGTCGCCGGTGAAGTACATGCCACGGAAGGTCTTGAAGTAGGTGTCGACAAACCGGTCATGGTCGCCATACAGCGTACGCGCCTGGCCCGGCCACGAATCGAGGATCACCAGGTTGCCTTCGGCAGCACCCTCAATGATGTTACCGAGGTTGTCCACCAGCGCCGGCACCACGCCGAAGAACGGGCGTGCCGCCGAACCCGGCTTGAGGGCGTGGGCACCCGGCAGCGGGCTCATCAAGGTGGCGCCGGTTTCGGTCTGCCACCAGGTGTCGACGATCGGGCAACGGGATTGGCCGACGTTCTTGTAGTACCAGTCCCAGGCTTCCGGGTTGATCGGCTCACCCACCGAACCGAGCAGGCGCAGGCTGCTGCCATCCACACCTTCACAGGCAGCGGTGCCCGACGCCATCATCGCGCGGATCGCGGTCGGTGCGGTGTAGAGGATATTGACCTTGTGCTTGTCGACGATCTTGCCCACCCGCGTGATATCCGGGTAGTTCGGCACGCCTTCAAACAGCAGCGTGGTCGCGCCATTGGCCAGCGGGCCGTAGACAATATAGGTGTGGCCGGTGACCCAGCCGACGTCGGCGGTGCACCAGTAGATTTCGCCTGGGCGGTAGTCGAACACGCGTTCGTGGGTCAGGGCTGCGTACAGCAAGTAGCCGCCGGTGGTGTGCTGCACGCCTTTAGGCTTGCCGGTGGAGCCCGAGGTGTAAAGGATGAACAGCGCTTCTTCGGCGCCCATCTCTTTAGGCGCGCACACAGTGCCCGCCACTTTCATCAGGTCCTCGTACCAGATGTCGCGATGCTGGTTCCACTTGATGTGGCCATTGGTGCGCTTGCACACGATGACTTTCTGGATGCTGCTGGTTTCCGGGTTGGTCAGCGCGTCGTCGACGTTGGCCTTCAGCGGAATCTTCTTACCGGCGCGAATGCCTTCGTCGGCAGTGATCACCACCTTCGACTTACAGTCGATGATGCGACCGGCCAGGGCCTCCGGCGAAAAACCGCCAAACACCACGGAGTGAATCGCTCCAATGCGGGTACAGGCCAACATGGCGACCACGGCTTCGGGGATCATCGGCATATAGATAGTCACCACGTCGCCGCGGTGCACATCCTGGCCGCGCAGGGCGTTGGCGAACTTGCAGACTTCTTCATGCAGCTCGCGGTAGGTGATGGTGCGGCTTTCGGAAGGGTCATCGCCCTCCCAGATGATCGCCGCCTGATCACCACGCTCGGCGAGGTGGCGGTCCAGGCAGTTGTAGGAAACGTTGAGGGTGCCGTCGGCGAACCATTTGATGTCGACATGGTGGTCGTCGAAAGAGGTCTGCTTGACCGCGGTGAAAGGCTTGACCCAGTCAAGGCGCTTGGCTTGCTCGCGCCAGAAGCCATCGGGGTTGACCACCGACTGCTGGTACATGGCCTTGTAGGTCGCCTCGTCGGTCAGCGTGTTGGCTGCTACTTCGGGGCGAACGGGGTACAGGGAAGCCGCACTCATCTTTCTTACCTCGGTGACATAGTTGTTGTTGTATGGCCCCTGTTGTAGCCGGGGCTGCCCCATAGAACCATTCGACGATGGTAGTAACAAGCCCCTACAAAATGCCCTGCTATGCCCTTTCAGGGCTCTGGCCCACGGCCTGCGCGGCTTTGGCGCCTGATGAAAAACCTTTACCGCGGGATTGTTACAAAAACCGCCAATAGTGTTTATCAAAAGCACGGGTATATGAATATAACCCGCAGGCCTAAAATCAACTCCGCCAACAAGGCAACGTGATTAACACCGTAACAGCCCCCACCAAGGCAACGTTAATCCGAACTTCCCAATTTTATAGTTACACACGTGGCCTCATAAGGGCCCCGTGACCCCTTTCGCCCTGAAGAAGGTAAATACACAAATGAAAGCGTTAGTAGTTTTGGCCCTCAGCAGCTTGTGCGCCACCGCCGCCCTGGCCGACGAAGCCCCGACTGAGCTGGCCGGACAGAACCCACCGATCGTTGAAGACTACACTTACAGCACACACTTGGATGTGGCCAAAGTATTGTCCATGAGTAACATCCCGGATGTCTGCAACGTTGTACCGGTACAAATGGAATATGAAGACTCGCAAGGTCAGCGGCATATTCTTAATTATCAAGTGATGGGCAATGGTTGCTCTAACGGGTAATAACTTTTTCAAAAAGATTTAAACCCGGATCTTGGTCGCCGCAAGAAATCGTTCTTGCGGCCAAGAACCGCCCTCTGGCCCACCGCCCACCCAATGTGGGAGCTGGCTTGCCTGCGATGGCGATTTCGGCCTCACACACCCGCCAAAGCCCGCCACACACCCACCTCCCCCAGCCCTACAAAAACTATCCCACCGCCCGTCAAAAAATTCCTACCCCAGCAAAGCCTTGCAAACACACGCTCCGGCCGAAAACCACACCATTTTGGCGCTCCATCGTGACCATCCGCCGCAACACAAAGCCGATTTTTTCCCTATAATGCGCGGGTAAATCGGGCCTGCAATATCCCTTTACACTGGGATGAAGAGCCAGACCTGAGGCCTCCGCGCGAGCCTGTATCTGTTGCTGCGCACCTCAAGCCTCAAGCAGAACCCGTAACCCTATTCCGTTTAATTGCCTGCGCGAGCTGTTGCAACAAACGATTCCTTAAGATCCACCGCGGCCTCTGGGCCGTGTGAACACCCAACCATCCGGTTTCACACGGGCACCTTTGAGCCCTCACGCAGGAGACGACACGTCATGCTGAGCTGGGACGAATTCGACAAAGAAGAAGAAGGCGAAGTAGCCGCCAAAGGCGCCAACGCCGGCCACGCCACCGAAGCCAACATGGACCGCCTCGACGGTGCCGGCGCTGCCGCCGCCATCGAAGCCCGCGCCGTCACCGCCAGTGACTCCGCCGCCATCGTGCGCGCCAAGGCCGCCCTGGACAAACTCGACGTCGCCGAAGGCCTCGCCGAACTCGAAGGCTCCGCCGCCCGCGTCGCCGTTGACGAAAAGCGCATGATCAACTGCCGCGCCGACCTCAACCAACTCGTACCCTTCAAATACGACTGGGCCTGGCAAAAGTACCTCGACGGCTGCGCCAACCACTGGATGCCGCAAGAGGTCAACATGACCGCCGACATCGCCCTGTGGAAAAACCCAGAAGGCCTCACCGACGACGAACGCCGCATCGTCATGCGTAACCTGGGCTTCTTCTCCACCGCCGACTCCCTGGTTGCCAACAACCTGGTGCTGGCCGTGTACCGCCTGATCACCAACCCGGAGTGCCGCCAGTACATCCTGCGCCAGGCCTTCGAAGAAGCGATCCACACCCACGCCTACCAGTACTGCATCGAATCGCTGGCCATGGATGAAGGCGAGATCTTCAACATGTACCACGAGATTCCATCGGTCGCTAAGAAAGCGGCTTGGGGCTTGAAGTACACCCGTTCGATCTCCGATCCGAAGTTCGAAACCGGCACCGTCGAAACCGACAAAGAACTGCTGCGCAACCTGGTCGCCTACTACTGCGTCCTGGAAGGCATCTTCTTCTACTGCGGTTTCACCCAGATCCTGTCCATGGGCCGCCGCAACAAAATGACCGGCGTGGCCGAACAGTTCCAGTACATCCTGCGCGATGAGTCGATGCACCTGAACTTCGGTATCGATGTGATCAACCAGATCAAAATCGAAAACCCGCACTTGTGGGATGCCGAGATGAAGGAAGAAGCGACCCAGATGATTCTGCAGGGGACGCAGCTGGAGATTGAATATGCGCGCGATACCATGCCACGTGGGGTGTTGGGGATGAATGCGGCGATGATGGAGGATTATCTGAAGTTTATTGCTAACCGTCGGTTGTCGCAGATTGGGTTGAAAGAAGAATACCCAGGGACGACGAATCCGTTCCCGTGGATGAGCGAGATTATGGACTTGAAGAAAGAGAAGAATTTCTTTGAGACTCGGGTGATTGAGTATCAGACGGGTGGGGCGCTTAGCTGGGATTGATTCCTAAGCCTAGCAACATTAAGAAGCCCTGACATGTTCAGGGCTTTTTTGTGCTCCGGGCTCTGAATAGGAGTCTTCTTACACAAAGATCATCCACAGAAGGGTTGATAGGATTTTCGATGCTAAATAGTCTCGTCCATCGGTGCCTAAGAAACGCCCAACGTAGAAGCTAACCTCACTTACAGCCAAAAATCCGTCTGTCGTCTTTCATGCGGGTTTAATGTTGTATTGAGGTGCTGCAAGTTGGGGTTTCTTAATTCCGCTCTCTACGCTGGGCTCCCGCCCTTGCGACAATCATGTAGAGATCATAGGAAATGCCTAACCAATATCTGCTCGACTTGCCGGCCGCCAAGAAGGTTTTCACGACTGAGCCTTTTATTGCTGTTGTTTTCACGCGCCAGAATCTTCATTTACACACCCTTCTTTTAGAAAACCAGCCGTGGTTCTGCGCTCGCGATCTCGGGCGTTTAATGGGGTGGTTCCTAGATGAGCGCACGACTCGCAAGCTTGATGAAGACCAGCGAAGAACCGTCAAACTGCTATTCCATGGCCAGCCGGAAGAAATGCTGATGATCAGCGAATCCGGTGCTTACGCGCTGTTGGTCTATCACTACACACCGGGAAATCGCATTCTGCGTAGTTGGCTCACTCATGAAGTGGTTCCAACATTGCGGGACGAACGCCAGCCAAGGACGGTGGAACGCCCATTGTTGAGCATGCTGGATTGGCCGGAGATGTCGTTGAACCTGTTGCATTGGCAGGATGAGGGCTGGATACGGCTTCGGGACATGCCGTATTTGCTGGTTAATCGGACCTATCGTAGTAAATCAGCAAAAACTCCATGGTGGCGAAAGCTCACCCAACTTTTCCGAATAAAGCAGCGAATGTACTGACGCAAACGAACGGCAAGTCCCACCGACTCGTAGGAAATTTCGTAGACGCAATAATGGCTACTCAGTATCGTCCGAGGGTTTTCTACCCTCGGCGGCTGTATGGATACGAAAAAAAGTAATACCGGATGGAGCGATCAGGAGCTTGAAGCGTCCGTAGATGGCTACCTGAAAATGTTGAAGCTCGAAGGTCTCGGCCAGTCGCTTAACAAGAAAGCTGAACACGAGCTTCTGCGCGAGGGCGCTCTAAGCGCTCGTTCGTTGGCGTCGGTCGACTACCGCATGCGTAATATTTCTGCGGTATTTGAAACACTGAATCAAACGCCAATTGCGGGTTACACAGCTGCAAACAATGTCGGTTCGAGGATCGTCTCTCGTATTCGCCGAATGCTGGAACAGCGTGGCATTGTTGAATCTCAAGACAACGCCCCCACGTTTGATGAAGTGCTATTGGAACGGCGGGCGGCAAAGCTTCAAAGCAAACCCATCAAGACTAAGCCCGCAGGCATCGCCACGCCGCAACAGGTCAGCACCACCAGCACATCCTACGTTCGCGATCCGGAAGTACGCGCTTGGGTGCGTCAGCAGGCGGCGGGTACTTGTGAAGGTTGCGGCCTACAGGCGCCGTTTACTCTTGATAACGGCCAGCCATTTCTTGAAGTACATCACGTCAAGCACCTCGCCCAGAAGGGTTCGGATCGCACGACCAATGCTGTAGCCTTGTGCCCCAATTGCCATCAGCGTTGTCACCGGTCAAGTGACCGGGAGGCTTTCACTGAGGGGCTTTACTCCAAAGTCGGAAGATTGGCACGGGAGTAAACTCCAGTGGTCACACCTGATGAACGCTCAAAAAATACTAGATAGGACCGAGGCCAACCCGTGAACCCAGACATGCTCGAAGCCGGCCCCATCGACGCCAAAGTACTCTCCGTCTTTGACTTCGACGGCACCCTCACCCACCACGACAGTTTCGTGCCCTTCCTCAAATTCGCCTTTGGCCCCGTTGAGTTCTACGGCCGGATGGTCAAACTCGCCGTGCCGGGGCTGCGTTTTTTGCTGCAGCAGATCAGCCGGGATGAGTTGAAGGCGCAGTTGATCCGCACCTTTATGACGGGCGTGGAGAAGGCGTGGGTGCAGCAGCAGGCTGAGGCGTATTGCCAGCGCACCTGGGGCAAGTTGATGCGCCCGAGTGGTTTGCAGTCGGTGGCGGATGAGGTGAAGTCCGGGGCGGTGGTGACGTTGTGTTCGGCGTCGCCGGCGTTGGTGTTGCAGCCGTTTGCGAATCGGCTCGGCATCAAGTTGATCGGCACTGAGCTTGAGGTGGTCGACGGGGTGTTGACGGGCAAGCTCACGGGGAATAACTGCCGCTGTGAGAACAAGGTGCTACGCCTTGAGGCGGTGTATGGGGATTTGGGCGAGTATCGGCTACGGGCCTGGGGCGATACGCGCGGGGATCGGGAGTTGCTGGCGGCGGCGCAGGATGCGCATTTTCGGCATTTTCATTCGAAGAAGAAGCGCGCCAAGTTGCAGCGGTGATGCGGGTGGATGGGGTCGACGGGGAACCCGAGTCGATCCCATCGCTGCCTCGCTGGGGCTCGTGAGCTCCCACAGTGGGTCGATGTGAGGCTGGATGGCGAACTGCATCGGTGCCTGATGCTGTAATCCACGATCCAGCCATTAACGCGTTTGAACTCGCCTTCATTAGAGAGGGAGAAAACTCCCCCTCTGATTTTTACCGTGTACTAACGCTTTCTTATGGGGACGATCAGCATCGTTATTGCTTGGTACAACTGAAGGCGCGGCCGCTATACATTTCGGAAGCCTTTTTCTCTGCATCCGCTTGAGAGCTTGCCGTCACCGTAGTGAGAGGCCCTTTCGTCGCGACGGACCTGCAAGAATACGTAGCATCTGCGGCATACGCTGCACACGTAAACATCATCAGACAGGTTGCAACGCAACTGCTGAGTTTACGAACTGGCATTTTCATAATGGCGCTTCCTTGACTGAAATAATGGACCTCCATGATTGAGCCAAGAGAAACCGCTCTGGAACTGTCAGATCTGACAGTTTTTTAGAGCCGTTAGAAATCAATCCAATTTCAAATTAATAAACGGATTACACGGGAGATTTCAGGTCCACGCCCAGCGCCGTCGCAAACGCTTTCACCATCGGGCTTCTCGGCGCGTTATGGCGCAAAATCAGGTTAAACGCCGTGCTCAGGTGAACCTGTTCCGGGCACATTGGGCGCAGGCGCCCTTCCCTGACCAGTGGCGCTGCGTAGTGTTCCGGCAGGAAGCCCAGGAAGCGGCCGGTGAGGATCAGGATGGCGACGGCTTCCACCTGTGAGGCCGAGGCAGACTGACTGTCGTAGGTGACGAAGTTGGCTTTGTCGCGGTGGATCGCGTACCGGTGGTTGACCACTTCGTATTGGCGCAGCACGTCTGGGGTGATGTCGCTCGCGTGGAACAGCGGGTGTCCTACGGCGCAGTAGGCGTGGGCTTTTTCTTCGTAGAGGGGGAAGTAGTCGAATTCTTCGCGGCGCTGGTACACCGGCACGATGCCGACGATCAGCCGCCCTTCCACCACGCCGCGTTCAACTTCGTCGAGTTGCGAGGCATGCAGGCGCAATCTAATTTTTGGCGATTCGTTGTGTAGTTTCCCCAGCGCGGTAATTAGCGGGGAATTAACGTCGGACACGGTGTTATCAATTACGCCGACACTAAGGTCACCAATCAGCTCGTTTTGCGCCGAACTAAGCTTGTCGCGAAAACTGTCCACCGAGGTAAATAGCTCGATGGATGCTTGATACACCAACTTGCCTTCTTCGGTCAGACCGAACCCTTCGCGGCCCCGCGTACACAAGCGCATGCCGATGCGAATTTCAAGGTCGGAGATCTGTTTACTGATGGCCGCCAGGCCCACGTTCAGCTCGTTTTGCGCGGCGCTGAAGCCACCGGCTTCAACCACCGCCATGAACACACGCAGCAATTTGAAGTCCAGCCCGCTCAGTTGCAAGGGCGGTCGTGTGCCGGGTTTTGGCGGCACGTTTCCAGAAGTGGAAAGTGGGGTTTCCATAATACGCGTTGACCTCAAGTGCCATATTCAACAGGCTTCAACCCAATCCTTGAACATAGCCAGGCGGCGATAATGAACATAAACATCCGCCCTTGGCAACCTTGAATACGGCGCGTCAGACGCTGGTTCAGTCTAGTTGAAATCTTATTTTTACTGCCTCCGACTCTTCTAAAAACAAGCGTGAGGAATACCGATGTCCCAGCCCACCGATCGCCTTTGGGGCGCGCGTTTCAAGACCGGTCCGTCTGCTGCCTTGGCGGCGTTGTCGCGCTGCCCCGAGCGCTATTTCCGCCTGACGCCCTACGACCTGGCCGGCTCCCGTGCCCATGCCCGTGAATTGCAGCGCGCCGGTTTGCTGGATGAGTCGGAGACCTTGCGCACCCTCGAAGCCCTGGACCGTATCGGTGAGGATTTCGCCGCCGGGCGCCTGCATCCGACCCTGGATGACGAGGACGTACACACTTTTATCGAACGCGTATTGACCGAGCGCCTGGGCGCCTTGGGCGGCAAGTTGCGCGCCGGGCGTTCGCGTAACGACCAGACCGCTAATGACCTGCGCCTTTTCCTGCGCGACCATGCGCGCACCCTCACCACCGAGGTGTTGGGCTTGCAGCAGGCGCTGGTGGAGCAGGCCGAGCAACACATCGACAGCATTTGCCCAGGCTTTACCCATTTGCAGCAGGCGCAACCGATTGTGTTTGCCCATCATTTGTTGGCCCACGCCCAGTCGATGTTGCGTGATGTGCAACGGTTGGTGGATTGGGATGCGCGCACGGCGTTGTCGCCGTTGGGTGCGGCGGCGATGGCCGGTTCTGCCATTGCACGCCAGCCTGAGCATTCGGCCAAGGAAATGGGCTACACCGGGCCGTGCGAAAACTCCATCGATGCCGTCGCCAGCCGTGACCATGTGGCGGAATTCCTGTTTGTGGCGGGCATGCTCGGGGTGAATATTTCGCGGCTGTCGGAGGAGTTTTGCCTGTGGTCGTCGCGCCAGTTTCGCTGGGTGGTGCTGGACGATGCCTACGCCACCGGCAGCTCGATCATGCCGCAGAAAAAGAACCCGGACATCGCCGAATTGGCGCGGGGCAAGGCTGGGCGTTTGATTGGCAACCTGACCGGGTTGATGTCGACGCTTAAATCCTTGCCACTGTCGTACAACCGCGATTTGAGTGAAGACAAACACAGTGTGTTGGACAGCGTCGACACCTTGCTGCTGGTGCTGCCGGCGATGGCCGGGATGGTGGCAACCATGCAGGTGCAGGTGGAAGAACTGCGACGCCAGGCACCGATGGGCTTCACCTTGGCGACCGAGGTGGCGGATTGGTTGGCCACTCGCGGTGTGCCGTTTAAAGAGGCGCATGAGATTACCGGCGCGTTGGTGCAGGCCTGTGAGCAACATGAGATTGAGTTGTGGGAAGCCTCGCCGGCGATGTTGGCGCAGGTGGACGCGAGGTTGCTGCCTGAGGTGCGTGAGTGCCTGACCCTGGAGGCGGCGATTGCGGCGCGCAGTGGGTGGGGTGGCACGGCGCCGGAGCGGGTGAGAGAGCAGATTGGGCGGTTGAAGGTGGCGTTGGCTGAGCAGCAGAAGTGGGTTGAGGGTTATCAAGGGTTTCGGATTTAGGCCTGGGCAGGTGTGGTGAGCTGACTGGCGCTTTCGCAGGCAAGCCAGCTCCCACATTGGATCGGGTTTCAACCGTGGGACCGAGTACAGCGGTAGTCGTTTTTTGACGATCGTTCCCACGCTCTGCGTGGGAATGCATCCTGTGACGCTCCGCGTCGCCAAGCCACGCACTAACAGCGGGACGCGGAGCGTCCGAGGCGGCATTCCCATGCAGAGCGTGGGAACGATCAAGCAACACGTATTTTTTGGAGAAGCACCATGAACCAAACCCCGGCGGAGCGCTTGGAAGCCGAGCGCAAGTTGTCCGAGAACCAGTTCGATATCACGCAGTACGAGCACGTGCCGCGGCGGTATTACGGGCGGATGTTTTTTGCCACCTTGATCGTGATCGCCCTGGCCGCGCTGTTGCGCGCATTTGCCAATGGCCAGATCGAATGGTCCTACATCGGCCAGTTCCTCACGTCTGAAGCCATCCTCTGGGGCCTGGTCAACACCATCGTCATGTCGATCCTGGCGATGGCGCTGGGTGTGGTGATCGGGGTGATCACAGCGATCATGCGCATGTCGGCCAACCCGATCCTGCGCTATGTGGCCATCACCTACACCTGGCTGTTCCGCGGTACGCCGCTGATTTTGCAGCTGCTGTTGTGGTTCAACCTGGCGCTGATTTTCCCGGTGATCGCGATTCCCGGCCTGTTCAGCATCGACACCGTCGACCTGATGACCCCATTTGTGGCCGCCCTGCTCGGCCTCAGCATCAACCAGGGCGCGTACACCGCCGAAGTGGTGCGTGCCGGTTTGCTCTCGGTCGACACGGGCCAGTATGAAGCCGCCAAGTCCATCGGCATGCCGAGCCTGCAAGCACTGCGTAGGGTGATTCTGCCGCAGGCCATGCGGGTGATCATTCCGCCTGTAGGCAACGAGTTCATCAGCATGGTGAAAATGACCAGCCTGGCCAGTGTGATCCAGTACTCGGAGCTGCTGCACAACGCGCAAAACATCTACTACGCCAACGCGCGGGTCATGGAGCTGCTGATTGTGGCCGGCATCTGGTACCTGGCGGTGGTGACTGTTCTTTCATTTGGTCAGAGCCGCCTCGAGCGTCGTTTTGCCCGCGGCGCCGGCAAGCGTTCGTAAGTTTGGGTTGAGGAGATTTGCCCCATGAGAAGCATCGTCAAGGCCGTCAACCTGAACAAGTATTACGACCAGTATCACGCGCTGCGCGACATCAATATCGAGGTCGAGCAAGGCGAAGTGATGTGCATCATCGGCCCGTCCGGCTCGGGCAAAAGCACGCTGCTGCGTTGCGTCAATCAGCTGGAAAAAATCGACAAGGGCGGCCTGTGGGTCGACGGCGAACTGGTCGGTTACCGGGTGGTCGGCAACAAGCTGCATGAGATGAATGAATCGCAGATCGCCCGCCAGCGCCTGGCCACCGGCATGGTGTTCCAACGCTTCAATTTGTTCCCGCATATGACCGTGTTGCAGAACATCATCGAAGGCCCGGTGCAGGTGCTCAAGCGCTCGCCCAAGGAAGCCATCGAAGACGCGCTGGAGTTGCTGGCCCGCGTGGGTCTGGCGGACAAGCGCAATGCCTACCCGGTGGAATTGTCCGGCGGCCAGCAACAGCGTGTGGCCATTGCCCGTGCGTTGGCGATGCGCCCCAAGCTGATGCTGTTTGACGAACCCACGTCAGCCCTCGACCCGGAGCTGGTCGGCGAAGTGCTGTCGGTGATGCGCGACTTGGCCACCACCGGCATGACCATGATCGTGGTCACCCATGAACTGGGCTTCGCCCGCGAAGTGTCCAACCGCATGGTGTTTATGGATGCCGGCCAGATTGTGGAAGCCGGCAGCCCCGAAGAAATTCTAATAAGCCCACAAAACCCGCGTACCCAAAGCTTTATTTCTGCCGTTCGCACTTAACTAAAAAACTAACGAGAACGCCCCCATGAAAAAATTGTTTATCCCCACGTTGCTCGCAGGCCTGATGGCCTCCACGTTTGTGTTCGCGGCATTGCCGGCGGCAATCAAGGACAAGGGTGAGATCAGCGCGGCCATCGTGCCGAACTACCCGCCGATGGACTTCAAGGACACCGCCACCAACAAACTTACCGGCCTGGATTTCGACCTGGGCAATGCCCTGGCCGAGCGCCTGGGTGTGAAGATCAAGTGGCAGGAAACCGGCTTCGAGCAGATGCTCAGCGGCCTGACCACCAAGCGCGTCGACATTGTGCTGTCGGGCATGAGCGACACCGCCGAACGCCAGAAGTCCGTGACCTTCATCGACTACTTCACCAGTGGCCCGCAGCTGTACACCCTGGCCAAGCGTGAAGACCTCCAGGCATTGACTGACCTGTGCGGTAAAAAAGTCGGCACCAGCCGCCGTACTACCTGGCCGTCGGAAATTGCCGCGTGGAGCAAGGAAAACTGCGAAGCGGTCGGTAAGCCAGCCATTGTGGTGATCGGCACCGAAGGCTCGGCAGATGCGCGGGCGCAGTTGCAGCAGAACCGTCTGGATGCGGCGATGCAGGGCAGCGAGACGATTCCTTATTTGATGTCGCTGGACAAGGGCAAGTACAAGCCGGTGGGTTTGGCGATTTCCAAGCAGTTCACGGGGCTGGGGATTGAGAAGAGCAACACCGAGTTGGTCACGGCGATCAGTGAGGCGCTGCAGGGCATGATTGATGATGGCACCTACGGCAAGATCCTCAAGAAGTGGGATCTGGAGCAAGGTGCGGTGGAAAAAATCTCCATCAATGCAGGCCAGTAAACACACGATCTAGAATGTGGGAGCTGGCTTGCCTGCGATAGCGGTGGGCCAGTAAGCAATAAGCAAGCTGACCCACCGATATCGCAGGCAAGCCAGCTCCCACATTGGATCTGTGTTCAGATTTGAATTGTGTAATAACAAGGACGCTCGCCCCCACCGTGGCCACCTACTCCCTGGTAATCCGCCGCCTGATGATCTGCTCGGTGACCATTGTGGTCAGCCGCGCCATGACCAGCCCCTTGCTGGCCTTGCTCTTGAGTACCCGACTGGGCCTCAACCAGCAGGACATCGGCCTGTTGATGGGCATTGCCGTGTTCATCGCCACGTTGCTGGGCCTGTATGGCGGCTACATCATCGACCGCCTGGAAAAGCGCAAGCTGCTGATCCTGGCCATGCTCTCCAGCTCCATCGGTTTTCTGTTGCTGACGTTTGCCAGCAACCTCTATCTCACCACCCTGACCCTGGTGATTACCGAAGCCGCCTCGGCGCTGTTCCTGATCGGCTCCAAAGCCATCATCAGCGAGAACCTGCCGGTGGGTGATCGCGCCAAGGTGTTTTCCCTGCGTTACACCCTGACCAACGTCGGCTACGCCACAGGGCCGATGGTGGGCGTAGTGATTGCCGGGCATATGCCACTGGCGCCGTTTTTGATCGCCAGCGCCATTGCGTTTGGCAGCCTGTTCCTGATGATCGGCATTCCACCAACCCAGCGCGATGACAGCCACAAACCCTTGAGCTTCCTCAGCACCCTGCGCACCTTGCGCAGTGACCGCACGCTGATCCTGTTCACCAGTGGCAGCCTGTTGAGCACCATTGTCCACGGGCGCTACACCCTGTATCTGTCGCAGTTTCTGCTGGTGGCCTACAAACCCGCCGAGGCGCTGAAGATTTTGTCGGCAGTGCTGGCCTGCAACGCCATCACCGTGATTGTGATGCAGTACCAGATTGGCCGGTTTCTCAAGCGCGAACAGTTGCGCTACTGGATCGTGCTGGGCACGTTGCTGTTCATTGCCGGGTTGATCGGTTTCAGCCAGGCTCACAGTCTGCTCACGTGGTGCCTGGCGATGTTCGTGTTTACCCTGGGCGAGATGATCATTTACCCGTCGGAATTCCTGTTTATCGACACCATCGCCCCCGACGCATTGCGCGGCAGTTACTACGGCGCACAAAACCTGGCGGCGTTTGGCGGAGCGATGAGCCCGGTGATTTGCGGCTATTTGCTGATCAACGCTGCACCGACCAGCATGTTCTATGCGTTGGGTGCATTGACGGCTATCGGTGGAAGCCTGTGTTTCTTAAGCGGACGCCGTGTAGCTGGCACGCCGCTTATCTAAAGTGGGAGCTGGCTTGCCTGCTCCCACATTTTGCTCTCCGTAATCTCTGGTATTTGCGTAGTATTCAGCCATTCATCTCACGGACCCGAGCCCCATGAAATTCGACACGGCCTACAGCCTGAGTCTCGACGACAAGCTGTCGATCTACGACGTTCGAGACCTGAATTTCGACGAAACCGCCGACTTCGACTCCGACAAGGACAGCTTCCTGTGCCCCAACGATGAATGCCGCGCAGCATTCGAAACGGGCAATACGCTGAGCACGTTCAACGCGAAAAACGTCAATTATCAGCGCACGCCCCACTTCAAGAACAAGAGCAGCACCCGGCATATCGACGGCTGCCGCTATGCCAGCACGCACAAGAGCGCAACGGGTGAAAGCGACGACGAGCGCGAGGACAATTTCCCATCGGAGTTTGTACTGACCCGGCGTCAGTACCAGCGCAAGACACCGCCTGTCGTTATTGAGGGAAGCGTCCCACAAGATTCGGCAAAGGCGCCTGCAACCAGTACCCGCTCATCCCACGTCAGCAGCGACACAACCCCGGACAAAACCAGCGTCTTCGCACACCCGGTCGAGTGCTATGTGTCGAATATCGACGACAAGGACAAGCTCAAGTCCATGCCGCTGAAGGTTGGCGAGCACTCCGCTAACTACTGGACGTTTTTCAAGAAGATCGAATACCTGCAAGACAACAAAGGCCTGATCTACTGGGGCAAGATCAAAGCGATCAAGGATTACACCAGCAGCTTTCGCATCGACTTCGAAAAAAAGGTGTGGCTCGACAAAAAGCCCTACTCGGTGAACGTCTACCTGAGCAAAAAACTCATCGAGAACTACCGCAAGCGCACGGCGTTCCTGGAGCAGATCAAGGCGGCAGCCAGCAGCGAACGGGCCTTGTATTGCTTCTTTTACGGCGTGACGCCGGCGCTCAAACAGGTGCCGAGCAAGAAGAACCCCGAGCAGACATTCGGGGTGTTCAGCGCCAATATCGAGAACCTGGACCACTTGATCATTCGTGAGGCGCCAGGAATGCAGGAGCATTAGGAAAGGCGCGTGTCCGCTGAGCTAGCCGATATTGTTCGCGTGCCTCTCGGGCGGTGGCCGCGTCTATTCCGCCAAATGCCGTCAGCCAGTGAATCAGCATTTCTTCCTCTGGCCAACCATAGCCCTTTATCCCGGGAATGGTTCTGGGTGTGCGATTAATGGCTTCGTCATAACGTCGCGCACTCCACGACTGCTTCACAAAGTCTAAACCTTCAGCGTCCCATTTAAATAATCGCATAATTTCATTGATTTGGCCCTGGCTGCTGCGGTCGCTGCGATGGTAAAAGCAATAAGTGCTCCCCAAGCCACTCAACAGCGGATCACAAACCTTCGGCGCGAGTATGTCCAGCACGCCACACTTCAACGCTATATTCATCACGCCATCGGCCCAGCGATGGGTAAATGTCTTCACAAAACCCGTGTCATCGGCCTTTTTCATATCGAAAAACAGCATGCTGTAGCGCGTCTTCAAATGCGTCGCCACCAGCACATGCTTACGTTTAACTGTTGCCGCATGGACCAGCCACTGGTTAGGGTCTGCGTGCAGCACATCCCCTTCTGCGCTCGGTATCGGTGGTTTTTCAACTGGGGTAATTTTCTTACCCTTGTGAATACGGCTGAAAAAGTCGCTGCCGGCTTGTGAGCAATTAAATGTGAGCACGCTGTGTTCCTGCGCAAAGTAATCAACGCCAAGTGTGCCCTATTTATTCGCGGGGCAATCGCTCCTCAACCCACTCAAGTTCATAGGGCTGCCTGACGGCATAGCTGATTGCATCAAGCGTTTCTTCGCTGAGTATTGCCAACTCTGCGTCGGTCAACAGGTCGTGGTGCACCATTAATGCCAGGCACGAATAGGTTGATGAGCGACTGTAATAGTCGAACATAGCGGCCATATCCTTGTTGCGGGCATGGATCACGCCGTACAGCATTAGGTACCGGGCGTGAGCGGACAATGCACCGTGCTCACTGATGGTCCTGGCATCCGCGAGGACACCGAGGCAAAAGCGATCAAGGGCCAATGCCCTCAAGCCTTTGAATTTCTTCCAATCACTTTCGGAAATAGACATGGCGTCGGTCTCTCGTCAGCTCGATCAGTCTGTGGATTTTCCTATTCACCTGCGAGCGTTGCAACCTCCACAGCTCTTCTGGAGAGAGCAAGAGAGAACCCGATAAAAAATCCAGTTGATGAGCGGTACAAACAACTGTACAAAAACACAGTATAGTTTGCCTTCCCCCGTCGAACCTGGAGAAACCCCATGTCCTCTCTGGCAATGAGCTCTTTCGTAGAACAGCAGATCGTCCTGCACCAATTCACCGCCAAACACAGCGCACAGGCCCGCGTGATGCTGGGCTGGAGCCGTGAAGACCTGGCCCGTCAGGCCGGTTTGGCGGTGGAGGTGGTTCAGCGTTTTGAAAGCCTGGGTGAGGTGGAGGATCAAGCTCGGTTAGCCCTCGCGTTCCGGCTGGAGGCTGAAGGCCTGGTGTTTTTTCCAGGGTTTGCGCCGGGCTGGGGGATGAGCGCACGCAGGTTTGAGGCCGCCCCTGCCGAGCCCGCCGCACCCAGCCTCATCTCGCGGTTGATGGGCTCAGCAACGGCATCAAATGACTCACCAACGCCTCAGCCGAATGGTGCGTAGAGTCCAACCGGATCACCGGGCAGGTCAGCGGTTTCAACCAGCTCTCATGCCGACGCAGGCTGCGTAGGCTGTGGTTGCCGCCATCGTAACGAGCGGCCCAGGCCAGGAATGCGACGCTGTTGGCGTGGCGGCTGCCGCCTTCCAGAATCTGCTCGCCGTAGCGTTGCACTTCGCGCAGTTGCAGGCGTTTGAGCCGTACCTGTGGGTCAAGGCGCAGGAACACCACATGGGTGAACTGCGGGATCATGGCGTCGCCCCAGCCACAGAGTGAACCGGAAAGTACCCAGCCCTCAAGGCCGGCACTCTGTTCCTGCAACAGGCGGATGCGTTCATCCTTGGGCCGGGCGACCGTGAAAGGCTCTGGTGTTTGTTGCCAGTAGAAATAGTCGGAGTCGAAATAGGCGACGCCCAGGCGTTTGGCCAGAGCCTGGCCCAAAGTCGAGGTACCGGCCCCCGCAGCGCCGAGGATGTGAATTTTGTAGGCCATGCCTGCCCTCCATGGCAGTGAGTGTAATCGGTCAGGTTTGCAGTGCGCGGCGCATCCGTTAAAGCACAGGTTTTGTGGCCGCCTGGGCCGCCTGCTCGTACCCGTAAGCCACTGCCAGCAAGGTTGGTTCGGCCCAGCGAGTGCCGAAGAAGTAGGCACTGGTAGGCAAGCCGTCCTCACTCGTCCCAGAAGGTACGGTGATCCCTGGGTAACCTGCTGCGGCAACCCCGAAGTAGCTGTTGGTATCGTAGTCCGACACTATGGCATCCAGGTTTTGCGCCTTGATCGGCTCATCCACGCTGTTGCGAAAATCCTGGATAAGTTCGTCCCACAGCGCTTTGCGTTGCTGCGGCGTGAGGACAGCCGCGTTGACCTCCTTGAGTACAGATTGGTGATCCGTCTCAGTACCATCACGGTTTTCATTGAAGGCTATCAACTCGGCCAGTGATGTGACCGGCAGGCCCGGACGCTTGGCCAAGTAGGCATTCAGCTCTTCCTTCACATCCGAGAGCAATAGTTCGTCGTAGCGTGATGCATCTGCCAGCCGCAGGTTGACCGGTATCAATGTAGCGCCTTGCTCACGAAGTACTTGCAGTGTCTTGCTAAATTGCGGGCTGTTGTCCACCGGCAAACTTTCACCGTTGAAGGTAAATGTCGCGGGATAACCAATACGCTTGCCCTTCAACGCACCTGGCACCAGCAGTTTGGTGTAGTCGATGCCTTGAGGGGCGCCCAGGCTTTCAGGATCGCCAGGGTCACTGCCGGACATGGCATTGAGCATCAATGCAACGTCATACACCGAGCGAGCCATGGGGCCCGGAGTGTCTTGTCGGCGGCTGGCGGGAATAATCCCGTTTCGATCCAACAAGCCAACGCTGGGTTTGAGCCCCACCACACCATTGAGCGCCGCCGGTACGATGATCGAACCATTGGTTTCTGCACCGACCGCCAGGGGTGCCAACCCGGCCGCCACCGCTGCGGCAGACCCCGAACTGGAGCCGCCGACGTCGGCACCCGCACGGTGAGGGTTAAGCGTTTGCCCGCCTCGGCTACTCCAGCCATCGGGGCCACCGCGGAAGCCGGCCAGTTCGGTCATGTTGGTTTTACCCAGGATCACCACCCCTTGCTTGATGAGGTAATCGACAAACGGAGCATTCTTGCCGGCCGCCGCCCCCACAAGACCAAACGCACCTGCACTGGTTTGCATGCCAGTGGTTTCGATGGTGTCCTTGAGCAAAATGGGAATGCCATGCAAAGGGCTACGCACCTTGCCACTGGCGCGTTCACGGTCCAGCTCGCGCGCAACTTCAAGCGCCTTGGGGTTGAGCTCGATGAGAGAGCGCAATTGAGGGTCCAGTGTTCGGATACGTTCTTGCAGAAAATTGACCAGGTCAACCGACGTCAGGCCTCCTGGCCGAGCCATTTGCTCGCCAAGCTCGCGAACACTGGCGTACTCAGTGCCTGGCACGACGGGTTTCGGAACTACAGGCTGGGGCGCCTCCGTTGGCAGCGACTGCACAGCCTGCCGGATGATCGAGTACATACCGTAAGCAACACTCATAAGGCCTCTCCCGGGCTCAGAAATCATGCAGGATCCAGGTCGACCCTTGCATGATTTTATGAATCCCAGCTGCTTAACGCCTTAGGTCATGTCAACTCACATCGTAGGAGGGTTCAGCATGCTCCGTCGTTGTTCGAACGCTGACCTGGCGGTAGGCACGCAACAACAGCGGCAATGCATCACGCGACCACCGAGCAGCGTAAAACCACAGCGTCGCCCCATCGCCCAAGGGTTCGCTGAGTGAAGGATACCCACTGACGCAGGCACGATGAAACGCACCACTCTCGCTGCCGGAGACCAGCGCATCCAGGCGATGCGCGGTCACGAGGTCATCGATCTCATTGCTTTGCAGGGAGAATTGCAGGCTGTTGTCGTCACGACGCGCGTCCACCGGCACCAATTGCGCACCGGCCTGGCGCAGGCGGTCGAAGGCTGCGCATGAGGCTTTACTGTGTTCGACGGCTTCACGATGCTCGCCTTGCACATAGCGGTCAGCAAACCCGATACGCCAACCCGATAGCAACTGGGTAGCCGTAAAGCTGGTGTTATTGCGCACCAGGGGGACTTCCACCATGACCGGCCCGGTGGGGTCGATACCACTTAAAGCCGCGAGTGATAACGCGGGATCCCGCGCAGGTCTTGCCGGCAGGGCCGGTGCGTTGTAGCCGGGAATGGGCGCCGCGCCCACCACTTGCGCCGCGCCGAAGACGATACCTGCGCGGCTCAGATTCTCGGGTTCAGCATCAACGGGCTCGGCTGCGTGCCCTGCGCTGTCCGCCTTCTCCGTCACGGGCAAGGAAAGTCCCGGGCGACACGGCATCCCCATCCGCCAATGTTCCCTACAGTCTTTTTCCATCAGAACTCGCCCCCCGACAATTGATAGCGCGGGATCATCGCACTCTCATCTGGCGTTTGTCGTGCCCCTGAAACACCCTGAAAAATCCTTTTTCCAGACGGCGATGCTTCAACTCGCGGCGTGTTCTTTCACACCTTGAGTTTCCACTTCCAGCCACCACGCATGCCCGCGTTCCGGCTGATTCAGGCTGAACGCCTGCCCCATCGCGGGCGTGGTGATCGACACATTGCGTTCCCAGGCCAGGGCCATGATGCGGTCGAACGGTTCGTGCCAGGCGTGGAAGGCCAGGTCGAAGGTGCCGTTGTGGATCGGCAGCAACCAACGGCCTTTGAGGTCGATGTGCGCTTGCAGGGTTTGCTCAGGCTGCATATGCACATGGGGCCAGTCGACGTTGTAAGCACCTGTTTCCATCAGCGTCAGATCGAACGGGCCGTATTGTTCGCCGATGCGTTTGAAGCCGTCGAAATAACCGGTGTCACCGCTGAAAAAGATCCGCCGGGCGCCGTCGATCATCACCCAGGAACACCACAAGGTCTGGTTGCCATCAAACAGGCCACGCCCGGAAAAATGCTGGGCCGGGGTAGCGATAAAACGGATGCCCTCGACCTCGGTGCCTGCCCACCAATCCAGTTGCCGGACTTTGCTGGCATCTACGCCCCACTTGACCAGCGTGTCGCCCACGCCCAGCGGCGCGAGAAAATAGCGAGTTTTGTCGGCCAGTTGGATCACCGCGTTGCGGTCAAGGTGGTCGTAGTGATTGTGGGAAAGGATCACCGCTTCCAGTGGCGGCAACTCTTCAAGGCTGATCGGCGGCTGATGAAAGCGCTTTGGCCCGGCCCAACTGAAAGGCGAGGCACGTTCGGCAAACACCGGGTCGGTGACCCAGAACTTGCCGCGCATTTTCAGCAGCACGGTGGAATGCCCCAGGCGATACACACTGTGATCGGGCGCCGCCAACAGTTGCTCACGCGTCAGCGGTTGCACCGGGATCTTGCCTACCGGGCGCGTGCTGCGTGGCTTGTTGAACAGCATGTTCCAGAAAATGCGCAAGGTTTTGCCAAAGCCACCGTGCTGCACCGGAGCATCGTTGCTGAAATGCCCTGGCGCTTGCTCGGCAGCCTTTGGCGCAGCAGGCGCGGGGTCGAGACGGGTTGAAATCGTGGCCATTGCAGAGTGGCTCCAGGGTCGGCTCATAAAATACACCGCGCAGACCAATTACACTGCACAGTGTAGTTTCTAGATTGCAACAAAACCCTGAGCAAGTAAACTACCGAGTGTAATTTCCTTTTAGAGCCGACCATGACTGCACCTCTGCGCCTCACCGACCGTAAACGCGAAGCCATTGTGGCAGCCGCCATCGCCGAGTTTCGCGCGAATGGGTTCGAGGTCACCAGCATGGACAAAATCGCCGCAACCGCCGGCGTTTCCAAGCGCACGGTGTACAACCACTTCCCCAGCAAGGAAGAGTTGTTTGCCGAAATCCTCCACCAGTTGTGGGCCAGCAGCGTTGCCCAACTGGACGTGAGCTACGCTGGCGACCGCCCGCTGCGCGAGCAATTGCGCGGGCTGCTGGAGGCCAAGATGCTGATGATGTCGGACGCCAACTTCCTCGACCTGGCCCGTGTGGCGATTGCCGCCACCATCCATTCGCCGGAGCGCGCACAAGACATGGTCAACCGCCTGAGCAAGCGCGAAGAAGGCTTCACCCTGTGGGTGCGCGCTGCGCAGGAAGATGGCCGGCTGTCCTGCACCGACCCCGCCTTCGCCGCCCACCAGATACAAAGCCTGCTCAAGGCCTTCGCGTTCTGGCCGCAGATCACCCTGGGCCAACCTGTGCTGGACGCCGCGTGCCAGGCCAGCGTGATCGAGTCGGCCATCGACCTGTTCCTGGCCGGTTACGAAGTGCGCGCACCTGGGCCGCAGTAAACCCTGTTGCAGGCGCGACATTCCAAGTCGCTTTTGGCGTATTCCCACACGGTGCTACGCAAATGGCCTGGAAGGACACTGATTATTCCCACGCGAATAACTGACAATATTCACCGTTAATATCCGATCAACGGTTCTACCCGCTGACGCACGCTGTCGTACCCGCAAAACAGAGCTGACCCGGAACACTATGGAAAACAGACGAGGCAAAGGGCTTTCATTTGCCAGACGTATCTACAAGCCAAGGATCATCGGGCTGGGTATCGGTTGTATCAGTGTGGCCGGTGCCCTTTACCCCCTGGCGATGCCCGGCTGGGTGTGGGCATTCATGCTGTTCAATGGCTTTGTCTGGGCGCATGTGGCGTATCAGCTTTCAGCCCGATCACAATTTCCCTATCAGGCGGAACAGCGCAACCTGCTCTATGACTCGTTGTTCGGCGGCTTCTGGGCCGCCGCCACCCAGTTCACGCCCCTGACGGCCGTGACCGTGCTGTCGATGATGACCATGAACAATGTCGCCGCCGGCGGCATGCGCCTGTTTCTGCGCGGGCTGCTGGCGCAAGCGGCGGGTATCGCGGTGGCATGGGGCCTGTTCGGGGTCAAGTTCAACCCCACCGTCAGCCTCAGCCAGGTCTACACCTGCCTGCCGATGCTGACGCTCTACCCGATGGCCATCGGTATGGTCTGCTATCAGTTGGCAATCAAGCTCTCGGAACACAAACGCGCCCTCAGCGCGCTGAGCCGTATCGACAGCCTCACCGGCCTGCTCAACCATGGCTCGTGGAAAGACCTGCTCCACCTCAAGTTCCATAAGTGCCAGCAGCAAGGCAGCCACGCCACCATCGCGCTGATCGACATCGACCACTTCAAGCAGATCAATGACACCTACGGCCATATCGTCGGTGATGCGGTGTTGCGCCAACTCAGCCAGGAATTACGCCGGCACCTGCGGGAAAACGACTTGGCCGGCCGTTATGGCGGCGATGAGTTCTGTGTGATTTTGCCGCAAATGCCGCTGGAAGAAGCCGCGCAAGTCATGGAACGCATGCGCGAAACGTTCGGCAACTATCGCAATACCCAGATCCCAGAGCTGCGCGTGAGCCTGAGCATTGGCCTGGCCGATTTTCAACGGTTGTTCAGCGATGCCGCGATGTGGCTCAACGCGGCGGACCGTGCGCTGTACACCGCCAAGGAAACGGGGCGTAACCGGGTGAATGTCAGCGATTACGTGGTCGCCCATTCCGCCCGAGTTGTCTGATAACACCTCGTCTGAATCTTGCGCCCGCGCCGCGCAGCGATAGCATAATGCTGCCACTGGTCGCCTGCCCAATAATGGTCCTGCCCTAACGGCGAACTTCTTGGCAGGCTGATCACTCTGAACCCCTTGTTCCGCCCCCTCTGTCAGCACCAGGAAGCTGACAATGAGCAAGTCAACCGTAAGGCCCAGGGCCATACGGGGTCAGGCGCCTATTCATGGATACCTCTGACGCGTGCTTCCCCGAGCCCTCGAACATGCTATTCAACGCCCATAAAAAAACCATCAGTACCCTGCAACACACCAATGCCCAGCAGGCCAGCCTTCTCGACGCGATTGAGCGCTCCATGGCCGTGATTGAATTCGACCTGCAAGGCAGCGTGCTGCGCGCCAATGACAACTTCCTCAAGACCATGGGCTACCGCGCCGAGCAGATCCTGGGGCAGTCACATCGAATGTTCTGCACACCCGCGTTCGCCCGCAGCGCGGAGTACAACCAGTTGTGGACGCAACTGCGCAACGGCCAATTCCAGTCCGGCACCTTTGAACGGCTGGCCGGCAATGGCCAGTCAGTGTGGCTGGAAGCCAGCTACAACCCGGTGCGCGATGAGGCCGGCCAAGTGGTCAAAGTGGTGAAGTACGCCATGGACGTCACCCCACGCCTGCAAGCCGAAAGCGAAGCGAACGCCAAGCTGGGCGCCATTGACCGCGCCATGGCAGTGATTGAGTTCAACCTCGACGGCACTATCATCACGGCCAATGACAATTTCCTGCAGCGCATGGGCTACAGCCTGGCGCAGATCCAGGGCAAACATCACCGCCTGTTCTGCACGCCGGAGCTGGCCAACAGCACGGCGTACAGCGAGTTCTGGAAACGCCTGAACCAGGGTGAACTGTTCAACGGCCAGTTCGAGCGTGTCGATAAACACGGCCAGATCCTGTGGCTCGAAGCCAACTACAACCCGGTATACGACGCCAGTGGGCGCCTGTGCAAAGTGGTCAAGTTCGCCTCGGACGTCACCGCCAGGGTGCAGCAGCACGCTGCCGACGCCGCCAGCGCGGCCCAGGCTTACCATATTTCCCTGAACACCCGGGATGTGGCCGAAAAAGGCGCCGACGTGATCCAGCAAACTGCCAGCGGCATGCGCGAAATTGCCGCCGACATCGACACTTCCTCGCAACTGATCGCCAAGCTCGGTGAGCGTTCGCAGCAGATCACCGCCATCGTCAACACCATTCGCGGCATCGCCGACCAGACCAACCTGCTGGCACTCAACGCTGCCATCGAGGCGGCACGCGCGGGTGAGCAAGGCCGTGGTTTTGCCGTGGTGGCTGACGAAGTGCGGCAACTGGCAGCCCGCACCAGCGGCTCGACGGCGGAAATCTCCGGCATGATCGCGATGATCCAGGACGAAACCCGCCAAGCCATCGAGAGCATGGACAGCACCCGCGACCGCGCGGCGCTCGGGGTCGACCTGGCCAACCGTGCGGGCACGGTGATCCTGCAGATTCGCGAAGGCACCACCGAGGCGGTGCAGGCGGTGAGCGCGTTCGCTAACGAGCGCGGCAACAACTGACCGGTTCTTCATGTGTCTGTCGGGGGGCGCGGTCTATAGTGCTGGCTTGTCTTAACGCTAAGGATTCGAGCCCGCCATGACCCCCGACAAGCCAGAAGCCGTACCTGTCGATCACCTGCGCTTCCACCGCGGCCACGCCCATCTGGCGCCGACCTTTGGCAACGACACCTTTGCCCTCAAGGCCGAAGCCTTTGCACGTTTCTTTGGCACGCCGACCTTTCTCGGCGCGCAAACCGCGATCGTGGTGTTGTGGGTGGTGCTGAACATCACCGGCGTCACGCACTTTGACGTGTACCCGTTCATCCTGCTCAACCTGGCATTCAGCCTGCAGTCAGCCTACGCCGCGCCGCTGATCCTGCTGGCCCAGACACGCCAGGCCGCCCGCGACAAAGCCCAGTCCGACGCCGATGCGCAGCACCGCGAAGCCCTGGCCATCGCCAATACCGAACGCCAGGCCCAGGCCGCGCAAACCACCAAACAATTGCTGGAGTTACTGGAGCAGAACACCCGGCTGACGGAAATGACCAAGCAACTGACCGAGCGTATCGAGATGTTGACGTGCGAGATGCATGAGCAGTTTGTGCGAAAAAACTGAAACGTCTGCCCGAGGAGCTCTCCTGGGGCTGGCAGGCTTGTTGTGGCGAGCGGGCTTGCCACAACAAGCTCCCTCGCCACAGGTATCCAGTCCATCCTTGGCTGACAGCCCGGCTCAAGGCAGCCGAATATGCCGCCCCAACTCATCAAACAAGGTCACCACCGAACGCAGTGCCCGGCAGTCCGGGCGCGTCAGCAACCACAGCGCGGTCTCACGCCCTGCCAGCGCGGGGCCGAGCGGTTGCAAACCCTCTTGCAACAGAAAGTCCGGCAACGCTGCCACGCCCAACCCTGCCCGCACCAACTCGGCGACCGACAACATGCTGTTACAGCGATAACTGGGGCGCACGCCCGGCAGGTGTTCACGCCGCCAGGCCACGGTGGAGTGATCGGGCAAAAAGTCATCCGGCGCGATCCACGCCAGTTCGGCCAACTCACGCCCCTGGTTTTGGCGGGCATAACCGGCGCTGGCGCACACCTGATAAGCCACGCTGCCCAGGCGTCGGCCCACCAGGTGCTCCGGCGGCGTCCTGGTCAGGCGCAGGGCAATGTCCGCGTCGCGGCGGCTGAGGTTGGCAAAATCATTGGACGTGCTCAATTCCAGGGTCAACGCCGGGTAAGCCGGCATGAACTGCGCCAGCGCCGGCAACAGCAAACCCTGCAACACCGAGTCGGTGCAGGTCAGGCGCACGGTGCCGCTGATCACTTCGCCGCCCTGCTCCACCCCGATGCGCGCAGCTTCCAGCGCCTGCTCGGCCTGTTCGGCCTGCTGCGCCAGGTGGCTGGCCAAACTGGTGGGCAGGTAGCCGGCGCGGCTTTTTTCGAACAAGGTCTGGCCCAGCGCCGCCTCCAGCCTTCGCACCGCACGGAACACCGTGGACACGTCCACCCGCAGCAGCGCCGCCGCCCGCGCCAAGGTGCCGCCACGCACCAGGGCGAGAATCAGCGACAGGTCCGGGTAATCCAGTTGATAGTGCGCGGCTGCATTGAGCATGTGGGCAAACGCCAATTTTGATTGCGTGAGCGCCAATCTATAGTGAGCCCCAGGACACCACAAGCCATGGGATGTACACGATGAAAACCACCCTGCTGCACCTCGCCCTGATCGGTGATTACAACCCTGACGTAACGGCCCACCAGGCCATTCCCGTGGCGCTGCAACAGGCTGCCGACACCTTGGGGCTGAGCGTGCAGTTGCACTGGCTGGCGACCGACTCGATCACCCCGGCCACCGAGCTGCAGGCTTTTGACGGCTTCTGGTGCGTGCCCGCCAGCCCCTACCGTGATGCCGACGGCGCACTGCGGGCGATTCGTTTTGCCCGCGAGCAAAAACGCCCCTTCCTGGGCACCTGCGGTGGTTTTCAACACGCGGTCATCGAATATGCCCGCAACGTACTCGGGTGGACGGATGCGGAGCATGGCGAACTGGCGCCCGAGGCCCAGCGCGCGGTTATCACGCCGCTGGCGTGTTCCCTGGTCGAGGCCACCGGCAGCATCCGCCTGATGCCCTACACGCGCATCGCCGAGGCCTACGCCAGCCTGGACACCCACGAAGGTTACCGTTGCAGCTACGGCATCAACCCCGCGTTCGCCCATGCGTTGCTCGAAGGCGACCTGATCCCCAGCGGCCACGATTCGGCGGGCGATCTGCGCGCCGTCGAACTGCTGGACCACCCGTTTTTCGTCGCTACCTTGTTTCAGCCCGAACGCGCGGCACTTAAAGGGCTTACGCCGCCACTGGCGGTTGCCCTGCTCAACGCCTGCCAGGCGCAATCGGTATGATCGCCAACACGCCCGCCCCACCCTATTACGCAGTGATTTTCAGCTCGTTGCGTACCGAAGGCGATCAAGGCTATGGCCAGGCCGCCACGCGCATGCTGGAACTGGCGCGCGAGCAACCGGGGTTTCTGGGTGTTGAGTCAGCGCGGGAAGACGGCTTGGGCATCACCGTTTCCTACTGGGCCAGCGAAGCGGCGATTTTGGCCTGGAAGCTACAGGCCGAACACAGCCAAGTACGCGAACAAGGCCGCGCCCATTGGTACTCGACGTTTCACACCCGCGTGTGCAAGGTGGAGCGGGCTTACACTTTCCAGCGTTGAAACACAGCCTCACCCCCCCCTGCAAAACCCTGTGGGAGCGGGCTTGCCTGCGATGCAGACACCTCGGTGTATCAGGCACACCGAGTTGATGCCATCGCTGGCAAGCCAGCTCCCACAGGTTGACCTCCACTTGCCTGGAACTAGCTCACCAAACTGCGCAACGCGCTGATCTGCGGGATCTCCACCCGGCGCATATACGCGCGCAACGGCTCGGTGATGTTGATTCGGTCATCGATATTCTGGTCCAGCAGCAACTGCAGGCGCTCGCGCGACAGGGTCATGGTGTGGTCGGCGGCCGGCAGCCAGACAAATTCGGCGGTGGGGATGATGCCGTCATCGGCCACGTCCATGCCGAAGGCGTCTTCGCTGAAACGCACGATATAGCGGCCGGTTTTGCGGTTCAGGCCGACAAAACCCTGGAGTTGGTCGGCGGCCTGGCAGATAAGCTCGGAAGTGATGCGCATGGTAAACCTCACTGAAAAGTCCCACAGGGACTGGAAAGATGGTTTACACGCGTGGCAGAAATTACTGCCCTCTGACGGGGCAGCTTCAGCCAAGAATACTGCAACGCAGCACAAAAAAGCCCAAAATAAGCCTCGTGAGTAGCTTAATGTCGGTTTGGTGATAGCGCCTTTCGCAATCAATTGTTAAAAAGGACGCCTTCTCAAAGTTACCTCCACGAAAGGACTTCGCATATGCCTGTTACGTTTACCAAGAGCGCCCTGCTGCTCGCTCTGATGCTCGGCCTTGGTCAGGCACAGGCTGCCGACCCGATCAGCCCGGCTGAATTGGCGACAAACGAAGGCATTCCGTACCCGGCTGTCATTGCTCACCGTGGCGCATCCTACGACGCCCCCGAATCCACCGCCGCTTCCTACAAGCTCGCCCGCGACCTGGGTGCCGACTACCTGGAAATGGACCTGCAACGCAGTAAAGACGGCGTGCTGTTCGCCTTGCACGACAACAACCTGCAACGCACCACCGACGTGGCCACCAAGTTCCCCGAGCGTAAAGACGCCCCGGCCAACGAGTTCACCTGGGCCGAACTGCGCACCCTGGACGCCGGCAGCTGGTTCAACGCCGCCTACCCGGACCGCGCCCGCCCGGCGTTTGTCGGCCTGAAAATCCAGAGCCTGGACGAGATCATCAAGATCGCCGAAGGCAACCCGCAGCACAAACCTGGCCTGTACATCGAGACCAAGGAGCCCAAGCAGTTCCCGGGCATCGAAGCCGACCTGAAAAACAAGCTGCTGGATAAAGGCTGGTTGAGCTCCGCCGGTTCCAAGCTGGGCAAGAGCAACACCGGCGTGGGCCAGGGAAGAGGCCGCGTGGTGCTGCAGACGTTTGAAAAAGACAGCTTGAAAGAGCTGCAAAAAGAAATGCCCAACACCCCGAAAATCCTGTTGTTGTGGGTCGGCCCAGGCAGCATCGAGCCTAAATCGGCACAAACCTTCGCCGAATCCGGCGAAACCACCAAGGCCGCCTACTACGCCAAGCAAGAGCCAAAAGACGCCGCCGAGTTCGAAAAATGGGTGGACGAAGCCAAGAGCCTCGGCGCCATCGGCACCGGCCCTTCGGCCGAGCTGACCAACCATGGCGACCAGAGCTACACCGACCTGGTCAAGCCTGAAATGAACAAGCTGACCCACGACAAAGGCCTGCTGGTGCACGTCTACACCGTCGATGAGCCGGTGGACTTCGAAAAAGTCATGAAGGCCGGCGTTGACGGCATCTTCACCAACCGCGCCGCCGAACTGCTGAAGTTCTACAAGCGCTGGCCTTCGTCGAGCGTGCAGGACCTGCTCGAGGACAACGGCTACTGAGTAATTGGTGGGTGTCATTGCGCCATTAAGGATGAATTAAGTTGCGCTGGTTAATCTGGCGCCACTTAAACAGCTCACCGAAGAAGGACACACACTATGAAAACCCTGACCGCCCTGTTCGCCGTCACCGCCCTGACCCTGACTGCCGGGTTGGCCCAGGCGGATGTTCGCCCTGACCACATTGAAGGTTTGCTCAAGTCCGGCGCCGTGATGCCGTTCGAAAAACTCAACGCCGCCGCCGTGGCCAAACACGCCGGTGCCAGCATCACCGACACCGAGCTGGACCACAACAATGGTGTATTGGTCTACGAAGTTGACCTGACCGACACCGCCGGCAAACGCTTTGAAGTGAAGCTCGACGCCAAGACCGGCGCCGTACTGGAAGACAAACTGGACACCTGAGTCATGGTTTAAAAAAACCGCGCCACGTTTAAAGTGGCGCGGTTTTTTTATGCCTGCTCGCCAGCCATCCCGAAGGGTTAATCACATTACACCGACAAAGCGCAGGCCTGGGCCTGGAAAATCCGCTGAGCGAGTTTTCAAATTGTCACAAAATCGTCATCACGCCTTGCAATGATTCGCCCACGCGAACCTGTGAAACGTCCTACAGGCGCTTTCTCTGCGAGCCGCCATGAACCACAGCATCGACCACAGCCACCAGGATCCCGATCTGTTTGGCTTGCTTTACGGTTTTCGTTTTCGGCCCGGTGAAAAGGGCGAGCAGATTGATTCAGCGACCGCGCTGGCCGCGTTAAAAGCGCCGCAAGACCCGGAAGAATTCCTGTGGCTGCACCTGAACCTGGCCCACGCCGCCTGCGAGCGCTGGATGCAGGCCAACCTGTCATTGCCCGACGAGTTTTTCGAAGCCCTGCACGAAGGCTCGCGCTCCACGCGTATCGAACACGTCGACTCGGCCTTGCTGGCGGTGGTCAACGACGTGGTGTTCAACTTCAGCAGCATGGTTTCGTCGGATATCTCCACCCTGTGGGTGTGCGCACGCAGCCGTTTGCTGGTGAGCGCACGCCTGCAACCGTTGCACTCGGTGGATAAATTGCGCTCATCGGTAAAGGCCGGTGAACGCTTTCGCTCGCCGCTGGAACTGTTGGTGCATTTGCTGCGCGACCAGGGCGAAGTGCTCACGCAGATCGTGCGTAAAACCAGTATCAGCGTCGACCATATCGAAGACCAGTTGCTGTCCTCACGCCTGTCCACCAACCGCGCCGAACTGGGTGCTGCGCGCCGGGTGCTGGTGCGCCTGCAACGCCTGCTGGCACTGGAGCCGGGCTCGCTGCTGCGCCTGCTGAACCGCCCGCCGCAGTGGCTGCAAAAAGAGGACGTGAAGGAGTTGCGCAAATCCACCGAGGAGTTTGCGCTGATCATCAACGACCTCACGGCCCTGGGCGAACGCATCAAGCTGTTGCAGGAAGAAATCGCCGCCAACCTCAACGAACAAAGCAACCGCACGCTGTTTACCCTCACGGTGGTGACGGTGTTGGCGTTGCCGATCAATATCATCGCCGGTTTTTTCGGCATGAACGTGGGCGGCGTGCCGCTTTCCACCGACCCGGAAGGGTTCTGGATCCTGGTGGCGCTGGTGGCGACGTTTACCTTGATTGCCGGGCGCTGGGCGTTCCGTAAACGCAAAGACTATTGAATTGAAATACAGTCAAAATGTGGGAGCTGGCTTGCCTGCGATGGCTATCTACCAGCCAACTTTTTGTTGCCTGATACACCGCTATCGCAGGCAAGCCAGCTCCCACATTGATTGCACTCTGACATTAGCTTTGCGGGGTTTTATAGATCAACGGTAGGCTCAATTCCTTAAACACTGACCTGCCGCAGCATCTCTGTAACATTCTGCAATGATCATCAGGAGCATCCTCCCCACACTGGATGCTCCGGCATGGCCACCCCTTCACTGACCGCTTCCGACGTCGTCTCACCCGCAGACCCCAAACCCCGGCTGGATAAAAAACCCGGCCTGCTCACGGTGATCATTTTCTTTGCCGTGCTCGCCATGGGCTTGTTGTTCACCGCCTACAGCCTGATGCACGACATGCACGAACTGGGCACGGTGGTGACCACCTGGACGCCGTTCCTGCTGCTGGGCGTGGCGCTGTTGATCGCCCTGGGTTTCGAGTTCGTCAACGGCTTTCACGACACCGCCAACGCCGTGGCGACGGTGATCTACACCAACTCGCTGCCGCCGCATTTTGCGGTGGTGTGGTCGGGCTTTTTCAACTTCCTCGGCGTGCTGCTGTCCAGCGGCGCGGTGGCATTCGGCATCATTGCCTTGCTGCCGGTCGAGCTGATTTTGCAGGTCGGTTCCTCGGCCGGCTTCGCCATGATTTTTGCGCTGCTGATCGCGGCGATCCTGTGGAACCTCGGCACCTGGTGGCTGGGCCTGCCGGCCTCGTCGTCGCACACGTTGATCGGCTCGATCATCGGCGTCGGCGTCGCCAATGCCCTGATGCATGGGCGTGATGGGACCAGCGGTGTGGATTGGAGCCAGGCCACCAAGATCGGCTACGCCCTGCTGCTCTCGCCGCTGATCGGTTTCGCGTTTGCCGCCCTGCTGTTGCTGGCCCTGCGCGCCTTTGTCAAAAACCGCTCGCTGTACAAGGCGCCCAAGGGCGACACCCCGCCGCCGTGGTGGATTCGCGGCGCGTTGATCGCCACCTGCACCGGGGTGTCGTTCGCCCACGGCTCCAACGACGGGCAAAAAGGCATGGGCCTGATCATGCTGATTCTGGTGGGTACGCTGCCGATGGCGTACGCGCTGAACCGCACCATGCCCGCCGAACAGTCCTTGCAGTTTGCTGCGGTGGCTGAGGTGACCCAAGTGGCACTGGTGAAAAGCGCACCACAAGTATTACCGGGCGACCCACGGCCGATTCTCTCGACCTATGTGCGCACCAAGGAAGCCACCCCGGACCTGGTGCCGGCCCTCGCCGCCCTCGCCGGCCAGATTGGTGACGAAGTCAAAGGCTACGGCTCCCTGGCTAAAGTCCCCGCTGAAGCCGTCGGCAACGTGCGTAACGACATGTACCTGACCAGTGAAACCATCCGCTTGATGGACAAGGGCAAGCTCGGCAACTTCGACGCCGACACCCAAGGCAAGCTCAAACTGTTCAAAGACCAGATCGACGCGTCCACGCGCTTTATCCCGCTGTGGGTGAAGATCGCCGTGGCCATCGCGCTAGGGCTGGGCACCATGGTCGGCTGGAAGCGCATCGTGGTCACGGTGGGCGAGAAGATCGGCAAGACGCACCTGACTTACGCCCAGGGCGCTTCGGCCGAGACGGTGGCGATGCTGACCATCGGTGCGGCGGATATGTTCGGGCTACCGGTGTCGACTACCCATGTGTTGTCCTCGGGTGTGGCGGGCACCATGGTGGCCAATGGCGGTGGCTTGCAGATGAAGACCATCCGCAACCTGCTGATGGCCTGGGTGCTGACATTGCCGGCGGCGATTCTGCTGTCGGGCAGCCTGTACTGGCTGTTCACCCAATTGTTCTGACCTGACACCGTTGATCGTTCCCACGCTCTGCGTGGGAATGCAGCCCCGGACGCTCCGCGTCCCAAAGCGTGACGCAGAGCGTCACAAGAGGCATTCCCACGCAGAGCGTGGGAACGATCCCTAGTGGCTGAAAAGTCCCGCCATCGCCTTGAGCCGCTTTTTGTAGACCCGCCGCGCCTCCAAGGCTTCCTCCAATGTCACCGCGACAAACCCCGCCCGCTGGTTCGGCTGCATCTGCCCGATCAAGTCCAGGTCGGCACTGATCACCGTGCCGATCATCGCGTAGCCGCCACCCGACACCGCATCGCGGTGCAGCACAATCGGTTCCAACCCCGCCGGCACCTGGATCGAACCGATCGGGTAGCAACTGTCAACGATATTAGAAGGGTCCGACCCCGCGCCAAACGGTTGTTCGCGCGGCTGAAAACTCAATGCACTGCCGCCCTTGAAACGGTAGCCGATGCGATCCGCCTCGGAGCCCACGGTCCACGGCTCAGCGAAAAAGCTGCTTTTTGCCGCATCCGTCAGGCGTTCGTAATACAGCCCCGGCACCACGCGCAAGGTCACATCGCCACCGACCGAACGGCGTAAGGCCATGGGCAAACTATTGCCCGCGCAGCCTGTTCCACTGGCCTCGCCGATCGGCAGTTCATCGCCTTCCTGCAAGCGTCGCCCGTCAAACCCACCGAGCGCGCCGAGGGTGTAAGTCGAGCGGCTGCCAAGCACCAACGGCACATCAATGCCACCGGCCACCGCCAGGTACGTGCGCGCGCCGGCCTTGGGAAACTCAAAGCGCAGCACCTGCCCGGCGCGCACTTGGAAAGCGGTGTCCTGATGCACCACTTCACCGTCCAGACGCGGCGACATCAGCGCGCCACTGAGCGCCACCAATGCGTCCTGGCGAAACTCCAGTTCAGGGCCGATCAACGTGCATTCCAGACCCGCCGCACCAGCTGGGTTGCCGACCAGATGGTTGGCCGCACTCAACGCGTACTGATCCAACGCGCCCGAAGGCGGAATGCCCAAGTGGTAATACCCTTCACGGCCCAGGTCCTGCACAGAGGTGGCGAGGCCGGGTTTGAGCACCTTGATCATGCCAACGCCTCCTGCAGGGTTTTCGGGTAGCCGATGGGGTCGGCGAGAAACGCGTCGAGGGAAAATTCCACCGGGCGGATACGCAGGTCGAAACGCCCCGCCTCCACTTCGGCCACCGCCAGGTCGTAGGCGTCGCGGTCCATCGGTTTGAACTGCACGATGTCACCGGGGCGGAAGAACACCATGTGTTCCTTGAGATACGCCAACTGCTGCGCCGGGTCGTAGATCGGCGCCGGGGTTACGCCAAACATCTGGTAGCCACCCGCGCCGCGTACCGAGTAAATGCAACCGAAACAGCCGCCATGGCCGAGGGTCAGTTTGGGCGTGTCGGTGCGCGGGCGCAGGTACTTGGGCACCTGCAATTGCCGCTCGCGCTCGACCATCTGGAACATGAACGGCAGGCCCGCCACAAAGCCGACCATCGACACAAACCACGGCGCGCCGCTGTGGGCGGCGATAAACGCGTCCACATCGGCCAGGCCGTTGATGCGTGCGGCGTATTCCAGGTCGGTGCCGCTGGGGTCTTGATGGCGGTCGCGAAAGCGCATCAGGGTTTCGTGGGTCCAGGGGTCGTTGTAGAGCACCGGGATTTCGATGATGCGCGTGTGCAAGGTGCGTTCGGCCACGGCCTGGGCTTCGGCGCTTTGCACGGCGTCGAGCAGTACATGGGGCGCGATGCGGTCGGGGTCGAAGCGAATCTGGAACGACGCATTGGCCAGGCACACATCCAGCACGCCCTCCAACGCCAGGCGCTCTACGGCGCGGGTCACGGCCATGCCTTTGAAAAAGGCTTGCAGGGACATACTGTCGCTGACCTCGGCAAACAGGTGTTCATCACCGCCGAAGCTGTAGCGGATGGGGGTGGTTTCAGCCATGTCTGTTCCTCTTGGAATCATTGTAGAAAGGCAGGCAAAAAGTGCTGTTTCGATCTTTTTATTGGGGTGCTTATTGAGGTGATCTGACTTCAATCCCAGCCTGGTCCAGGGCTTCGCGAGTGGCTTCCACCAACTCCAGCGCGCCGGGCGTGTCGCTGTGCAGGCAGATCGAATCGAATTCGATCAACAGGTCTTCGCCTTCTACGGTTCGCACCCGGCCGGTCTGACACGCACGCAGAACGCGCGCCGCAACGGTTGCGGGGTCAAGTGCGCGCACATTGCGGGTAAACACGATGGAGCCGCTCAGGTCGTACTCTCGGTCAGCATAAAACTCGCGCACCACCGGTTGCCCGAGTTCCTTGGCCACGCGCCAGATCACCGAGTTGGGCATGCAATAGAGCAACAGCGTCGGCTCGATGATTTGCAGGTTCTGCACCAGCAGCCGCGCCGCTTCTTCATCGCGGGCCAGGTGCATATAGAGCGCGCCGTGGGGCTTGATGTGTTGCAAGACCAAACCTTGGGCGCGGGCGATTTCGCGCAGGGCGCCGAGTTGGTAGAGGATGTCGTCCACCAGTTCCTGGGCCGGTGCATTGATGTGCCGACGGCCGAAACCCACCAGGTCACGAAAGCCCGGATGCGCGCCGATGCCTACGCCCAGTTGCCTGGCGCGTTCGACAGTGCGGCGCATGGTGCCGGGGTCGCCGGCGTGGAAGCCGGTAGCGATATTGGCTGAGCTGATATAGGCCATCAGGTCAAAGTCGACGCCATCGCCGATGGTCCAGGGGCCGAAGCCTTCGCCCATGTCCGAATTGAAATCCACTGCCTGCATCGAGGTTGCTCCGCCAAAAGGTGATGGCTGAAAGTAGGCTGGGGCTTGACCCCTTGGGAAGATCTATTATCAGATGGCCCATCTTCTGAAAATCAGATACCCAAAGATCGTTCCCACGCTCCGCGTGGGAATGCAGCCCAGGACGCTCCGCGTCCCAAAGCGTGACGCGGAGCGTCACAACAGGCGTTACCACGCAGAGCGTGGGAACGATCGGAGACCCAAAGAGCGTTCCACAAAGATCGTTCCCGCGCTCCGCGTGGGAATGCAGCCCAGGACGCTCCGCGTCCCAAAGCGTGACGCGGAGCGTCACAAGAGGCGTTACCACGCAGAGCGTGGGAACGATCGGAGACCCAAAGAGCGTTCCACAAAGATCGTTCCCGCGCTCCGCGTGGGAATGCAGCCCAGGACGCTCCGCGTCCCAAAGCGTGACGCGGAGCGTCACAAGAGGCGTTACCACGCAGAGCGTGGGAACGATCGGAGAAAGCCATGTCCCTGACCTTGCGCCAAGTGCGCTACTTCGTCGCCACTGCCGAAATCGGCCAGATTTCCCAGGCGGCGATCCACCTGAACATCTCCCAGTCGGCGGTGACCACCGCGATCAAGGAGCTGGAAGCGATGCTTGGCGTGCAACTGTTCGTGCGCTCGGCCCAGGGCATGAACCTCACAGACGCCGGGCGGCATTTTCTCAACCGCGCCTATGTGATCGTGCGCAGCGTGGATGACGCCCTCAACAGCCCGCTGCCCGACTACCGCGCCAGCGGCGTATTGCGCGTAGCGGCCAGCTACACGGTGTTGGGTTACTTCCTGCCGCATCACTTGCAACGCATGCAACACTGGCACCCGGACGTGACCATCGACGTCTTCGAGCAGGAGCGCCAGGCCATCGAACACGGCCTGCTCGACGGCCAGTTCGACATGGCCGTGGTGCTCACCGCCAACCTGACTCATGCGGATATCGTCTCGGAAATCCTGTTCAACTCCGAACGCCGACTGTGGCTGCCCAGCCATCACCCGTTGTGCGAACGCGGTGCAGTGAGCCTGGCGGATGTGGCGCAAGAGCCTTACATCCTGCTGACCGTCGACGAAGCCGAGCACAGTGCCATGCGCTACTGGGAACAGGCCGGGCAAACGCCCAACGTGCGGCTGCGCACCAGTTCGGTGGAGGCGGTGCGCAGCATGGTCGCCAATGGCAGCGGCGTGGCGATTTTGTCGGACCTGGTGCACCGGCCATGGTCGCTGGAAGGCAAGCGTATCGAAACCCTGACCGTTACCGACCCGGTCACGCCCATGAGCGTCGGCCTGGCCTGGCACCGCGAGCGCGCATTCACTCCGGCGATGCAGGCGTTTCGTGACTACTTCCACGACGCCTTCCTGGCGCCGCAGCAGTTGTCGGCGCGGCGTTAAATATGGTCCTGTAAGGTCGCCGCCAGCCACTCCATGAACACCCGCACCCGCAACGGCAAATGCCGCTGGCCGGCGTAGAGCATGGAGACATCCAGGGGCGGCGCGAGGTAGTCCGCCAACACCGAAACCAACTCGCCACTGGCCAATAAATCGCGAACGCCGAGCAGCGGCACCTGGATAATCCCCAAACCGCCGAGACACGCCGCCTGGTAGGCATCGGTGCTGCTGACGGTCACGCGCCCGGCCATGGCCACGCGCTGCACCTTGTTGCCTTGCAGGTACTCAAACCCGGCCGAGCGCGCACCGAGCGGCCGCACGTAGTGCACCAGTTGATGCTGCGCCAGGTCGGCAAGGGTTGCGGGCACGCCATAGCGTTGCAGGTACGCGGGGCTTACGCAGTTGACCGTCGGCATGCTGCAGACCTTGCGTGCAACCACGCTTTGGTCGGGCTGCGCGCCCACGCGCACCACGCAATCAAAGCCTTCAGCAATCACGTCCACCTGGCGATCCGAACTGCTGATTTCCATCTCCACCAGCGGGTGGCGCGCCATAAACGAAGGGAGCTGCGGCATCACCACGCCGCGCGCCATGGCATTGGGCATGTCCACCCGAATGCGCCCGGCCAATTGCGCTTCGTCCTGGCGAAACAGGCCTTCGAGCTCTTCCATGTGCGCGAGCAAATCCTTGCTGCGCTCATACAGCACACGGCCGTCCTGGGTGGCTTGCACGGTGCGCGTGGTGCGCTGCAACAGGCGCGCGCCCAGCAACGTTTCCAGCGCCTGCACATGCTCGGACACGGTGGAGCGCGGCAGGCCCAGGCTCTCGCCGGCCTGGGTGAAACTCGACAGCTCGGTGACGCGCACGAAAGTGCGCAGCAGCTCCAGTTTGTTCATGGGATTGTTCGCCTTATCCGACCAGTGATTCCGATATCAGCTTGTTTATCACGTTATGGGCGGACAAATACACTCAGTCCCACTGATCACCCCTGAGGACTACCCCATGACTCGTAAAATCGCACTCATCACCGGCGCCAGCCGTGGCCTTGGCAAAAGCGCCGCCTTGCACCTCGCCGCCCAGGGCGTGGATATCATCGGCACCTACCACAGCGCCGCCACCGAAGCCCAAGCGGTAGTAGCACAGGTTGAAGCCCTGGGCGGCCGCGCCGCCATGCTGCAACTGGATGTCAGCCAGAGCGGCAGCTTCGAGGCTTTCGTCGGGCAAATCGCTGCGGTGCTCAAGGACGTTTTCGCCCAGCAACATTTCAACTTTCTAATCAACAACGCGGGCATCGGCGCTCACGCAAGCTTTGCCGACACCACCGAAGAGCAGTTCGACAAGCTGGTGGCCATTCACTTCAAGGCGCCGTTTTTCCTCACCCAAAAACTGCTGCCGCTGATCAGCGATGGCGGGCGCATCATCAACATCTCCAGCGGCCTGGCGCGGTTCAGCCTGCCGGGTTACGCCGCCTATGCGTCGATGAAAGGCGCCGTGGAAGTGCTGTCGCGTTATCAGGCCAAAGAACTCGGCCCGCGTGGTATCACCGTCAACACCCTGGCACCCGGCGCGATTGCCACCGATTTCAGCGGCGGCGCAGTGCGCGATAACCCACAGGTGAATGCGATGGTGGCCGACAACACCGCCCTGGGCCGTGCCGGCTTGCCGGACGATATCGGCGGCGCGATTTCGATTCTGCTGGCCGATGGCAGCAACTGGATCACCGGGCAGCGCATCGAAGCCTCGGGTGGCATGTTTCTGTAAGCATTCTGCGCTAGCATCAATGCCTTCAGATCACTGACGGGCAATCACCGATGAGTTTTGATCCAGGCTTGGCCGGCGGCATGGGTGTATTGGCCGCCGTGGTCGACGGCGGCAGCTTTGCCCGCGCCGCCAACAGTCTGGAGATGACACCTTCGGGGGTCAGCCGGGCAATTTCCCGCCTGGAAAAGCGCCTCGGCATTCGCCTGTTTGACCGCACCACCCGCTCAGTGCAATTGACCGACGAGGGGCGACGTTTCTACCAGGAAATCGCCCCGCTGTTGGCCGGGCTGCAAGAGGCTGCCGATTCGGCGGCCGACAGCGCCCTCACCGTGCGTGGGCGTTTGCGGGTGAACATCGACCCGTATTTTTCGCGACTGGTCCTTGGCCCGGTACTCGGCGACTTCATGCGCCAATACCCGCAACTGCAACTCGACCTGCACACCCGCGACCAACTCGGCGACCTGGTGGCCGACGGCTTTGACCTGGCCATTCGCTTCGGCATCCCACAGGCGTCCTCGCTGATCGCACGCAAGCTGATGGAAGTGCGCGTGCTCACCGTGGCCTCCCCCGCTTACCTTGAGCAATACGGCCGACCCACGATCCCGCAAGACCTGGAAACCGGGCACATGTGCCTGGATTTTCGCGACTCGCAAACCGGTCGCCCGTTTGCCTGGGAATTCCACCGACCCGGCGAGCAAGTGATGGTGCGCACCAGCGGCCGCTTGGTGGTTAACGACGCCAGCACCTTGTACAGCGTGTGTGAACACGGGCATGCCGTGGCGCAAATGCTCGACCTCGGCCTGGACTCGGCGATCAAGGCCGGCAGCCTGGTGGAGTTGTTTCCCGACTGGCCGGACGAGCGTTTCCCGTTGTACGCCTATTACCCGTCGCGGCATTTGCCCGCCGCCAAGGTGCGGGCATTTCTGGCGTTTGTGGCCTCGCTCAAGCTTGGCTAGGTACACGGGACTGTACGAATTTTTCCCGCAGCACGTCATAACCCCAGTGGTACACATAGGTGTACGGCAGGAAGAACAACAGCACGCCGATGTCGAGGACGAAGGCTTGCAACAGGCTGATCTTCATCACTGCGGCAATCAACGGCACCGCCAGGATGATCAGGCCGCCTTCGAACAACAGCGCATGCACGACACGGGTCCTGCCGCCGTCGGGCCAGTGCAGGCGGGCCTTGAGGCGGTCGAACAGGCTGTTGAAAATCACGTTCCAGCTCAGCGCCAACAGGCTGATGCCCAGGGTCACCGCGCCCATTTCCAGGGCCGGCCGGCCGGTGATCCACACCAGCAGCGGCGTACAGATCAATAAGGCCAGCCCTTCAAAACCAATGGCCTGGCACACACGTTCAGTAATCGACTTGGTAGGGTTCATGACCCGGCTCCTTGAGTGACGATGGTTGCCATGATTACCCTTTGACTCGATACTTCATAACTAATAACCATCGATAAAGGCGATAGTCATGGCCTCCAATGAAGTGCTGCAGGCGTTTGTGCAGGCGGCTACCCAGGGCTCTTTTTCAGCGGCGGCGCGCAAGCTGGGTAAAAGCCAGTCCACCGTCAGCGCGGCCGTGGCGAGCCTGGAGATTGACCTGGATGTGCTGCTGTTTGATCGCAGCAGCCGCAAGCCGACGCTTACGCCCGCCGGGCATGTGTTGTTGCTGCGCGCCGAGCAGGTACTGGAGGCCAGCAGCCGCCTGGAGTTGGCGGCCAGTCAGTTGTCACAGGGCCTTGAACCCAAGCTGACCATCGCCATGTCCGATACTTACCAGTCCGACCGCTTTGAGGTCGCCCTCAAGGCCTTTGAACAGCGCCACCCGGACCTTGAGCTGGAATGCCTGATCGCTGAATGCGAAGACCTGATCGCCCTGGTGCAAAGCGGCCGGGCGCAGATTGCGTTTATCGAAAAACAAGACACTTACCCGCCCGACCTGACCGGCGCGCCGGTCGAAGAACGTACCGAAATTGCCCTGTTCGCCGCGCCTACGCACCCGCTGGCCAAGCTGAAGAACATCCCGGCGCAGACCTTGCAGCAACACCGCGAACTGCGCCTGGCCAGCATCATCAACCCGACCGAAACCCGCCCGAGCGGGCGGGTGTGGTCGGCGCCCAGTTACTTGATGCTGATGGAGATGGCGCAGCTGGGGTTTGGCTGGGCCCCGATTCCGCGCTGGTTGGTGGAGCGTTTTGGCGGCGACCACCTGGTCGAACTCAAAGCCCGCAGTTGGCCGCGCTCGGTGGCGGTGGATGCGCTGTGGTCAAGGCACCACCCACCGGGGCCGGCGGGGAGTTGGTTGCTGGGCAAGATGCTGGAGTGATGACCTCCAGCCACTGAGCTCCCACAGTTTTGATGTTCATTGTATGGGAGATTTGAGTTCGGCCAGGCGGCGTTCGAGGAAGCGTTTCTCTGGAGTTTGTTGAGTGAGTGAGAGGGCTTTTTCGTAGGCTTCCCGCGCATCTTCAACCCGCCCCAACTGTCGGCACAACTCCCCGCGTGCCGAATGCGCCAGGTGGTAATCCAGCAAATCCCCACGCTGCAAAATGCCCTCCACCAATTGCAACCCCGCCAACGGCCCCTGCCCCATCGCCACCGCCACCGCCCGGTTCAACTCGATCACCGGCGACGGCACTTCGCGCAGCAACACATCGTAAAGCCCGACAATTTGCAGCCAGTCCGTGTCCTCAGCCTGGGGCGCTTCGGCATGCACCGCCGCAATCGCTGCTTGCAGGCAGTACGGGCCAAACCGCCGTGTATTCAACGCCTGCTCCACCAGTGCGCAGCCTTCAGCAATCAAGGACGCGTCCCACACTGCGCGGTTCTGTTCATGCAATAACACCAACTCACCGTCGGCCGAGGTGCGCGTTGCTCGGCGCGACTCGTGCAGCAGCATCAGCGCCAGCAGGCCCATGACTTCCGGTTCGGGCAGCAACTCCAGCAGCAAGCGCCCCAAACGAATAGCTTCGCGGGTCAGGTCTTCGCGGGTGAGGTCGGCGCCCATGGACGTCGAATAGCCCTCGTTGAACACCAGGTAAACCACGCGCAATACGCTGTCCAGACGCTCGGGCAACTGGTCCAGGGTTGGCACCTGGTAGGGGATTTTCGCTTCGCGGATCTTGCCCTTGGCGCGCACGATGCGCTGGGCGATGGTGGTGGGCGTGGCCAGAAAGGCGCGGGCGATTTCTTCGGTGGTGAGGTCGCAGATCTCGCGCAAGGTCAGCGCCGCCTGGGCGTCGGGCGCCAACGCCGGGTGGCAGCAGGTGAAGATCAGGCGCAGGCGGTCGTCTTCCACGTCTTCCTCACTCCATTCAGCCGCTTCCAGCGTGTCGGCCTGCTCCTGTAATAACGGGGTGAAACGTGCCTGACGGCGCAGGCGGTCGATGGCTTTGAAGCGGCCGGTGGAGACCAGCCAGGCCCGTGGATTGTCCGGCACACCGTCTTGCGGCCAGCGCTGCACGGCAATTAAAAACGCCTCGTGCAGCGCCTCTTCAGCCAAGTCGAAATCACCCAGCAAGCGAATCAGCGTCGCCAGTACGCGACGTGATTCGCTGCGGTAAATCGCCTCGACCTGCGGGGTCAATCGGGCATGCCCTGGGTCACCAAAGCCACCATGCGGTCGAGGCTCTGGCCCCAGCCGTCATGAAAACCCATGGCTTCGTGGGCCTGCTTGTCGGCTTCGCTCCAATGCCTGGCGCGGGCGGTGTAGCGGGTCTTGCCGTCGACGGCTTCGAAGGTCACCTCGGCGGTCATAAACGGCTTGCCCGACGGGACCCAGCCCGGTGCATAGGCATCGGTAAACACCAGCCGGCTCGGCGCCTCGATTTCCAGGAACACGCCAGAAGTCGGGTACTCGGCGCCATCCGGCGCGCGCATCAAGGTGCGAAACAGGCCACCGACCCACAGGTTCATTTCGCACTCCGGCGTGGTCATGCCGTGTGGCCCCCACCATTGCTGCAACAGCTCGGGCGTGGTCCAGGCGCGAAACACCTTGCTTGGCGGTGCGTCGATCAAACGGCTGATGGACAGTTCAAATTCAGCGGGTTGGGTATTCATGGGTAAACCTCCTTCTTGTGGTTGTTGTGTTCAGAGATTCAATTGACGCACGGGGCGCACTTCCACACTGCCGACCCGGGCCGCCGGTATGCCGCCAGCGACCTGGAGCGCTTCGTTCAGGTCCTTGGCCTCGATCAGGTAAAACCCGGCGAGCTGCTCCTTGGTTTCGGCAAACGGCCCGTCTGTGATCGACAGCTTGCCGTTGCGCATGCGCACGGTGGTGGCGCTGCTCACCGACTCCAGCGGCTCGGCGGCGAGCATGCGGCCGCTGGCCTGGATGGCCTCGGCGTAGGCAAAGCACTCCGGGTCCGCCGGGCTGTCGGGCGAGGTGTGCAACACCGCTTCGTTGCTGTAGATCAGGCAGAGGTATTTCATGGCGCTCTCCGTTTTCGGACTACTGACTATAGTTCGTGGCAGTCAAGGTTTCAGGTCGAAGAATGCCGTGCCGCTTTCCATGTCGAACGGCGCCGACCAGTGCTCATGCACCACCTTCCAATGCCCGTTGATGCGCTGGTAACCGGCGGTCACGCGCATCCAGCACGCCTTCACCACGCCGTCCGGCCCGGCGCCGCCGCAGTGCGCCAGCCAGTGGGCAAACGCGCTGTCGGGTGCCTCGACGATATGCAGCTCATGAAACTCGAAAATGCCCGGGCCGGGGCAATGCTTCATGCATTCATCCCAATGGGCGCGGTAGGCGGCCTTACCTTTGAATTGCAGTGCGGTGACGGCATCGAACGAGACGATATCGTCGGCGTAATAGCTGACAATTTTGTCGATATCACGATCAAGTACGGCTTGTTTCCATTGTTCGATCAGGGTGTTGATTGCAGTGCTCATGGCGATACTCCTGGGGGTTGGAAATCACAAAGGACACCCGTAGTCGAACGGCCTCAGCGCAAATCGACAGGCCGCTGAAAAATAATTTCGCCTGCGGCAAACCCGCTAGAATCCCCACCTCTTTGTAGGATTTTGGATGCGCCCCCGATGGAAACCCGCCTCGTCGCCTACGAGACGCTGAGCCTCGTGCAAAAACAGCAGCTCGACACCCTGCAAGTGCACCCCGAGCAACTGCCGTATTCCGGCGATATCTACTGCGCGCTCAACAGCCTGCTGGTCAACCCCAAGCCCGGCGCGATCAAAGGCTTTGCCCTGCTGGCCGACGAAACGCCCGTGGCCTTCCTGTTGCTCAAACGCCCGCCCTGCCTGCCCCATTGGGCCGATGAACACAGCGCCACGCTGCATGCGTTGCAGGTGGACCGGCACCAGCAAGGGCACGGGTTTGGCAAAGCGTGTTTACAGGCATTGCCGGCGGCGGCCCTGCAGGCGTGGCCGCAGATCAAGGCGCTGGAGTTGTCGGTGGACGCGGACAATGTGGCGGCGATGGGGTTGTATCTGGCGGCCGGGTGGGTGGACAGCGGGGAGGCGTATAAGGGGCGGGTTGGGTATGAGCGCAGGTTGAGTTGGGTGTTTGGTCGGGATGGCATTGACAGCTTAAAAATGTAACGTATATATGACTTAACTAATCAAAAGTAATGAATACGTGACATGGACACTTCGATTATCACCCAACGCTTAGGCCAACAAGTTCGCTCCATGCGCCTCAACCGTGGCTATACACAAGCGGACCTGGCGAAACTTGCGGGCGTTACCCGGCAAAAACTGATCGAAATCGAGAAGGGCAGCCTCTCTGTTTCCATGAATGCCTATGCTCGCGTGATTGCCGCCCTGGGCAGTGAAGTCAAATTAGTGCCAGTGACCCTGCCGACGCTTGAAGAGTTAGAGGACTTGTTCAATGAATAGCCCCGCTCTTAGCATTCATACGCCTCAAGGCGATAGCGGCAGCGTATTGGTGGGCGCTGATGATTACCTGTTTCGCTACGATGCTAAGGCACAGGCCCAAAGCGCTGTCAGCCTTACCATGCCCGTGCGCGCCGAAGAATATCGCCGCCGCGAATTGCATCCAATCTTTCAAATGAATTTGCCCGAAGGCTACGTACTGGAACAGTTGCGTAATCGTCTGGCTAAAACGGTAAAAGTGGACCCGATGCTGTTGCTGGCCTTGTCAGGTAGCAGTGCACCGATTGGCCGGGTTTTCGTGATTTCCGATCAGATAAACGAACTAATCCAACGCAACGGTCCGCCCGCAAACGGAGAGAACCTGGCGGAAATTCTCGCGTGGGACGGAGCAGAAGACCTGTTCGCCGACTTGGTGGACCGTTACATTCTGCGAGCGGGCATTTCTGGCGTACAGCCCAAAGTGCTGGTGCCAGAAAAACCTCAAACTCCCGAGCAAAAATTCACCTCAAAAACCAACGACCTGATTATCAAAAGCGGGCGCGATGAGTTTCCGGGCTTGGCCGTCAATGAATACCTGTGCATGTCCATTGCGCGGGATGCAGGCCTGCCCGTGCCGCCGTTTTATCTGTCGCAGAACCATAAGCTATTCATCATGCGGCGCTTTGATCGCGACGAGCAGCTCAACCCGCTGGGTTTCGAAGACATGACCACACTGATGGGCCTGTCTGCCGAACAGAAATACACCAAGAGCTATGCCGCCATCGCCAAGGCCGTACGCGCGTTTTGCTCACCGGAAAACCAACGCAGCTCGTTGGACCAATTGTTCGATAGCGTGGCTTTGAGTTGCATCGTGGGAAATGGCGATGCTCACCTGAAAAACTTCGGTGTGCTCTACAGTGACCCGATTAAATTTGACGCGCGCCTGGCCCCGGCTTACGACATCGTGAATACCACCGCCTATATACCTGAAGACACACTTGCGCTGGATCTGTCCGGCAACAAATCAATGTTTGCCTCACGCTTGGGCATCATTGAGTTTGCAAGAACCTGCGAAATTGCAGAACCTCAGGCGCGTATTCAGGCGCTGCTTCAAACCCTTGAGGTCGTGCTCAAGCGCGAAGACGAATACTGTCGGTTAGCGCCTGACGTTGCAAAAGCCATTCGACAATCCGCCCAGAGCTACCAACAGAGCTTCGGTGGCTGAACGCTTCTGTACTCATCCAAGGACAAGGTGGTGAATATGCTGACAACCCTCGAACAACTCGAAACCCTCTACGGCCCCCCCCCACGAGGTCCGAAGCACCTTGTATTGATACCTCAGTCGGCACCGATTTACCGGTGCCGACAGCACCGCCGTCAGCCCTTTTCGCCAACCGGCAGCCAGATCTCCACCGTCCCCGTGCCCTTCTTCGCGTCGAAATCGGCGCTGTAGCGTTCGAAATCCGCGCCCATCACCTTGTAGCCCGAGTGCGGCAACCACTCGAACATGATGCGCTCGTAGGTTTGCTCCAGGTCCTGCACCCGCCCGTAATGCGGGAACACAGCATAGTTGAGCGGCGCAATTTCGATAGATTCAAAGTTGCTCGGCACGTCGCTTTTACTCGGGACTTCAACCCCGGCCATGTAGTCGAATTCACCATGGTGGGGGTTATGGCACACACCATACGTCACGCGCCCGACGCGCTTTTCAATGTCTTTGATGCAGGTGTCGAACAATTCCCACAGCTTTGGGATATCACCCACTGTGGCCTTTGAATAACGCCCTTGCACTCCAGCGATTACCAGGGCTTTACCGGCTTCCATGCGTGGCTCTAACGGTAGTTTTGCCTGCTGATCCATACGAACAGTCTCCTTCTTATGAGGGAACAAACCCGCATCGAGTATAGGGGCATATCCACGTTTCACTCCAAGTAGAAATTTTTCTTACGCATCTGGACAACTGGCCATCATCGACCGTATTGTCTGCCCCGCAGGCCACCGCAGTGGCCGACGTCGCTCGGACGGTTCCGGGCGCTTACGTACCTCGAGGCAACAATGGCCGACCTTGGTTCGCCGCGCCGCTTTGCGCGCATAGATCGACTCCCCCCTTACGTTTTTAATATCACTGCCGAGCTGAAGATGGCTGCGCGTCGGCGCGGCGAAGACATCATCGACTTGAGCATGGGTAACCCTGACGGCGCCACGCCTCCACACATTGTGGAAAAAATGGTCACCGTCGCCCAGCGTGAAGACACCCACGGTTATTCCACTTCCAAAGGCATTCCGCGTCTGCGCCGGGCGATTTCGCGCTGGTACAAAGACCGCTACGAAGTGGATATCGACCCGGAAACGGAAGCCATCGTAACCATCGGTTCCAAGGAAGGCCTGGCGCATTTGATGCTGGCAACCCTCGACCAGGGCGACACCGTGCTGGTGCCCAACCCGAGCTACCCGATTCACATCTACGGTGCCGTGATTGCCGGCGCCCAGGTGCGTTCGGTGCCGCTGGTGCCGGGCGTGGATTTCTTCGACGAGCTGGAACGGGCGATTCGTGGCTCGATCCCCAAGCCGAAGATGATGATCCTCGGCTTCCCGTCCAACCCCACCGCGCAGTGCGTGGAACTGGACTTCTTCGAACGCGTGATCGCCCTGGCCAAACAGTACGACGTACTGGTGGTGCACGACCTGGCCTACGCGGACATCGTCTACGACGGCTGGAAAGCCCCCTCGATCATGCAAGTGCAGGGCGCCAAGGACATTGCGGTGGAGTTCTTCACCCTGTCCAAGAGCTACAACATGGCCGGCTGGCGCATTGGTTTTATGGTCGGCAACCCGGAACTGGTCAACGCCCTGGCGCGGATCAAGAGTTACCACGACTACGGCACCTTCACCCCGCTGCAAGTGGCGGCGATTGCCGCGCTGGAAGGCGATCAGCAGTGCGTGAAAGACATTGCCGAGCAGTATCGCCAGCGCCGTAACGTGCTGGTCAAAGGCCTGCATGAGCTGGGTTGGATGGTGGAAAATCCCAAGGCGTCGATGTACGTCTGGGCCAAGATCCCTGAGCAGTATGCGGCCATGGGCTCGCTGGAATTTGCCAAAAAACTGCTGCTGGAAGCCAAAGTGTGTGTGTCGCCGGGTATCGGTTTTGGTGAGTATGGCGATGATCATGTGCGCTTTGCGCTGATCGAGAACCAGGACCGGATTCGCCAGGCGGTACGCGGGATTCGCGGGATGTTCCGAGCGGATGGGTTAGTCACTAAAGCCTGAGACGCAATGATCGTTCCCACGCTCCGCGTGGGAATGCAGCACGGGACGCTCTGCGTCCCCAAGCGTGACGCAGAGCGTCACAAGAGGCATTCCCACGCGGAGCGTGGGAACGATCAGTCAGTGATTACACCACCAACGACAGCAACATGATAAAGATCAGCGCCACCACCGACAGAATGGTCTCCATCGCCGTCCAGGTCTTGAACGTCTCGACCACGGTCATATTGAAGTACTGCTTCACCAGCCAGAACCCCGCATCGTTGACGTGAGACAACACCAACGAACCCGCCCCTGTCGCCAACACCAGCAGCTCACGGTTAACCCCTGGAATCATGCCCACCACCGGCACCACAATGCCTGCGCCGGTAATGGTCGCGACCGTCGCGGAGCCTGTGGCCACACGAATCACCGCCGCCACCAACCACGCCAGCAGAATCGGGTTGATCTGCGCGTTCACCGCCATATGGCCGATCACATCACCCACGCCGCTGGTCACCAGCATCTGCTTGAAACCACCACCGGCGCCGATGATCAGGATGATCGCGGCGGTCGGCGCAAGGCTGGCGTCGAGCAGCTTGAGGATTTGCTTGGAGTGAATGCCCTGGCGATGGCCAAAGGTGTACAGCGACAGCAGCAACGCCAGCAGCAACGCAGTGATCGGGTGACCGATCATGTCCATCCAGTTGCGAATGGCGTGGCCGTCCGGCAGCGCGACGTCGGCGAAGGTTTTGAGCAACATCAGGAACACCGGCAGCAGCACGGTGATCAGGGTGATGCTGAAGCTCGGCAGGCTTTTGGATTCCGGCTCGCGGGCCAGTTGGTCGACCAGTTCCTGGGACGGGTTGCCCGGAATGTACTTGGCAATAAACGTACCGAAAATCGGCCCGGCAATGATCGCGGTTGGCAGTGCGACGATCAGGCCGTACAGGATGGTCTTGCCGATGTCTGCGCCAAACACGCCGATGGCCAGCAGCGGGCCAGGGTGCGGTGGCACCAGGCCGTGTACCGCCGACAGACCGGCGAGCAGCGGGATGCCGATCTTGATCAGCGACACGCCGGTACGGCGCGCGACAATAAACACCAGCGGAATCAGCAGTACAAAGCCGATCTCGAAGAACAGCGGGATGCCCACCAGAAACGCGGCGAACATCATGGCCCACTGGACTTTCTCTTTGCCGAAGGCGCGGATCAGCGTTTGCGCGATCTGATCGGCACCGCCGGATTCGGCCATCATTTTGCCGAGCATCGTGCCCAGCGCGAGGATGATGCCGACAAAACCGAGCACGCCGCCAAAACCGTCCTGGAACGCCTTGATGATCTTGTCCACGGGCATGCCCGAGGTCAGGCCGAGGAAGCCGGCCGCGATGATCAGTGCAATGAACGGGTGCACCTTGAACTGGGTGATCAGAACGATCAACCCGATGATTGTGACCACTGCGTCTAGCAGCAGGTAGGACTCGTGGGACATGCCAAACATGGGGGGGGTTCTCCTGTTTGTTGTTGTTATTAAAGCCGGTGTTGAATGTTTCGCCGGGGGTAGCGCTACCTTTTCCGGCAAAAAATTAATGAGTAGGTTCAAAGCCGTGTTGCAGCCACCAGGCATGGGTTTGCTCGGCCAAGTCCTCGACGCTGTCTTCGCTGGCGTTGAGCGCCAGGGTCAGCGGCTCGCCCACGGGCGATTCAAGGGTGGCGAACTGGCTGTCGATCAGGCTGGCGGGCATAAAATGGCCGGGGCGATGGGACACGCGGTCAGCGGCCACGGCGCGGGTCAGCTCCAGGAACACAAAGCCCAGGCCCGGCGCGGCTTCGCGCAGGTGGTCGCGGTATTTCTTTTTAAGCGCTGAACAGGTGAGCACCGGATGCTCGCCGGCTTTGAGCGAGCGGCGCAGTTCATCGCAGAGGATGTCGAGCCAGCCGGCGCGGTCGTCGTCGTTGAGGGGGTGGCCGGCGCTCATCTTTTCGATGTTGGCGGCAGGGTGAAAGCTGTCGCCTTCAATGGCGGTGGCGCCGTTCAGGCGGCACAGGGCTTCGCTGACGCTGGACTTGCCACAGCCGGAAACACCCATGATGACCAGGGCGGTAACAGGTTGACTCATGAAACACCTCAGGACGCAGATAGCGCTACCTTTGCACGCTGTAAGGCTAGTGCAAAAACAGGCTTTTCCCGCGCCGACTTGTCATTTTTATGGAGTGACGCGTGCATCCTCTCCAACCGTTTGAACAGGATCAGGCAACCCAACGTTCAAGTATTTGCAGCTGTTTGGAGACAGCGCTACCTTAGTGCCTCGATTTTTGTTTGGCAACAGCCTGATGACCTCCAAGAACGATAAAAAATTACGCACCACCGGTCGCCCGACCCTCAATGAAGTGGCGCGCCTGGCGGGCGTCAGCCCGATTACCGCCTCCCGCGCACTGCGAGGCGTCAGCACGGTGGCTACCGAGCTGGTGGAAAAAGTGCAACGGGCCGCCGCCGAACTCAACTACGTGGTCAACCCCGCCGCCCGCGCCCTGGCCTCGGCGCAAAGCCATTCGGTGGTGGTCATCGTGCCGTCGCTGTCCAACCTGTTGTTTATCGAAACCCTCGAAGCCATCCACGCAGTGCTGCGGCCCAAGGGCTTTGAAGTGCTGATCGGCAACTCGCACTATTCGCGTGATGAAGAAGAAAACCTGCTGCGCAACTACATGGCCTACCAGCCACGCGGTTTGCTGCTGACCGGGTTTGATCGCACCGAAAGCGCACGACGGATGGTCGAGGCCAGCAATGTGCCCTGTGTGTACATGATGGATCTGGACCCGAACGCGGGCGTGAATTGCGTGGGGTTTTCGCAATTGAGCGCAGGCGAAACAGCCGCAGCGCATTTGCTCTCCCGTGGGCGCAAGCGCCTGGCGTATATCGGCGCGCAGTTGGACCAGCGCACGTTGCTGCGCGGTGAAGGGTTCCGCCGCGCCCTGCAGCAGGCGGGCATGTACGACCCGGCGCTGGAACTGCTGACGCCACGCCCCTCCTCCGTGGGGTTGGGTGGTGAGTTGTTTTTGCAGCTGCTGGCGGCGCATCCGGATGTGGACGCGATTTTCTTCGGTAACGACGACCTGGCCCAAGGCGCGCTGCTGGAGGCCATGCGCCACGGCATCAACGTGCCGGAGCGTGTGGCGGTGCTGGGCTTTAACGATTTGCCGGCATCGTCTTTTATGGTGCCGCGTTTGAGCAGCATCAGCACGCCACGGGAAGCGATCGGGCGGCGCTCGGCGGAGCATTTGTTGACCATCATGGCGGGGAACAAGATTGCCAAGCCGGTGGTGGACATGGGGTTTGCGTTGCAGGTGCGCGAAAGTACTTAACCTTTCAAAGCCCAAACACAATCAAACTGTGGGAGCTGGCTTGCCTGCGATGGCGGTAGACCTGTCGGCACATCATTGCCTGACACACCGCTATCGCAGGCAAGCCAGCTCCCACATTTTTTTACCGTGCTCGCTTGAGATGTGGGACGCCTGTAGGAAGCGGCTGACATTGCCGTAAGCGCCTTGCCCGGTTGCCTACGCTTACGTCAGAATCCGCCGGCTTGTGCGCTTGGGGGGGTGGTCTCTAAGGTTGGTGGGTCGCTGAATTTCTCGGCGATCGGGTTTAGTAGCCCGAACTTCCCAACACAATATGCACAAGCCAATTATGGCGGCTGTGCGTAGGGCGCCTTCGGGCGCGCCGGGTTTGTGTGGGATTACCGGTCTACTAACCTGCGCACAGCTGCCACCCAACTTGTTTAGTAGCGATGCGGGTGTTGGCACAAACCAGGTACTTCAACCATGCAAAGCGTCAATCCCCCAACTACGCTCTTCACCCTTACACCCGACACACCCCTCGAATCCCTACTGATCAACAGCTACGAAACCGTATGTTCCGTAAGCACCCTGTTGCTCGACCTTTCCAACGACCTCACCGGCAAACACCGCGACGTGGCACTCGCCATTCATCAACTCAGCGAGTTATCAGTCTTGATGGTCGGCAAAGCCATGGACCAGCAAACACCACGCACCTAAAGCCTAACTCGGTTAACCATGTGGGAGCTGGCTTGCCTGCGATGGCGGTAGACCTGTCGGCACATCATTGCCCGACACACCGCTATCGCAGGCAAGCCAGCTCCCACATGTTGTCCGTGCCCAATTAAGATATCGCCGTAAAGTCCTGCCCCTGCTAGATTGACCGCTCTCCATCGTCAGGGAAGCACCATGGGACACTCACTGAAAATCCTCGGCCGCACGTCCTCCATCAACGTGCGCAAAGTGCTCTGGACCTGCCAGGAACTGGGCATCGATTACGTGCGCGAAGATTGGGGCATCGGCTTCAAGCCCACCCAGTCAGCCGAATTCCTGGCCTTGAACCCCAACGCCCAAGTACCGGTGCTGATCGACGACCACGGCGTGCTGTGGGAATCCAACACCATCTGCCGCTACCTTGTCGGCCTCTACCAACGCACCGACCTGCTACCCGCCGAACCCGCGCCACGTGCGCGAGTCGAGCAATGGGTGGACTGGCAAGCCGTGGAACTCAACCGCGCCTGGGGCGATGCCTTCACCGCGCTGGTGCGCAATAACCCCGACAACCTCGACGCGGCGCAGATTGCCGCCGCCGTGCAGGTGTGGAATGACAAGATGGGCCTGCTGGAACAACAGCTGGCTAAAACCTGCGCCTATGTGGCCGGCGATGAATTCACCCTCGCCGATATTCTTATCGGCCTTTCGGTGCACCGTTGGCAGAACACGCCCATGCAGCGCCCGCCCTACCCTGCCATTGCGGCGTATTACCAACGCCTGAGCCAACGCCCAGGCTTCAAGACCTTCGCCCTCGACGGCCATAACTAAAACAAGGACTCCACCGTGAACGGACTCAACGTACTGCTGACCGGCGCCTGCGGCAGAATCGGCAAGACGTTTTTCGAAGCCTCGAAAGACCGCTATCGCTTCACCCTCACTGACCGCATCGCGCCGGCGTTTGACTTGGACGAGCACCGTTTCGTCCACGCTGACCTGAGTGACAAAGCCAGCCTGGCCGCGCTGCTCGACGGCATCGATGTAGTCGTGCACCTGTCGGGCATTCCCCACGCCAGCGCGACATTCGACGAGGTGCTGCCGAACAATATCCTCGCCACCACTTACCTGTTCGAAGCCGCCGTGGCCGCCGGCGTGAAACGCCTGGTGTTCGCCAGCAGCGCACAAACCATTGAAGGCTACCCGGTAGACCGGCAGATCACGCCCGGCATGCAGGTAATGCCCGCCAACCTGTACGGCGTGAGCAAATGCTACGGCGAGGCGCTGTGCGGCTACTACGCGGCCAAGACGCCGCTGTCGACCATCGCCCTGCGCATCGGCGCGTTTGAATTCCCCGAGACCCACGACCTCAACAACGCCCGCGACCTCAGCGCCTGGCTCAGCCCACGGGATGCGGTGCAATTGCTGCAACGCTCGGTGGAAGCGGAAGGCGTGAAGCATCTGATCGCCCATGGCATTTCCAATAACCGTTTCAAGCGCCTGGACCTCGGCGAAACCACGCGCGTGTTGGGTTACCATCCGGTCGACGATGCATTCCAAGCATTTGAAATCCCGATTACTTATTGAGTTCTGCCCATGCCCGCACTCTCCACCGCCGACGGCATCGACCCGATCCGCGCTGCCCACATCAGCGCGCGCATTGACCGCTTGCCCGCCGTCGCCACCGTCTGGCGCCTGGTGGCGCTGCTGTCGATCGGTGGTTTTTTCGAGCTGTATGACCTGTTCCAGACCGCCTATATCAGCCCTGGCCTGATCAGCGACGGGATCTTCCACACCGGCAGCGAAGGCGTGTTCGGCTTCTCGGACCAGGCCGCGTTCGCCTCGGCGACCTTTCTGGGCCTGTTCCTCGGCGCCAGCCTGCTCAGCCCCATCGCCGACCGTTTCGGGCGCCGGGCGATCTTCACCTTTGCGTTGATCTGGTACACGGTCGCCACGGTGTTGATGGGCATACAAACCTCGGCACTGGGCATCATCGGCATGCGTTTTCTGGTGGGTATTGGCCTGGGGATTGAGCTAGTGACCATCGATGCCTACCTGTCGGAACTGGTGCCCAAGCGCATGCGCAGTTCGGCGTTTGCCTTCGCGTTTTTTATCCAGTTTCTGTCGGTGCCGGCGGTGGCCTTGATGTCGTGGTGGCTGGTGCCCCAGGCGCCGTTCGGCGTGTCCGGCTGGCGCTGGGTGGTGCTCAGCAGTGCAGTGTTTGCGCTGTTTATCTGGCAACTGCGCAAGCGCCTGCCGGAATCACCGCGCTGGCTGGCGCAAAAAGGCCGCTTTGATGAGGCTGGGCAAATCATGGACAGCCTGGAGGCGCGCTGCCAAAAGGATCACGGCAAACCGCTGGATGAACCCGAACCGCAGGCCGTCAGCGTACAAGGCAGCGGCCGTTTCGCTGATATCTGGCAACCGCCGTACCGCCGCCGTGCGTTGATGCTGATTGTGTTTCATGTGTTCCAGGCCATCGGCTTTTTCGGCTTCGGCAATTGGTTGCCGGCGTTGCTGTCGGGCCAGGGCGTGAGCGTGACCCACAGCCTGATGTACGCCTTTATCATCACCCTCGCCTATCCGCTGGGGCCGTTACTGTTTGTGAAGGTGGCCAACCGCTTCGAAAACAAATGGCAGATCGTCGGCTCGGCCATGGGTGCGATGATCTTCGGCAGCCTGTTCGCCCTGCAAACCACGGCCGTTGGGCTGGTGATCTGTGGCGTAATGATCACCTTCTGCAATGCCTGGCTGAGCTTCAGTTATCACTCGTACCAGAGTGAACTGTTCCCGACCAACATCCGCGCGCGGGCGGTGGGGTTCTGCTATTCGTTCAGCCGCTTGTCCACGGTGTTCAGCAGTTTGTTGATCGGTTTTATTCTGGAGCACCTCGGCACGCCGGGCGTGCTGGCGTTTATTGCCAGCAGCATGTTGATCGTGATGATCACCATCAGCTGGTTCGGCCCGCGCACGCGCAATTTGGCGCTGGAGAATATTGCCCACTGACGGCAACAGTTGGCCGCCTGCGAGACAACGTTTGCCGCGGCGGCCCCACCATCCCCAATAAACACGGGGGCTTGGCCCTCGGCATGCTATTTGCTCCACCTGAGGCACCGAACACATCCCAGGTGAGCGATCATGCTGATCAACAACAACACCCAAGCCGTATCGACCGTGCAACAGCTCAAGCGTCCCGACATGGACCCGGCCAATGCGGCCGCCAGCACGCTGTACAGCGGCGCCCTGCAAGCGGCGCAGCAGAGCGTGACCGTACCGGCCGCGCAAAAGGATTTGGACAAGGCCAACGACCGCATCGACGAAGCCTTCGCCAAGACCCGCGTGCAGTTGCAAGCCACCGCCGCCGCCCCTACGGCATCGACGGATGTACCGGCAGCCGGTTCGGGCACCAGCACTGCGCGCGCTGATTTCACCGACTACATGAACAAATCCCCGGCCGAACGCATCCGCGAGCAGTTGCTCAAGGAACAGGGTTTGACCGAGGCGCAAGTGCAGGCAATGCCGCAGGAAAAACAGGACGCGATTGCCAAGCAAGTGGCTGAGCGGGTGAAGCAGCAGCAAGAGCAGCAGGTAACGGCGAAAGCCACTGACCCGGCGCAGGCGGTTAAAGAAACCCTGGCGGCGATCTAACAGACACCGCTGGATAAATGTGGGAGCCAGCTCCCACATGGATCGTGCTCACTGCGCTACAGCGCTTTGCCCGGCTGATCCGTCGGGGCGCTGAAGAGCTGCTCCATCTGCGTGGAAAAGGGCACTTCGAGATTAAGCGTCTTGACCACAATCGGCGACTCAAACCATTTGGCATACAGCGTCTTGGCGTCCCCGGACGCCATTAATGCAGCCAGGGTCTTGTCCACGGTACGTTTTAACCCGGGGTTATTTTTCGGCATGATCAACCCCAGGTGTTCCACCACCAGCACATCTTTCAAAAACTGATAACGCGCAGGTTCGGCGGCGCTTGCCATCAGCGGCGCCACTACCACTTCATCGAACACCAGACTGTCGGCTTGGCTATCAACCAACATTTTGAAGCCCTCAGTCAGGTTTTTGGCGTGTACCTTTTTAAAGGTCCACCCTTCGCGCTTTTCAAGTTGTTGAACCACCTCGCCAACGGTGGTGCCATCAACAATCACCACGGATCGACCATTGAGGTCCTTCAAGCTATCCAACTTTTCACCGACCCTGGAAACCACTTTAATCGAGGCCGCGAAGGTTGAAACGCTGAAATCAACCTGCTTCTGGCGCTCCAGCGTGTTGGTGGTAGAGCCACATTCGAGGTCTACCGCACCGCTGCTGACGGCAGTGAGACGGTCTTTGAAACTCAAGGGTTTGAAGCTCAAGGTCAGTTGATCAAGCTTGAGGTTTTTCTTCACGTCATCGGCAATGCGCCGACACAGGTCGATGGAGTAACCCACCGGTTCACCCGCGCCGGTCTGATAGGAAAAAGGCAGCGCTTCCGCCGGATACCCGATGACCATTTGCTTCTTATCGCGGATTTTTTCCAGAACGGCATCGTTTGCCAGCGCGCTGGCCGACAGCACGCATAACGACAGGAATAAGGCGCCTTGCAGCTTCATAGTTCGTCTCACACATTGAATAACCTGCGCTCTTATACCGACGCCGTTGAAGTTGCTCTGTAGGGCAAATCTGCGCTCGCTGCCGAACCTGTCTCGACAGCAAGCGCGATGATGTCTATTGCAGTTGCAACGTCGAGTTGAATTGGCTGATGGCATCCACCACATGCCGTGAGCCTTCCTGAATCTCCAGGATCACCTGCCCTGCTTCATTGGCCAGCTCCACACCCAGGCCGGTACGGCTCAGGCTCGACTGCATGCTCGACACCGCGCTCAGCGACAGGTCGTGGTTTTTGCGCACCACGTCCACAATCTCCACCGTCGCCTGACTGGTGCGTGCGGCCAGGCTGCGCACTTCATCGGCCACCACCGCAAAACCACGCCCGTGCTCGCCGGCCCGCGCCGCTTCAATGGCCGCGTTAAGCGCGAGCATATTGGTTTGTTCGGCAATGCTGCGGATGGTCTGCACGATGGAGCCGATGATGTCCGATTGCTTGCTCACCGCGTCGATACTCTGGGCCGCCTGGTTCAAGTCGTTGGAAATCTCTTCAATGATCTGCACGGTTTGCTGCACCACCTCCGAGCCTTTGCGCGCGCAGGCGTCGTTTTGCACCGAGGTGGCATGCGCCGAATCGGCGGCGGTGCGCAGGGTGGTGACCTGGTCGGTGATGTCGCTGGCGAACTTCACCACTTTGTAGAGGCGCCCGTTGGTGTCGAAAATCGGGTTATAGGACGCTTCCAGAAACAGGGTCTTGCCGTATTTATTCTTGCGCTCGAAGCGATGGGAGTGATATTCGCCCCGGTTGAGCGAGGCCCAGAATGCCTTGTAGGCCGGCGATTCAACCTCGGCACGGTGGCAGAACATGCTGTGGTGCTGGCCGATGATTTCTTCCCGTGAGTACTGCACGGTGCGCAGGAAGTTGTCATTGGCGCTGAGGATCTGCCCTTGGGGCGTGAACTCGATCACCGCCATGGAACGGCTGATGGCGTCGATCAGGCTCTGGTTCTCATGCTCATGGTGGACCCGCGCCGAAATATCCGAGGCCACTTTGATCACGCTCTGCACCTGATTGTGGCTGTCGAGCACCGGCATATAACTGGCTTCCAGCCACACTTCTTCGCCACGCTTGTTCAGGCGCATGAAGGTGCCGCTGAGGGCTTCGCCGCGCGCCAGGTCGCGCCATAGCTGGGTGTAGGCCTCGGTATGGGTGTAGGCCTCTTCGCAGAAAATACGGTGATGTTTGCCGCGGATCTCTTCCACGTTGTAGCCCATGGCTGTGCAGAAGTTGTCGTTGGCATCGAGGATCACGCCATCGCGGTCGAACTCGATCATCGCCATGGACCGGCTGATGGCAGCGAGTTTGGCGTTGGACTCGGTGAGGGCACAGGAAAAACGTTCGATTTCTTCCAGGTCGGATTTGTGATGGCGGTTGAACATGGTCAGATCACCCTTGATTCCCGGCGCCCGGAAGGCGCATTCCATTCATTTTTTGGATAATACTGGCTAACCTTCATGGGGAAATAACCATCCGAAACGCTTTATATGCCAAACGTCATCAACGGTTCTGGGTGAGCATAGACAGGGCTTGGCGCTATGCAAGGCCACTAGTCAGCCAGCATTTTTAACAATGCGCAGGCCGCGGCTGAAGGCGGCCGTGAAGGTGAGCCGACCAACGCAAATTCGCGATACAGCGGCACGGTCAGCGGCATCACGCGCAAGCCATTACGCTTTACCGGCAGCGCCATTTCAGGCACCAGCGTGACGCCGACGCCTTCGCGCACCAGGCTGTAGGCACTGTTCCATTCGCGTACCTCCACGCGAATATCGCGCAGCGCCAGCCCCGCAGCGCTGGCCAAGCTGCGGGCACTGGCGGTGCAACCGCCGGTGGCAAGGACGAAGGGTTGCTCCAGCAGCTCCTCGAACGACACGCCTGCATTGGCCGGGCGCTGCGCCAAGGGATGATGGGTCGGCAACACGGCCATCCAGCAATCGCGCCCCAACGCCGTGGCATTGCGCTCGGGCTTGGGGTTGAGCACCACGCCCAGGTCGATCAGGCCGGCGTCGAGCAAGGTGAGCACTTCGCTGTCCGTGACATCCAGCGTGGTCACTTCAATACCGGGGTTCAACTGACGAAAACGCTGCAGCAGCGGCGTCAGAAAAGCCGCCATCACCATCGGGAAACTGGCGATGCGAATGCTCCCACGCAACAGCGGGCGTGCTTCGTCGACCGTGGTACGAATAGCCTGCAAGGCGCCCATCATCACCCGCGCCTGCTCGATCACGTTTAGCCCAAGTGCAGTGGGCAAGGTCTTGCGCGGCTCACGTGTGAACAATTGCGCACCCAAGGTCGCTTCCATGTTGGCCATGGCCTGGCTGGCGGCGGACTGGGTCATGCCCACCTGCTCGGCAGCCGCCGTAATGCTGCCGTGATCGGCCACGGCCACCAGCAAGCGCCAGTGCATCAGGTTCATCATGGCAGTAGCTGTCCTTATGGATGGGGTCTGAAGGTTTAATTTTACGCAAGGTGCCATGCCCGCGAGACTGGCGCAAATTCAACCGAGTAGCCCCACATGAAACTGTATTTTTCCCCGAATGCCTGTTCCCTCGCCCCCCATATCGTGCTGCGCGAATTGGCGCTGCCGTTCGACTTGGTGCGGGTTGATAACAAGGCAAAAACCACTGCCGATGGCGAAGACTTCCTGCAAATAAACCCCAAGGGCTATGTGGCGGCACTGCAACTGGATAACGGCCAGGTACTCACCGAAGCCAGTGCGATCCTGCAATACCTGGCCGACCTGAAACCCGCCGCCCGGTTGGCCCCGGCCAATGGCAGTTGGGAGCGTGTGCGTTTGCAGGAATGGCTGAATTTCATCGCCAGCGAGATTCACGGCGGGCTGGGGATTTTCTTCAACCCGGCGATTCAAGGCCAAGTGCGAGCCACGTTTGTGGCCAAGTTGTTCAAGCGTTTTGCGTTTCTGGTGCAGACGCTGGAGCGTCAGGATTATTTGCTGGGCGAGCAGTACTCGGTAGCGGATGCGTATTTGTTTGTGCTGCTGCGCTGGGCGGCGGTTCATGACATTGATCTGCAGCCGTGGCCGGCACTGACGGCGTTTCAACAACGCGTTGGCGCACGGCCTGCCGTGATTGCAGCGCTGGCCGCTGAAAATCCATGACCTGAAATGCAATCCACTGTGGGAGCTGGCTTGCCTGCGATGACTGAGTGTCAGGCAATGATGTGCTGTCTGGGCCAGCGCTATCGCAGGCAAGCCAGCTCCCACAGTTGATGTTCATTGGTTTAGAGCCTTGAAGACTATTTGCTGCACATCAACCTTTTTCGGGATCAGGCCGTTGGCGAAGAACAGGTCGGCGGTGCGTTGCTGGTTGGCGATATCGATGGCTTGCAGCGGGCGAATCGGCTCCGGCGAGCGGTGTTCGAAGTAGCTTTTGACCACCGCCGGTTGCAGGCCCAGGGTCTTGGCCATCAAGGCGATGCTTTCTTCGGGCTGGTCCAGGGACAGGCGCTGGGCCTTGCCGAGCGTCTTGATGATGGTGGCGACGGCGTGCGGGTACTGTTTGGCAAACGGGCTGTTGACCACAAAGAAACTGCCGGCCGGGTTAAGGCGCTGGCCGTCGCCCAATACGCGAGCGGCGCCATCGACCACGGCCGCCGAATAGTAAGGGTCCCACACCACCCAGGCGTCGACTTTGCCTTGCTCAAACGCCGCGCGGCCGTCGGACGGCGACAGGTACACCACGTTCACATCCTTCCACTGCAAGCCCGCGCGCAGCAGGCTTTTGAGGAACAGGTTGTGCGCGCTGGAGCCCTTGAGCAGCGCCACGCGCTTGCCCTTGAGTTCGGCCACACTCTGAATCGTGCTGGCTTTGGGCACCAGCACTGCTTCGGTCTTGCCTTCATTGGGCTCGACGGCGAAGTACTGCAAGTCGATACCGGCGGCCTGGGCGAAGATCGGCGGGATGTCGCCGATATTGCCGATGTCCAGGCTGCCGGCGTTCAGCGCCTCGATCAGCGGCGGGCCGCCGAGGAATTCGGTCCACTGCACCTGGGTGCCGGGCAGCGCCTCTTCGAACAACTTGTGTTCACGGGCCAGCACCATGCTCACCGAGCTTTTCTGGTAGCCGATGCGCAAGGTGGACGGTTCGGCCGCAGACACCGCTGCCGAAAACACAAGTGAAGCCAGAACCACACTGAAAAACTTAACCATCTCTACCACCTCGATCGTTCCCACGCTCTGCGTGGGTATGCCGCCGGGGACGCTCCGCGTCCCGCTCTAAAATCGTGACGCAGAGCGTCACGGGATGCATTCCCACGCGGAGCGTGGGAACGATCAGCTACAGGCCAGCGTTGACCTTGGCCGCGACATCCGCAGGCACCCATTGCTGCCACACGTGCGGCTGCTCTTTGAGGAACGCCAGCGCGACCTGGCGCGGCTGTTCACGTTTCTCGCTCATCTGCGCGAGGATGCCGTTGAGCAGGTCGATCGGCAGGTCGACTTTTTCAAAGAAGGTGACTAACTGTGGGTATTGCGCCTTGAACGGCGCCGACACGCCAATCGCCAAATGCGCAGGCATCGAGCGGGTGCCAATGGGGTGCGGGTTGTTGGCGTCGGCCAGGGTTTTCCAGGCGTCGGGGTTAAACGGGGGTTCGTCGAGCTTGATCAGCTTGAAGCGGCCGAGCAGTGGCGTTGGCGACCAGTAGTAGAACAACACCGGTTTGCCACGACGGATCGAGGAGGCCACTTCAGCATCCAGCGCCGCGCCGGAGCCGGTACGAAAGTTCACGAAGGTGTCGGTCAGGCCATAGGCCTTGAGCTTCTGGCTGTTGACGATTTCCGAGGTCCAGCCGGTGGGGCTGTTGAGAAAGCGCCCTTTGCTCGGGTCTTCCGGATCGCGGAACACGTCTTTGTAGCGCGCCAGGTCGGCCACCGACTTGAGCTGCGGCGCCAGCGCTTTGATCCCGCGCTCGGCATCACCCCTGATCACGTATTCGGGCACCCACCAGCCCTCGGTGGCACCTTTGACCGTGTCGCCCAGGCCGAATACTTTGCCTTCGGCCTCGGCCTTGACCCACGCCGGACTGCGCCCGGCCCATTCTTCGCCGATCACCTGGATGTCGTCCTTGGCCAGGGCGGCTTCCAGGCTCACGGTACTGCCGGGCAAGGTGTCGGTAGGCAGGCCGTAGCCTTTTTCCACGATCAGGCGCAGCACTTCGGTGATCAGGCTGCCGCTTTCCCAGGTGATGTCGCCGAAGTGGATGGGTTTGATGCTGTCGGCGGCCTGGGCTGGCGGTGTCAGGAGAGCCAGTGCCAGCAGCGAGCCACCGAGCAGGTGTTTAATGGTTTTCATGCAGAACCTCATTTTCCGGAACACAGGCAAGCCAGCTCCCACACTGGATCGGTGTGCCACTCACGTTGTTTAAAAGTCATAACTGAGCCGCGTGTAGCTGTATGGCTGGCCGGGCGGCTGGCGCAGGCAACGCTTGAGCGCACGGGCCATGTAGTCGCTGACCGAGCGTTGGGAAATGCCCAGTTCGGCGGCGATTTCGGGATAGGTCAGGCCATTGAGTTGCGAGAGCAAAAAGGTCGCCTTGACCTTGGCGGGCAAGCCGTCGAGCAGTTGGTCGATGGCCTGCAGGGCTTCGAGCACGTGCGCAAGGTCTTCGGGCGACGGTGCGTTGCAGGTTTCGTCGTTGTCCAGCGCATCGAGGTAAGCGCGTTCCAGGTCACGGCGACGCCACCGCTGGTACATCAAACGCTGGGCGATGGTGGTGAGCAACGCGCGCGGCTGACGAATCGGCAGCACGCCGGGTGAAGTCAGCAGGTGCACGAAGGTGTCGGCGGCGATGTCTTCGGCGTGTGCGCGGGAATCAAGGTGGCGGTGCAAACGGCTGCACAGCCAGTGGTAATGACTGCGGAACAATCCGCCCACGTAATCGCGGTGAGAAGTGTCGGCGCCGGACATAGTGGCTCCATCTGAGAGGGTTGCGCGTTATGTCCGGTGTTCCGGTGGAGCGATCCTAGCAAGGCTGCTTATTCTTTAATAATATTTAAAAGGTATTTTTATATAACCGATCGTTCCCACGCTCTGCGTGGGAATGCAGCCCTGGACGCTCTGCGTCTGCTCCTGAACGCATGACGCGGAGCGTCACAGGAGGCATTCCCACGCGGAGCGTGGGAACGATCAGCGTAGGTGCGGGTAACCGGCATCGGCGGCTGTTTGCTGGTAGCCCAGAAGCACCTGGTAGTCGTCATCGCTGGCGGGCAGGACTGCCTGAATGCCGAGGGTTTCGACTACATGTGGTAAATCCTGCAACGCTTGATTCATCACGTCACGAATGTGCGCGGCTTGCTCATCGTTCAAGTGCAGCGCGCCGATGAAGGGCAAGGTCGGGCTCGGCGCGCTGTGGGTGATGATGCGCAGCTCTGCTACTTCTTCTTCTGCGAAACGGGCGAAATAGTCGTAGGTTACGCTGTCGATGGCGGCAAGGTCGGCGCGGCCTTCGCGCAGCCAGCGCAGGCTTTCACGGTGGGCGCCGCTGATGCCGACGCTGGCGAAGAAGCGGCCTTTGCGGTGCAGCGGTGCAAGGCGTTCGCGCAGCAGGTTCATGCCGCTGTTGGAGTCGTGGCCGTTGATCACGCCGCGGCTGTCGTAAAAGTCCGCGAGCTGCGTGCGCGGGGTGTCGTCGCGGGTCAGCAGCAGGCTGCAATGTTCGCCCTGCCGGCTGTGGGCCAGCTCATAGCGCGGGCGGCCGATCACGCGCACTTTGCCGCGCAGTTGGGTCATCAACGGGTAGCCGCAGGTTTGCGTCACCAGCAGTTCGGGTGCGAGCCACAGGCCTTTTAGGTCGAGGTGGTCAGCGTTGCGGCGGTTCAGGTTCAGGCGCTCGAAAATGCGCGTCAGCCACGCTTGGTTGGCCTGGTGCACCGCTGCGGGCGCGACGTACATCAATAACTCGGCGTAGTGGTCACTCATGGTCGTCTCTCACGCAAATGGGTGCCTTGGGCTGTCGATGGCCTTGAGGCCGTGGCGGCTGATCAACTGGCCATAACCGCGCACCAGGAAACCACCGCTGCGCGCCACCCATTGTTCGCGTCGCGCCCGGTAGACCGTGGGCAACAGATACCAGGGCAACTTGGGCAAGTCGTGGTGCACCAGGTGCAGGTTGTTATTGAGGAACAACCAGGTCCACGGCCAGGACGCTTCGTTGAGCACCGTGCGCTGTTCCGGCTGCAGGTGTGGGCGATGTTCATAGTAGGAACGGATCGACGCCAGGGACAAGGCCGGCGCGGTCACCAGCAGCAGGTAATGCCACACCGGGATGGCGCTGTAACGGTCAATAAAGCTCAGCATCAGGATTGTCCCCCCGCCGTGGGCCAGCCACATCGGCCACACCTGGGGCAGGCGTTGGAGTTGATGACGTGCCAAACGGGCGATGGCCAGCGGCGATGCCAGCAGAAAACGGCCGAGTAGGGTTTTGGTCAGCCAATGCACGCCACGTTTGAATAACGAGCTGTTATCCCACTGGTGTCGATTGAGGTAGCGGCTTTCCGGGTCGATGCCCGGCAGAGTCAGGTCTTCGTCGTTGTGGTGCAGCAGATGGCTGTCGCGGTACAGCGTGTAGGGATACCACACGGCGAAAGGCGCGTAGCCGAGCAGTTTGTTGATCAGGGGCGAACGGGTGGGATGGCCATGCAGCAATTCGTGTTGCACCGACAGCCAGAGGGTCACCAGCGGGATCAGCAACACCGTGCTCAGCCACAGGCCCAACCAGTGGCTGGCGAACATCACGGCAAACCAGCCGGCGTACACGCCGATCAGCAACAGCCAGGTCGGCCACTCTGTGATTGCGGTAAAACTGCGTGCCAGGGCTTCGATTTCCCGGCGTTGGTTCAGATCAAGGTAGTTGGCCATCGGCAGCTCAGAGCAGGTGTTTCCTGCTCTGTGCAGTGAGGCGCAAAAATCTTGCAGATCGTTTGGTTCTAAGCTTGTAACTCAGTGACCGAACAGGCCGGCTTCGGACTTCTTGGTTTTTTTCTCGGCGCGTTTTTCATCGGCGGTTTTTGCCGGCTTTTTCTTCGCGGCTTTCTTTGAATCCATACCTTTGGCCATGATGCATGCTCCACGTGAAGGGGATGTAACACTGGGTATACCACCTATTGCCCGGCAGAAGGCGCTTATAATCGGCGGCCCTTGATTACGTTGCCCAAACACCATGTCCGAACTGCACCTCCAACTGCTGGCAGAGCCGCTGTGGCCGCTGCTGAACAAGTTTTACCGCAGCCATAACTCGTCGATGAAGGCGCTCAAGGGCGGGCGCTTGTGGGTGGCGCGCGACGGCGAGATTGTCGCCGGGCTGTGCCTGACGCCTGTGGTGGGCGGGCAATGGTTGACCGGCGTGTTTGTCGACCCGGCCTATCGCGGCCACGGGTTGGCGGCGCGGTTGATCGCTGCGGCAGTGGCCGATGTGGAAGGTACGGTGTGGCTGCTGTGTCATCCGGAGCTGGAAGGCTTGTATCAGCGCATGGGGTTTACCCAGGCAACCACCCTGCCTCAATCCCTGAGTGAGCGTCTGGTGCGCTATAAACGCAACAAACCAATGATCGCAATGGGCTTAGAACCGTTAGTGAGGACCACTGCGGATAATGTGTGATCGCCCCGTGCAAGGCCCGTGCTAGCCTCGACAGCACAGTGGCCCCTTACAGGATGATCATGAAAAACACGCTTGCAGCGCTGTCTCTTACCGCCCTCCTCGCTCCGGCTTTAAGCCAGGCAGCAGAGGCGCCGATTACCGCCGAGCAATACGCCAGCGTGTTGGCCGGCAGTTGGCGCGACCCGGCCAACAGCGCGCGTGACGGTTACCGCCACCCGCAGCAAACCCTGGAGTTCTTTGGCCTGAGCGCCAACCAGAGCGTGATCGAAATCACCCCGGGCGGCGGTTGGTTCAGCGAAATACTCGCGCCGCTGCTCAAGGACCACGGGCATTACATCGCCGCCGTGCAAGCCGCCAGCACTAGCGCTTATGCTGCGACGTCCGAACAGAACCTGAAAAACAAATTCGCCGCCGACCCTGCGCGCTATGCCAAGGCCGAAGTCGTCGAGTTCAACCCCAAAGCTCCGGTGTTCGGCAAACCGGCTTCGGTGGACGCCGTGCTGACCTTTCGCAATGTGCATAACTGGGTAGACGCGGGCACCGCACCGGCGACTTTCAGCGCGTTTTACACCGTGCTCAAACCCGGCGGTGTGCTGGGCGTGGAAGATCACCGGGCCAAGGACGGCGCGGACCTGGAAGCGATCAAGGACAGCGGCTACCTGACCACGGCGCAAGTGGTGAAGCTGGCGACGGACGCCGGGTTCAAGCTGGCCGGGCAAAGCGAGGTGAATGCCAACCCCAAGGACACCAAGGACTACCCGGGCGGCGTGTGGACGTTGCCGCCGTCGTTGCGGTATGGGGAGCAGGATAAGGCCAGGTATCTGGCGATCGGCGAGTCGGATCGGATGACGTTGCGGTTTATCAAACCCGTCAAATAGTTCGGTTGAAGTGCAATCCAAATGTGGGAGCGGGCTTGTGTGGGAGCTGGCTTGCCTGCGATGCAGGCACCTCGGTTTATCAGTGTCACCGAGGCGATGCTATCGCAGGCAAGCCAGCTCCCACCCAAGCCCAGCTCCCACATTTTTATCTCAGTGTGCCTGAGGGTTACTCGTCAGCGTTTGGGTCCATATCCGGGAACATCACTTCGATAAACCCGAACTTGCTGAAGTCGGTAATCCGCGAGGGGTACAGACGGCCGATCAGGTGATCGCACTCATGTTGCACCACCCGCGCATGGAAGCCGTCGGCAACGCGCACGATCGGCTCGCCCTTGGGGTCGAAACCTTCGTAGCGAATCTGCTGGTAACGATCCACCGCACCGCGCAGGCCGGGCACCGACAGGCAACCTTCGTAGCCTTCTTCCAGTACCGGGCTGAGCGGCGTGATCAGCGGGTTGATCAGGATGGTCTGCGGCACCGGCGGCGCGTCCGGGTAGCGTTCGCTGGCCTCGAAACCGAAGATCACCAACTGCAGGTCCACACCAATCTGCGGGGCGGCCAGGCCGACACCGCCGACGTGTTCCATGGTCTGGAACATGTCATCAATCAATTGCCACAGCTCAGGGCTGTCGAACATTTCCGGCGGAACCGGTGACGCGATGCGCAGCAGGCGTTCGTCGCCCATTTTCAGGATTTCACGGATCATCGATCAGACTTCATCGGTAGTGGGCTTGGAGTGGTCCCGGCCGAGGCCTGAGACGTGTTGTTTCTCACCTGCGTGGCTGTCTTCATCGAATTCCTTTTCCCCTGGGTCCTTGCCTTCGGCCGACATATGCTCGATCACGGCATTCATCTCCGCGCCGAGCAACAACACGGCGGCGGAAATATAGAAGTACAGGAGCAGGACGATGATCGCACCGATACTGCCATACATGGCGTTGTAGTCAGCAAAGGTTTTGACGTAATAACCAAAGCCCAGTGAGGCGATGATCCACACCACCACGGCCAGTACCGAGCCTGGGGTGATAAAGCGGAATTTCTGCTCAACATCGGGCATCACGTAGTACATCAGGGCCACGGCGAACATCAGCAGAATCACGATCAAGGGCCAGCGCAGGATGGTCCACAGCGTGACCACGAATTCCTGCATGCCGATCTGCCCGGCGAGCCATTCCATCACCTGCGGCCCGAGCACCATCAACGCCGCGGCGGCCAGCAGCATGCCGGCAATGCCGACGGTGTAGAAGATCGACAGCGGGAAGCGCTTCCAGATCGGCCGGCCTTCGACCACGTCGTAGGCGGCGTTCATTGCGCTCATCATCAGGCGTACACCGGCCGAGGCGGTCCACAGCGCGATCACGATACCCACCGAGAGCAAACCGCCCTTGGACTGCTGCAACTGGTCGATCACCGGGTTGACCTGCTCCAGCGCCTGGGGCGGCAACACCAGTTCCGACTGCATGCGCAGCCAGGTGAAAAAGTCCGGCAAGTGCAGGAAACCGATCAGGGCAATCAGGAACAGCAGAAAGGGAAACAGCGAAAACAGCATCTGGTAGGCCAGTGCCGAGGCGTAGGTGGGCATTTCGTCATCGACGAATTCCTTGACGGTGCGCACCAGCACTTTGTGAAGCTTGAGGCCGTCTAGTACCGGAAAAATCATAGCGTCTCCTTTCGCCGCAAAAGGGTGAGGTCGTGGGCGACTCAGGGGCCGTTTTCTACATCAAAGTAGCCCATTTGGCGACTTTGAAACAATTTCCAAACTTTAGTTGCACGCTTCACACAAAAACGGCCATCCGTGGATGGCCGTCGGGCTGCGTGAATCCAGCCGGCGATTGAGTCTTACTTGACGGCTTTTTTTACCGCATCTTTGGTGTCGCCGACGGCTTTCTGCACTTCGCCTTTCTTTTCCTGAACCACGCCTTCTGCGCGCAGTTTGTCGTTGCCAGTCACTTTGCCAACGCCCTGCTTGATGTTACCAACGGCTTCGTTGGCCAAACCTTTTGCCTTATCCGATGTGCTGCTCATGGTATTTCTCCGAAAGAACAATCAAGGGTTTTGGTCATTACCTAAAGATTGACCGGCGGCCGTTCGGCAGAGTTTCAATTATTTTTCAGCGCGCATTTCATCGCAGCGAACAGGTTTGGCTTTATGTTTTGCCGCCAACCCACGAGAATGCCCGGCACATTCAGGCTATAACGCTGAATAACAGATCCCGTAGGAAGGTTATGAAACTCAATAAAGCACAGGCCATCGCCCGCAGAAACCAGGAACTGGGCGGTGCCGTACTCGGCGTCAACAACTGCCACTTCACCGACCTGGACAGCAAACGCAACATCTGGTGGTTCGACCTGCCGCTGGTGCGCATTGGTGTGGGCCAGTACGAGTGGGTTCACTTGTTGATGCACAACGCTGAAACTGACCAGTTGTTGCACCTGAAGGTGCCGACGGCGTTCCTGCGCGAACACATCGAAGGGCTGGTGGTGCGTAATGCGGGCAAGCGCAAGCCGGAGATTACCCTGGAGCTGAGCGCGGATAAGGATTCGTTCTTGAAGGATGTGCGCCCGGCCGGTGCTGGCGTGGGCTTTGCGCAGTTTGCCCTGTAACAACTCGATTAAAACATATGGGAGCTGGCTTGCCTGCGATGGCGGTGGGTCAGTTAGCACTACTGTGACGGGTGTACCGCTATCGCAGGCAAGCCAGCTCCCACATTTGGACTGCATTCCAGTTCATGCCAAAAAAAACCCCGCATCAGCGGGGTTTTTTATCGGTTACTTTTTAAGGCCGAGCTTCTTCAGCTCTTCATCACGCAACTCACGGCGCAGGATCTTGCCCACGTTGGTGGTCGGCAATGCATCGCGGAATTCCACGGCCCTGGGCACTTTGTAGCCGGTGACGTTGGCGCGCATGTGTTCCATCACTTGGTCCTTGGTCAGGGTCGCGCCTGGCTTGACCACGATAAAGATCTTGATGTGCTCACCGGATTTTTCATCCGGCACACCGATGGCCGCACATTGCAGCACGCCCGGCAAGGTTGTCAGCACGTCTTCCAGCTCGTTGGGGTAGACGTTGAAACCGGAGACCAGAATCATGTCTTTCTTGCGGTCGACAATGCGGATGTAGCCGTCTTGCTGGATGATCGCGATGTCACCGGTCTTCAACCAGCCTTCGCTGTCGAGCATTTCGGCGGTGGAGTCGTCGCGCAACCAGTAGCCCTTCATCACCTGCGGGCCTTTCACACACAGCTCGCCGGTTTCGCCCAGTGCCAATTCGGTGCCGTCGTCGGCGATGACTTTGCACAGGGTAGAAGGCACCGGAATGCCGATGGTGCCGATCTGGATATGCTGGATCGGGTTGACGGTGGCCACCGGGCTGGTCTCGGTCATGCCGTAACCTTCACAGATGCCACAACCGGTCACAGCTTTCCAGCGCTCGGCCGCCGCCAGTTGCAGGGCCATGCCGCCCGACAAGGTGACTTTGAGCGCGGAGAAGTCCAGCTTGCGGAACGCCTCGTTATTGCACAGCGCCACGAACAAGGTGTTGAGGCCGACAAACCCGCTGAACTTCCACTTCGACAGCTCCTTGACCATCGCCGGCAGGTCGCGCGGGTTGCTGATCAGGATGTTGTGGTTGCCGATGAGCATCATCGCCATGCAATGAAAGGTGAACGCATAGATGTGGTACAGCGGCAGCGGCGTGATCAGGATCTCGCAGCCTTCGTTGAGGTTGGAGCCCATCAGCGCCTTGCACTGCAGCATGTTGGCGACGAGGTTGCGGTGGGTGAGCATCGCGCCCTTGGCCACGCCGGTGGTGCCACCGGTGTATTGCAGCACGGCCACATCGCCGCTGGCGGGGCTGGCATCGTTGACCGGTTGACCGTGCCCCTTGGCCAGCACGTCGTTGAACTTGATCGCCTTGGGCAGGTGATAGGCCGGGACCATTTTCTTCACGTACTTGATGACGCTGTTGATCAGCAGCCGCTTGAACGGCGATAACAGGTCAGCAACTTCGGTGACGATCACGTGCTTGACGGCGGTCTTGGGCACGACTTTTTCAGCCAGGTGCGCCATGTTCGCCAGGCAAACCAGGGCCTTGGCCCCGGAATCATTGAATTGGTGTTCCATTTCCCGCGCGGTGTACAGCGGGTTGGTATTGACCACGATCAGCCCCGCACGGATGGCACCGAACACGGCCACCGGGTATTGCAGGACATTGGGCAGTTGCACGGCGATTCGATCGCCCGGCTTCAAGTCGGTATGCTGTTGCAGATAGGCGGCGAACGCGCCGGACAATTCGTACAGTTCACCGTAGGTGATGGTCTTGCCCAGGTTGCTGAAAGCCGGTTTGTCGGCGAAGCGCTGGCAGGACTGTTTCAGTACCGCCTGAATATTCTGATACTCGTCTGGATTGATGTCTGCAGCAATCCCGGCGGGGTACTTATCCTTCCAAAAGTCTTCGTTCATGGAAGCCCACTCCTCAGCGACGCGAATTCATCATCGCATTTGATGCGATTATTATTGGTGTATGTTTTTTTAGGTGAGTCTGGCGCTTTCAAGCAGGCCGAGAAGTCACAAAGCGCGCCGAGAGTAGCAGCTTTGCCAAGGGCCGCCTAGAGCCAAAAGAAGGCCCTACAGTCATAAACATGACTCAAGAATATCTAATGGTCATTTTTAGAGCAAAGATTCTATAAGCCAGGAAATCGCTCTGGAATGGGCCTTACAGAGCGATAAACAGCAATGTGGGAGCTGGCTTGCCTGCGATAGCGGTGATTCAGCCGATAAATCGGGTGACTGATACATCGCTATCGCAGGCAAGCCAGCTCCCACATTTTTTATTGCATTTCACATCAGGCGATGTCGCGCAGCTCCCTGCGCAAAATCTTGCCTACCGGCGTCATCGGCAGCGACTCACGCAACACAATGTGCTTGGGCACCTTGTACCCGGTGAAGTTGGTTTTGCAGTACGCCTTTAATTCATCAACGCTCACGCCCTGGGCGCGCGCCACTACAAACAGTTTCACCGCCTCGCCGGTGCGTTCGTCCGGTACGCCGATTACCGCGCAGTTGGCCACGGCTGGATGCGCCATCACCACGTCTTCAATCTCGTTGGGGTACACATTGAAGCCCGAGACGATGATCAGGTCTTTCTTGCGATCGACGATGCTGACAAAACCATCGGTGTCGATCACCGCAATATCACCGGTTTTCAGCCAGCCTTCGGCGTCCAGGGTTTCGGCGGTGGCCACGGGTTGCTGCCAGTAACCCTTCATCACCTGCGGGCCTTTGATGCACAGCTCGCCGCGCTCGCCCAAGGGCAGCTCGCGGCCTTCATCATCAATCACTTTCATCGCCGTGCCCGGCACCGGTATGCCCACGGTGCCCAGCCGCGACTGGTTGCCGTAGGGGTTGGTGCTGGCCACCGGCGAAGTTTCGGTGAGGCCGTAGCCTTCGCCGATGGAGCAACCGGTGAGTGCCTTCCAGCGCTCGGCGGTGGCCTTGACCAGCGCGGTGCCACCGGAGTTGGTGATCTTGAGATGGGAGAAATCCAGGGTCTTGAAGTCGGGGTGATCCATCAGTGCCACGAACAGCGTGTTCAGCCCGAGCAGGCAGGAGAACCGCCACTTTTTCAGCTCCTTGATAAACCCGCCGATGTCACGCGGGTTGGTGATCAGCACGTTGTGGTTGCCGGTCACCATCATGCACATGCAATTCGCGGTGAAGGCATAGATGTGGTACAGCGGCAGCGGCGCGATCATCACCTCCTGCCCTTCCTTCACCAGCGGCTGGCCATCGTCGGTGACCTGGGACATGCACGCCCGCGCCTGCTGCATATTCGCCACCAGGTTGCCGTGGGTGAGCATCGCGCCCTTGGCCAGGCCGGTGGTGCCGCCGGTGTATTGCAGCACGGCGATATCATCCAGGGTCACCGGGTGGCGAACCACCGCCTGGCCCGCGCCCATGCGCAAGGCGCGCTTGAACGACACCGCACGTGGCAGGTGGTAGGCCGGGACCATTTTCTTGACCTTGTCGACCACGGTATTGACCAGCCAGCCTTTGGCGGCGGGCATGAAGTCGCCCATCCTGGCTTCGATCAGGTAGTCGAGCTCGGTGTCGGTGCACACGTCCTGCACCCGCGAGCCGAACAGGTTGAGGTAGACCAGCGCGCGCACGCCGGCGTCCTTGAACTGGTGGCGCATCTCACGCGGGGTGTACAGCGGGTTGGTATTGACCACGATCAACCCGGCGCGCAAAGCACCGAACACGGCAATTGGGTAATGCAGCACGTTGGGCATCTGTACCGCGATGCGCTCGCCAGGCTTGAGGTCGGTGTGGTTTTGCAGGTAGCCGGCGAACGCGGCACTTTGGCGCTCAAGCTCGGCGTAGGTCAGGGTGATGCCCATGTTGCTGAACGCCGGACGGTCGGCAAAGGCTTTGCAGGAGCGTTCAAAGACTTCGATCACCGATTTGTAGGTCGTGAGGTCGATGTCATTGGGAACGCCCGCCGCGCGTTTGTCATTCCAGAAATCAGGTTGCATTATTCTTGTCCTCGTACCTGAGTGTGTCCGGCCGCTTTCTCATTGATATAAAAAGCGGAGCTTTGGGGACGTTAGCAGCTATGGCCAAACAGGCAAATACGCGCAACTGTGTCATTTATTGTATGAATCTTGCCCCTAACGTGTAGGCAGATACACCGGACCCGGCCAGATGAGCTATACACTGCAACGACCCTGAGCAAAGGAAGCGCTATGAACCACAGCACCTTCTGGCTGACCGCGAATGACCGCAGCCGCCTGTACGTCAATCAATGGCTGCCGGACGGGCCCGCCAAGGCCATGATCATGCTGTCCCACGGCATGGCCGAACACAGCGGGCGCTATGCGCGCCTGGCCGAAGCCCTGTGCGCAGCCGGCTACGGGCTGTACGCACTCGACCAGCGCGGCCATGGCCGCACTGCCGATGAAGGCACGCTGGGGCTGTACGCCGAAAAGGATGGCTGGAACAAAGTGGTGGGCGACCTCGCCAGCCTCAACCAGCACATCGGCCAGCAGCAGCCGGGCCTGCCGATCATCTTGCTGGGCCACAGCATGGGCAGCTATATCGCCCAGGCGTACCTGTTGCACCACAGTGCGAGCCTGGATGGGGCGATTCTCAGCGGTTCGAATTTCCAGCCGGTGGCGCTGTACCGCGCCGCCGGCGTCATTGCCCGCCTGGAGCGCGCGCGCCAAGGCCTGCGCGGGCGCAGTGCATTGATCGACTTTTTGTCGTTCGGCTCATTCAACAAGGCATTCAAGCCTAACCGCACCGCGTTCGACTGGCTCAGCCGCGACCCGCTGGAGGTGGACAAGTACATCAACGATCCGCTGTGCGGCTTTCGCTGCACCAACCAGTTGTGGATCGACTTACTGGGTGGCTTGCAGCAGATCAGCAAAGCGTCCAACCTCGCACAGATCGATCCGGGCCTGCCCATTATGGTAATCGGCGGCGAATGTGATCCGGTGAGTGAAGGCAAACGTCTCAAAAGCCTGGCCCACGCCCTGCGTGAGGCCGGCTGCCAGAACCTGCAATTGACTATCTACCCGCAGGCGCGTCATGAAGTGTTCAACGAAACCAACCGCGATGAAGTGACAGCGGATTTGCTGAAGTGGCTCGACCAGGCCCTGACGTTACGCAGGCCAGCGCGCTGCGAATAACTTTTTCCTTTAAAATCAGCTTATTAAATTACCGATTAGCCACAGGATGCACCTTTAGATGAGCCAGGTCACCAACACCCCATACGAAGCCCTCGAAGTCGGCCAGACCGCCAGCTACAGCAAGACCGTTGAAGAGCGCGATATCCAGCTGTTCGCGGCGATGTCCGGCGACCACAACCCGGTGCACCTGGATGCGGAGTACGCCAAGGCGACCATGTTCAAGGAGCGTATCGCCCACGGCATGTTCAGCGGCGCACTGATCAGTGCAGCGGTAGCCTGCGAGCTGCCTGGGCCGGGCACTATCTACATCGGCCAGCAGATGAGCTTCCAGAAGCCGGTGAAAATCGGCGACACCTTGACCGTGCGCCTGGAGATTCTGGAGAAAATGCCCAAGTTTCGCGTGCGCATCGCCACCCGCGTATTCAACCAGCGCGATGAGCTGGTGGTGGACGGCGAGGCGGAAATTCTCGCGCCGCGCAAGCAGCAAGTGGTGACATTGACCGAGTTGCCGCCGATCAGCATTGGCTGATAAAAATCTCAAAATCTATACAAAGCAAATGTGGGGGCTGACTTGCCTGCGATACAGACACCTCGGTATATAAATTACACCGGGGTGATGCTATCGCAGGCAAGCCAGCTCCCACATTCAGTTACAGCATAGGCAGTTACAGCATAAGCAATTACAGCAATGTGCTTACGACTGAGCGCGAGCCTGGTTACGCAGGGCTTTCACCTGGTCGTGGTTACGTTGTGCGCCGTGGAACTGACGCTCAACCAGGTCACGAATACCCAGCAGGTTGTGCTTGTTGATCTTCTCGATCGCGTCCTTGTAAGCCTTAAGGGCGTGGTCTTCACCGCGCTCGGCTTCGTTCAGCACCGCCTCTTCATCTTTACCGGTGACCAGCGACTTCACGTCGACCCAGCCACGGTGCAGAGCACCGGCAACCGAACCGGATTCTTCCGGATCGCCACCCAGGGCACGTACGGCTGTTTGCAGCTCGGCTGCGGCAGTGGCGCAGTCAGCAGAGCGCTTAGCGAACAGCGCTTTCAATTCTGGGTGCTTAATATCTTCAGCGCAGGTTTTGAAGCCTTCTTGGCCGTCTTTGCTGGTCTCGATCAGGTCGTTGAGTACGGAGATCGATTCTTTATTGATGTCAGTCATTTTTCAATTCCTTGTGCGGGTTAGAAGGTTGTCTTAATGATTGCAGCGCCCGTGCCAGGTTTTGAAAAATTAATTTATTCATATATTTCATGCAGTTACGAAATATTGAACCATCTGTATCTACGTTATTTGCATGATCTGTCATTTGGCCTTCATGCAGAATGCCTGTATTTTCCAAGCACAGACGCCAACCCTTGAAGCCCATGAACCCCGAAAAACTCGAATTGCTGATCACCCGCCAAATGCCCTTCGGCAAGTACAAGGGACGCATCATCGCCGACCTGCCCGGCCCTTACCTGAATTGGTTCGCCCGTGAAGGCTTTCCTCACGGCGAGCTGGGCGGTTTGCTGGCCTTGATGCAGGAAATCGACCACAACGGCCTGTCTGAACTGCTGGAGCCGCTGCGCGTAAAACACGGCAAACCTGCCCCCCGTCATTAAAGAGCGCACGCTATGCCAAGGAATGCAGACAACGAACGTCGCTGGCACGCCTTCGCCCAGCGCTACGAGCTGGAGCCCGGCCCGATCAACCTGGAAAACGGTTACTTCGGGCGCATGAGCCGTGCTGTACAGGCGCAGTATCTGGAGCATGTTGCGTTTATCAACCGCAGCAATTCGCTGTATGTGCGTCAGCGCTTCGAGCAGGGTGAGAACGTCGAGATCCGTCGCCAACTGGCCGGGCTGATCGATGCAGACCCCGACGCCATCGCCTTCACCCGCAACGCCACCGAGGCATTACAGTCGCTGATCCGTAACTACAACGGCCTGCGGCCGGGCGATCAGGTGCTGATCAGTGATCTGGAGTACGACACGGTCAAAGGCGCCATGCGCTGGTTGGCCAGTGTTCGCGGCGTGGAAGTCGTCGAACTTGCCCACGACCACCCGGCCGGTTTCGACAGCCTGGTGCAGACCTATCGCGATGCGTTCGCGCAGTACCCGCGCCTGAAGCTGATGGCGCTGACCCATGTCACCCACCGCACCGGCCTGGTGATGCCTGTCGAAGCGATTGCCAAGGCAGCGCGTGAGCATGGCGTGGACGTGATTCTGGATGGCGCCCATGCGTTGGGCCAGATTGAATTCAACCTCACCGAGCTGGGCATTCAGTTCGCCGGGTTCAACCTGCATAAATGGATCGGTGCGCCGCTGACCCTGGGCTTTCTGTATATCGCCCCGGAGCGCCTGGCCGATATCGACCCGGACATGGGCGAGTTTCACTACCCCGCCAGCGACGTGCGTGCGCGCACGTCCTACAGCACGCCGAATTTTCCAGCGTTGATGACCTTGCCGTTGGTGCTGGAGGAACATCGCAACCTCGGCGGCTCGGCGGCCAAGGGCGCGCGGGTCAATTACCTGCGGGATCGCTGGGTGAGCCAGGTGCGTGGGTTGCCGGGAATTGAGGTGCTGACACCGGATGATCCGCGGCTGTATTGCGCGATTACGGCGTTCAAGTTTACTGGGCGGGATCAGCACGAGATGGCGGACCGATTGCTCAAGGAGTACGACCTGTTTACCACCACGCGCACGGGGGCGGCGTTTGGAACCTGTATTCGGGTGACGCCTGGCCTCGTGACCTCGGCGGCGGACATCGATGTGCTGGTTAACGCAATAACTGAGTTAAGCACGGACTAAAACTGTGGGAGCTGGCTTGCCTGCGATAGCGGTGCATCAGTAGAAATATCCTAACCTGACCCACCGCAATCGCAGGCAAGCCAGCTCCCACATTTGGACCTCTGTGAACCTCAAGGTTTTTTGCAGGCAAAAAAAAGCGGTACACCGACCAAGTGCACCGCAAAAATGCCGTTAAGCACAGCAACAACGATTCGGTAAATCAGTTCAGTCCAGCAGCGCCAGCGCCTGCGCGGTGACTTCCTGGATGCGGGCCCAGTCGCCGTTCTTGACCCATTCAGGGTCCAGCATCCAGCTACCGCCCACGCACATCACGTTTTTCAACGCCATGTAGTTTTTGATGTTGGCCGGGCCAACGCCGCCGGTTGGGCAGAATTTGACTTCGCCGAACGGGCCGCCCAGGGCCTTGATTGCAGCCACGCCGCCGCTGACTTCAGCCGGGAACAGCTTGAAGCGGCGATAACCCAGGCCATAGCCTTCCATGATGCCGGAGGCATTGCTGATGCCCGGCAGCAGCGGGATCGGGCTGTGCACCGAGGCTTCCAGCAGGTCGCGGGTAATGCCGGGGGTGACGATAAATTGCGAACCGGCCACCTCGGCCGCTTCGAGCATATGGCGGTCGAGTACGGTGCCGGCACCGGTGCACAGTTCAGGGCGCTGCTCGCGCAGTACCTGAATGGCCTTGAGGCCGAACTCGGAGCGCAGGGTCACTTCCAATGCGGTCAAACCGCCGGCTGCCAGGGCATCGGCCAGCGGCAGGATGTCCTGTTCGCGGGCGATGGTGATCACCGGCAGGATCCGCGCCCTGGCGCAGAGGCTGTCGATCAGGGCAACTTTGTCCGCCATGGACACGGTCGGTTGAGGGCTTTTCATAGCGGCTGATCCTTGGCTCATGGGCACCAGTAAATCTCTAAAGTAGGTTGCAAAAACGCGCGAATCGGCATGGCAGCAACGTCGTCACTGGCCAGCGCGGCGCTCAAGGTGGTCAATTTCGAACTGCCGGAAATCGACAGCACGGTGTAATGGGCAGTGGCCAGCAGCGCGCGACTCATGGTCAGGCGCTGGTGCGGCACGGTCGGCGCCAGCATCGGCCAGCAACGGCGCGTGCCGTCGGGCTTGAGCGCCTCGCCCAGGTTGGGGCTGTTGGGGAACAGCGATGCGGTGTGGCCGTCATCGCCCATGCCGAGCACCAGCACATCAATAGCAGGCAGCTCTGCCAACTGGCGATCGGCCAGTTCGGCGGCGTCTTCAAGGTTCGCGGCAACGTTGTATAGGCTGAGGAACCTGGCCTTGGCCGCCGGGCCCTGGAGCAAATACTTTTTCAACAGGCCGGCATTGCTGTCGGCGTGTTCCACCGGTACCCAGCGCTCGTCGGCCAGGGTGATGGTGACCTTGGACCAGTCCAGGCCTTGTTTGGCCAGGTTCTGAAAAAACGCCACGGGGCTGCGGCCACCGGACACTACCAGGGTCGCTTCGCCACGGGCACTGATGGCCGCGCGCAGTTGCTCGGCCACGTCATTGGCCAGGCCATCGGCCAGCAACACCGGCGTGCGGTACTCATGGGCTGTCACGCCCTGAGGCAGTTTCAATTCAGATATCGCCATACCACGACCTCCCATCCCGCGTGATCAGTGCAATCGAGCTCATCGGCCCCCAGGAACCCGCCGCATACGGCTTGGGCGCATCACCGGATTTTTTCCACCCGGCGATCAACTGGTCACACCACTTCCACGCGGCTTCGATCTCATCTTTGCGAACAAACAGGTTCTGATTGCCGCGCATTACTTCCAGCAACAACCGCTCGTAGGCATCGGGAATCCGCGCGCTGCGATAGGTATCGGAAAAATTCAGTTGCAGCGGGCCGCTGCGCAGTTGCATGCCCTTGTCCAGGCCTTGCTCTTTGGTCATCACACGCAAGGAAATACCTTCGTCCGGCTGCAGGCGGATGATCAGTTTGTTGCTGATCTGCAGGCGCTGCTCGGGGGCGAAGATGTAGTGGGACGGTTCCTTGAAGTGGATGACGATCTGCGACAGCTTTTGCGGCATGCGTTTACCGGTGCGCAGGTAAAACGGCACGCCGGCCCAACGCCAGTTGCGAATATCGGCACGCAGGGCGACAAACGTCTCGGTGTCGCTCTGGGTGTTGGAATTTTCTTCTTCCAGGTAGCCCGGCACCGGCTTGCCGGCGCTGTAGCCGGCGATGTACTGGCCGCGTACTACCTGGGTCGTCAGGCCTTCCGGGCTGATCGGCGCCAGCGCCTTGAGCACCTTGACCTTCTCGTCACGGATGCTGTCGGCGGACAGGTCGGCCGGTGGGTCCATGGCGATCAGGCACAGCAGTTGGAGCAGGTGATTCTGGATCATGTCGCGCAGTTGGCCGGCCTTGTCGAAGTAACCCCAACGGCCTTCGATACCGACCTGCTCGGCCACGGTGATTTCCACGTGGGAAATGTAATGCTGGTTCCACTGGGTTTCGAACAGGCTGTTGGCGAAACGCAGCGCGATCAGGTTCTGGACGGTCTCTTTGCCCAGGTAGTGGTCGATGCGATAGGTGCGGTTTTCCGGGAAAAACTGCGCCACGGCGTCGTTGACCTTGCGCGAGGACTCCAGGTCCGAGCCGATGGGTTTTTCCAGCACCACGCGGGTGTTGTCCGCCAGGCCGACCCTGGCGAGGTTCTCGCAGATCGCGCCATACACCGCCGCCGGGGTGGCGAAATAGGCGATCAGGCGTTGTTCGGCCCCGACCTTTTCGGCCAGGGCGACATAATCGGCGGCGTTCATGAAGTCGACGTGCACATAGGCCAGACGCGCCAGGAAGCGCGCGGCCACGGCCTCATCGAGTTCCTTGCCGACGTATTTACGCAGTTCTTTTTCGATATGGGCCAGGTGCTCCTGCTCGGAACCGGCTTCGCGGGCCAGGCCCAGGATGCGCGTATCGTCGTGCAGCAGCCCGGCGCCATCGAGTTGGTAGAGGGCAGGAAATAACTTGCGCAGCGCCAGATCACCCAAGGCGCCAAACAGGGCAAAGGTGCAGGGTTCTACGGTTATCGAAGGCATGATGTTTGTTCTTTTATCAAGTTAAGCTACAAATACCTTTTTTCAAGGCATCACTCAAGGAAAAATGTAGTAATAACCACAACATTTTCCCGAAATACGCATTCCGAGTGGTGGTGTTCAGCTACCCTCAGTAGGATAGGCCACCGCAAAGGGCCACTCGTCGATTGGTTACCGCCCTTTATTTGCATCGTCGCCCGAAGGAAAGACTGAATGGACCGCGTGCGAAATCTTCTGGAACAGATCCGGAACCGCCTCGAAGAATTGAACAAGGCCGAGAAAAAAGTCGCCGAGGTCATCCTGCAAAACCCACAGCAGGCAACCCGCTTCTCGATCGCCGCCCTCGCCCAAGCCGCCTCGGTCAGTGAACCGACGGTCAACCGTTTCTGCCGTTCGTTCGGCGTCAGCGGTTACCCTGAACTTAAATTGCAGCTGGCGCAAAGTTTGGCCAGTGGTGCGGCGTATGTCAGCCGCGCCGTGGAAGCCGATGATAACCCTGAGGCCTACACCCAGAAGATCTTTGGCAGCGCCATTGCCTCCCTGGACAGTGCGTGCCAGGCCCTCGACCCGGCACTGATCAGCAAGGCCGTGGATTTGTTGATCCAGGCGCGGCAGATCCATTTTTTCGGCCTCGGCGCTTCGGCACCGGTGGCCATGGATGCGCTGCACAAGTTCTTCCGCTTCAACCTGGCCGTCACTGCCCATGCCGACGTGCTGATGCAACGCATGATCGCGTCTGTGGCGCATACGGGCGAGCTGTTCGTGATCATTTCCTACACCGGGCGCACCCGCGAGCTGGTGGAAGTGGCGCGTATCGCCCGGGAAAACGGCGCGTCGGTGCTGGGCGTAACTGCCGAGAATTCGCCGTTGGCCAAGGCCAGTACCGTGAGCCTGAACATCCCGCTGCCGGAAGACACCGACATCTACATGCCGATGACGTCGCGGATCATTCAGCTAACGGTGCTGGACGTGCTGGCCACCGGCATGACCTTGCGTCGCGGGGTGGATTTCCAGCCGCATCTGCGCAAGATCAAAGAGAGCTTGAATGACAGCCGGTATCCGGTGGGGGATGAGTTTAACTAGCAGCAATCTCCACTAGCAGTACCGACCCTATCGCAGGCACGCCAGCGCCCACAGTGAGCCGAGCTGCCCATTTGGAATGCATTTCCCCTGTGGGAGCTGGCTTGCCTGCGATAGCGCCATAAGCTCCACCACTAAACCCCGGCCCGCGCCTGCAAGCTCAAATGCGCCCGCTCCCCCGGCGCCAGACTGGCTGCCGCCATCGCCGACTCCACACACACAAACCCCGACGCCTCGTTAAAGCTCACGCCCAACAACGGCCGGCTGCCTGGATGCCACACCACCGTGTCAGCACTGTCGCCGGTGTCGATGCACAGCTCGCGTTGCCAGGCGTGGTCCTTGAGCTGCAATTCACCCTCATGCTGGAACACCCGCTGGCAGCCGCCGTCTACCCGCAGCTCGCCTTCCTGCTGGCAAACCTGGCGACTGAGCTGGTCATAACCTTGCGCGCCATCGAGCCCAGACAGCGCTATCTCGTCGACGTGACCAATACGCCAGTAAGCGTGCAACGCATGGCTCAACTGGCATGGCAACTCGTCCTGGTGCTCGGTGCTCAGGCGCAACTCAAGGGTTTCGCCCAGGTGCGCGTGCAGATCGACCTGCCAGTCGCACAGCTGCAATTGCCAGTGCAGGCGCACGCCGTCGTCTTCGGTGCTGCTGTCGAGCAGTTTCCAGTCGATCAGCCGCGCCCAGCCATGGGACGGCCACGCGTTCTCGCTCGGATGGCGCCCATACCACGGCCAGCACACCGGCACGCCGCCACGGATGGCGCCGACCTGGGGCCACTTGGCCGCGCACCACAGCCAGGGTTTCTGGCCGGTGGGCTGAAAGTGCAGCAACTGCGCGCCCTGGCGACTGAACACCGCCTGGCACAGCGGATGGTCGATCACCAACACGTCGCGCATCTGAAAGCGCTCCCAGGCGAACACCGGTTGTTCACGCAGGGATTTGAAAAAGCGTTGCAGCGGATGCTCATGCATGTGCCACGGTCCTGGAATTCAATGTCGCTCAAACCTTGGTTCCCCTTGTGGGAGCTGGCTTGCCTGCGATGCGGGCGACTCGGTTTGTCTGAACGACCGAGGCGCTGCGATCGCAGGCAAGCCAGCTCCCACAAAGGTTGTGCAGTGCTGCCCAAAAAAAGCGGGTAGCCATGGCTACCCGCAAAATGCGCACAGAGAGAAGGAGCTTATCGCAACAGCGTTAGAACGTAGACTGAATTTTCAGGCCCGCTACCAGCGCGTTGTCGACTTCTTTTACACCGCCCGGGTTTTTGACGTATTGCAGGTTCGGGCGTACGGTCAGCCAGTTGGTGACGTGGAAACCGTAGTTGAGTTCGACGTTGTACTCGGTGTTACGCAGCGGGGCGAAACCCGCCTGGTCGTAATCGGTAAAACCGCCTGAAGCATTGAGCAGTTCAGCGGTTTTCTTCACGTCGCTGTTGGCATGGATACGCGAAACACCGATACCCACGTCATCTTTGGCACGTGCGTCAAATGGCCCTTTATACACAAGCATCAACGACTGGTAGTTGTCGACCAGGTTGGTGTCTTTGTCGTGGAAGGTCACGTTGGCCGCGATGTTCAAGCCGCGCGAAGCATCGCCATTGTGAGTGGTGAGTTGCTGTTGCAGAACGCCCCAGTAACCGCTTTTGCTGCTGCGAACCCGGAAGGCTGCGCCGGTGGTGCCAGCATCGTTACCGTTGACGTCTTCACGTACGTCGGTAGCGTCGGCGGTGCTCTTGTAGTAACCCACACGGTATTCGCCTGGCAGGCCATTGACCTTCGGCGACCAAACCAATTCCACCGGCAATACGGTGCCCTTGGTGCCGCTGCCGCTGAGTTTGAAGCCGTTGCCGTGTTCCAGCTGCGACGGGTTCTGGTTGTATGCACCGATTTGCGCATACAGCTCAGGCGTGATGTTGTACTTCACGCGGATCGCCGCCTGGCTGACCGGCCAGTTGTACCAGGTGTTGACGTAGTTACCGACTTGCGAGCCGCAGAACGACAGGTTCTGGAAATCGCACGGGAAGGTGTTGAAGTCTTCGCCTTCGCCGAAGTAACCGAGTTTCACGTCCAACTTGTTGTCGAACATCTGGTGCTGGATCCAGAACTGGGTCAGACGCACCATGTGGCCACGGCCATCGACTTCTTGAGACGAACTCAAGGTGCCGGCACGCGGGTCACCAATACGGTCATTGGAGATGTTCGCACCATTACGATTGGTCAACTGGATCTTGGCCTGGGTGTTATCCCAGCCCCACAGCTTTTGCAGATCCAGCGCTACGCCCAGACCAAACTGGTCAGCGTAACGAGCAGTTTTGTCGTTGTTGTAGCCACCGTGCAGGTTGCCACCGACTTCCCCTACGTAGTCAGCCTTGATGTCGATACCTTGCTCGATCAGCTTGGTACGCTCGCCACCCCAATCGCCGGTCATCCACTTGGAATCGGCGCTGAATGCATCGGCCGCCATCGCATTGGCGGACAATACCAGGGCTGCTGCTGCTGACAGTTGGCAGATCAGCCGAGTGTTGTTGTGTTGCTTTTTCATCCCTACATCCTCGTCTTTATTGTTATTAAACTGTTTTTATCTAACGCGGGTTACATTTTTATCTAAAACAATAACTTATCTGCTTCAGCGGCCTTTGAATTGGGCCACATTGTCGGCATGCCCGTGTGCAGGCAATGAGGCAGCAGTGCCCAGGCGTTCGCCGGTTTTGGCGTCGAACAGCAAGACCTTGGACGGGTCAAATTGCAGGGTCAGCGTCTCGCCCACCTGCGGTGCCACGTCGGGCGCCAGGCGGCAGCAGACTTTGGTGTCGTTGAGCTGCACGAATACCAGGGTGTCCGGGCCGGTTGGCTCGGTAACCTGGACTTCGGCACGAATGCTCGAAGCACTGTCGCCCTCGCCGTTCGCCAACATGATCTGCTCCGGGCGCAGGCCCAGGATCACGTCGCGGTCTTCCAGGCCGGCATCGCTGACGTTAAGTGCCAACTCGCAACGCGCCTGGCCACTGTCGAGCAGCGCCACCAGGCGCCCGTCCTTGCGCTGCAGGCGCAGTGGCACGAAGTTCATCGGCGGCGAGCCGATAAAGCTCGCCACGAACTGGTTGGCCGGGTTGGTGTAGATGTCTTTGGGCGTGCCGAACTGCTGAATGATGCCGTCCTTCATGACCGCCACTTTGTCGCCCAGGGTCATCGCTTCGATCTGGTCGTGGGTGACGTACACCGTGGTGGTTTTCAGGCGCTGGTGCATCAGTTTCATTTCGGTGCGCATCTCGACGCGCAGTTTGGCGTCGAGGTTGGACAGCGGTTCGTCGAACAGGTAGATCTTCGGCCGCCGTGCCAGGGCGCGGCCCATGGCCACACGCTGTTGCTGGCCACCGGAAAGCTGGCCCGGCTTGCGATTAAGCAGGTGCTCGATCTGCAGCAGCTTGGCCACCCGCGCTACTTCAGCGTCGATATCGGCCTGGGGCATCTTGCGGATCTTGAGGCCGAACTCGATGTTCTCGCGCACGCTCATGGTCGGGTACAGCGCGTAGGACTGGAACACCATGGCGATGTCACGGTCCTTGGGGCTCATGCCGCTCACGTCCTGGTCGCCGATCATGATGGCGCCGCCGGTGATGGTCTCAAGGCCGGCAATGCAGTTCATCAAGGTCGATTTACCGCAACCCGAAGGGCCGACCAGAATCAGGAACTCGCCCTCTTTGATCGACAGTTCGATGTTCTTCAAGGTGTCGGGCAGGCCGGCGCCATAGGTCTTGTTTACATTGCGAAGTTCAAGCGTAGCCATGATTACCCCTTGACCGCGCCGGCCGTGAGGCCGCGCACGAAATACTTGCCTGCGATCACATAGACCAGCAGGGTCGGCAGCCCGGCGATCATCGCCGCCGCCATATCCACGTTATATTCCTTGGCCCCGGTGCTGGTGTTGACCAGGTTGTTCAGCGCCACCGTAATGGGCTGCGAGTCGCCGCTGGAGAACACCACACCAAACAGGAAGTCGTTCCAGATCTGAGTGAACTGCCAGATCAGGCAGACCATGATGATCGGCGTCGACATCGGCAGAATGATCTGACGGAAGATGGTGAAGAAACCTGCACCGTCCAGCCGTGCCGCCTTGATCAGCGCGTCAGGAATGCTCACGTAGTAGTTACGGAAAAACAGTGTAGTAAACGCCAACCCGTAGACCACGTGCACAAACACCAGGCCCGTGGTGGTACTGGCCAGGCCCATCTTGCCGAGGGTGAACGATGCCGGCAGCAGCACGGTCTGGAACGGCAGGAAGCAGCCGAACAACAGCAGGCCGAAGAACAGCTGCGAGCCTTTGAAGCGCCAGAACGACAGCACATAGCCGTTCAACGCGCCGATGGCGGTGGAGATCAGTACCGCCGGAACGGTGATCTTGATCGAGTTCCAGAAGTAACCGTCAACCGTGGCCCAGGCCTTGACCCAGCCGATGCCGGTGACCACGGTCGGCCAGCTCAGCAGGTTGCCGGTGCTGATGTCTTCCGGGGTTTTGAAGCTGGTCAGCAGCATCACCACCAGCGGCACCAGGTACAGCAGCACGGCGAGGATCAGCACCGCGTAGATCGCGATGCGACTCAGGCTGATGGCAGGTTTGGAGGCGAGACTAGTCATTGCGCTTGGTCCTCAGCTCGGAATACAGGTAAGGCACGATGATCGCGAGGATCGCGCCGAGCATCAGGATTGCACTGGCCGAGCCCATTCCCATCTGGCCACGGCTGAAGGTGAACGAGTACATGAACATTGCCGGCAAATCGGACGAGTAGCCCGGGCCGCCGGCGGTCATGGCCGCTACCAGGTCGAAGCTCTTGATCGCGATGTGCGCGAGGATCATCACCGCGCTAAAGAACACCGGGCGCAGGCTTGGCAGCACCACGCTCCAGTAGATACGCGGCAGGCTGGCACCGTCGATCTGGGCGGCGCGCACGATCGACTGATCAACGCCACGCAGGCCGGCCAGGAACATCGCCATGATGAAGCCCGAGGCTTGCCACACAGCGGCAATCACCAGGCAGTAGACCACGCGGTCGGGGTCGATCAGCCAGTCGAGACGGAAGCCTTCCCAGCCCCAATCACGCAGAAGTTTGTCCAGGCCCATGCCCGGGTTGAGCAGCCATTTCCACGCCGTACCGGTCACGATCATCGAGAGCGCCATCGGGTACAGGTAAATGGTGCGGATAAAACCTTCGCGGCGGATCTTCTGGTCGAGGAAAATCGCCAGCGTCACACCGATCACCAAAGTGATGCCGATAAACATCCCGCCGAACAGCGCCAGGTTCTTGCTCGCCACCCACCAACGGTCGTTGTCGAACAACCGCGCGTATTGCGCAAGACCGGCCCATTTGTAGCTGGGCAGGAACGTGGACGTGGTGAACGACAGCACGAATGTCCACAGGATGTAGCCGTAGAAGCCCACCAGTACGATGAACATGCTCGGTGCCAGCACCAGTTTAGGTAGCCAGCGCTGCAGCGCATCGAACGGCGAGGCCTTGCTGAACACAGCAACAGAACTCATGGGAAAATCCAGTACAGGGAAAAAAGACTACAGAAGCAAGCCTTGTGAGGGGTCAGGGGGTTTCCCCTCACAAGGACCAGCCGTGCTAACCGTTACTTGGCAGACTTGATCGCAGCGCCGAGTTTCTTGGCGGTGTCGGCCGGGTCGGCTTTCGGGTCGTTGATGTAGTTGGTCACGACATCAAAGAACGCGCCTTGTACCGCCAGGGTAGTGGCCATGTTGTGGGCCATACTTGGCTGCAGGCCACCGGATTTGGCGTCCGCCAGGAAGTCTTTGGCAGCGGTCTGAGCGCAGGAGTCGAAACCGAGCTTGTCCATTTCATTGAGCATGTCGGTACGAACCGGGATCGAGCCTTTGTTGATGCTGAAGACTTTCTGGAAGTTTTCACCCAACACGACTTTGGCGATGTCCTTCTGACCTTCCTGGGTGCCTTTGTCTTTAACCTTGAACACCGCCAGGGAGTCGATGTTGTAGGTAAAGGCTTTGTCGGTGCCCGGGAAAGCTACGCACTCGTAGTCTTTGCCGGCGACTTTCTTGGCGGCAGTCCACTCGGACTTGGCCCAGTCACCCATGATCTGCATGCCGGCCTTGCCGTTGATGACTTTGCCGGCTTCCAGGTTCCAGTCCTGGCCTTTGCCGTCGACGTCCATATAGGTCGCGACCTTTTTCAGCTCAGTCAGGGCCTTGACCATTTGCGGGCCGGTCAGCGCGTCGTTATCCAGGTCAACCAGGGCTTTCTTGTAGCCATCAGCCCCCATCACCGACAGTACGACCGCTTCGAATACGGTACTGTCCTGCCAAGGCTGGCCACCGTGGGCGAGCGGGATGAAGCCTGCGGCTTTTAGCTTGTCGCCGGCTGCGTAGAATTCTTCGAGGGTGGTCGGTTTTTTGGTGATACCGGCTTTCTTGAAGACTTCCGGGTTGATCCACAGCCAGTTAACGCGGTGAATGTTGACCGGTACGGCAACGTAGTTACCTTCGTACTTCACGGTATCGGAGACTTTTTTGTCGAGCAGCGAGTCCCACTTTTCTTCTTTGGCGACGTCTTTGAGCACGTCGGTGTCGAGCAAGCCAGTAGACGCCCATTCCTGGATGTCCGGGCCTTTGATCTGGGCAACGCCGGGCGGGTTACCCGCGACTGCGCGGCTTTTCAGCACAGTCATTGCAGTGGCGCCACCGCCACCGGCGACGGCACCGTCTTTCCAGACGAAGCCATCTTTCTCAACTTGAGCCTTCAGTACGTCCACTGCTGCTTTTTCACCGCCTGAGGTCCACCAATGCACAACTTCAACCGTCCCTTTCGATTCGGCGGCAAATGCACTGAGGGGAAACAACGAGGCAATGGAAATAGCAACGGCGAGGCGATTAATCGCGTTCATCTGAATACCTTTTCTTGTTGTTATGCATGCAAGTCTAGAGCTTGCGCTGCACGGAGTTTAAACATGGATTTTTAGCGCGCAGGTAACAAAGGGATGCACAAATGTCACCACTTGGTGACATAACGCCCTTGGCCCAACGCACTGGTCATACTCGGTGCCAAGGGCAGTACAGGCAGTACGACCGCTTGCCAGGCATGGTACAGGTCCGGCTTGCCACCCCAGATCTTGCTGCTGGGCTGGTTGTGCGGGCTGAGTTCGTGGTGCCAGCTGCCGTTGATACGGTCGATAAAGTGGCTTTCACAAAACTCCCAGAAGCGCCGATACCAGGTTTCGTAATGCAGCTCGCCGGTGCGTTTGAGCAAGGCCTGGGCCGCCGCGCTGGCTTCGGCGTGGGTCCAGTGCAAGCGCTCGCGCACCACCGGGCGGTGGTTCCAGTCCAGGGTGTAGACAATGCCGGGAGCGCCGTCTACGGCCCACGCGTACTCGCAGGCGCTGGCGAACAGGCCACGGGCGTCGGTCACCAGCCAGTCCGGTGTGGCCAGCCCGGCTTGCAGGCGTGCGGCTTCTAGGTGCAGTACCAACCGTGCCCATTCGAAACCATGGCCGGGGGTGATGCCGTACGGGCGGAAGCCATCGGCAGGGTTGTCTTCGTTGTAGCCGAGCAAGGGTTGCCAGTGGGTGTCGAAATGCTCGATCACCATGAACTGGTTGCCGGCAGCGTGAGTGTGGATAACGCGCTCGACAATGCGCAGCGCGCGGTCCAGCCAGCGTGTTTCACCGGTGACATCGGCCAGTGCCAGGAAGGCTTCGGTGGCGTGCATATTGCTGTTGGCGCCGCGATACGCTTCGACGCCGCTCCAGTCCTGGGCGAAGGACTCGAGCATCACGCCCTCCTCCTCGCTCCAGAAGAACTGGTCGATGATATGCACGGCGTCGTTGAGCAGGTTTTGCGCTCCGGGCGCGCCGGCCACTACGGCAGAGCTGGCAGCCAGGGCAACAAAAGCATGCAGGTAAGCGGCTTTGCCACGGTTGCCATCCAGGGCGTTGGGCGCGGCGAACCAGCCGCCGTGCTCACTGTCGCGCAAGGGGCCACTGAGGGCGGCAACACCATGGGCAATCAGGTCGGCATAACCCGGCAAACCCATGGCGTGGGCCATGGCAAAGCTGTGGGTCATGCGCGCAGTGTTCATGGTTTCGGCGTGGGCGTCGGCCGGCAGCTGGCCTTGGTCGTCAAGGTTGCCGAAGCCGTCCGGCAGACGTGAAGCTTTGGCGAACGCCAGCAGGCGTTGGCCTTCACTGACGAGCCAGGCGTGATGGGCAGGTGCGTTCAGCCAACTGCTGGCAGGCAGTGGTTGCATGGTCATGGGTAGCCCTTTTTAGTTTTTGTGGGATGACCGGAGTCTAAACAAGGGCGCGATGGGGGCAAGTAACGAAGGGGAGGGGAAATGTCACAAGGCTGTGACATTGATCGTTCCCACGCTCTGCGTGGTAATGCAGCCTGTGGCGCTCTGCGCCACAGCGGGACGCGGAGCGTCCATGGCGGCATTCCCACGCAGAGCGTGGGAACGATCATTGGCCCAGCGGGGTGACCCGCGCGGGCGCGTTGAGCTTTTGGTTCAGGTTCTGCACCTGGCTCTGCAAGGTGGTGATGTTGCGCGTGGTCTGGATGCGGAACACGTCGAACTCTTTATTGGTTGGCGCATCACTGTTGGCGGGCTGGTTTTCCTGCGCGCTTTTAAGCACCACCAGGTCTTGTTCCAGACGGGCGATGGCGGCGCTCGGGTTGCCTTGTTTCTTCAGGGCAGCCACATCGGCGGACAGCTCCTTGACGTCCCCCTGCGCCGCCTTGAGCGTGGCCACGGCCTCGGTCAACGCCTGCACCTGGCCCTGGAGCCTGGCATTCGCGCTCGACAGCTCGGTGGTGCTGGCGCTCATCTGTGCCAGGCGTTGGTCGAGTTCAGTCGCCTGCCCGACCACGCCGACTTGCTGCTTGCCTTGCTCCAGCAATTGGGTTTCCAACTGCTTGATCTGCAATTTGAGGGCTTCGCTGCCGTTGTTCACATTGGCTTCGCTGGCCACTACCTTGCCGGAAATGTCCTGCAGGCGCCCCGCCGCCTCTTCGCTGATGCGCGCAAAGCTTTCCTGGGTGGCGACCAACTGCTGGCCCATCAGGGAAATCTGCTGGAAGCTCCACCAGGCCAGCCCGGCGAAGGCGATCAGCAGCGCGCCGACCAGGGCCCACAGTGGGCCGGTGCTGGCGCTCTTGACCTTGACCACCTTGGTTGTGCGCGAGCGCACGGAGGTGGCGGGAGTGGGCTCGAAATCATCATCGTCCCCGATGTCGGCCCGCAGGCTGGGAACGTTGTCGAAATCGTCTTTGGCATCGTTACGCATGAATCAACCCTGAATCGGTGAGATGGCGACCGCAATAGCCGAGCGAGCGGAGTATAAACCCCGTTCGCGCCGCATTGGTCGACCCGGAAGCCTGAATTCGGTTCCCGATGTGTTGCTGGTTGTGAGCTTATTTCAGCCCCGGGTCCTGAGCTTTCCACCAACTGCAGAACTCATCGAGCGCCGTCCACAGGCTGACCTTGGGCTCGTAGTCGAGATAATGCCTGGCGCGGCTGATGTCCAGGGTGAAATCTTTGTTCATCACCTGCGTGCCCAAACGCGACAACGACGGCTCCGGACGCCCCGGCCACATCGCACAGAATGCCTCGTTCAGCGCCGCCACGCTGTAGGACAAACCGTAAGACCGGTACCGGGTGACCTGGGGCATGTCCATCTGGCGCATCACGTAATTGACCACATCCCACACGGGCACCGGCGCGCCATTGCTGATGTTGTAGGCCTTGCCCAAGGCCGAGCCGGTGGCGAGCAAGCTGCTGAGCAGCGCCTCATTGAGGTTGTGCACGCTGGTGAAATCGACCTTGTTCAAACCATCGCCGACAATGGCCAGGCGGTTTTTGCGCTGCATTTTAAGCAAGCGCGGGAAGATGCTCATGTCGCCGGCCCCGGTGACAAAACGCGGGCGCAGCGCGAGCACTTCAAGGCCGAACTCCTGGGCGCCGAACACCTTCTGTTCCGCCAGGTACTTGGTGGCGGCATACGGATGCTTGAAGCGCTTGGGCACTTGTTCCTCGGTCAGCCCCAGGTGATCGCGGCCATCAAAGTAGATCGACGGCGACGACAAGTGCACCAGGCGCCCGACACGCTCTTTAAGGCAGGCCTCGACGACGTTTTCGGTGACCAGCACATTGCCCTGATGGAAGTCCTGGTACTTGCCCCACAACCCGACGGCCCCGGCGCAATGCACCACGGCTTCGACATCGCGGCACAACTCGCGCACCAGGTCGGCATCATTGAGATCACCCTGGATAAACTCGGCGCCGCGCCTTACCAGGTGCTCCACACCTTCGGCGCGCCGCCCGTTGACCCGCACGTCCAGGCCCTGCTCCAGGGCGAAACGCGCAAAACGCCCGCCGATGAAGCCGCTTGCGCCGGTGACCAGAATTTTCATTTGTTACCCCATGTTCTTTCGTTTTTCATCGCTGTTGCCTTGACGCACGCCATCAGTCCAACGGCACCAACCATTGGCCACACGCCTGGGCCAAGTGATCGGTCAGCAACCCCAACAATTGCCCGCCACTGCGCCAATGATGCCAGTACAAGGGCACGTCGATGGGCTTATCTGGCAACAACTCGACCAACACGCCGGTTTGCAACTGGTCGCGCACCTGTAATTCCGGCACCAGGCCCCAGCCCAGCCCGGCTTCGGTCAGGCGAATAAAACCTTCGGAGGACGGGCACAAATGGTGCTCGAAACCGCCGTCCACGCCCAGAGAGGCCAGGTAGCGATGCTGCAGGAAATCGTCCGGGCCAAACACCAGTGCCGGCGTGCGTGCCAACTGATCGGCACGCACGCCTTCAGGAAAATGCCGCGTTATAAATGCAGGGCTGGCCAACGCACGGTAGCGCATGGCACCGAGCAACAGGCTGCGCGCCCCGGCCACCGGGCGTTCGCTGGCGCAGATACAGGCCGCCACTTCACCGGCGCGCATGCGCTTGAGGCCCACGGTCTGGTCTTCTACCACCAGGTCCAGCAACAAATGCTGCTCGGCGCAAAAGTCGCTGACGGCCTCGGCCCACCAGGTGGCGAGGCTGTCGGCGTTCAAGGCGATGCGCAGGCGCTCGGGCATGCCCTCCTCGTCCAGCGCCGGCACCTGGCTTTGCAGGTCACGCTCAAGCAAACGCACCTGTTGCACATGGTTAAGCAAACGCCGCCCGATGTCGGTGGGTGTCGGTGGCGTGGCCCGCACCAGCACCGGTTGGCCAATACGCGCCTCCAGTAACTTGATGCGCTGGGAAATCGCCGACTGCGAAAGCCCCAGCACCTGGGCGCCACGCTCGAAGCCGGCCTGCTCCACCACCGCCGCCAGGGCGGAAAGCAATTTATAGTCGAACATCAGTTTCTCTAATGAGCGATCAGCAATATTGGTTTTTCTTATACAGCGCGGGCCGGGAGAATGACCAGCATTGCTTCTCTTTATTAAAGGAACCCACACATGGCTGGCGAAACCGCGCTGACAACCCTGCTGCGCAGCATGAGCCCTCATCTAAACGAAGGCGACTACGTGTTCTGCACCCTGCCCGACTCACGTATCCCGGCAGGTTGCGAGATCCTCGGCAGCTTTCGCGAGCAGGAAGGTTTGACCCTGATTGTGGAGCGTCAGCAAGCGGAACACGCCGGGCTGGCCTTCGACTATGTGGCCGCCTGGATCACCCTGAATGTGCATTCGGCCCTTGAAGCCGTGGGCCTGACGGCCGCGTTCGCCAGTGCGCTGGGCAGCGCCGGTATCAGTTGCAACGTGATTGCCGGGTTTTATCACGACCACTTGTTCGTCGGCCGCGCCGATGCCGAGCGGGCCATGGATGTATTGCGCCAACTGGCAGCAAACGCGGAGTAATGACCATGTGGCAAAGCTACGTAAACGGGCTGCTGGTGGCTCTCGGCCTGATCATGGCGATCGGCACCCAGAACGCGTTCGTATTGGCGCAAAGCCTGCGCCGTGAACATCACTTGCCGGTGGCGGCGCTGTGCATCGTGTGTGATGCAATTCTGGTGGCGCTCGGGGTATTTGGCCTGGCTACCGTGCTGGCGCAAAACCCGCTGCTGCTGGCCATAGCCCGCTGGGGCGGCGCGGCGTTCCTGTTGTGGTACGGCGCTTTGGCGTTGCGTCGGGCGTGCTCCCGGCAAAGCCTGGAACAAGGCGCCAACCTCAAGGTGCGCTCATTGCGCGCCGTGTTACTCAGTGCCTTGGCGGTAACGCTGCTCAACCCCCATGTGTACCTGGATACCGTGCTGCTGATCGGCTCACTGGGCGCGCAACAGACCGAGCCCGGCGCGTATGTCGCCGGTGCTGCCAGCGCTTCGTTCCTGTGGTTCGCCACCCTGGCACTCGGCGCGGCGTGGTTGGCGCCCTGGCTGGCGCGCCCGGCGACCTGGCGCCTGCTCGACCTTCTGGTGGCGGTGATGATGTTCAGCGTGGCCTACCAATTGATCAGTGCCGGATGAATATTCCAAAACGCTCTGGAACCTCTATCCCACACAGTTGTTGCGTGGTTTTGCCGCACCCCCGGTGCTATGATCCGGACCCTGCGCCGCAAAGAGTACAAACTCCCCGGCGCTTGTTTGGCCGCCCGTGATCGGCCTTGCGCTCACCGCAACTGACCTGATTAGGAGAATCATCATGGCTTTCGAATTGCCGCCGCTGCCCTACGCACACGATGCCCTGCAGCCGCACATTTCCAAGGAAACCTTGGAATACCACCACGACAAGCACCACAACACCTATGTCGTGAACCTGAACAACCTGGTGCCTGGCACCGAGTTCGAAGGCAAGACCCTGGAAGAAATCGTCAAGTCTTCTTCGGGCGGCATCTTCAACAACGCCGCTCAGGTCTGGAACCACACGTTCTACTGGAACTGCCTGGCGCCAAACGCCGGTGGCCAACCGACCGGCGCGCTGGCTGAAGCCATCAATGCAGCCTTCGGTTCGTTCGACAAGTTCAAGGAAGAGTTCACCAAGACGTCCGTCGGCACCTTCGGTTCCGGTTGGGGCTGGCTGGTGAAAAAAGCTGACGGTTCCCTGGCCCTGGCCAGCACCATCGGCGCCGGCAACCCACTGACCAGCGGCGACACCCCGCTGCTGACCTGCGACGTCTGGGAACACGCCTACTACATCGACTACCGCAACGTGCGTCCAAAGTATGTGGAAGCGTTCTGGAACCTGGTCAACTGGAAGTTCGTGGCTGAGCAGTTTGAAGGCAAGGCCTTTACTGCATAAGTACTGCTTGCTGCAAGAGAAAGCCTGGCTATGTGCCGGGCTTTTTTGTGGGTTGTAAATTGTGCTCAGGTCCTTGGAACTCGGTGCGCAAATCTTGCCACGTAGTCAGTGAGGAATTCGCCTCTCTTACTTGTCGGGGATTTTACATATGAGCATTGGAGCACTCGCCGGTCTCGCTGGTCCAGCCATGAGCCTTGTTGGCGAAGCATTAAAAATGGGTACTGAACTCGCTAAAATGGGTACTCAAATGGCCAAATCGCAATCGGGAAATAAAGAAGGTGGCGATAATAAAAAAGAAGACGGCTGCGAACAAAACAAAATCGCCCACCAGCATATGCACAACAAAAATCGTGTGGACTTCTCGGAGTCCAGTAGTAGCAGCAACAGCAGTAGCAGTTCGACAAACCACATCAATATCAGCGCCAACATCAGTTCCAAAGCGGCTTAAAGATTGATAGCGTCGGCCACAGGCGCCGCCTGTGCACCCGCAGCGCTGTATCAGGCAGGCGGATGCAAATCCGCCTTGCCACTCGCCCCGGATCCATCGTCCCGCCCCAAGTTCGTTCTCCCGCCAGCCGATACCCTAATGTTCCTTTGACTGCCCTCACCAGATTGCCAATACTCATGGCATATTGAGGCTACCCGCATGGAACAAGGAATAACCCTTTGAAGCTGGAACTCAAAAACAGCTTGTCGGTGAAGTTGCTCCGGGTTGTGCTGCTCTCGGCATTGATCGTGGGCGTGGCGCTGAGCGTTGCGCAGATCGTGTTTGATGCCTACAAGACGCGCCAGGCCGTGGCCGGTGACGCGCAGCGGATCCTCGACATGTTTCGCGACCCCTCGACCCAGGCCGTCTACAGCCTGGACCGCGAGATGGGCATGCAGGTGATTGAAGGCCTGTTTCAGGACGACGCCGTGCGCATGGCCTCCATCGGCCACCCCAACGAAACCATGCTGGCGGAAAAAAGCCGCGCCTTGCAGCAGTCCCCCACCCGCTGGTTGACCGACGCGATACTTGGCCAGGAACGCACCTTCACCACCGCACTGGTCGGCAAAGGCCCCTACAGCGAATATTACGGCGACCTGAGCATCACCCTCGACACTGCCACCTACGGCAAAGGGTTTATTGTCAGCTCGGTGATCATCTTTATTTCCGGCGTGCTGCGCGCCCTGGCCATGGGCCTGGTGCTGTACCTGGTGTATCACTGGCTGCTGACCAAGCCGTTGTCGCGGATTATCGAGCACTTGACCTCGATCAACCCCGACCGCCCCAGCGAACACAAGATCCCCCAGCTCAAGGGCCATGAGCGCAACGAACTGGGGCTGTGGATCAACACCGCCAACCAGTTGCTCGAGTCCATCGAACGCAATACGCACTTGCGGCATGAGGCGGAGTCGAGCCTGTTGCGCATGGCCCAGTACGACTTTCTTACCGGCCTGCCGAACCGTCAGAAGCTGCAGGAGCAATTGGACAAGATCCTCACCGACGCCGGCCGCCGGCAGCGCCGGGTGGCGGTGTTGTGCGTGGGGCTGGACGACTTCAAAAGCGTCAACGAACAGTTCACCTACCAGGCCGGCGACAAATTGTTGCTGGCCCTGGCCGACCGCCTGCGCGCCCACAGCGGCCGCCTCGGCGCCCTCGCCCGCTTGGGCGGCGACCAGTTTGCGCTGGTGCAGGCCGATATCGACCAGCCTTACGAAGCTGCCGAGCTGGCGCAAAGTATCCTTGATGACCTGGAAGCCGAATTCTCCCTCGACCAGGACCAGATTCGCCTGCGCGCCACCATCGGCATCACCCTGTTCCCGGAAGACGGCGACAGCACCGAAAAGCTGCTGCAAAAAGCCGAACAGACCATGACCCTGGCCAAGACCCGCTCGCGCAACCGCTATCAGTTCTATATCGCCAGTGTCGACAGCGAGATGCGCCGGCGCCGGGAACTGGAAAAAGACCTGCGCGATGCCCTGAGTCGCGAGCAGTTCCACTTGGTCTACCAACCGCAGATCAGCTACCTCGACCATCGCGTGGTGGGCGTAGAGGCATTGCTTCGCTGGCAGCACCCGGAACACGGCCTGGTGCCGCCGGACTTGTTCATCCCGCTGGCGGAGCAGAACGGCACCATTATTCCGATTGGCGAATGGGTGCTGGACCAGGCTTGCCGGCAGTTGCGTGAATGGCATGACCTGGGCTTCACCGAGCTGCGCATGGCGGTCAACCTGTCCACCGTGCAGTTGCACCACACCGAGTTGCCAAGGGTGGTCAACAACCTGATGCAGATCTACCGCCTGCCGCCACGCAGCCTGGAACTGGAAGTGACCGAGACCGGCCTGATGGAAGACATCAGCACCGCCGCCCAGCACCTGCTGAGCCTGCGCCGTTCCGGAGCCTTGATTGCGATTGATGACTTCGGCACCGGCTATTCATCCCTCAGCTACTTGAAAAGCCTGCCGCTGGACAAGATCAAGATCGACAAGAGCTTCGTCCAGGACCTGCTGGATGATGACGACGACGCAACCATCGTGCGCGCCATCATCCAACTGGGCAAAAGCCTCGGCATGCAGGTGATCGCCGAAGGCGTGGAAACCGCCGAGCAGGAGGCCTATATCATTTCCGAAGGTTGCCATGAAGGCCAGGGCTACCATTACAGCAAACCGCTGCAGGCCCGTGAGCTGGCGGCGTTTTTGAAACAGTCCGAGCGCAACAACGCGGCGATTCTCTGAACCGATAAATCGATACCAAATATTTCCCTCGCATAAACCTTTACACAAAATGCAAATCTTTCGCATTATGTCGCAGTTTTTGCGCTTCCCCGCGCGCCCTATCAACAACCGAAGCAGGATGTTCGCCATGATTCGTATGCCCCTGGCCACCGCCAGTCTGCTGGCCATTGCCATTTCTCTCGCCGGTTGCGGCGAAGGTAAAGACAAGGCCGCCGCGCCTCAAGCGCCGACCCCGGCCGCCAGCACTACCGCTCCAGCGGCTGCCACGCCTGCCGGCCAGGTCGATGAAGCCGCTGCCAAGGCCGTTGTCGCGCATTACGCCGACATGGTGTTCGCGGTGTACAGCGACGCCGAATCCACCGCGAAGACCCTGCAAACCGCGATCGACACCTTCCTCGCCAACCCGAACGACGACACCCTGAAAGCGGCCCGTACCGCCTGGGTCGCCGCCCGTGTGCCGTACCTGCAGAGCGAAGTGTTCCGTTTCGGCAACACCATCATTGACGACTGGGAAGGCCAGGTGAACGCCTGGCCCCTGGACGAAGGCCTGATCGACTACGTAGACAAATCCTACGAGCACGCGCTGGGTAACCCGGGCGCCAATGCCAACATCATCGCCAACACCGAGATCCAGGTGGGCGAAGACAAGGTCGACGTCAAGGAAATCACCCCGGAAAAACTCGCCAGCCTCAATGAGCTGGGCGGCTCCGAAGCCAACGTCGCCACCGGCTACCACGCCATCGAGTTCCTGCTCTGGGGCCAGGACCTCAACGGCACCGGCCCAGGCGCGGGCAACCGCCCGGCGTCCGACTACATGACCGGCGACGGTGCCACCGGTGGCAACAACGAGCGCCGTCGCACTTACCTGCGCGCCGTGACTCAGCTGCTGGTCAGCGACCTGGAAGAAATGGTCGGCAACTGGAAACCCAAGGTCGACGACAACTACCGCGCCACCCTGGAGGCAGAACCTGCCACCGACGGCCTGCGTAAAATGTTGTTCGGCATGGGCAGCCTGTCCCTGGGCGAGCTGGCCGGTGAGCGCATGAAGGTTTCCCTGGAAGCCAACTCGCCGGAAGATGAACAGGATTGCTTCAGCGACAACACCCACAACTCGCACTTCTACGACGCCAAGGGCATCCGTAACGTCTACCTGGGCGAGTACACCCGCACCGACGGCACCAAGATGACCGGCGCAAGCCTGTCGTCGCTGGTGGCCAAGGCCGATCCAGCCGCCGACTCGGCGCTCAAGGCCGACCTGGCGTCGACCGAAGCGAAGATCCAGGTCATGGTTGACCAGGCCAACGCCGGTGAGCACTACGACCAACTGATCGCTGCCGGTAACGACAAAGGCAACCAGATCGTGCGTGACGCGATTGCCGCACTGGTCAAGCAGACCGCCGCGATCGAAACCGCCGCGGGCAAGCTGGGCATCAGTGATTTGAACCCGGATAACGCTGATCACGAGTTCTGATTGATCCTGCGCTGAATAAGGCGGCCTTCGGGTCGCCTTTTTTGTGCGTTCTGCCGACCGCCCATGCTCCAAGGTGGGAGCTGGCTTGCCTGCGATAGCGGTGGGTCAGCAACAAAGTGGCTGGATGACAGATCGCCATCGCAGGCAAGCCAGCTCCCACAATGGAACTGCATCGCGTCGGACACCCCGGTTTACAAGACCTGCACCGCAGGTAGAATGGCGCCACTCTCTCAAACCCGAGCTTTCTTCATGGCGTTGCCGACCCTACGCATCATCGGTTTCATCATCGGCATCTTCCTGATCACCCTCGCGATCGCCATGGTCGTCCCGATGGCCACCCTGGTGATCTTCGAACGCACCAGCGACCTGCCCTCGTTCCTGTGGGCCAGCATGATCACCTTCCTGGCCGGCCTGGCGCTGGTCATCCCTGGCCGCCCTGAACACGTGCACCTGCGCCCCCGGGACATGTACCTGCTGACCGTCACCAGCTGGCTGGTGGTGTGCATCTTCGCCGCGCTGCCGTTTTTGCTGACCCAGCACATCAGCTACACCGACTCGTTCTTTGAAAGCATGTCGGGCATCACCGCCACCGGCTCCACGGTACTGAGCGGGCTGGACAGCATGTCCCCCGGCATCCTGATGTGGCGCTCGCTGTTGCACTGGCTGGGCGGCATCGGCTTTATCGGCATGGCGGTAGCGATCCTGCCGCTGCTGCGCATTGGTGGCATGCGCCTGTTCCAGACCGAATCCTCGGACCGCTCGGAAAAGGTCATGCCGCGCTCGCACATGGTGGCGCGTCTGATCGTGGCGGCGTATGTCGGCATCACCATCCTGGGCAGCCTGGCGTTCTGGTGGGCCGGGATGGGCTTGTTTGATGCGATCAACCACGCGATGTCAGCAATTTCCACCGGCGGGTTTTCCACCTCCGATGAATCCCTGGCCCACTGGAAACAACCCGCGGTGCACTGGGTGGCGGTGGTGGTGATGATCCTCGGCAGCTTGCCGTTCACCCTGTATGTAGCCACATTGCGCGGCAACCGCCGGGCGCTGATCAAGGATCAGCAAGTGCAAGGCTTGCTCGGTTTGCTGATCGTGACATGGCTGGTACTCGGCACCTGGTACTGGTGGACGACCAACCTGCACTGGCTGGATGCCCTGCGCCATGTCGCCCTGAACGTGACCTCGGTGGTGACCACGACCGGCTTTGCGCTGGGGGACTACAGCCTGTGGGGCAACTTCTCGCTGATGTTGTTCTTCTACTTGGGTTTCATCGGCGGCTGTTCGGGCTCGACGGCGGGCGGGATCAAGATCTTCCGCTTCCAGGTCGCCTATATCCTGCTCAAGGCCAACTTGAATCAGTTGATCCATCCACGCGCGGTGATCAAGCAAAAGTACAACGGCCACCGTCTCGACGAAGAGATCGTGCGCTCGATCCTGACCTTTTCGTTTTTCTTCGCTATCACCATCTGCGCCATCGCCCTGGCCCTGTCGCTGCTGGGGCTGGACTGGATGACCGCACTGACCGGTGCCGCCAGCACCGTGTCCGGCGTCGGCCCCGGCCTTGGCGAAACCATCGGCCCGGCCGGTAACTTCGCCAGCCTGCCGGATGCGGCCAAGTGGATCTTGTCATTGGGCATGCTGCTGGGCAGGTTGGAGATTATTACCGTGTTTGTTCTGTGCATTCCGGCGTTTTGGCGCCACTGACCGTCGATGCCTGCAGCAACCGCGCCCGGTATTCGCCGGGCGTGACGTCGAACCAGCGGCGGAACGCGCGGAAGAAATTGCTCGGGTCGGCAAAGCCCAACAGGTAGGCGATTTCCAGCAAGGTCATGCTCGGCTGCGCCAGGTACTGCTCGGCAAGCTCGCGGCGCGTATCGTCGAGCAACGTCTGGAAACTGGTGCCCTCCTCCTGCAAACGCCGCTGCAACGTGCGCTGGGACAGGTGCAGGGTTTGCGCCACCACTTCACGCTTGGGCTCGCCCTGGGGCAGCAGGCGGCACAGCACCTGGCGCGCCTTGTGGGTCACGCGGCTCTCGGAAAACCGTGCCAGGTATTCGCCGGCAAATCGATCATGCAGCAACGCCATGGCTTCATTGGCGGTGGGCAGCGGCGCATCCATGTCGGCCTGCTCGAAAATCAGCGCATCGTAAGGGGCATTGAACTCCATCGGCGCGTGGAAGGCCTGCTTATAGGGCGCAAGGTCAGCCGGTTGATCGCCTTGCAGCACCACCTTGCGCGGCTGCAGGGTGCGGCCGGTCAGCCAGCCGCACAAGGCCAGGGCACTGGCCAACGAGGCTTCGGCGCTTTGCCGGGTAGGCGGCAGGTGATCGCCATGCACCGTCAGAATCAGCGCATAACCTTCAGGCAGCAGTCGGAAACTCAGGTCGGCGCTTTCGGCGATGATGCGCTGGTAACGCACCAGGCGCATAAAACCTTCGGCCAGGGTGTTGCTGGACATCAAGGCGTAACCAGCCACATGAAACGACGCCGGGCGCACCACCTTGCCCATGTTCAAGCCGATCGCGGGGTTGCCTGACAACTCGACGGCGCGCTGCCACAGCCGGGTCATGGAGTCTTGCGCAAAACGTGCGTCAGGGTCACTGAGGGCGGCGTAGTCCAGGCCCAACTGCTTGAACAGGACACGGCAATCCAGGCCGTCCATTTCCAACGCTTTGACGATACCCATTGCCCAGCTTGCAGAAGTTGTTCGTTCGCTCATGGCGTCTTCTTGAAAAAGGCAGGCTTAAACGGCAGCCAGGAAGCCAAGGATACTAAAGTGGCATCTATTGTCACTGGCTGTTACCACTGATCACTCTAGACTCAAATAAGCTCCCCGCCGAACACCTGTTGGGCGGCATCACCAGCCCAGGGCCGATCACTGTGGAAAACGTCAAGAAATTCAGCAGCTTCGCTGAGTTTTACCCTTATTACCTGAGTGAGCACGCCGACAGCACCTGCCGGCGCCTGCACTTTATCGGCACCACCCTGGTGATTGGGATTCTGGCTTATGCCATTGGCCGTGGCTCATTGGGGTTGTTGCTGGCCCTGCCGGTCGCCGGGTACACCTTTGCCTGGATCGGGCACTTCTTCTTCGAAAAGAATCGGCCGGCGACGTTTCAACATCCGTTTTACAGTTTGCTGGGGGATTTTGTGATGTATCGCGACATGATTTTGGGGAAGGTGCCTTTTTGAGGTGTCTCTTTACCGCGGCCTGGTAGCCGACCTGAGTGGTTGGATCTAAAGCGAAAAGCGGATTTGTATCCACTGAAGATGTGCTTTTCTGTGGGAGCTGGCTTCGCTGTTGCTCCGGCCCTTACCCAGCCTGCGACCCCATGCCACTTGCGTACGATAATTAAAATTCGTGCATCCACCCACATAAAATTCTTTTTGTCATTTTCAGTGCTGTATCCTGCCAAGGCTTTTTGAGAGCGCGGAATCACCTGCGATTGATAAAACAGATCTTGCGAGGAGCGACGACGATGCACGAGATACCTAATCTCCCCTTCCCAAGCCTGCACCCAACTGAGCAGCCAACACCGCGGCAGGCCAGTGATAAACAGTCTGAGGCCAAAGAAGCAAAACCAGTCGACAGCAAACGCCAGGACTGACGCCGTACCAGACCGTGTGGAAAGCGCACTTCAAGCGCTTTCCACACTGCCTGAATCATCGAGCCCCCCGCCATGACCGACACCCTCCCCGACACCCCGGACGCCGCAGTACTGGACGCTGCCTTGCAGATGATCGAAGTCTGGAACCGCCTCAGCGCCGACAAACAAGCCCTGTTGCTCAAGCGTTTCGGTACCCAGGAAAACGCCCTGGCCGCCCTGGTGACCACGCAAATGCTGGCCCCGCCTCAAGCCTGAGGTTTTTTTGCGCTGACGTTTTGCTTTTTACCGCCCTGCACAAGCCAAAGCATCGGTATCATTAGCAGCCTATCTTTACCTGCTGCGACGGTGGACTTCCCCCATGCCAGATACCCAGCGCCCCATGGCGGTCACGCTGCAAGTCGTTTCTATCGTGCTGTTTACCTTTATCGGCTACCTCAACATCGGCATTCCCCTGGCCGTATTGCCGGGCTATGTGCACAGCCAACTGGGCTATGGCGCGGTCATCGCGGGCTTGGTGATCAGCGTGCAATACCTGGCCACCCTGCTTAGCCGTCCGTATGCCGGCAAAATCATCGATAACCTGGGCAGCAAGCGCGCGGTGCTGATCGGCTTGGTCGGTTGCGGCCTGAGCGGCGTGTTCATGTTGCTGGCTGCGTGGTTTTCCAGCCTTCCGGGCGTCAGCCTGATCAGCTTGCTGATTGGCCGGCTGGTGCTGGGCAGCGCGGAAAGCCTGGTGGGCTCTGGCGCCATCGGCTGGGGCATCGGCCGGGTCGGCGCCGCCAACACGGCCAAGGTTATCTCGTGGAATGGCATCGCCAGCTATGGCGCGCTGGCCATCGGTGCACCGCTGGGTGTGCTGCTGGTCAGCCACTTGGGGCTGTGGAGCATGGGCGTCAGCATCATCCTGCTGGCGGTGCTGGGCGTGCTGCTGGCCTGGAACAAGGAAGCCGCGCCAATTGTGGCCGGCGTGCGCCTGCCCTTTATGAATGTACTGGGCCGCGTGCTGCCACACGGCTGCGCCCTGGCATTGGGTTCAATCGGCTTTGGCACTATCGCGACGTTTATCACGCTGTATTACACCACCCAGAGTTGGGACAACGCGGTGTGGGCATTGAGCCTGTTCGGCGCCAGTTTTATTGGCGCGCGCCTGTTGTTCGGCAATTTGATCAACCGGATCGGCGGCTTTCGTGTGGCGATTGCCTGCCTGTCGGTAGAGGCCCTCGGCCTGCTGTTGCTGTGGCTGGCACCCGACGCGCAATGGGCGCTGGCCGGTGCGGCGTTGAGCGGGTTTGGCTTTTCGCTGGTGTTTCCAGCTCTCGGCGTAGAAGCCGTCAACCTGGTGCCGGCCTCCAGCCGTGGCGCGGCGGTTGGGGCTTATTCGCTGTTTATCGACTTGTCGTTGGGTATTACCGGGCCACTGGCCGGGGCGGTGGCGGCAGGCTTCGGCTTTGCGTCGATCTTCCTGTTTGCTGCCCTGGCTGCCGTCGGCGGCCTACTCTTGAGTGTGTATTTGTACCGGCAAGCACCCAAGGCCCGTGAGGCCAGAGGCGCCTAGAAGTCGACCTTGCCGCGCCCGGCCTTGATGCTGCCGCGCTTGGTCTTGGATTCCAGGCGACGCTTTTTCGAACCCAGGGTGGGTTTGGTCGGGCGGCGCTTTTTTTCGACCTTGGTGGCGCTGAGGATCAACTCCACCAGGCGCTCCAGCGCATCGGCACGGTTCTGTTCCTGAGTGCGGTACTGCTGAGCCTTGAGCACCAGCACGCCCTCACTGGTGATACGACTGTCACGCAGTGCCAGCAAACGCTCCTTGTAAAACTCCGGCAGCGATGAAGCCGGGATATCAAACCGCAGGTGCACCGCGCTCGACACCTTGTTGACGTTCTGCCCACCGGCGCCCTGGGCGCGAATGGCGGTCAACTCGATCTCGGCATCGGGCAAGTGCACGTTGTTGGAAATTACCAGCATCAATCAAAAACCTTAGGCAACGGGCGACAACCACAGAAACAACAAGGACGCAGGAACATGAAAAGGCTATTCATCACTGTGCTCGGCACTTTATCACTCATTCAAACGTCACTGTCCTTTGCGGACACTGCCAACGGCAAAAACCTGTATTCACAGCGATGCGCCATGTGCCACGGCCCAGACCTCAAGGCCAGCGGGCCATTCGCCAGGAAAAGCAGCCCGCCCACGCCGGACCTCACCACACCGGCTTTCAAAAAGCGGCTGGCGGATTATCCGGGCGTGATTGTGTCTTCGGTGATCCTTCGCCCCAATGGCAACCTGATCCCCAAAACCCTGCAAGACAATGGTGTGAAGGTTGCGCCGCATGCCTGGAGCGTCAAGGATTTTCGCGACTTGAACGACTACATGAGTGGCGTTATTGCAAACAGCCGATAAATCTCAGCGCAAAAAAATACCCCTCAATGGAGGGGTATTAATCACGGATGGAGCGCCGCTTACTTCAGCGCTGCACTCGCCGTGGTCAACGCAGCGTCGGCACTGCGCTTGTTCTTGATCCAGTAACACACCGCCATGAACGCTACCCACACCGGGATGGCGAACACCGACACCTGAATCCCCGGAATCATCAGCATGATCACCAGGATAAACACCACGAACGCCAGGCAGATGTAATTGCCATACGGATACCACAGCGCCTTGAACAACGGCACCTGGCCGGTGCGATTCATGTGCTGGCGAAACTTGAAGTGCGAAAAGCTGATCATCGCCCAGTTGATGACCAGGGTCGCAACCACCAGCGACATCAGCAACTCCAGCGCGTGTTGCGGGATGAAGTAGTTCATCAACACCGCCACCAGGGTGACCGCCGCCGATGCGAGGATCGAGCGCACCGGCACGCCGCGTTTGTCGATTTTGGCGAGTGCCTTGGGCGCGTCGCCCTGCTCGGCCATCCCCAGCAGCATGCGGCTGTTGCAGTAGGTGCCGCTGTTGTACACCGACAAGGCCGCCGTCAGCACCACGAAGTTGAGGATATGCGCGGCGGTGTTGCTGCCCAGCATCGAGAACACCTGCACGAACGGGCTGCCGCTGTAGGCATCGCCGGACGCGTTAAGGGTCGCCAGCAGGCTGTCCCACGGCGTCAGCGACAACAGCACCACCAGGGCGCCGATGTAGAAAATCAGGATGCGGTAGATCACCTGATTGATCGCCTTGGGGATCACCGTACGGGGCTGGTCGGCCTCGGCGGCGGTAAAGCCAAGCATTTCCAGGCCGCCGAACGAGAACATGATGATCGCCATGGCCATCACCAAACCGCCGACGCCATGGGGGAAGAACCCACCGTGGTCCCACAGGTTGCTCACCGACGCTTGCGGGCCGCCGCTGCCACTGACCAGCAAATAGCTGCCCAGGGCGATCATGCCGACGATGGCCACGACCTTGATGATCGCGAACCAGAATTCGGCTTCACCGAAGACTTTGACGTTGGCCAGGTTGATCAGGTTGATCAACACGAAGAACGCCGCCGCCGAAACCCAGGTCGGGATCTCCGGCCACCAGTAGTGCACGTACTTGCCGACTGCAGTCAGCTCCGACATGCCCACCAGAATGTACAGGATCCAGCAGTTCCAGCCCGACAGGAAACCGGCGAAACCGCCCCAGTACTTGTGGGCAAAGTGGCTGAAGGAACCGGCGACCGGCTCCTCGACGATCATTTCGCCGAGCTGGCGCATGATCATGAAGGCGATGAAGCCGCAGACGGCATAACCCAGGATCATCGAAGGGCCGGCGGATTTGAGCACACCGGCCGAGCCCAGGAACAGGCCGGTGCCGATGGCGCCACCGAGGGCGATCAACTGGATATGCCGATTTTTCAGGCCGCGTTTCAGCTCGCCTGAAGAAGATTGGGGTCCACTCATGAAAAGGGTCTCACGCAAGGTTTGAGAATGTCGAATGCAGGTTGCTGCCTTGAATTACCGACTCAAGCAGCGCCGCTCAAACCCCAGCGCAGGCACCAGGAGTACAGCGTCTTTCTAACGGTCATGCGTCACCTGTTTGTTTTTATCTGTGACGAAATCGAACCCGTCCGACTCGTGGCCGGACGGAGTGATCAGGGTTAGGAAACCCTGAGGTCTTGGCCTTATGCGTGGATACGCAAGGGGGGTCACAGTAAAACGCGGCGCATTGTACACCGCTCGACAGCTTCAGCACGCCCCAACAGGGTGCACGGGACAAACTGTCAGCTAATCCTTACAGCGGGACGGCACTGCGCACTGCCTGGGCAAAATCGTAAAACTATCGTTACACCCCGGAAAGCCAGCGTTACAGCCAGACTTTTTCGTCGGTTAACGGAAAACTGTCAGTGGGACGCATCTGAAGAATCGGTTCAGCCAATCGGCTGTTTTTTCTCGATAAAGAATTACATCGAAAAAACAGAAGAAAAAATCCAAATGAAACCGTGTCAATAAATATTTTGCATTTTCAAACACTCTCTCCTAGGTTCTTTCACTTGCCAGCGAAGCCCGTTGGCAAGCCGTTCTCAAACAACGTCCTCTAGGAGATACACCATGCAAGCACTGGAAAACGACCTGGAAACCGAACTGCAACTTGACGATTGGTTTGAAGCGCCGACCCATGAGGCCGCCGTTGAAATGATGCAAGCCGATGCCGTTGTGCCCTTTGGCACTGCGATGTGGCCTTTCTAACACCCGGCAGGCATCCGGCAGGTGCTGTGCACGGCACCTGCCCCCTTACCCAAGGCATAGAAGGACACCCGTCATGGACAAGGCCCGCGCCGTCGAACACTTCCTCTACTACCTCGCACACCACCCGGCACTCAGCGGCCTGAGCCGCCCTACGGTGTTGCTGGGCCATACCGAGCGCTACGACGCCATCGCCGAAGCAATCACCCACAGCAGCGCCGCACGCTTCAACTTCCAATGCCAGCGCCTGGACCTGACGCCCAGCGATACCCTGGCCCACGCCATCGAAACCTGTGACCTGTACCTGTTTCTGTATGACTCCTCGACCCTGCCCAACCCACGCGCCGAAGGCCCGGACTTTATTCGCGCCCTGCAAGGCGTGATGGCCGAACACTGGAAGAAATCCCTGCTGTTCAAGGATTATGGCGACTATTTCTACGACACCTTCAGCGTCGAGCCGCAGCGCATCGCCGACCTCAACGCTACGCTGATCCGGCGCATGTCCCAGGCCAACGTGCTGAGCTTTACCGACAAACATGGCTCGCGCCTTGAGGCGCCGCTGAGCAGCATCAAGAAGTGGACCAATATCAACGGGGTCGGCAACCACGACCTGGCACCGGGCGAAATCGCCACCCACAGCGAGGCCATCAATGGCCAGGTGCGGTTTGTCGGCACCTTCCTCAGCACCATTCCGTTTGCGCGCAAATACGGCGTGCTGCAATCACCGTTGGAACTGTGGATCGAGAACTCGACGGTTTGCAGCGTGGCCAGCGACGTGCCGGGGCTGGCGGATGATTTCAACAAGTACCTGAATGCCAACCCGTCCAACCGGCGCGTGGAGGAATTGGGGATTGGCACCAATGAAGGCGTGAAAGACTTGTATGCGCGCAATGCCGGCTTCGAGGAGCGCCATTGCGGCCTGCACCTGGGCTTGGGTGGCGGGCAAAAGGGTAGTCATCACCTGGATCTGATCTTCGCCAGTGGCGTGTTGGCGCTGGATGACAAGCCCGTGTTTGATGGCAGATTTGCGTTCTAAACACACCTCGTTGAAACAAAGCGGATCCCTGTGGGAGCTGGCTTGCCTGCGATAGCATCACTGCGGTTTGCCTGGTAAACCGAGGTGCCCGCATCGCAGGCAAGCCAGCTCCCACACTTGAAAGCATTTCAAATCACGGGCAAAAAAAAAACGCCAACCCTAGGGTTGGCGTTTTTTTATGCCGCGGTTAAATCACTGCGGCTTCTTGCGACCAAAACCCGGACGCTGACCCGAACCTGCCGGGGCGCCACGGCGCTTGCCCGACGGCTCGTCGGCGACCAGTTTCGGGCCAGGGCGCTTGTTCGCCGCTGGCTTGGCCGGGCGCTTGGTGCTGGCGTTGTCCGCCGGGCGGTCCGCTTCACCACGGTTGCTACGGCCACCGCTTGGCGCTTCACCACGGGCTGGACGCGGCGTGCGCGGTGCACGCTCGCCTTCCTGACGCGATGGCGCGGTTGGGCGGCGCTCGCCTTCAATGTGCGGCTCACGGGAGATACGCCCACCAGTTGCCGGAGCATTCAGCGCCGGGCGCAAGGTGCGGGCAACACGCTCGGTACGCGCCACAGGACGCGAGGATTTACGCTGCATACGCTCAAGCTTGTCTTTGCTCTTGGCGTTCATCTGCGGCATGGCCACCGGCGTCAGGCCGACTTCGGCGCTGAGGATGTCGACTTCGTACTGGCTCATTTCGCGCCAGCGGCCCATCGGCAGGTCGGAGTTGAGGAACACCGGGCCGAAACGCACGCGCTTCAGGCGGCTGACGACCAGGCCCTGGGATTCCCACAGGCGACGGACTTCACGGTTACGGCCTTCCATCACCACGCAGTGGTACCAGTGGTTGAAACCTTCGCCACCGGGCGCCTGCTTGATATCGGTGAACTTGGCCGGGCCGTCTTCCAGCACCACGCCAGCCTTGAGGCGTTCGATCATCTCGTCATCGACTTCGCCGCGTACACGCACAGCGTACTCACGGTCCATCTCGTAGGACGGGTGCATCAAGCGGTTGGCCAGTTCGCCGTCGGTGGTGAACATCAGCAAGCCGGTGGTGTTGATGTCCAGGCGGCCGATGTTGATCCAGCGGCCTTCTTTGGGCTTGGGCATCTTGTCGAACACGGTCGGACGGCCTTCCGGGTCGTCACGGGTGCAGATCTCGCCGTCGGGCTTGTTGTACATGATCACGCGGCGCACCGATTCGGCGGCCTCTTCACGCTTGATGACCTTGCCATCAATGGTGATTGCATCGTGCAGGTCGACGCGCTGGCCGAGGGTAGCCTCGACGCCATTGACCTTGATGCGCTTCTGGGTGATCCAGGCTTCGACGTCGCGGCGTGAGCCCACGCCGATACGCGCCAGCACCTTTTGCAGTTTTTCGCCTGCTGGGCCGATTTCCTGGCTGTCGTTCTGGTCTTGGTCGTTCATCTTAAGCACCTCCCGGTGGGTCGATTCAGGCGTGGCCTGAAGAGTATTGAAAGCGGGGCTTTGGCCGAATAGCTCGGCAAAGGGTCGCGAATCATACGCGCATGGCGCATGTTTCGCATCACAGACTAGTCGATAAGGCCCCAGTCATTTGCTTTTCCGCCGACCGGTGGCGCCCAGGGCCAGCAGGCGCAGCTCGGCTTCGGCCAGAACGGTACGTTTGTCGGCTTTGTCGAGCTTCTTCCAGGCGCGGATTTCGCGCTTGCTGCGGCCACAGCCGACACAGACGTCGTCGGTGAATTTGCAGATGCTGATGCAAGGGTCTTTGGTGGAACTCATCATTACGGCTCTCGTTCCCACGCTCCGCGTGGTAATGCATCCCGTGACGCTCCGCGTCACAAGCGGACGCGGAGCGTCCGAGGCGGCATTCCCACGCAGAGCGTGGGAACGATCTATGTGTCTGGCAGAGCAGGTCAGTCCTCGAACTGTCGGCGTTCGGCCTCGATGGCTTCAGCCAGCGCCCGGGCTTCGTCTTCTTCGTCGCTCAAAGGCGGCTGTTCAAGGGCGGCAACAGCGGCCAGGAGCTTTTCACGGGCTTCGGCCACGCCGAGGATGTCTTCTTCGGGTTCAGGCTCCGGTTCCGGTTCCGGTTCGACTTGCGGCTCACCCTCAACGTTCACCTGGCTTTCCGGCTCAACCGCGCCGTCACGCAACAAATCATCAAAGTCAGTTTTGATGCCCTGCTCCATATCATCCAGCTCAAGCAGCAAGGTATGAAAACTGGTTTCGTCCTTCGGCTCTTCCGGCTCGGCGGTGGCGTCGGCCAGTTCCTGCAGGCTGGCCGGCACCGGCGCGTCGTCGAAGTCGAGCACCGGCTCGGCTTCCATCTCGCGCAATTCGGCAAGCGGTGGCAGGTCGTCGAGGTTTTTCAGGTTGAAGTGATCGAGGAACACCTTGGTGGTGGCGAACATCGCCGGTTTGCCGGGCACGTCGCGGTAGCCGACGATGCGGATCCACTCGCGCTCCAGCAGCGTCTTGACGATATGGCTGTTGACCGCAACGCCCCGCACATCCTCAATTTCGCCCCGGGTGATCGGCTGGCGATAGGCAATCAGCGCCATGGTCTCCAGCATCGCCCGGGAATAACGCTGCGGGCGTTCTTCCCACAACCGGCCGACCCACGGGGAAAATTCCTCACGGATCTGCAAGCGATAACCTGACGCCACCTCGCGCAGTTCAAAGGCGCGACCGTCGCAGGACTTGCGCAGAATCTCCAGCGCCTTCTTGAACACCGGCGGTTCAGGGCGCTCGGCCTCTTCGAACAACTCGAACAGGCGTTCCAGCGATTGCGGTTTTCCCGAGGCCAGGAGAAAGGCTTCCAGCAAGGGTGCCAGTTCGCGGGGTTCAGTCAGATTCATCGATTCAGCTCTTTATTCGGCTCGCGCCCGCACGTGGATAGCCGCAAAAGGCTCATTCTGGACCAGCTCGACCAAGGATTCCTTGACCAGTTCGAGGATGGCCATAAAGGTCACCACCACCCCCAGGCGCCCTTCCTCTTTGGTAAACAGCTCGACAAACGGTACAAACCCGCCGCCCTTGAGGCGCTCCAGCACATCGCTCATGCGCTCGCGGGTCGACAGCGCTTCACGGCTGACCTGGTGGCTTTCGAACATGTCACCCCGGCGCAATACCTCGGCCATGGACATCAGCAATTCTTCCAGGCTTACATCCGGCAACAACTTGCGCGCCCGGGCTTGCGGAGCGTCGAGCTTGGGCACCAGCACATCACGGCCCACGCGGCTCAAACCGTCGATGCCTTCGGCGGCGGCCTTGAAGCGTTCGTATTCCTGCAGGCGACGGATCAGTTCGGCACGCGGGTCGTCTTCTTCGGCCTCGATGGTCTCGGCGCGCGGCAACAGCATGCGCGACTTGATCTCGGCGAGCATGGCAGCCATCACCAGGTACTCGGCGGCCAACTCCAGGCGCACAGACTGCATCAACTCGACATACCCCATGTACTGGCGAGTGATTTCCGCCACCGGGATGTCGAGGATATTGATGTTCTGTTTGCGGATCAGGTACAGCAGCAAGTCCAGCGGGCCTTCGAAGGCTTCAAGGAAGACTTCCAGCGCATCCGGCGGAATATACAGGTCCAGCGGCATTTCCATGACCGCCTGGCCATAGACCATGGCAAACGGCAGTTCCTGCTGGGCGCCGGCCTGGGGATCAGCGGTTTCCACGGCCGACATTCAGGCCTCAACCATAAACGGCGTCGGGTCGCCGCAGCCTACGCGCACCACTTGCGGCTCGCCGTCGGCCAGGTTGATCACGGTGGACGCCTTGTTGCCGCCGTAGCCGCCGTCGATGATCAGGTCGACGTGTTTTTCCAGCAGTCGGCGCATTTCGTAAGGGTCGTACAGCGGCTCTTCTTCACCGGGCAAAATCAGCGACACGCTCATCAACGGCTCACCCAGTTCGGCCAGCAACGCCAGGGCAATCGGGTGCTCGGGCACACGCAGGCCGATGGTGCGTTTTTTGGGGTGCAGCAACAGGCGCGGCACTTCACGGGTGGCATTGAGAATAAAGGTGTATGGCCCCGGCGTGTGGGCCTTGAGCAGGCGGAAGGTGCCGGTATCGACCTTGGCGAACAACCCCAGTTGCGACAAATCGCTGCAGATCAGCGCAAAGTTGTGGTTTTTGTCCAGGTCACGCAGGCGTCTGACCCGTTCGACCGCGCTTTTGTCGCCGATCTGGCAACCAATGGCGTAGGACGAATCAGTCGGGTAGATCACCACGCCACCGGCGCGAATGATCTCCACGGCCTGTTTTATCAGGCGCGCTTGAGGGTTTTCCGGATGAATCTGGAAGAATTGACTCACGTGTTCTACCTGTTCAGACGGTGGCAATAATGGGGTCATACTTGAATCGCCCCCACAGCAGCGGCAAGTCTTCCGGGACCTGGCGGTACTCGCCGATCTCGGACCAGCCGCCTGGGCCATGAAAATCACTGCCGGCGCTGACCAGCAGACCAAATTCGCGGGCAAGAATCGCCAGGCTGCCCACCTGATCAGCGGGTTGATGCCCGTTGACCACTTCGATTGCGTGGCCGCCCGCTCCAATATAGTCGGCAATCAGCTTGCGGCGTTTGCTGCGGGTGAAATCGTAATGCCAGGGATGCGCCAGGCTCACCCAGGCTCCGGAAGCGCGCAATGTGCCGACCGTATCTTCCAGGGTCGGCCAGTGTTGCTTCACATCACCCAACTTGCCGGCGCCCAGCCATTTGCGAAACGCTTCTGCGCGGTCCCTGACGAACCCTTCACGCACCATCCAGTCGGCAAAGTGCGGCCGGGCCGGTGCGTTGCCGCTGTCGCCCAGCTCCTGCTGGATGGCGCGGGCGCCGTCGAGCGCATTGGGCATGCCTTTAAGGCTGAGCTTGCGGCTTATTTCTTCGGACCGCAGCCAACGGCCATCGTGCAATTGGGCGATGGCCGCCACCAAAGGCGCAGCGTTTTGATCGAAACCGTAACCGAGCACATGAATGGTGGCGCCGCCCCAGGTGCAGGACAATTCCACGCCGTTGACCAGTTGCATGCCCAGCGCATGGGCCGCCGTGCGCGCCTCGTCGAGGCCTTCAAGGGTGTCGTGGTCGGTCAATGACAGGACTCGCACGCCTTTTTCAAACGCACGCGCAACCAGTACCGCGGGCGCCAGGGCGCCGTCGGAGGCTGTGCTGTGGCAGTGCAAATCAACATTCACGGGCGTGTGTAACCTCAAGTCAGCTGGCGCTTTCGCTACCAAGGATGTTTGTTATTATGCCGCCACATCCAGCTTCTGGCTCTTACTGTGAAACAATTCATCGACTTCATCCCGCTGTTGCTGTTTTTCATCGTTACCAAACTCGACCCCAGGGTCATCGATATCGCCGGTCATCAGCTCTCGTTCGGGGGCATCTACAGCGCCACTGCTGTGCTGATCGTCAGTTCTATCGTAGTCTACGGCGCCATTTTCATTTCCCAGCGCAAACTGGAAAAAAGCCAATGGCTTACCCTGGTTGCCTGCCTGGTGTTCGGCGGCCTGACCCTGGCCTTTCACAGCGAAACCTTCCTTAAATGGAAAGCCCCGGTGGTGAACTGGCTGTTCGCGCTGGTGTTTATCGGCAGCCACTTCATCGGTGACCGTCTGTTGATCAAGCGCATCATGGGCCACGCGTTGACCCTGCCGGAGCCGGTATGGGTGCGGTTGAACGTGGCCTGGATCGTGTTTTTCCTGTTTTGCGGCGCCGCCAACCTGTTCGTGGCCTTTACCTTCCAGGATTACTGGGTGGACTTCAAAGTCTTCGGCAGCCTGGGCATGACCGTATTGTTCCTGATCGGCCAAGGTATCTACCTGTCGCGCCATCTGCATGACACCGCCCCTACCACGCCGAAAACCGAGGACTGACATGCTCTACGCCATCATTGCCACCGACGTTGCCGATTCGCTGGAAAAACGCCTGAGCGTACGCCCGGCGCACGTTGAGCGCCTGAAAACCTTGCAAGCCGAAGGCCGTCTGGTGATCGCAGGCCCGCACCCGGCCGTCGACAGCAATGACCCAGGCGCCGCCGGCTTCACCGGCAGCCTGATCATTGCCGAGTTCGCCTCGCTGGCCGATGCCCAGGCCTGGGCCAAAGCCGATCCCTACATTGCTGCGGGCGTCTACGCTGATGTGGTGGTCAAGCCGTTCAAGCAAGTCCTGCCTTAAAGCCCGGCTGCGCTGAACCTGATAGGTTCGGCGCGCTCCTGATTGCTCATTATTCTCGGTAACCTGCCGACAACGTTCTGAATATTCGTGTGGAATCAGGAGTTCCGATGCGCTTACGTCCGTTGTGTCTGTTGGCAGTGTTAATGATCGGGGCGACCGCCCACGCGGAAGAAACCTCAAACACCGGCAGCTCCACGCCCTTGTCCCTGAGTGTCGGCAGCCAGATCACCGAGTTGCAGCAACGCTTGAAAGAAAGCGAACGGCTGCGTGAAGCATTGAGCAAACAACTGCAAAGCACCGAGAATGCCCGTGAAAGCGCTCAACTGAATCGCTTGCGCCAGGAGAACCAACGCCTGGTCCAGCAACTCAAAGAGACACAAGGCGGCGCCTTGAACCGCTGGCTGACCGAACAACAACAGTGGTTTGTTACCGGCGGGGCTGTCGCACTGATCGCCTTGCTGTGTGGGATCTTCGCCAGCGGTGGGCACCGTCGCCGTCGACAATGGCTAAATTGAGTGAGTCATGAGCGAGCTGTTACTGATAGATGATGACCAGGAGCTCTGTGAGCTGCTGACCAGTTGGCTGAGCCAGGAAGGTTTCCAGGTGCGCGCCTGCCACGACGGCTTGAGCGCCCGCAAAGCCCTGGCCGAAGCCTCACCCGCCGCCGTGGTGCTTGACGTGATGCTGCCGGATGGCAGCGGCCTGGAGTTGCTCAAGCAATTGCGCAATGACCACCCGGAGTTACCGGTGGTGATGCTCTCGGCCCGTGGCGAACCGCTGGACCGTATCCTCGGCCTGGAACTGGGTGCCGACGATTACCTGGCCAAGCCCTGCGACCCTCGCGAACTGACTGCGCGCCTGCGCGCCGTGCTGCGCCGCAGCCACCCGGCGGCGGTGTCGACGCAGATGGAGCTGGGCGATTTGTGCTTCAGCCCGGTGCGCGGCGTGGTCAGCATCGACGAGCAGGAATTCACGCTCACGGTGTCCGAAAGCCGCCTGCTCGAAGCCTTGCTGCGCCAGCCCGGCGAGCCGCTGGACAAGCAGGAACTGGCGCAGATCGCCCTGGGCCGCAAGCTCACTCTGTACGATCGCAGCCTGGACATGCACGTGAGCAACCTGCGCAAAAAGATCGGCCCACACCCGGATGGCCGGCCGCGGATCGTGGCGCTGCGCAGCCGTGGCTATTACTACAGCCTCTAACGATCGTTCCCACGCTCCGCGTGGTAATGCCGCCGGGGACGCTCTGCGTTCCGCTGTGTACGCCGGTGACGCAGAGCGTGGGAACGATCAATGTAAACCTCGCAACAAACCCTCTTTACCCAAGCTTTACCCTCCCCTGACCGCCGCTGACCTTGCGCTGGGTAACCTACTCACATCCGGACTCACCGGAATAGAGACAGGAGAAACACCATGCGCAAGACCCTTATCGCTCTGATGTTCGCCGCTGCCCTGCCAACCATCGCCATGGCCGCAGCGCCAGAAGGCCCAGGCCCGATGGGCGGCCCTGAAGGCCATATGATGGGCGGCCCAGGCCACGGCGGCGAACACGGTCCGCGTGGCAAAGGCGGCCCCTTCAGCCAGCTCGACCTGAGCCGCGAACAGCGCGAGCAAATCGGCAAGCTGATGGGCGAACAATGGCACGGCCGCAAAGAAATCGTGCGCAAGTACCTCGACAAGCTGCCGGCCGCTGACCAGCAAGCCATGAAAAACGACATGGCCGCCGCCAAGCAGAAAACCCAGGCTGACATCCGTGCCGTGCTCAAACCCGATCAACAGAAGAAGTTCGACGAGATCGTCAAGAAGCAAGCCGAGCGCCGCGCCGAGTGGAAGGAATTCCAGGCCTGGAAAGCGCAACAGCCGCAAAAAGCGCAATAATGCGCTAGCGTTACCTCCCAGCCCAGTGGCTAGCGCCGCTGGGCTTTTCCTGTTTGAGGGTTTCCTGTGCGTTCATTGTTCTGGCGCATCCTGGCCAGTTTCTGGCTGGCCATCGCCTTGGTTGCCGGGCTGTCGATCCTGCTTGGGCATATGCTCAACCAGGACACCTGGATTCTGAGCCGCCATCCCGGCCTCAACAACCTGGCGCAAGAGTGGACGCAACTCTACGAAGCCCAGGGTGAGGACGCCGCCCAGGAGTTGCTGCAACAACGCAAACGCCAGTACCACATCGACGTGCAGGTCCTCAACGAAAGCGGCGACCCAGTGGTACGCGGCACTTTCCCGCGCCGTGCCGCCGCCTTCGAAGCCCGCCAGAATGACAACCAGGACAGCCATCTGCCCTGGCGCCGCCTGACCGCCGAGTACACCAGTGAAAAAACCGGTGACACGTACCTGCTGATCTACCGCATCCCCAACCCGGAGCTGGACGCCTGGCACCGCAGCAGCCTGATGTGGCCGTTGAGCGCACTGGCCATTGCCCTGGTGGTGCTGACGCTGTTCAGCCTGCTGGTGACCCTGTCCATTACCCGCCCACTCAGCCGCCTGCGCGGCGCAGTGCATGACCTGGGCCAGACCACCTATCAGCAAAACAGCCTGGCGCAACTGGCCAACCGCCGCGATGAATTCGGCGTGCTGGCCACGGACTTCAACCGCATGGGCGCACGCCTGCAAAGCCTGATCGGCAGCCAGCGCCAGTTGCTGCGCGATGTGTCCCACGAACTGCGCTCGCCGCTGGCCCGCTTGCGCATCGCCCTGGCCCTGGCCGAACGCGCCGGCCCCGAAGAACGCGAACGCCTGTGGCCGCGCCTGACCCGTGAGTGCGACCGTCTGGAAGCACTCATCAGCGAGATTCTGGTGCTGGCCCGCGTGGACGCCGACAACGCCAGCGCCGAAGAGGTCGACCTCACCCCACTGCTCAGAACCTTACAAAAGGATGCCCAACTCAGTGCGCCGGAACAGGTGGTGCAACTGAGCGCCGAACCCGAGCTGCACCTCAAGGGCTGGCCGACCATGATCGAGCGCGCGGTGGACAACCTGCTGCGTAACGCCCAGCGGTTTAACCCCGTTGGCCAGCCGATCGAGCTAAGCGCCCAGCACCAGGGCGAGCGCATCCTGATCAGCGTGCGCGACCACGGCCCCGGCGTTGAAGCCGAACACCTGAGCCAACTGGGCGAGCCGTTTTATCGCGCGCCCGGTCAAGCGGCCCAAGGCCACGGGCTGGGCCTGGCGATTGCCCGTCGCGCCGCCGAACGCCATGGCGGCAGCCTGATTCTGGCCAATCACCCGGACGGCGGTTTTATCGCCAGCATCGACTTGCCGTTGGTGCCGGGAGTGGTCACAGCCGTGTGAGGATCTTCTATAGTGGCCCTTCTCTAACGGAGGGCCTTTGATGACTGACCTGCTGACACCCATCCAAGCCGCACTCGATTTACCGCAAACCCCACTGACGTTCACCGAGGCCGGCGCCCTGCCCTCGACCTTTGCCGTGACCGAACTGGCCAGCGCCAGCCTGGGCGCTGCCGGCCAGGCGGTTGCTCAACTTATCCAGCAACAAACCGGGCGCTTGCCCAGCGTGAGCGTGGACCGGCGCCTCGCTTCCTTCTGGTTCTCCTCCTCGATTCGCCCGGTGGGCTGGCAAGTACCGCCGCTGTGGGACCCGGTGGCCGGCGACTACGCCAGCGCCGACGGCTGGATCCGTTTGCACACCAATGCGCCCCACCACCGTGCTGCCGCCGAGCGCGTCCTGGGCAAGGTCAATGACCGCGCCGAGATGGCCAGTAAAGTCGCCACCTGGAACGCCGCCGAACTGGAACAGGCGATCGTCGATGCCGGCGGTTGCGCGGCGCAGATGCGTACCTGGCAGGCCTGGCAAACCCATCCGCAAGGGTTGGCGGTGAACGCCGAGGCATTGGTGCAGCGCCAGACCTTCGACACCACTGGCGATAAACCGTGGCTCGGCTCGGTGGCACGCCCGCTGGCCGGCATCAAGGTGCTGGACTTGACCCGTGTGTTGGCCGGTCCTGTGGCCAGTCGTTTTCTCGCAGGCCTGGGCGCCGATGCACTGCGCATCGACTCGCCGACCTGGAACGAACCGGGCGTAGTGCCGGAAATGACCCTGGGAAAACGCTGCGCACGCCTGAACCTTAAAAGTGCCGAAGACCGCCAGGTGTTCGAAAACCTGCTCAAGGACGCCGACATCCTGTTCCACGGCTACCGCGCCGACGCGCTCGAACAGTTGGGCTACACCGCCACAGAATTACAACGCCTCGCCCCCGGCCTGATCGACGTAAGCCTCAACGCCTACGGCTGGAGCGGCCCGTGGCGCAACCGTCGCGGCTTTGACAGCCTGGTGCAGATGAGCAGCGGCATTGCCGACGCCGGCATGGCCTGGAAACAGGCAGATAAACCGGTGCCGCTGCCGTTGCAGGCGCTGGATCATGCGACCGGGTATTTGATGGCGGCCAGTGCGATTCAAGCGTTGAGTGAGCGGCTGAAAACCGGCCGTGGCGGTTCGGCGCGCTTGTCATTGGCGCGCACCGCAAAGTTGCTGGTGGAGGCCGGGCAAGTGCCGGAGCAGCCGGCGTTGCGGGCCGAAGAACCGGGCGATCAGGGCTTGGTGGTGGAGCAGACGGCGTGGGGCCAGGCCCATCGTTTGCTGGCACCGGTGACCATCAGTGGCACGCCGTTGCAGTGGGATTTGCCCGCTGGGGAATTGGGCTCACATCGAGCTCAGTGGTGAATTGAGATCGCTATCGCAGGCAAGCCAGCTCCCACATTGGATGTGTGAACACAGCCAAATGTGGGAGCTGGCTTGCCTGCGATGAGGCCCTGACAACCGCCTTCAATCCACCCGGCTCAACGACGTCCACAAATGCTGCGCCGCATACGCCCGCAAGGGCCGCCACGCTTCGGCACGGGCCAACAACTGCCGCGCCGATACCGGCCCGCCTTCCAGCGCCGCCAGCGCATTGATCAAGCCAATATCCCCCGACGCAAACGCATCCGGCTCACGCAACTGACGCATGGCGATGTACTGCGCGGTCCAGTCGCCAATTCCCGGCAAGACTACCAGGCGCGCCACGCCGTCCTTGAGACTGGCCTTGGCTGCAAATAATTGCGGATCATCCAGCAACGCCCGAGCCACACCCGACAAGGTACGGCCCCGCGCCTTGGGCATGCCCAAGGTCGCCAGGTCCGCCGCCGCCAAGACTTCAGGAGCAGGAAATACATGGGTAATACCGGTATGGGGCGTTTGCAGCGGCTGGCCATACTGCGCCACCAATTTACCCGCCAGGCGAATGGCCGCGACCACCGTGATCTGCTGGCCCAGCACCGCACGAATCGCCAGCTCCAAACCATCCCACGTCCCCGGCACCCGCAGGCCAGGGCGGGCAGCCACCAACTGCGCCATCAACGGGTCGGCGGCCAGTTGCGCATTGATCAAACCAGGCCGCGCATCCAGATCGAACATCGCCCGCAGGCGCCGCTCGATCTCGGGCAACGCCGCCATGTCGGGAAACTCAACGCCCACTTCCAGCCAAGCGCCCGCGCCCGGCGCCACGCTGATGCAGCCATGTTGCCCGCCAATGCTGACGCTGCGCCGATACACGCCGGCCTCCACGGTCTCCAACCCGATGATGGCCCGCGCCGATAGAAAACCCAGCATTGCCGCCCAGTCATAGGGCGGCTCATACGCCAATCTCACAACGACAACACCCCGCTATACAGCCCATAAGCCGCCAGCCCCGCGCCCGCAATCACGCAACTGAAAATGCCTTTTTCCATGTGCGTAAACAAGGGCTGGCCCTGTTCGCGCTTGGCCAGGGCAAACAGGATCACGCCGGGCGCATACAGCAACGCCGAGAGCAGCAGGTACTTCAAGCCACCGGCATACAGCAGCCAGACGGCATAGCCGAGGGCGATCAGGCCGACCAGAAAATCCTTATAACGCTGGCGCTGGGCACCGGCATAGGTTTCGCCGCGCCCGCTCAGCAGCACCGCGTAGGCCGCCGACCACAGGTACGGCACCAGGATCATCGACGAGGCCAGGTAAATCAGGGTGGTGTAGGTGCTGTGGGAAAACAGCGTGATCACCAGGAACACCTGGATCATCACATTGGTCAGCCACAGCGCATTGACCGGCGCCCGGTTGGGGTTTTCCTTTTTCAGGAAGGCCGGCATGGTGTTGTCATGGGCAGTGGCGTAGAGGATTTCCGCACACAGCAGCGCCCATGACAGCAAGGCGCCGAGCAGCGACACGGCCAACCCGATGCTGATCGCCATCGCGCCCCACGGCCCGACGATATGTTCCAGCACCCCCGCCAATGACGGGTTCTGCAATTGCGCCAATTCCGGCTGGCTCATGATGCCCAGGGACAGCACGTTCACCAGCACCAGCAGTGCCAGCACACCGACAAAGCCGATCACCGTGGCGCGGCCCACGTCCGAGCGCTTCTCGGCGCGCGCCGAATACACACTGGCGCCCTCGATACCGATAAACACGAACACAGTGACCAGCATCATATTGCGTACCTGATCGACCACGCTGCCAAATTGCGGGTTGCCCAGGCCCCAGATATCGCGGGTAAAAATATCCGCCTTGAACGCCACGGCGGCGATCACGATAAACATCAGCAACGGCACGATCTTCGCCACCGTAGTGATCTGGTTGATGAAGGCCGCCTCCTTGATGCCACGCAGCACTAGAAAATGCACCGCCCACAGCAGCAGCGAGGCGCAGCCGATGGCGACCGGCGTATTGCCCTGGCCGAACACCGGGAAAAAGTAGCCGAGGGTGCTGAACAGCAACACGAAGTAACCGACGTTGCCCATCCACGCACTGATCCAGTAGCCCCAGGCCGACGAAAACCCCATGTAGTCACCGAACCCGGCCTTGGCGTAGGCATACACGCCGGAGTCCAGTTCAGGTTTGCGATTGGCCAGGGTCTGGAACACAAAGGCCAGGGTGAGCATGCCGACGGCGGTGATCGCCCAGCCGATCAGCACGGCGCCCACTTCGGCGCGTGCGGCCATGTTCTGCGGCAAAGAGAAAATCCCGCCGCCGATCATCGAACCCACCACCAGGGCAATCAACGCGCTGAGGCGTAGTTTCTCGGCCGGTTGGGACATGAAAACTCCTGAAATAAAATAGTTTGAGAGAACACGCGGGCACTCAACTAATTAACTCGACGAGTGTAGCGTTTATTAAAGACCGCGATAAAACCACCACGCTCATAACGCAATGGCATGACAGTTTATAAAGTTTAGGCTTATTTAGAATTTAAATAGAGCAGGCACTTTGCCAGTTCGTGCAGGCTTAGGCACTTAATTGAGAAAAGTTTGCACATTCGACAAAACGGGCTACGGTCAAACGTCCATACCTCGGACTAAATGATTAATAAAAACGCAGGAGCCGCTCTGGAAAGCGCCTTTGCGGGGGAAACTATTGCCTCGGGATTTTACCCTTAAGTCATTAATTCACAATGGAATGTGCCAATGAAGTGATCTGAGTCAGCTGTTTGACTAGCGCACGGAATTATTCTGTGGTCTCTCTTCTCCTGCATTGGAGTCATGCAATGTCTGAAACTCCCGGAAAACTTCGACTCGGCGCCCTGGTTGCGCTGGTCGTGGGCTCAATGATTGGCGGCGGGATCTTCTCACTCCCGCAAAACATGGCCGCCAGCGCCGATGTCGGCGCGGTGTTGATCGGCTGGGTCATTACCGCCATCGGCATGCTCACCCTCGCTTTCGTGTTCCAGACCCTGGCCAACCGCAAGCCCGACCTCGACGGCGGCGTGTACGCCTATGCCAAGGCCGGATTCGGCGACTACATGGGGTTCTCATCAGCCTGGGGTTACTGGATCAGCGCCTGGCTGGGCAACGTCGGTTACTTCGTGTTGCTGTTCAGCACCCTCGGTTACTTCTTCCCCATTTTTGGCGAGGGCAACACGCCAGCGGCGGTGATCGGCGCCTCGGTGCTGCTGTGGGCCGTGCACTTTCTGGTACTGCGCGGCATCAAGGAAGCGGCGTTCATCAACCTGGTGACCACCGTCGCCAAAGTGGTGCCGCTGGTGCTGTTCGTGTTGATCGCTGTGTTCGCGTTCAAGCTGGACATCTTTACCGCTGACATCTGGGGCTTGAAAAACCCCGATCTGGGCAGTGTGATGAACCAGGTGCGCAACATGATGCTGGTCACCGTGTGGGTGTTTATCGGCATCGAAGGCGCGAGCATCTTCTCGTCCCGTGCAGAAAAACGCAGCGACGTCGGCAAGGCCACCGTGATCGGCTTTATCACCGTGCTGCTGTTTCTGATGCTGGTGAACGTGCTGTCCCTGGGCATCATGACCCAACCGGAACTGGCCAAACTGCAGAACCCATCGATGGCTGCCGTGCTGGAGCATGTGGTGGGCCACTGGGGCGCGGTGTTGATCAGCGTCGGTTTGATCGTCTCGCTGCTGGGTGCGCTGCTGTCGTGGGTGCTGCTGTGTGCGGAGATCATGTTCGCCGCCGCCAAGGACCACACCATGCCGGAGTTTTTGCGCCGCGAAAACGCCAACCACGTGCCGGTCAACGCCCTGTGGCTGACCAATGCGATGGTCCAGGTTTTCCTGGTGATCACGTTGTTCTCGGCCAGCACTTACTTGTCACTGATCTACCTCGCCACCTCGATGATCCTGGTGCCTTACCTGTGGTCGGCGGCCTATGCGCTGCTGCTGGCGGTGCGTGGCGAGACCTACGAAAACGCCCTGCGCGAGCGCAGGAAAGACCTGTTCATCGGCGCCATCGCCCTGATCTACGCGGTCTGGCTGCTCTACGCCGGTGGCACCAAATACCTGCTGCTGTCCGCCCTGCTCTATGCCCCCGGCGCCATCCTGTTCGCCAAGGCCAAGCATGAACTGGGCAAGCCGATTTTCACCAACGTCGAGAAGCTGATTTTTGCCGCAGTCGTCATTGGCGCCCTGGTGGCTGCCTATGGCCTCTACGACGGCTTCCTGACTCTGTAATTCTGACTGGAGGATCTGTAATGACCACGGAAAAAGTGAAGTACGGCGTACATTCCGAAGCCGGCAAACTGCGCAAAGTCATGGTGTGCTCCCCAGGTTTGGCCCATCAGCGGCTGACCCCCAACAACTGCGACGAACTGCTGTTCGATGACGTGCTGTGGGTGGCCCAGGCCAAGCGCGACCACTTCGACTTCGTGACCAAGATGCGCGAGCGGGACATTGATGTGCTGGAAATGCACAACCTGCTGACCGATATCGTCGCCATCCCAGAAGCGCTGGACTGGATTCTGGAACGCAAGATCACCGCCAATACGGTTGGCATGGGCCTGGTCGATGAAGTCGGCTCGTGGCTGCGCAGCCTGGAGCCGCGCAAGATCAGCGAGTTCCTGATTGGCGGCGTGTCGGCCGATGACCTGCCGAGCAGCTTTGGTGGCCGAACCATCGAGATGTTCCGCGACTTCCTCGGCCACTCAAGCTTCATTCTGCCGCCGCTGCCCAACACTCAGTTCACCCGCGATACCACCTGCTGGATCTACGGCGGTGTGACGCTCAACCCGATGTACTGGCCGGCGCGACGTCAGGAAACCCTGTTGGCCAGCGCCATCTATAAATTCCACCCCGAGTTCACCAACGCCGACTTCCAGATCTGGTACGGCGACCCCGATCAGGAACACGGCGCAGCCACGCTGGAAGGCGGCGACGTGATGCCGATTGGCAATGGCGTGGTGTTGATCGGCATGGGCGAGCGTTCTTCGCACCAGGCGATTGGCCAACTGGCGCGCAACCTGTTCAAAAACAAAGCCGTGGAACGCGTGATCGTTGCCGGCCTGCCAAAGTCCCGCGCGGCGATGCACCTGGACACCGTGTTCAGCTTCTGCGACCGCGACCTGGTGACCATCTTCCCCGAAGTGGTCAACCAGATCGTGCCCTTCACCCTGCGCCCGGATGAGAGCAAGCCGCACGGCATCGACATCCAGCGGGAGAAAACCAATTTCCTCGAAACCGTGGCCGCAGCGCTCAACCTCAAGGCACTGCGTGTGGTCGAGACCGGCGGCAACAGCTTCGCCGCCGAGCGCGAGCAATGGGATGACGGCAACAACGTGGTGGCCGTGGAGCCTGGCGTGGTGATCGGTTACGACCGCAACACCTACACCAACACCCTGCTGCGCAAGGCCGGTGTGGAAGTCATCACCATCAGCGCCGGTGAACTGGGCCGAGGCCGTGGCGGTGGCCACTGCATGACCTGCCCGATCATCCGCGACCCAATCGACTATTAAGGAGACTCATCATGGCTTTTAACATGCGCAACCGCAGCCTGCTGTCGCTGATGCACCACACTACCCGCGAGTTGAACTACCTGCTGGACCTGTCCCGCGACCTCAAACGCGCCAAGTACACCGGCACCGAGCGTCCGCACCTGCAAGGCAAAAACATCGCGCTGATCTTCGAAAAAACCTCGACTCGCACCCGTTGCGCGTTCGAAGTGGCAGCCCATGACCAGGGCGCCCACGTCACCTATATCGACCCGGTGTCGTCGCAGATCGGCCACAAGGAAAGCATGAAAGACACCGCCCGCGTCCTGGGCCGGATGTTCGATGCCATCGAGTACCGTGGCTTTGAGCAGGAAATCGTTGAAGAGCTGGCCAAGTTCGCCGGTGTGCCGGTGTTCAACGGCCTGACCGCCGAATTCCACCCGACCCAAATGATCGCCGACACCCTGACCATGCGCGAGCACAGCGACAAGCCGCTGCATGACATCAGCTACGCGTACCTGGGCGACGCGCGCTACAACATGGGCAACTCGCTGCTGATGATCGGCGCCAAACTGGGCATGGACGTGCGCATCGGGGCGCCAAAAGCGCTGTGGCCACACGAAGATTTCATCAAGCAGTGCCAGGCCTTTGCCGAGGAAAGCGGCGCACGCATCACCATCACCGAAGACCCGAAAGAAGCCGTGAAAGGCGTGGACTTCATCCACACCGATATCTGGGTGTCGATGGGCGAGCCGGTGGAAGCGTGGGACGAGCGTATCGAGCAACTGTTGCCGTACCAGGTCAACGCCAAGATGATGAAAGCCTCGGGCAACCCGCGCGTGAAGTTCATGCACTGCCTGCCGGCGTTCCATAACAGTGAGACCAAGGTGGGCAAGGACATCGCCGCGCGTTATCCGAACCTGGCCAATGGCGTGGAAGTGACCGAGGAAGTGTTCGAGTCGCCGGCCAACATCGCGTTTGAGCAGGCAGAAAACCGCATGCATACCATCAAGGCGATTCTGGTGTCGGCGCTGGCGGATATCTAACCCATCAAGCTGGTAATGCGCTCCCATGTGGGAGTCGGGCTTGCCCGCGATGGCGGTCTACATGATCCATCGCTATCGCAGGCAAGCCAGCTCCCACATTAACCGCGTTCCTTCAGCCACGCTTTTAGAAGGACATTTTTATGCGCATCGTCGTAGCCCTGGGCGGCAACGCCCTGCTCCGCCGTGGTGAACCCATGACGGCGGACAACCAACGCGCCAATATCCGCATCGCCACCGAACAGATCGCCAAGATCCATCCCGGCAACGAGCTGGTGATTGCCCACGGCAATGGCCCGCAAGTCGGCCTGCTGTCATTGCAGGCGGCGGCCTACACCCAGGTTTCGCCGTACCCGCTGGACGTGCTCGGCGCCGAGACCGAAGGCATGATCGGCTACATCATCGAACAGGAACTGGGCAACCTGCTGGACTTCGAAGTACCGTTCGCCACCTTGCTCACCCAAGTGGAAGTCGACGCCAAGGACCCGGCCTTCCAGAACCCGACCAAACCCATTGGCCCGGTGTACTCCAAGGCCGAAGCCGAAAAACTCGCTGCTGAAAAAGGCTGGGCCATCGCCCCCGATGGCGACAAATACCGCCGCGTGGTGGCCAGCCCACGCCCCAAACGCATCTTTGAAATCCGCCCGATCAAGTGGCTGCTGGAAAAAAGCGCCATTGTGATTTGCGCCGGTGGCGGCGGCATCCCGACGATGTATGGCGAAGACGGCACACTGCGCGGTATTGAAGCGGTGATCGACAAAGACCTGTGCTCATCCTTGCTGGCCTCGCAACTGGACGCCGATTTGCTGGTGATCGCGACCGATGTGAATGCGGCTTTTATCGACTTCGGCAAGCCGACCCAGAAGGCTATCGGCCAGGCCCATCCCGACGACATGGAGAAGCTCGGCTTCGCCGCCGGCTCCATGGGACCGAAGGTACAAGCGGCCTGCGAGTTCGCCCGTCAGACTGGCAAAACCGCAGTGATCGGTTCACTCTCGGACATCGAAGCCATTGTCCAGGGCAGCGCCGGCACGCGTATCAGCACGGCAAAACCTGGCATCACCTACCTGTGAAGTAGAGGAGAAACGCCTATGGCCACCTTTGAACCCGGTCACCTGCACATCGAACGTCACGCGCTCAACAAGGAGGACTACAGCTACAACCTGTGCATCGACTACGAGGTCAGCCAGGATCCAAAGGAAGGCAAGGGAATGCTGTTCAAGCTGCACGGCTCGGTGCAGGGCAAGGACCTCAAGGAGGAATTCTTTTTGCCCAAGGACCAGGCCTTCGACTTTGCCCGGCATGCGATGAACATCGCGCAAAAATACGGGATGCCGAAGGTGGCGACGCTTAACGGCTCGATGCACAAGCAGTACGACTTGATGTTTGAGGATGTACGGCATCAGTTGGATGTGAAGTCCGGCGATCCGGTCAAGCCCGAACACCTGGAATAACAACACCGTAAGTCCCATGTGGGAGCTGGCTTGCCTGCGATGACGGTGGAACAGTCACCGAAAGTATCGGCTGACACACCGCGATCGCAGGCAAGCCAGCTCCCACATTTTGATCTCCCTGCGCTCCAAGGCATACTTGCCGCCTCCAGTTCCCCAGAATTGCTAGCCCCATGCGTATCCACGTCAGCTTCATCGACCGCGTCGGCATTACCCAGGAAGTCCTGGCCTTGCTCGGTGGGCGCAATCTCAACCTGGATGCGGTGGAGATGGTGCCGCCCAACGTGTACATCGACGCGCCGACCCTGAGCGCCGAGGTGCTCGAAGAACTGCGCGATGCGCTGTTCAGCGTGCACGGCGTACAGGCGGTCACCGTGGTGGATATCCTTCCCGGCCAACGCCGCCACCTGCAACTCGACGCGCTGCTCGCAGCCATGACCGACCCGGTGCTGGCCCTGGACAGCGCGGGCAAGATCCTGCTGGCCAACCCGGCGCTGATCGCGCTGTATGGCCGCGAACCGGCGGGTGAAAGCATCAGCGCGTTGTTCAACGACCCGGCGCTGCTGGAGACTTTGCTCGAACAGGGCTTTCGTTTGCCGTTGCGCGAGATCAGCGTCAACGGCCAGACCTTTTTGCTCGACGCCACACCGATCACCGACGCCGGCGCCCTGCTGACCCTGTACCAACCCAACCGCATCGGTGAGCAACTGTCGGCGCTGCATCACGACCATGCCGAAGGGTTTGATGCGCTGCTGGGCGAGTCGCCGGTGATTCGCACCCTCAAAGCCCGGGCGCAACGGGTGGCGGCGCTGGATGCGCCGCTGTTGATCCAGGGCGAAACCGGCACCGGCAAAGAGCTGGTCGCCCGCGCCTGCCATGCCATCAGCGCACGCCACAGTGCACCGTTTTTGGCCTTGAACTGTGCGGCATTGCCGGAGAACCTGGCCGAAAGTGAGTTGTTCGGTTATGCGCCTGGCGCCTTTACCGGCGCGCAGCGTGGCGGCAAGCCCGGGCTGATGGAGTTGGCCAACCAGGGCACGGTGTTCCTTGATGAGATCGGTGAGATGTCGCCGTATTTGCAGGCCAAGCTGCTGCGGTTTCTGAATGACGGCAGCTTTCGCCGGGTGGGCGGCGACCGCGAAGTGAAGGTCAATGTGCGCATTCTCAGCGCTACTCACCGCGACCTGGAAAAGATGGTCAGCGAGGGCACCTTCCGCGAAGACCTGTTCTACCGCCTTAATGTGCTCAACGTCGAAGTGCCGCCGCTGCGCGAGCGCGGCCAGGACATTCTGCTGCTGGCCCGCTACTTCATGCAGCAGGCCTGTGCGCAGATCCAGCGCCCGGTGTGCCGCCTGGCGCCCGGCACTTACCCGGCGCTGCTGGGCAACCGCTGGCCGGGTAATGTGCGCCAACTGCAAAACGTGATCTTCCGCGCCGCCGCCATCTGCGAAAGCAGCCTGGTGGACATCGGCGACCTCGACATCGCCGGCACCTCGGTGGCGCGCCAGAACGACGGCGAAGTCGACAGCCTGGAACAGGCGGTGGAAGACTTCGAGCGCAACCTGCTGGAAACCCTCTACGCCAGTTACCCCTCGACCCGCCAACTGGCGAGCCGCCTGCAAACGTCCCACACGGCGATCGCCCATCGCTTGCGCAAGTACGGCATTCCCAATAAGCCCTGACTGAATAAATGCGGTCCGAATGTGGGAGCTGGCTTGCCTGCGATGCGGGCACCTCGGTGGTTCAGGTAGACCAAGGTGATGCTATCGCAGGCAAGCCAGCTCCCACACAAGCCCGCTCCCACATGGAAGGCATCCAATTTTTGGTCTGAGAACGACATCCGCTGTACTGAAAGCGCTACAGCGTAACGATATCGCTACAACCCTGTTTTTTACGCGCCATGCAAGGCTTTGATCCACATAGGCTTTTTTTAGTGTGCTCGAGTGTAGCGAAATCGCTACAGCTGAAAATTATATCTCCATAACCAAAATTGTTAAGTGGCTGATTTATAACAACTTAATAACATTGGCCGCAATATTGCTAAGTAACTCCCCATTATTCCAATCCCGTCCACCAGACGAATCTGGCCCTGAGGAGTTTCCATGAGCGAGTTGCGTTTCACTGAAGATCACGAATGGCTGCGCGCCGAAGCCGATGGCAGCGTCACCGTGGGTATCACCGCTTTCGCGCAGAACGCGCTGGGTGATGTGGTTTTCGTGCAACTGCCGGAGTTGCAGGCTTACGACAAGGGCGCCGAAGCCTCCACCGTGGAATCGGTGAAAGCCGCCAGCGGCGTGTACATGCCGCTGACCGGTGAAGTGCTGGAAGTAAACGACGCACTCAGCGACAGCCCGGAACTGGTTAACGAAGACCCGATGGGCGAAGGCTGGTTCTTCCGCTTTAAACCGGCCGACGCCGAGGCGGTAGCTAAACTGCTGGATCAGGATGCGTACGACCGTCTGATCAAAGCCAACGCTGAAGCCTGAGGAGCGCACCATGACCATCAATCTCAGCACCGCCAACGAATTCATCGCCCGCCACATCGGCCCGCGCCAGGAAGATGAGCAGCACATGCTCGCAAGCCTGGGCTTTGATTCCCTCGAAGCCCTCAGCGCCAGCGTGATCCCGGAAAGCATCAAGGGCACCAGCGTGCTCGGCCTGGAAGACGGCCTGAGCGAAGCCCAGGCCCTGGCCAAGATCAAGGCCATCGCCGGCAAGAACCAGCTGTTCAAGACTTACATCGGCCAGGGCTACTACAACTGCCACACGCCGTCGCCGATCCTGCGCAACCTGCTGGAAAACCCGGCCTGGTACACCGCCTACACCCCGTACCAACCCGAGATTTCCCAAGGCCGCCTGGAAGCACTGCTGAACTTCCAGACCCTGATCAGCGACCTCACCGGCCTGCCGATCGCCAACGCCTCCTTGCTCGACGAAGCCACCGCCGCCGCCGAAGCCATGACCTTCTGCAAGCGCCTGAGCAAGAACAAGGGCAGCAACGCTTTCTTCGCCTCCGTGCATAGCCACCCACAGACCCTCGACGTGCTGCGCACCCGTGCCGAGCCGTTGGGCATCGACGTGGTAGTGGGCGATGAGCGTGAACTGACCGACGTCAGCGCGTTTTTCGGCGCCCTGCTGCAATACCCGGCGAGCAACGGTGATGTGTTTGATTACCGCGAACTGACCGAGCGTTTCCACGCTGCCAATGCCTTGGTCGCGGTCGCCGCCGACCTGCTGGCCCTGACCCTGCTGACCCCGCCGGGTGAGTTCGGCGCCGACGTGGCCATCGGCAGCGCGCAACGCTTCGGCGTACCGCTGGGCTTTGGGGGCCCGCACGCGGCGTACTTCTCCACCAAGGATGCGTTCAAGCGCGATATGCCGGGCCGTCTGGTCGGTGTGTCGGTCGACCGTTTCGGCAAGCCGGCCCTGCGCCTGGCCATGCAGACCCGCGAGCAACACATCCGTCGCGAGAAAGCCACCAGCAACATCTGCACCGCGCAGGTCCTGTTGGCCAACATCGCCAGCATGTACGCCGTGTACCACGGCCCTGAAGGCCTGACCCGGATCGCCCAGCGCATTCACCAGCTGACCGCGATCCTGGCCAAAGGCTTGACCGCCCTGGGCCTTAAGGTTGAGCAGGCAAACTTCTTCGACACGATCACCCTCAACACGGGCGCCAACACCGCCGACCTGCACGACAAGGCCCGCGCCCAGCGCATCAACCTGCGTGTGGTCGATGCCGAGCGCGTTGGCCTGTCGGTCGACGAAACCACCAGCCAGGCCGATATCGAAGCCTTGTGGGCGATCTTCGCCGACGGCAAGGCACTGCCGGCCTTTGCTGCGACCGAAAGCACCTTGCCCGCCGCGCTGCTGCGCCAGTCGCCGATCCTCAGCCACCCGGTGTTCAACCGTTACCACTCCGAAACCGAGCTGATGCGCTACCTGCGCAAGCTGGCCGACAAGGACCTGGCGCTGGACCGCACCATGATCCCGCTGGGTTCGTGCACCATGAAACTCAACGCCGCCAGCGAAATGATCCCGGTGACCTGGGCCGAATTCGGTGCCCTGCACCCATTCGCTCCGGCCGCACAAAGCGCCGGCTACCTGGAGCTGACTTCCGACCTGGAAGCCATGCTCTGCGCGGCCACCGGTTATGACGCAATCTCCCTGCAACCGAACGCCGGTTCCCAAGGTGAATACGCAGGCCTGCTGGCCATCCGTGCTTATCACCAGAGCCGTGGCGAAGAACGCCGCGACATCTGCCTGATCCCATCGTCGGCCCACGGCACCAACCCGGCGACCGCCAACATGGCCGGTATGCGCGTGGTGGTCACCGCCTGCGATGCCCGCGGCAACGTCGACATCGAAGACTTGCGCGCCAAGGCCATCGAGCACCGCGAACACCTCGCCGCGCTGATGATCACCTACCCGTCCACCCACGGCGTGTTCGAAGAAGGCATCCGCGAAATCTGCGGCATCATTCACGACAACGGCGGCCAGGTGTACATCGACGGCGCCAACATGAACGCGATGGTCGGCCTGTGCGCACCGGGCAAGTTCGGTGGCGACGTGTCCCACCTGAACCTGCACAAAACCTTCTGCATCCCGCACGGCGGTGGCGGCCCGGGCGTTGGCCCGATTGGGGTTAAATCCCACCTCACGCCATTCCTGCCGGGCCACGCGGCCATGGAGCGCAAGGAAGGCGCGGTGTGCGCGGCGCCATTTGGCAGCGCGAGCATCCTGCCGATCACCTGGATGTACATCAGCATGATGGGCGGCGCGGGCCTCAAGCGCGCTTCGCAGCTGGCGATCCTGAACGCCAACTACATTTCCCGTCGCCTCGAAGAGCATTACCCCGTGCTCTACACCGGCAGCAACGGCCTGGTGGCGCACGAATGCATCCTGGACCTGCGCCCACTGAAAGACAGCAGCGGCATCAGCGTGGATGACGTGGCCAAGCGCCTGATCGACTTTGGTTTCCATGCGCCGACCATGTCGTTCCCGGTGGCGGGCACCTTGATGATCGAGCCGACCGAAAGCGAATCCAGGGAAGAACTGGACCGCTTCTGTGACGCCATGATCGCCATCCGCGAGGAAATTCGCGCAGTGGAAAACGGCACCTTGGACAAGGACGACAACCCACTGAAAAACGCCCCGCACACGGCGGCTGAAATCGTCGGTGAGTGGAGCCACCCGTACAGCCGTGAACAGGCAGTGTACCCGGTGGCGTCGTTGATCGAAGGCAAATACTGGCCGCCGGTTGGCCGGGTCGACAACGTGTTTGGCGACCGTAACCTGGTGTGTGCGTGCCCGTCGATCGAGAGCTACGCGTGATCTGACTGAACTCGGTCAATGTGGGAGCTGGCCAGCTCCCACACAAGCCCGGTTTCTACATTGACCGAGCCAGCCTTCAAAAATAATAAGAAACCGGAGAACAACCATGTCCCTTAGCGTGTTCGACCTGTTCAAGATTGGCATCGGCCCCTCCAGTTCCCACACCGTCGGCCCGATGCGTGCGGCGGCTCGATTCGTCGAAGGCCTCAAACGTGACAACCGGCTGAACACCACCAGCGGCATCAAGGTGGAACTCTATGGCTCACTGGGCGCCACCGGCAAAGGCCACGGCAGCGACAAGGCCGTGTTGCTGGGCCTGGAAGGCGAACACCCGGACACCGTGAATACCGAAACCGTCGCCGCACGCCTTGCGCAAATGCGCAGTGACGGTCGCTTGAACCTGCTCGGCGAACACAGCATTGCGTTCAACGAGAAAGAACACCTGGCGATGATTCGCAAGCCTCTCGCCTACCATCCCAATGGCATGATTTTTCGCGCCTTTGACGCCGCCGGCATCCAGATCCGCAGCCGCGAGTATTACTCGGTCGGCGGTGGGTTTGTGGTGGATGAAGACGCCGCAGGCGCTGACCGGATCGTCGAAGACACCACGCCGCTGACCTTCCCTTTCAAGCACGCCAAGGATTTGCTCGGCCATTGCGCCACCTACGGGCTGTCCATCAGCCAGGTAATGCTGACCAATGAAAGCGCCTGGCGCCCGGAGGCGGAAACCCGCGCCGGTTTGCTGAACATCTGGCAGGTGATGCAGGACTGCGTGGATGCCGGGTGTCGCAACGAAGGCATCTTGCCCGGCGGCTTGAAGGTCAAGCGCCGTGCGGCGGCGCTGCATCGGCAGCTGTGCAAGAACCCCGAATCGGCGCTGCGCGACCCGTTGTCGGTGCTCGACTGGGTCAACCTGTATGCGCTGGCGGTCAACGAAGAAAACGCCAACGGCGGGCGCGTGGTCACCGCACCTACCAACGGTGCGGCCGGGATAGTGCCGGCGGTGTTGCATTACTACATGCGCTTTATCCCCGGTGCGAACGAGGACGGCGTGGTGCGCTTTCTGCTCACCGCCGCCGCCATCGGGATTTTGTACAAGGAAAACGCCTCGATTTCCGGCGCCGAAGTCGGCTGCCAGGGCGAAGTCGGCGTGGCCTGTTCCATGGCTGCCGGCGCTTTGTGCGAAGTGTTGGGCGGCAGCGTGTCCCAAGTGGAAAACGCCGCCGAAATCGGCATGGAACACAACCTCGGCCTGACCTGCGACCCGATTGGCGGGCTGGTGCAGGTGCCGTGCATCGAGCGCAATGCCATGGGCTCGGTCAAGGCCATCAATGCGGTGCGCATGGCTTTGCGTGGCGATGGGCAGCACTTCGTGTCACTCGACAAGGTCATCCGCACCATGCGCCAGACCGGCGCCGATATGAAAAGCAAATACAAGGAAACCGCCCGTGGCGGTTTGGCCGTCAACATTATCGAGTGCTGACGCCCACCCGCGCGTCCGCACGTTTTTCAGGAGCTGAACATGTCCACCGAAACCCTGTTGAAAACCCCATTGCACGCCCTGCACATCGAGTTGGGCGCGCGCATGGTGCCCTTCGCCGGCTACGACATGCCGGTGCAATATCCGCTGGGGGTGATGAAAGAACACCTGCACACCCGTGATCAAGCCGGGTTGTTCGACGTGTCCCACATGGGCCAGATCCGCCTGACCGGCGCCAACGCCGCCAAGGCCCTGGAAACTTTGGTGCCGGTCGACATCATCGACCTGCCCGTGGGCATGCAGCGCTACGCCATGTTCACCAATGACCAGGGCGGCATCCTTGACGACCTGATGGTGGCCAACCTGGGCAACGACGAACTGTTCCTGGTGGTCAACGCGGCCTGCAAGGATCAGGACCTGGCCCACCTGCGCAAACACATTGGCGATCAGTGCAGCATCGAGCCGCTGTTCGAAGAGCGCGCCCTGCTGGCCCTGCAAGGCCCGGCAGCGGTGAAAGTGCTGGCACGCCTGGCGCCTGAAGTGGCCAAGATGACCTTCATGCAGTTCGCCACCCTGCGCCTGCTGGGCGTGGACTGCTACGTGAGCCGCTCGGGCTACACCGGCGAAGACGGTTTTGAGATTTCCGTACCGGCGGCCAATGCCGAGAGCCTGGCGCGCAGCTTGCTGGCCGAAACCGAAGTTCAAGCCATCGGCCTGGGCGCCCGCGATTCCCTGCGCCTGGAAGCCGGCCTGTGCCTCTACGGGCATGACATGAATACCGAGACCACGCCGATTGAAGCCAGCCTGCTGTGGGCGATCTCCAAGGCCCGGCGTGCCGATGGCGCACGTGCCGGCGGCTTCCCGGGCGCCGACCGCATCTTCACCCAGCAGCAGGCCGGTGTAAGCCGCAAGCGCGTGGGCCTGTTGCCACAGGAACGCACCCCAGTGCGTGAAGGTGCAGAAATCGTCGATGAGCATGGCACGGTGATCGGCAGCGTGTGCAGCGGCGGCTTTGGCCCAACCTTGGGCGGCCCATTGGCCATGGGTTACCTGGACAGTGCATTTGTGGCACTGGACACCGAAGTGTCTGCGTTGGTACGTGGGAAAAAGGTGCCACTACGTGTAAGTAAAATGCCATTTGTACCGCAACGTTACTACCGTGGTTGATTGACTGTTCCTATAAGTAACGCGGTTGCGTTAACGCGCACTAATTTGTAACACAACCGCCATAAAACAGTGCATTGACGATAGACATTTTAATAGGCGCCAACCTATAACAAGTGAGCAACGCTATCGAATATGTGGGATCCGCTTTAAGTCAACGAAGTGTCATATGGCCGAGCAAAACCTGGGCTTTTTTCGGGGCTTGTTTTTTCTGTATTAGTTGACGTAGAGTTTAGCCACTGTGTTTGCATGGGTCGCTTGGAACCTGGACCTGGGCAGTAGCTATAAGTTTGCTACAACCCGTTCGACGTCTCTTACTTTCCTGCAACCCAGCCCAGTACTCTTTCATGTGAAAGGGGCTGTCATTAATTTTTAGCGTCAAAGGAAAGAAGAAAATGGCTGATCGTCAGAGCGGTACCGTCAAGTGGTTTAACGACGAGAAAGGGTTTGGTTTTATCACTCCAGAAAGCGGTCCGGATCTGTTCGTGCATTTCCGCGCTATTCAGGGCAACGGCTTCAAGAGCCTGAAAGAAGGCCAGAAAGTCACCTTCCTTGCCGTGCAAGGCCAGAAAGGCATGCAGGCTGACGAAGTACAAGCAGAAGGCTGATCCTCACTGCGACAAAAAGCCCCTGATGGTGACATCAGGGGCTTTTTTATGTGCGTTTGCTCGTAAAATGGCTTTTTTCTCAAGAGAGACGGCCATGCCCAAACCTTTGTTGAGCCCCCAAGGCGAGTTCCCCGCCGTTGGCCTGGGCCGTCGTCTGGCAGCGATGTTCTATGACTTCCTGTTGTGCACAGCGCTGCTGATCGTCACCGCGTTTATCTACAAGCTGGTGTGGATGGCGTTTATCGGCGAAGCCAGGATGCGCACACTCACCGAGTCCGGCGCGCTGGACGGCGACCCGCTGCTGTCAACGATTCTGTTTTTTGTGCTGTTTGGTTTCTTCGCCAAGTTCTGGACCCATTCCGGGCAGACATTGGGCATGCAGGTGTGGGGCGTACGCGTGCAGAACGCCGACGGCTCGCGCATCAGCCTGTGGCAGGCGCTGCTGCGGTTTGTGGTGGCGATTGCGTCGTGGTTGTGCGTGGGGCTGGGGTTTGTCTGGTCGGTGTTTGATAAGCGCAAGCGCAGCTGGCATGACATCTACTCGGATACGCAGTTGGTGCGAATCCCCAAGCAGAAGAAATAACCCAAGAACACTAGAGATTAAGTGTGGGAGCTGGCTTGCCTGCGATAGCGATCGTTCAGCCACAGCAGTATTGACTGATAGACCGCTATCGCAGGCAAGCCAGCTCCCACATTGTGTTATGTGTTCAACTTCAGGTCAGGCGTTACCCGCCAGTTTCAAGCGCGCAGCCTGGGTAAAGTCCAGCATGCGCTTGAGCGGGCGCACGGCGTGCGGGATCACCGACGGCTCGACGAAGATCTCATTACTGCCCTCGCGCAAACATTGCAGCGTGCGCTCCAGCGTATTCATCGCCATCCACGGGCAATGCGCACAACTGCGGCAGGCCGCGCCGTTGCCGGCGGTCGGTGCCTCAACGAAGACTTTATCCGGGCACAACTGCTGCATCTTGTAGAAGATGCCGCGGTCGGTGGCCACGATGAAAGTCTTGTTCGGCAAGCGCTGGGCTGCGGCAATCAGTTGGCTGGTGGAGCCCACCGCATCTGCCAACTCGATCACCGCCGTCGGCGACTCCGGGTGCACCAGGATCGCGGCATCCGGGTACAGCGCCTTCATGTCTTCGAGCTGCTTGGACTTGAACTCTTCATGGACGATGCACGCGCCGTCCCACAGCAACATGTCTGCGCCGGTCTGGCGCTGAATGTAAGTACCCAGGTGCTTGTCCGGGCCCCAGATAATCGTCTCGCCGTTGTCCATCAGGCTTTCGACGATTTCCAGCGCACAGCTGGAGGTAACCACCCAGTCGGCCCGGGCTTTGACCGCCGCCGAGGTGTTGGCGTACACCACCACCGTGCGCTCGGGGTGCTGGTCGCAGAACGCCGAGAACTCATCCACCGGGCAGCCCAGGTCCAGGGAGCAGGTGGCTTCCAGGGTGGGCATGAGGATGCGTTTTTCGGGGGTGAGGATTTTGGCGGTCTCGCCCATGAAACGTACACCGGCGACCAACACCGTCTTGGCCGGGTGGGCCGCGCCGAAGCGGGCCATTTCCAGGGAGTCGGACACGCAGCCACCGGTTTCTTCGGCCAGGGCCTGAATCACCGGGTCGCAATAGAAGTGCGCAACCAGCACCGCGTCCTGAGCCTTGAGCTCGGCGGCGATGGCGCTGCGCAGGCTCGCCTCTTCATCGGCGCTCAGCGCCTTGGGCTGCTTGGCATCGAGGTGGGCTTGTACCAGTAGGCGTTCGGAAATTTGCGTCATGTTCGCAAGACCTGCAAGCGCAGTAAGCGCGAAAGTCGAGTGTACCACCGGCTCTGGAGCCCTTCGGGCGCCGCCGGACGAAGTGATTGTGTTCATCAAGCACGGGGAAAGCTGCGCAAGGCTACAGAATATCGAATCGATTCAAAAGCCTAATCTGGGATTGCGCGGTACGCCGAGCGGGCAAAAAAACGGGAAGGCTCATCACTGAGCCTTCCCGTTTTGATCACGACGAGTGTCAGCGCATCAAGACATCCGGGTCGTCCTGCAACATGACCGCGTCTTGCATCTTCGTCAGGGCATTTTTCAACGTCGACTGCTCCAGCGCATCCTTGGACTTTCTGCTTTCCTTGGCCGCGTGTTCAAGCAGCGCCAGATAATCGCGCTTGGATGAACCTTCCTTGGGCACCACGCTGTCTTCCACCAGGTTGGCCATCACATATTTCTGCGTGTGGGTGTTCTGGGAGGCCGACTGCGTGACCGAGGCATGGGTCAACTGGCCGTCTTTATAAGCAAAACTGGCGGTGCTGCTGGCCTTGTCCAGGACTTGCACATACAGATAATTCTGCGATTCACGGCTGCCGTCGAAGATTGGCGGTTTGCCGCCGTCGAGGCCTTTGTGGAAGTTCGCCGACAGCAGCGACTGCTGATGCTGGGTGACGCTACGGTCCGCAGTGCTGCGGCCATTGACCTGGGTTTTCTGTGACACGTTGTAGGAAAAGCTGTCGACCTCTGAAGGGCGCATCGGGTTGGAGGCGTCGACGGCCTGCTTGATCGAGGCCTTGAAGTCCGCCAGGCCAGTTAACAAGCCTTTGTCAGTCGGGTTTTGGGTCAAGGCATTCGACGCGGTGGCGCTGGCTGGGTAGTTGCTGTTCATGGCGCTGAAGGCGTCCTTGAACATGGCCATGAAGTCCGCATTCGCACTGCCGCGTTTTTCCACCCGGTCGAACTGGGCCAGGTAGGTTTTCAGCGCCTTGGCCTGCTGCTTGGCATCGCCGAGGATCGCGGTGTTTTTCAGGTCTACCGCCAGGTCAATTTCGCCTGCCGGGCCACTCATGCGTGTGGTGCGGCTTTGGCTGTCGGCGTGGAAGGCCAGGCTCAGGTCTTCACCGTTGGCGGCCTTCACCTTGGCATTGAGGTCGACCGAGGCCAGCAGCTGCGTATCGAACTGGGTCAGTTTGCTCAGGTCAAGCTTGGGCGGCACGGCGGTCAGCCCGTCGACCGAGGCCTGGAACGCCGCGCCCAATTGGCCGACGGCCTTGAGTTCATCCGCGCTCAAGTCACCGCCGTCCACGGTGGCCTGCACGCCCAAGCCATCTTTCTGGCTGGACAGGCTGAAGGTCACGGTCTTGCCGCTGGCGGTCTTGATGCTCAGGCTGACCTGGTTGTCAGCCTTGCTGTGCAGCACCGCCTGATCGGCCTTCAGGGCGCCCGCATCACCGGCGCGATCAACCGTGGTGTTGAGCACTGACTGGGAGATCCCGGCACCGCCGCCTTGGGTGAACTGCGCCACCAGCGCGGCGCCCAAGCCACTATAGCGACTGGCCGTGGAGACCGAATTGAAGCTGCTATTGATGGCCTTGGTCACCGCATCCTGGTTGTTGTTCTCCCAGGCCCGCACGCTTTCCTGGCCTGGCAACAGTCCGTTTTTGGAGTAGATGTCGACGGCATCGGCCAGCGGGTTACCGAGGCTGACCACCGAGGATGGCCTGGCCGGTGAGACGTCGAGGGTGTTCGCAAGCGTCGCCTGCGGTGTGGTCGCGGCAGTACGCACAATGAGGGGATTGGTCGCGATGATCGGCGTGAGCGTAGTCATGACAGTCCATGTCTTAAAAGCTGATTAGCCTTCAATCTAACCAAGACACAGCGTGATTGACAGCCCGAAAGCCGAAATAACTGGCAAAGAGCCATGCCAAAAAACTGGCTCTTTGCGTGATGGCGCGGGTTAGAAGCGATAAGTGACCGAACCGCCGAACCCATTGGCGCTGTTTTCATACTTGGCGTCGTAGGTGAGCGCCAGCTGAGGGTTGTTGTCGCGCACCTTGATCGGCTCTTCCTTGAGGTAGGAATAGGCCACGTCGAAGGTCAGGTTGTCGACGGGCGTCCAACCGGCACCCAGGCTGAAGACCGTGCGGTCGCCGGTCGGAATGCGCACCGAACGGTCGGTGTTGTTGGTCGGCGTCTGGTCCACCGAAAAACCGGTGCGCAGCACCAACTGCTTGTTGAGCTGGTACGACAGGCCGATCGCGTGGGACCAGGTGTCATGCCAATGCTGCTCTTCGGTAATGGAACCCAGCCCGGCCAGCTCGGCGGTAATGTCAGATACGCCGGCGTTGTTGACGGTGATCTTCTTTAACTGGCTCCAGCGCGTGTAGGTGCTGCCCACGTACAGGGTCAGGGCGTCGGTCAGTTGGTGGGTGACCGAGAAATCCACGGACGACGGCGTGGTGACGTTCAGCTTGGCGTCATACTTCTGCGCCCCGCCATCCAGCACATCGGAGAGCACGCCCGAGGCGTTGGTATGGCCGCTCAGGTGATAGACCACTTGCGAGTGGTAGGTGACGCCGACGCGGGTACTGTCCAGGGCCTGCACCAGGATACCGGCGTTGAAGCCCATCGCGGTGTCGTCGCCCTTGATCTTGGCCGTCTCGGTGCCCAAGCCAAACGCCGGGACTTTGGAGTCCAGCTCGCCGCTGATTTTATTGAAGGTCGGGCCGAAACCTACCGAGACCTTGTCGTTGAACGCATAGCTGACCGTCGGCTGCGCGGTGATGACCTGAATCTTGCTCTTGTTACCAAAGCCATTGCCCTGGAAACCGTGTTCATAGTCGGTCACCAGGCCAAACGGCGCGTAGACCCCCAGGCCAAAGGCCCAGTGCTCATCAATCGGCGTCACCAGGTAACCCATCGGCACGGCAATGCCGGGGACCATGTCGCCTTTGTTGGTACCAGGGTTGTCGACACCGCCTTGAGAGGAGCTGGCGTCCTTGATGTTGGTTTTGGCATCCAGGTAGGTCGCGCCGATGCTGACTTCATTGTGCTTGATGCGCGACATGCCGGCCGGGTTACCGAACACCGTGCTGGCGTCATCCGCCGAGGAGGAACGCCCGGCGTAGCCTGTACCCATTGAGCTGACACTTTGCTCGTTGAGGGCGAAGCCACCGGCAAACAGCTGTGTGGAGGCGAGGGAAATGGAGAGCGCCAAGGCGCTTTTAAGAGTTTTGTTATTCATTATTAGGACTCGAATTATTGGGCAGCGCTGGGAAAACTACCAACCTTCGAGCGGGGCGTTTATGAAGAGTTTTTCATGCTTTGGATTGTCGGACAATCTCAATACTTTCAAAGACTTTGCCTGATTTAGCATGCCTTTTTTATGACTTTTCAACCTGATCGTGACCGGCCAGTTTCACTCACTGCAGCACCGCTTGGGTAACAGTGACGAAGCTCGCTGCCACCCAGGCAAACATTTCTAAATGTTTCTTCATAAAGCCAAACCGTCATTAAACAGCAACATAACAGGAATTAAATCGTCACGTCTTAGACAGGTGGGCCTCCCCACTTACCCCTTCCCTTGAGGTGTTGTCGTGATGTTGCCGAGTAAAAAAAGTCTGTCTGTTTTGTTGAGCGCCCTGTGCCTGAGCGGCATGGCCCACGCCACCGACGTTACCGGTGCCGGCTCCAGCTTCGTCTACCCGGTGCTGTCCAAGTGGTCGCAGGACTACAGCAAGAACTCCAGCAACCGCATCAACTATCAGTCGATCGGTTCCGGCGGCGGCATCGCTCAGATCAAGGCAGCCACCGTTGACTTCGGCGCCTCCGACGCGCCACTGTCGGCCGACGATCTCAAAGCCGGCGGCCTGGGCCAGTTTCCCAGCGTGATCGGCGGCATTGTGCCGGTGATGAACGTCGAAGGCGTGGCCGCAGGCCAGTTGAAACTCGACGGCGACACCCTGGCAAAAATCTTCCTCGGTGACATCAAGGCCTGGAACGACCCCGCCATCGCGGCGCTCAACCCTGGGGTGAAGCTGCCAAGCGCGAACATCACCGTGGTGCACCGTTCGGACGGCTCCGGCACCTCGTACAACTTCACCAACTACCTGGCCAAAGTCAGCGACAGCTGGAAAACCAGGATTGGTTTCGGCACCACCGTACCGTGGCCGGTCGGTGTGGGCGGCAAGGGCAACGAAGGCGTTTCCGCCTACGTGAAGCAGATCAAGAACTCGATCGGTTTTGTGGAATACGCCTACGCCCTGCAGAACAAAATGACCTTTGCCTCGCTGAAGAATGCCTCCGGCAAGTTCGTCGAGCCTAACGCCAAGGCGTTCCAGGCCGCCGCCGACACCGCCGACTGGGCCAGTGCCAAAGACTTCAACCTGATCATGACCAACGCCCCCGGTGAAGGCGCATGGCCGATCACGGCCACCACCTGGATCATCATGTACAAGCAACCCAAGAATGCCGAGCAAAGCCAGGCGGCGTTCAGCTTCTTCAAGTGGTCGCTGGAAAAAGGCCAGGAACAGGCTGCCGCCCTGGACTATGTCGCATTGCCGGGCTCCCTGGTGTCGCGAATCGAAGATTACTGGAAGTCTGACTTCGCCCATTGATTCGCCCTACGACCGCCTTCCTCGATAACTGAGGAAGGCGCTGAGCACCTCTGATATGAACGACACGGTCCACACCCTGGTTATGACTACTCACGCGAGCGACACCGGGGGCGACCGCCGCGCCGCCCGCGATCAACGCCACGACCTGTGGTTCAAACGCTCGATGTTCGGCGCCGCCATGCTGGTACTGGCGCTGCTGGGCGCCATTGCCGCCTCGACCCTGTGGGGCGGCGGGCTGGCGTTCAAGACCTTTGGTTTCGGTTTCATCACCAGCACCGAGTGGGATGCGGTCAATAACCACTTTGGTGCCGTGGTGCCGATCTACGGCACCTTGGTCACCTCCTTTCTGGCCTTGCTGATTGCCGTCCCGGTGAGTTTCGGTATTGCGATCTTTCTGACTGAAGTCGCGCCGCCCTGGCTGAAAATGCCGGTGGCCTCGGCGATTGAGCTGCTGGCCGGTATCCCGTCGATCATCTATGGCATGTGGGGTCTGTTCGTGTTCGGGCCTTTCATGGCCGAACACCTGTCGCCGTTGATCAATGATTACCTGGGCGCCCTGCCCTTTGTGGGCTCGCTGTTCCAGGGGCCGCCACTGGGGATCGGCATGCTCACCGCCGGGATTGTACTGGCGGTGATGATCATGCCGTTTATCACCTCGGTGATGCATGAGGTGTTTCGCAGCGTGCCCACACAGCTGAAAGAATCCGCCTACGCCTTGGGCAGCACGACGTGGGAAGTGGTGTGGGACATTGTTCTGCCTTACACCCGCTCGGCGGTGGTCGGCGGCATTTTTCTCGGCCTGGGCCGCGCCCTCGGCGAGACCATGGCAGTGACCTTTGTATTGGGTAACGCGCAACAGTTTTCCGCGTCGTTGCTGATGCCCAGCAGTTCCATCGCCTCGGTCATCGCCAACGAATTCAGCGAGGCCTACACCGACCTGCATCGCTCTGCGCTGATCGCCTTGGGCTTCCTGCTGTTTATCGTGACCTTCGTCGTGCTCGCGCTGGCGCGGCTGCTGCTGATGCGCCTGTCGCGCAAGGAAGGGCTATGAACGCCAACGAACGTCTGTACCGCAAACGCGCCGTTAAAAATGGCGTGGCCATGTTCCTCAGTTGCGGCGCCACCGCCTTTGGCTTGCTGTGGCTGACGTGGATTCTGCTGACCACCATCATCAATGGCTTCCAGGCCCTGAACCTGCGCCTGTTTACCCAGATGACCCCACCACCCGGCACCGAAGGCGGCCTGGCCAATGCGTTTTATGGCAGCGCGTTGATGTCGGGTATTGCCTTGGTGATCGGCACACCCATCGGGCTGATGGCCGGCATCTGGCTGGCAGAATTCGCACGCCACTCGCGCCTGGGGACTACGGTGCGTTTCATCAATGACATCCTGCTGTCCGCGCCCTCGATTGTGCTGGGTTTGTTTATCTACACCGGGGTCATCCTGCCGCTGAACCTGCTGACCAATCATCAGGTCGGCTTCTCTGCCATCGCCGGTGCGCTGGCGCTGGCGCTGCTGGTGATTCCGGTGGTGGTGCGCACCACCGATGAAATGCTCCAGTTGCAACCGTCCACCATGCGCGAGGCGGCTCTGGCGCTTGGCGTGCCGCAGTGGAAGCTGACGCTGCAAATCGTGCTGCGGGCGGCCAAGGCCGGCGTGGTCACCGGCATCCTGCTCGCCCTGGCGCGCATCACCGGCGAAACCGCGCCGCTGCTGTTCACCGCCTTCGGCAATCAGTTCTGGAGCAGCAACCTGCTCAAGCCGATTGCCAGCGTGCCCGTGGTCATTTTCCAGTACGCCATGAGCCCGTTCGACGACTGGCATGCACTCGCCTGGGCCGGTGCACTGGTCCTGACGTTGTTCGTGCTGGTACTCAGCCTGGCATCCCGCCTGATTCTTTTACGCAATAGGTCTCACTGATGGACGCCACCGGCATTGCTCCCGACAAAACCAAAATCCAGGTGCGTGGGTTGGAGTTCTTCTACAACAACCAACGCTCGCTCAAATCCATCAACATGGATATTTCGGAAAAGCGCATCACCGCCATCATCGGCCCCTCCGGCTGCGGCAAGTCCACCATGTTGCGGGTGTTCAACCGCATCTACTCGATGTACCCCAAGCAGGAAGCACGCGGCGAAGTGCTGCTCAACGGCGAAAACATCCTCGCCCCCGGCTACTCGATGAACCGCCTGCGCAGCCACGTAGGCATGGTGTTCCAGAAGCCGGTGCCGTTCCCGATGTCGATCTACGACAACATCGCCTACGCGGTGCGCCACCACGAAAAACTCTCGCGCCGCGAAATGAACGACCGCGTCGAACAAGCCCTGCGCGGCGGTGCGCTGTGGGATGAGGTCAAAGACAAACTCAACCAAAGCGCCCAGAGCCTCTCCGGCGGCCAGCAACAACGGCTGTGCATCGCCCGCACCATCGCGCTGCGCCCGCAGGTTCTGCTGCTGGACGAACCAACCTCCGCCCTCGACCCGATTTCCACCGGCCGTATCGAGCAGTTGATTACGGAATTGAAGGCGCAGTACACGGTGATCATCGTGACCCACAACATGCAGCAGGCCGCGCGAGTGTCGGACAGCACCGCGTTTATGTTCATGGGGGAATTGATTGAGCATGGCAAGACCGATCAGATCTTTACCACGCCGAAGATGAAGCAGACGGAGGACTATATTACCGGGCGGTTTGGCTAAGGCCGGGCAAGGAGCCGTCTCTTGGAGGCGGTTTTTTACCAGCGCCAAATTGCAGGCAAAAAAAAACCCGGAAATCCTCACTTGCGTGGGCCTTCCGGATTTTCTAAACCGCCAAAAATGGTGGGTCGTGTGGGATTCGAACCTACGACCAATTGGTTAAAAGCCAACTGCTCTACCAACTGAGCTAACGACCCGCTGTGTGGTGGCGCGTATAATACTGATTTCTAAGGATTATTCAACACCTTATTTTAAATAAATCAGAAATAACGCGTTGGGTCCGCAATTGCGGCGTTTTTGAAGCCTTCTGCTCGCAGTCTGCAAGCGTCACATTTCCCACAGGCACGACCGGAATTGTCTGCCTGGTAGCAGGAAACTGTCAGCGCATAATCGACGCCTAGCCCTACACCTGCCTTCACGATGTCTGCCTTGCTCATGTTCTGCAGCGGCGCCTGAATGCTAAAGCCCTGCCCTTCTACGCCAGCCTTGGTCGCCAGGTTGGCCATGCGTTCGAACGCCTCGACGTATTCCGGACGGCAGTCCGGGTAGCCGTTGTAGTCGAGGGCATTGACGCCAATGAAGATATCGCGGGCCTTCAATACCTCGGCCCAGCCAAGCGCCAACGACAGGAACACAGTGTTACGTGCCGGCACGTAGGTCAGCGGAATGCCTTCGCTGGGTGCCTCAGGCACATCAATGCTGCTGTCCGTCAGGGCCGAGCCGCCGATGCCGTTGAGGTTGAGGCCGATCACCTTGTGCTCGACCACGCCCAGGTCACGGGCAACACGCTCGGCGGCGTGCAGCTCGGCGCGGTGGCGTTGGCCGTAATCGAAACTCAGGGTGTAGCAGCTGTAGCCTTGGGCACGGACCATGGCCACCAGCGTGGCGGAATCCAGACCGCCAGAGAGCAGGATGACCGCGCGCTTTTGCTCGGTCATGTCAGCGCCCCGGCTCGTCGTTCCACAGGTATTTGTGCAACTGCAATTGCAGACGCACCGGCAGGTTGTCCGCCACGACCCAATCGGCCAGGTCGCGGGCGTTCAAGTCATGATGGCTCGGCGAGAACAACACCTCACCGGCACGGCGGTCGAGGTTGTACTGGATCAGCTTGGAGGCCGCCCAGTCATAGTCATCCCGCGAACAAATCACGAACTTGACCTGATCGTTGGCCGTCAGCAAATCCATGTTGTCGTAGAGGTTGCGGTGCGCCTCCTTGGAACCCGGGGTCTTGAGGTCGACCACCCGGCTCACCCGCGCGTCGACCGCAGAGATATCCAGGGCGCCGCTGGTTTCCAGTGAAACCTCGTAACCGGCGTCACACAGCCGCTTGAGCAACGGGATGGCATTCGGCTGGGCCAGGGGCTCACCACCGGTCACACAGACGTAGCGCGGCTTGAAACCGGCAACCTGTTCGATGATGTCGTCGAGGGTGCGCACGGTGCCGCCGCTGAAGGCGTAGGCGCTGTCACAGTATTGGCAACGCAACGGGCAGCCGGTCAACCGTACAAATACGGTAGGCAGGCCAGCGGTACGCGTTTCACCCTGTAACGAGTAAAAAACTTCGGTAATACGTAATGTGTCTTGCATAGTCGCCACGGGCGTAACAGCTAAACAGGCTGTCCGCCTCCGTCAGGCACTTCAAGGAACCCCGCCAACGCGCAGGCCCCAAAAAGCGTGTTTCATAAAAGGGCGTGGATTCTAACGAAAAAACCCGCGCCAGGCGCGGGTTTCTTCTAAACGGGTTGCATCGCTTACAAGCGCTGCAGATCCCGCTGGGCCAACTGGGCTGCGGAGGTACCCGGATATTGGGCAACCACCTGTTGCAGAATGCCTTTGACCTTGTCGGTGTGACCCAGGCGGCGTTCTACATCAGCCAGTTTATACAGCGAGTCAGGCACCTTGGCATGCTTTGGGTACAGCTGGCTGACCTTGGCAAATGCCTGGCCTGCCGCTTGCAAATCACCCTTTGCCAGGTTCACCTCACCCAGCCAGTACTGGGCATTGCCCGCGTATTGGCTGTTAGGGTATTTGCGCAGGAATGCGGTAAAGGCCTGGCTGGCCTTATCGAAGTCCTTGGCTTTGATCAGGTCAAAAGCTGCGTCGTAATACAGCTTTTCCTTGGCCGGATCACCCGGTTCGCTGCTGGCGGCAGGCGCTTGGCTAGCCGCTGCGCCTGCTGCTGCACCACCGGCGGCAGCGCTTGGCGCGCCACCGGCAGAAGAATTATCAGGAGTTGCGGCAGGTGTTACGCCGGCTCCAATGCGTCGATCAAGATCCTGGTAACGCTCCAGGCCTTCTTGCTTCAGCTGGTTCACCTGGTTCTGCAAGATCTCAATGGTGCCTTGTTGCTGCGACAATTGATCCTGCATACGTTGCAGCTGGTTGAACAGTTCGCCCTGTGCCGAGGGAGCGGCAGTTGCCGGCCCCCCAGCATAGGCGCCGTTCGTGCCATAACCCGCTGGCGGATAACTGCTCCCGCTATTGTTATAGCCAGAGTTGCTATCTTCCACAGGAACCGCAGCCCACACCGCAAGCGGTGCGAGGCTGAGAGCCAATACAGTTAGAGCACGACGGCACGTTCGCATGACGAATTACTTACGCAGTTCGACGCGACGGTTTTGAGCCCAGGACTGCTCGTCGTGGCCAGTAGCAACTGGACGCTCTTTACCGTAGGAAACCAGTTCCAGTTGGCCTGGAGCAACACCTTGCAGTACCAGGTAGCGTTGAACGGCTTTCGCACGACGCTCGCCCAGTGCCATGTTGTACTCGCGAGTACCACGTTCGTCAGTGTTACCTTCCAGAACAACGCGAGCGCCGTTAGCTTTCAGGTCCTTCGCGTGAACGTCCAGAGCGCGCATGGCTTCTGGCTTCAGGTCAGAACTGTCGTATTCGAAGTAGAAAGTGGTGATAGCGCGCAGAGCAGCTTCTTCGCTCAGGGAGCCGTCAACTGCACCAGTGTTAGCGCCGTAACCAGCGTTTGGATCAACAGCTGCGCCTTCACCGGCATTGTCGCCGCCTTTAGACGAGCAACCAACGGCTACGGACAGAGCCAGAGCCAGAGCAGCAAACTTACCAAACTTCAGCATTTCCATCGTGAAACTCCTAATGAACCCCAGTGTGTTAAGCAATTCTTTTTGTAGCGCCGCGTCAGTTCAGGTAAGGGGACCAGGACGGTTCTCTGACTTCGCCTTGTGCGGTAGGAAGCGGGAGCCTTACGCGTCCATTAATGGACACGAGCATCAAGACTCCCCGGCCCTGCTGGCGGGTGGCGTAGATTACCATGGTGCCGTTGGGCGCAACAGTGGCTGACTCATCAAGGTTGGTATCTGTGAGGATTTTTACCGTTCCACGCTGCAAATCCTGGGCCGCAACCCGGAAATTAGTGAAACCATCCTGACGGTGAATCATCACCAACGTCTTTTCATCGGCCGAAAGCTTAGGATTGGCATTGTAGTTACCAATAAAGGTCACGCGTTCTGCGCCACCGCCACCTACGCTTGTTTTGTAGATTTGAGGCTTGCCGCCGCGATCGGAGGTGAAGTAGATGGTCGAACCATCCTTACCCCAGAACGGTTCGGTATTGATGCCCGGGCCACTGGTTACACGGCTGATCTGGCGCGAAGCCATGTTCATCACGTAAATGTCCGGGTTGCCATCTTTGGACAGCACGAAGGCCAGGCGCGAACCATCCGGCGACCACGCAGGGGCACCATTGAGGCCTTCAAAGTTGGTGATTTGCTCACGACGACCGGTGTCGATGTGCTGCACGAAAATGCGCGGGCGGCGCTGTTCGAACGACACGTAGGCAATACGCTTGCCGTCCGGCGCAAAACGCGGCGACAGGATTGGCTCACGGGACTGCAGCAAGGTCACGGCGCGGGCGCCGTCGTAGTCCGAACGCTGCAGGGTGTAACGCGTGTTGTCTACGGAGAAACGCTCAGCCGTTACATAAAGCAGACGTGTCGAGAACGCCCCCTTGATACCGGTGAGTTTTTCAAACGACTGGTCCGAGATGTAATGCGCCATGTCCCGCAGTTGTTCGGCGGTGCCCGATACGCTGCCGGTCAGGACCTGCTGCTCGGTGGCCACGTTGAACAACGTGTACTGGATTTGCAGGCGACCGCCGGCCGGCGTAATGCTGCCGACCATCAGGTACTGGGCGCCTACGGCTTTCCAGTCACGGAAGATGACTTCGCTGGCCTGGGTCGGCTGGCTGATCATATTGCCTTTTGGAATCGGCGCGTAGTAGCCGGAGTTGCGCAGGTCGTCGCTGACGATCTGGGCCATGTCGTCCGGCAGCACGCTGCCGCCCTGCCAGCCAAACGGTACTACCGCGATCGGGGTGGCCCGATCGCTACCGCTGGTGACCAGGATGTTCTTTTCATCCGCCGCCGCTATCCCTGCCATACAGCAAATAACGACAAGCATTCCTCGAAGAAGGTTTCTCACAAGGCTAGATCCTCAGGTGTGAATGTCATCTTGAATGAACGATAGGGAGCGAAGTCGCTTGGTTTCATTCCCTGCATCTCGGTCAACCGGCCAATGTTCTTGACCGCTGCAACCGCCGAACTGTCGAACGAACCGTCACCACTGGACTTGGCCACGCTGACCGAAGTCACCGTACCGTCCGGCAACATGCCGATCTGCAGCACTACTGTCATGCCTTTACGTGCCGAAGGTGGACGTGTCCAACCTTCCGCTGCCCGTGCCCGAATCAGGTCGTCGAAACTGCCTGCGACTTCATCGCCACGTTCATCGGCCAAGGCTTGCTGACGCTGCGGCGTGTCGGAGAGCAAATCTGCCAAGGCCTGGGCCTTTTTCTCTTCGGCGGATTTACGCGCTGCTTCCTGGGCCTTTTTCTTGCTGGCGTCGGCGGCAGCTTTCTTCTTCGCGTCGTCGGCGACTTTCTTCTTCGCCTCGTCTGCTTCAGCTTTTTTCTTGGCGTCTTCGGCGGCTTTCTTCTTCGCGTCTTCGACTATCTTCTTCTTGGCCTCTTCAGCGGCCTTTTTCTTGGCCTCTTCTTCGGCAGCTTTTTTGGCTTCTTCTTCAGATTTCTTCTTGGCTATATCAGCCAATTGTTTCTCTTCAGCCTTTTTAGCTTCGGCAGCTTTATCGGCTTTCTTGGCTTCATCCGCCTTTTTGGCCTCGTCAGCTTTCTTGGCTTCGTCAGCCTTTTTCGATTCCTCGGCCTTTTGAGCCGCCTCTTCTTTCTTTTGTTCCGCAGCAGCCTTCACCGCTTCCTGCTCGACCTTCTTCTGTTCCATCTGCTCGACTTCGGTCTGGCGCGCAGCCGACTTCTGGGCTTCACCCGCAATCTTCTGATTGGTCTGGGTGGTGGCCTGACTTTTCGATTTCAGCTGATACAGGGTCGCCTGCACGATCGGCTTGGCTGGCGGCAGGTCCGGGGTCATGGCAAAGCTGACGAACAGCATGCCGAACACCAGGACGTGCAGGGCAATTGCCCAGACGCTAGGCCAGAAGTAGCTTTCCGAGGCGGACGGCTCTCGCTGTTGCTGCATCAGGGCGCCTCGGTAATCAAGCCAACGTTACCCACGCCGGCCTTCTGCAGCCCGCCCATGGCGCCCATGACGGAGCCATAGTCGACCACTTTGTCGCCGCGAATGAACACTTGCGTGTGCTTGCCGCCTTCGTTGCCGGACCGGATGATCTTGGTCACGGCGTCCGTCATCTGCGGCAAGGTCATGGCCTTGTCCTGCTGTTTCTGGGTGTCGACTTCGCTGCCAAGGTTCCAGTAATAGGTCTTGTCAGCCTTGATCGAAATGGTCAGGACCTGAGTGTTGTTGTCTTGCGGCAAGGCTTCGCTGGAAACCTTGGGCAGATCAACCTTCACGCCCTGATTGAGCATCGGCGCGGTCACCATGAAGATAACCAGCAGCACCAGCATCACGTCGATGTAAGGCACTACGTTCATCTCGGCGACCGGCTTGCGCTTTTTGCGAGCTCGAGCGATTAAAGCCATTGGAAATTACCTGCTTATTCTTCGCTGGTGTGCACTTTACGGTGCAGGATCGCCTGGAATTCATCGGCGAAGGTGTAGTAACGGCTGATCAAGGTTTCGCCACGGGCGGCAAAACGGTTGTAGGCAATTACTGCGGGAATAGCGGCGAACAGGCCGATCGCGGTGGCGATCAAAGCCTCGGCGATACCCGGGGCCACGGTGGCCAGGGTGGCTTGTTGCGCCTGGGCCAGGCCACGGAAGGAGTTCATGATGCCCCACACGGTACCGAACAGGCCGATGTACGGGCTCACGGAACCGACGGTAGCGAGGAACGGCAAGCTTTGCTCAAGCTTCTCTTCTTCACGGGAGATCGCGACGCGCATGGCGCGGGCCACGCCTTCCATGACCGCTTCGGGGTCAACACCCGGTTGCTGGCGCAGGCGCGAGAATTCCTTGAAACCGGCGCGGAAGATTTGTTCTACGCCCGAATCCGGGTCCGGGTTGCTACCGGCCTGGCGGTACAGCTTGGACAGGTCGATACCCGACCAGAAGCGCTCCTCGAAGCTCTCCAGGGCACGTCGACCGGCACGCAGCAGGTTGCTGCGCTGAAAAATCATGACCCAAGAGGTAACCGATGCGGCTACCAGGACCAGCATCACCAGTTGAACCACAACACTGGCATTGCTGACCAGGCTCCACATGGAGGAATGGTCGACGACGGTAGGTTCCACGCTAAATCTCCTGCTTTGATTGTTTACCCGCGCCGCTTACGTCGGCAAAGGCCGCACGTAGAGCTTCGGGAATGGCCCGGGGTTTCAAACTATTGGTGCGCACACAGGCCACCAGGAACTGCCCCTCACAGAGCAGCGTTGCATCCGTTGCCCGCCTGACCTGCTGTTTAAAGCGCAGGCTGACACGGTTCAATTCGATAACTTCAGCGCTGACCAGCAATTCGTCGTCCAGTCGCGCCGGTGCGTGGTAGCGCGCCTCGCTGGAATGCACGACGAATAACAGGTCCTCCCCTGCCAGCTGGGATTGGGCAAAGCCCAGCTCCCGTAGCCGCTCGGTTCGAGCCCGCTCCATGAACTTGAGGTAGTTGACGTAATAAACGATGCCGCCGGCATCGGTGTCCTCGTAATAAACGCGACAGCGATGTGCGAACGACTGATCCCCGTTTTGCGCGCGCATACTCTAGTGCTTACTCCTCAGGTTGCCAATCCGGCTGGGCAACTGTTTTTGCATTCTATTCAGCATTTCTAACGACTGAATGACGACACCAGCCACTAGGACAGCACAAACTTCAGATAAATCGTCTGGCGTGGCGTTATTAATCGTCCACTGCATCAAGGAATTCGTCTACTACAGGCATCTCGCCCAATCGTGACGGAATGTTTAACCCAAAATGCAAATAGGCGTGGCGCGTGACCACGCGGCCCCTTGGCGTACGCATGATGTAACCCTGCTGGATCAGGTACGGCTCCAGCACATCCTCAATGGTATGGCGCTCCTCACTGATGGCCGCTGCCAGGCTGTCCACTCCGACCGGGCCGCCATCGAACTTCTCGATCATGGTCAAGAGTAGACGTCGATCCTGGTGATCGAAGCCGTGCTCGTCCACATCCAGCAGGTTCAAGGCCAAATCCGCCACGGCCTTGGTGATATGCCCCTTGGCCCGTACTTCGGCAAAATCGCGCACACGACGCAGCAAGCGGTTGGCGATACGCGGCGTGCCACGGGCCCGGCGGGCGATTTCAAACGCACCTTCCGGGTCCAGCGGCAACCCCAGGATGCCCGCCGAACGGCTGACAATGGTCGCAAGATCGGCAGTGCTATAGAACTCTAGACGTTGAACAATGCCGAAACGGTCTCGCAACGGGTTGGTCAGCATCCCGGCGCGCGTGGTGGCGCCGACCAGCGTGAACGGCGGCAGGTCGAGCTTGATCGAGCGGGCTGCCGGGCCTTCGCCGATCATGATGTCGAGCTGAAAGTCTTCCATGGCCGGGTACAGCACTTCCTCGACGATCGGCGACAGCCGGTGAATCTCGTCGATAAACAGCACGTCGTGGGGCTCAAGGTTGGTCAGCAGTGCGGCCAGGTCGCCCGGACGCTCCAGCACCGGGCCGGAGGTGGACTTGATCGACACGCCCATCTCCTGGGCGATGATCATGGCCAGGGTGGTCTTGCCCAGGCCCGGCGGGCCGAAGATCAACGTGTGATCAAGGGACTCGTTGCGCCCACGCGCAGCCTGGATAAACAGCTCCATCTGCTCGCGCACGGTCGGCTGGCCGATATAGTCGGCAAGGCTGATGGGGCGGATGGCGCGGTCCTGGACTTCTTCACGGTCGCGCGGGCCGGTGGCCGCGATCAGACGATCAGCTTCAATCACTTAAATCATTCCCTTCAGGGCTCGGCGGATCATGTCTTCGCTGCTCAGGTTCTTGTCCTTGATGGCCGATACGGCTTTGCTCGCCTCCTGGGGCTTGTAGCCCAGGGAGATCAGCGCGCTCACCGCATCGCTTTCGGCACTGGCGACCTGGCCGGCCGGCATGTCCGGCTGGTTCGGTACCAGGGCAAACATGTTCGGCACCACTTCCCAGGCCTTGAAACGGTCCTTTAGCTCGACCAACAGGCGCTCGGCGGTTTTCTTGCCGACACCGGGCACCTTGGTCAACGCTGATGTGTCCTGGGCCGAAACCGCGCGTACCAGTTCGTCCACTTCCAGGCTCGACATCAACGCCAACGCCAACTTGGGCCCCACGCCATTGAGGCGAATCAGCTCTCGAAAGAAGTCGCGGTCGCGCTTGCCAATGAAACCATAGAGCAATTGCGCGTCTTCGCGCACCACCAAATGCGTGTGCAATGTTATCGGCTCGCCAATCGACGGCAGGCGATACAGGGTGGTCATGGGCACTTCCAGCTCATACCCCAACCCATTTACATCCAGAATCAGGTGCGGCGGCTGTTTCTCAGCCAGGGTGCCGCGCAAGCGTCCAATCACGGTTCAGATCCTTAAAGCTTGGGGTCAGAACACGGCCTGACCGGAAATTACGATTGCGCTGATGCTATCAGAGACGCAGCCGCCCGCCACGACTGCGTGCGGTGCCCAAGCCATGCGGCAAGAGGCTGGAACGCGTGTGCGCATGGCAAATGGCGATGGCCAGGGCGTCGGAGGCGTCGATTTGCGGCTTTGAGGTGAGCTTGAGCATGTGCATGACCATCATCTGCACCTGCTCTTTATTTGCCGCCCCGGTGCCGACCACGGCCTGCTTGACCTGGGTCGCGGTGTATTCGGCGATTTCCATGCCCTCCTCCGCACCGGCCACAATAGCAGCGCCACGAGCCTGACCGAGCTTTAAGGCAGAATCGGCGTTTTTGGCCATAAAGACCTTTTCGATGCCCATGGTGACCGGCCCGTAGGTCTGGATCACTTCACGCACGCCGCGGTACACAATCTGCAGGCGCTCGGCCAACTCGCCCGCGCCGGTACGGATGCAGCCCGAAGCGACATAGACGCAGCCACGCGGGGTGTGTTGCACCACGCCAAAACCGGTGATGCGCGAACCGGGGTCGATACCAAGGATTAAAGTCATAACGCCTGCGGGTTGGGAGAAACACGATTCTTGCGGCCAACAACAATCAAATGTGGGAGCTGGCTTGCCTGCGATGCAGACACCTCGGTACTTCTGTTAAACCGAGGTGATGCTATCGCAGGCAAGCCAGCTCCCACAGGAGATTTTCATGGTGCTCAGGTGAGTTGTTCGGCTACGGATTCCGGGATGTCGGCATTCGAGTAAACGTTCTGCACATCATCCAGGTCTTCGAGCATGTCCAGCATTTTCAGCACTTTCTGCGCGCCGTCCAGGTCCAGCTCGGCACTGGTGGTCGGCAGCATCACGATTTCCGCGTCGGTGCCTTTGAAACCAGCCGCTTCCAGGGCGTTACGCACGGCGTAGAAGCCCGCGAACGAGGTGAACACGTCGATGGAACCGTCTTCGTTGGTCACCACATCGTCGGCATCTGCCTCCATGGCCGCTTCCATCAAAGCGTCTTCATCGGTGCCGGGGGCGAACGTGATCTGCCCCTTGCGCTCGAACAGGTAAGCCACCGAGCCGTCGGTGCCCAGGTTGCCGCCGCATTTGCTGAAGGCATGGCGCACGGCGGCTGCGGTGCGGTTGCGGTTGTCGGTCATGCACTCGACCATCACCGCCACGCCGCCTGGGCCGTAGCCTTCGTAGCTCAGCTCGACCATGTCGTCGGTATCAGCAGCGCCGGCACCACGGGCCACGGCGCGATCAATGATGTCGCGGCTCATGTTGGCGCCCAAAGCCTTGTCCAGCGCCAGGCGCAGACGCGGGTTGGAACCTGGGTCACCACCGCCTTGGCGGGCGGCGACGGTCAGTTCGCGAATCCACTTGGTGAAGATCTTGCCTTTCTTGGCATCCTGACGCTCTTTGCGGTGCTTGATGTTCGCCCACTTGGAATGGCCAGCCATAACACAACTCCGAAAATTCTCTAGAAACCTTATCAATCCCGCCCCAGGCAGGAATTCCCTCTTTTAAACGCAAAGGCGCATCCGAAGATGCGCCTTTTTGACTGCGTACAACTTTATCGCGCTTTCACGCCGCAGCCTTACTCAGCCTTCGGCGTCTCGCGCAGACGGATGTGCAGTTCGCGCAGCGCCTTGGCATCCACCACGCCCGGTGCCTGGGTCATGACGTCCGCAGCACTCTGGGTTTTCGGGAAGGCGATCACTTCACGGATCGACTGGGCGCCGGTCATCAGCATCACCAGACGGTCCAGGCCGAACGCCAAGCCACCGTGCGGCGGCGCGCCGTACTTCAGGGCGTCGAGCAGGAAGCCGAACTTCTCTTCCTGTTCCGCTTCGTTGATACCCAGCAGGCGGAACACCGCTTGCTGCATCTCTTTGCGGTGGATACGGATCGAACCGCCACCCAGCTCGGTGCCGTTGAGCACCATGTCGTAGGCACGCGACAGCGCGCCGGCCGGGTTGGCTTCCAACTCTTCAGGCGAGCACTTCGGCGCGGTGAACGGGTGGTGCAAGGCGCTGAAGCTGCCGTCGTCATTCTCTTCGAACATCGGGAAGTCGACGACCCACATCGGTGCCCACTTGCAGGTCAGCAGGTCCAGGTCGTGGCCGAGCTTGATGCGCAGCGCGCCCAGGGCTTCGCTGACGATCTTGGCCTTGTCGGCACCGAAGAACACGATGTCGCCATCGACTGCACCGACGCGGTCCAGGATCGCGTTCAGGTTGTCCAGCGGGATGTTTTTCACGATCGGCGATTGCAGGCCGTCAACGCCATTGGCGCGCTCGTTGACCTTGATGTACGCCAGGCCCTTGGCACCGTAGATGCCGACGAACTTGGTGTAATCGTCGATCTGCTTGCGCGGCATGCTCGCGCCGCCAGGCACGCGCAGGGCGGCGATGCGGCATTTCGGGTCGTTGGCCGGGCCGCTGAACACCTTGAAGTCGACTTCCTTGAGCTGGTCGGCCACGTCCACCAATTCCAGCGGGATACGCAGGTCCGGCTTGTCGGAACCGTAGCGGCGCATGGCTTCTTCGAAGGTCATGTGCGGGAATTCGCCGAATTCCAGGTCCAGCACTTCCTTGAACAGGTTGCGGATCATTTGCTCGGTCAGGCCCATGATCTCTTTTTCATCGAGGAAGCTGGTCTCGATGTCGATCTGGGTGAATTCCGGCTGGCGGTCAGCGCGCAGGTCTTCATCACGGAAGCACTTGGCGATCTGGTAGTAGCGGTCGAAGCCGGCGACCATCAGCAGTTGCTTGAACAGTTGCGGCGATTGCGGCAGGGCAAAGAACGAACCGGCGTGGGTACGGCTCGGCACCAGATAGTCACGCGCACCTTCCGGGGTGGCCCGGGTCAGGATCGGCGTTTCGACGTCGAGGAAGCCGTTTTCGTCGAGGAAGCGGCGGATGCTGGTGGTCATGCGCGAACGCAGGCGCAGCTTCTCGGCCATTTCCGGACGACGCAGGTCCAGGAAGCGGTAGCGCAGGCGGGTTTCTTCGCCCACGTCGGAGTATTCGTTGAGTGGGAACGGCGGGGGTTCCGACTCGTTCAGCACTTCCAGTTCATAACCCAGCACTTCGATGGCGCCGGAGGCCATATTGGCGTTTACAGCACCGGCCGGGCGCAGGCGCACCTTGCCGGTGATTTTAACGACGTATTCGCTGCGCACGCGGTCGGCGGCGGCGAAGCTCTCGGCGCGGTCCGGGTCGAACACCACTTGGGCCAGACCATCACGATCACGGATATCGAGGAAGATCCCCCCGCCGTGGTCGCGGCGACGGTGAACCCATCCGCAAAGGGTGATTTCCTGACCATCCAGGGTCTCGTTCAGTTGGCCGCAATAGTGGCTGCGCATCATGGTAGTGGTTTCACTTCTCGTAATTCGAAATTCGGTGGAGGCTCGCCTCGTCACCGTACAGTTAAGCAGGGGACGGATAATGCAGGAGCCTGCGCGTAGAGTTCAACTCAGTCTGCTTTGTCGCCGCCCGCCAGATTCTTCTTGGCGCCGGTCTTGAAGTCGGTCTCATACCAGCCGCCGCCGCTCAGGCGGAAGCCCGGCATGGACAACATCTTCTTCAGCTCAGGTGCCTGGCAGGCAGGGCAATCGACCAGCGGCGCGGCGCTGATCTTCTGAATGGCTTCCAACTGATGACCACAGGAAGCACATTGATAATCGTACATGGGCATGGAGATGTCTCGGCGATCAGATCGTAACTGCGCCACGCCCACCCTGTGGATAAGCCGGGGCGCGCAGCAAAGCGCGGGATTATATCTGGTAAATCGACACAGCGCAGCCGGCTTTCTGCCCGAAGCCTGGCCCGCCTTGACGGTGGGCCCGCTTCGCAACCGGCGGATTAATCCAGGCCCGTGACGCTGACACGATCTTTTAATACGTGGACCACGCACACCACCCGCACCAACCCGCTGAAGTTCTTCACTCCCCCGTAACGCAAATGCACTTCCCGATCGACATACGACAGCAACGCGCTGACTGAACAGGCATTGATCCTGGCTATCTCCGTGAGGATATTCCAATAGATCTGCTCAAGACGCAGGCAGGTGGAAAACCCATTGAGCCTGACCGACCGGGACAATGGCTTGGCCAGTCCCATGTCGAACCCTTTGGCAAAGGGGTCGACCTTTATCTTGTGAAAACCGGCGGTTTCCATCACTCCATTACCCACTCCGCGTGACATACACCTGACACTCCATTGCCAAACAGCAGCCCATGGGTTTCTCCCATTGGGCAGTGGGCCTATAAAACAGCAGGGCGAGAGGAGCAGCCAGAAGACGCGGATTGGAAAGTTGTAGGACAACGCCAGGAAATGCGGAGAAACAAGCGAGCGGCGCCAGGAAGGCGCCACTCAGGGGGTGCTTTTATTGGTTTTCAAGCAAGGAACGCAGCATCCACGCGGTTTTCTCGTGAACCTGCATGCGCTGGGTCAACAGGTCGGCGGTCGGCTCGTCGCTGACCTTGTCGAGCAATGGGAAAATACCGCGCGCGGTGCGGGTGACGGCTTCCTGGCCGGCCACCAGTTGCTTGATCATCTCTTCGGCGCTGGGCACGCCCTCTTCTTCCTTGATCGAAGACAGCCGGGCATAGATCGAATAGGCTCCCGGCGCCGGGAAGCCCAGGGCACGGATACGCTCGGCAATGGAGTCCACCGCCAGTGCGAGTTCGTTGTACTGCTCCTCGAACATCAAGTGCAGCGTACGAAACATGGGGCCCGTGACGTTCCAGTGGAAGTTGTGGGTTTTCAAATACAGTACATAGGTATCGGACAGCAGCCGTGAAAGCCCATCGACGATGGATTTACGGTCTTCTTCACTGATACCAATATCGATTGCCATGTTTTTCCCCTTCAATTGACGAACATTCATTGATCAGGTGCAGGACCACTCTAGCAAGAGTGCCGGCAGTGTGCAGCCCGGCACCGGCCGGGTGAGATGCGGCAAATCGCCCCGCTCGGCCGACAAGCCTTTGCACAGCGAGAAAGCCTCAAAATGTCGCGCAAAACAGCCGCACCCGTCTAGGACAAGTGTTTTACGCAAAAATGCTATTGCCCTTGCAACGCCCCGAAATGCTTGATTTGAGTAGGCACAGCCTTTGCTGTTAAATAGGCGGCGTGTGGTTACCGTTCATTTCTGCGGGACACCACATAGGCTGATACCCGCGCACGTGCCCAACGCCTCCCATTGTTCAGAAGCGAACCGTGCCAGTCAGCTCTTCCTTGTGATCCGTCTTAACGTGAGTTAATCAAAATGTTGAAAATCGTCCACCTCCTGACGGGCGTTGCAGCTTTGCTGCTGTCCTTTATTCCGAGTCTGCAGCCTGAAAGCCTGCCGTACCTGGAACAACATGACGCCCTGTACCTGGCCTTGTTCGGCCTTCTTAACCTGACGCTCGCACCGGTAATCCCTTACTGGAACAAAGGCACGCGTCATCAACTGCAAAACCTGGTCAGCGCGCTGCTGGTACTGACCGTTGTCGTGCAAACCCTCACCCTCCTGGCACCTATGCCTGAAGTGGGCGGCCACCCGGCCATCCTGCTCAGCCTGGTGATTGCTGTGGTCGCCATCGTTCTTCACCTGGCCATCAGCTTCTACCGTTCGTCGCCTGCTACGGCGTCGCAAAACTACGACATGACCAACCGGGATACCGGGACCGTCAAGTGGTTCAACACTTCCAAAGGCTTCGGCTTTATTTCCCGCGATTCGGGCGACGATATCTTCGTCCACTTCCGGGCTATCCGTGGCGAAGGCCATCGCGTCCTGGTCGAAGGCCAGCGCGTGGAGTTCTCCGTCATGAACCGCGACAAAGGCCTGCAAGCCGAAGACGTGATTGCGGCCCTGCCGCGTCGCTGATTCCTACCCGCAGCGCATAAAAAACCGCGATCCGGCTGAGCCGGATCGCGGTTTTTTTATGTGCGGCCATTAATGCCGTGGCTATCAATAATGTGGCGGTGGTGCTTCTTCTTCGGAGGTCTCGAACTGCCCGCCCATTTCTTCCTGGCGCTTGAGCAGCGCCGTCATCTGCATCTGCAGGCGTTCAACCGCACGCTGCTGGGTGACCAGAATGTCATTGAGGGTCTCGATGGTATCGTCCTGGAACGCCAGGCGGCTTTCCAGATCGGTAACGCGGTCTTGCAGGTCCATGATTCAGTCCTGGGTAAAGATGAAGTCGGCAGGTAACAACCCGCGCAATTGGCCGCGAATCGCCGCCACTTGCTCATCGGTATAAGGCCGTGCCGGGTGTTTGCCCCAGACCGGTGCCGGCCAGGCCGCATCGTCACGCTTGCGCACAATGACATGCACGTGCAACTGGCTGACCACATTCCCCAGCGCACCGATGTTCATTTTGTCGGCGGCCAGCCCTTCATTGAGCAACTGCGCCAGGGTGGTCGTCTCTTGCCACAACCGGTGTTGATCGGCGACATCCAGTTGAAACACTTCGCTGATACCGTCGAGGCGTGGCACCAGGATGAACCACGGGTAGTTGGCGTCGTTGGACAGCAGCAGGCGGCAGAGCGGGAAGTCTCCAATGGCCAGTGTGTCTTGTTGCAGGCGTTGGTCTAAGGCGAACACGCGGCACTCCGTTCGGCAGGTCAATTTCAGGTGCTCAGCATACCTTCGAATGCCCAAGGCTTCACGGCGAATGCGGGAGCGTTGAGGCCACTGAGCGAAAAAAGCACGCACCCTTTCGAGGCAGGCAAATATTTGAGCTACGCTAAATCGGGCCTCAGCGGGATGCACCAAAATGACCCACCCGTGCCTCAAAGGGATCCGCCAATTACCCACTCAAGGGGTGAACCGGTAACGCTTTGCCCTGGCACAGTTTTTTTGTACCTCCCAAAAGGTGTTTCAGCGGGGCGTCAAGCCCAAACCAAACGACGTAAGAAGCCCGTGCTTATGCGGTTTTTACACGGCCGTAACGTTTTTCACGAAAAAATGACATTCGGTTACCGCTTTGTGCACGCTTGTTGCATTCACACCCGTATCGTCGGCAACGGCACCCGTTTGGATACGGGTGTTACGCGATAAGAACAGTAGCGTTCAGGTGCATTTCAAGGATGAGTTCAAACTTCGCAAGGGGTAGGAATACCGCACTTTAGTTGTCAGCCTGGTGACACTCAGGCTGTGAATTTGCGACAGGGAAATAGCAATTTACGACAGCCTCGTAAAGAAGCTGAAAGGATAGATGAGTAAGTATCGTCAATAGGGTCTGCGTGATATAACTTTGCGCCGACACAAAAAAGAAAGAGCCGCCCAGATAAAAATACAGGTGGGACGGCAGTACTCTTCCTAAAACCAAAGGAGCAAATCACGATGCGCGTGATGAAGTGGAGCATGATCGCCCTGGCTGTATCAGCAGGCACCTCGCAGTTCGCAATGGCGTCCGCCCAGGACGACTCCAAGGGCTTTGTTGAAGACAGCACTTTCAGCATCAATACCCGTTTGCTGAACTTCCGTCGGGACTTCCGTAATAACGATACCGGCAAGAGCTACACCAATGAAACCGGCCTGGGCTTCAACGGTCTGTTCCAGTCCGGCTACACCCAAGGCACCATCGGTGTCGGTGTTGACGTGATCGGCCTGCTGGGCGTGAAACTGGACAGCGGCAAGGGTCGCTCGGGCACTGGCCTGTTCCCTACCGGTGCCGACGGTCGCTCGCAAGACGACTACTCCAAAGGCGGCGGCGCGGTTAAATTCCGCATCTCCGACACTGTGCTTAAAGTCGGCGACCAGTACACCACCGCGCCGGTATTCGCTTCCGACGACAGCCGCTTGCTGCCAGAGCTGCCGCAAGGTATCTCGATCACCAGCAACGAGATCAAGGGCCTGAAACTCGAAGGCGGTCACTTCACCTCGAGCGTGGCACAAGCACAGACATACCGTGACAGCCTGGGCCTGACCAAAACCGACTTTATCGGCGGTGTCTACGCCCTGACGCCGGAAGTCAGCGCCAGCCTCTACTACGCGAAGACCGAAGACTACTGGAAGAAAACCTACGCCAACCTGAACTGGACTCACGCGCTGAGCAACGAACAGTCCCTGGCCGTTGACTTCAACATCTACAGCACCAAAAGCGACGGCGCCGGCCTGCAGCGCGCCGAAAAAGACAACACCACCAAACTGGATAACCGTGCGTACAGCTTGCAAGGTGCGTACACCATCCAGGCTCACACGTTTACCCTGGCCTACCAGAAAGTCAGCGGTGACGGTGACTACGGCTACGGCGTAGACGGCGGCGGCACGATTTTCCTGGCCAACTCCATCGCCCGTTCCGACTTCAACGCTGAAGACGAAAAATCCTGGCAAGCTCGCTACGACCTGAACATGGCCACTTTCGGCGTGCCAGGCCTGAGCTTCATGACTCGTTATGTCAGCGGCAGCGGCGCCAACACCGGCACCACTTCCAACGGCAAAGAGTGGGAACGCGACATCGAAGCCAAGTACGTGGTTCAGAGCGGCCCGGCAAAAGACCTGAGCCTGCGCGTTCGTCAAGCGACCTATCGTTCGTCTGATGGCGTGTACTACGGTTCGGCGTCGATCGACGAACTGCGTCTGATCGCGCAATACCCGCTGAACATCTTGTAATCAGCGGTTTAATTACAACGATGACTTAAGGCGTAAGCCTTAACTAAAAAGCCGCTCCCCTGTTTTGCAAGGGAGCGGCTTTTTTATTTCAGATTTATTACACAAGAAAAATAACTAGCAAGCTAAGTAACTATATTGACCTTACCCATCGAACTTGACCTATCGGCCAAGTTCGACAACCTGCCGCTTAGTTATTTGGCAAGCGGTTCTTGCATCACGCGAATAACTCGCTGCGGAAACGGAATATCAATACCCGCCCCTTTCAAACGATCACGCGCCAGTTCATTGAGCATAAACACTACATCCCAATAATCCGGGGTATTGGTCCAGCAACGCAGAGAAACAGTGATCGAACTGTCACCCAGGGTCGACACCACGGCCGCAGGCGCCGGGTCAGCCAGTACGCGTGGGTCTTTGGCCAGCTCCAGCAGCACTTCACGGGCTTTCTGCAGGTCGGCCTCGTAGTCGACACCCACATCAAACACCACTTTGCGGGTCGGCTGACGGTTGGTGTTGGTGATGATGCCGTTGGACAGGATGCCGTTGGGCACGATCACAGTCTTGTTGTCGCCCGTACGCAGCACGGTGTGGAAGATCTGGATGCTGTCGACAGTCCCGGAGGTGCCCTGGGCTTCGATCCAGTCACCAATGCGGAAGGGGCGGAACAGCAGAATCAGCACGCCACCGGCGAAGTTCGCCAGGCTGCCCTGCAACGCCAAACCGATGGCCAGGGTAGCGGCACCGATCGCGGCGACAAACGAGGTGGTGGCCACGCCGATCATCGAGGCCACGCTGACAACCAGCATGACTTTCAGCGCAATGTTCGCAAGGCTGGTGATGAAATGCTGCAACGCCAGGTCTGCGTTACGGATGGCCAGCAAGCGCCCCACGCGGTGGGTCAATACGTTGATCAGCCACCAGCCGATGGCCAGGGTGATTACCGCCAGCAACACGCGGCTGCCGTATTCCATGATCATGGGGATCCAGGACTGCGAGGTCTTGATCAGGTGATCCATTTCAGCGTTTAAATCCATCTATCTTCTCCTGTTGCGCGGATGTGCGGCTTAATTGACTGCCTTAAAACGCAAATGAGCCCCGAAGGGCTCAAGTGTAGGCACTGTTTCCGGGGCGTGGGACGTTAAAAACGCTCACAGGTTCCCCAATGTGCCATCAGTCGCGGAAGTTATTGAACTGCAGCGGCATGTCGAAGGTCTTGGCGCGCAGGGCGGCGATGGCTTCTTGCAGGTCGTCCCGCTTCTTGCCGGTGATACGCACCTGCTCACCCTGAATGGCGGCCTGGACTTTCAACTTGGCGTCTTTGACGTGAGCGACGATCTTCTTCGCCAGCTCCTTGTCGATACCTTCCTTGAGCACGGCTTCCTGCTTCATCAGCTTGCCGGAGGCGTAGGCGTCCTTGATTTCAAGGCACTGTGCGTCGATTTTGCGCTTGACCAACGACAGCTTGAGGATCTCGATCATCGCTTCCAGCTGGAAATCGGCTTCAGCGGTCAGGTTGACGGTCAGTTCCTTTTCCTTGAACTCGAAGCTGCCCTTGCCCTTCAAGTCATAGCGACGGTCCAGTTCCTTGACGGCGTTTTCGACGGCGTTGGTGACTTCGTGTTTGTCCAGTTCGGATACCACGTCGAACGAAGGCATGTCATTTCTCCAATATAAGGGGCGGGCTCAGTAAAGATGGAGCGCGCCCAAGCTAAAATGCCGAGGCATTATAGCGGTTCTTTCGCACCATTCATCGCAGGCGACCCTACGGAGCACAAACTGATGTCGACCACCTGGCATATTCTCGGCGCCGGCAGCCTGGGCACCCTCTGGGCCACGCGATTGTCGCGCGCAGGCCTGCCTGTGCGGCTGATAGTGCGCGACGCCGCGCGCCTGGCCAGCTATCACAAGGCGGGCGGCCTGACCCTGGTGGAACACGGCATAGAAAATACTTACCCGGTGATCGGCGAAACACCCGACAGCCCCGAGCCGATTCATCGCCTGCTGGTAGCGTGCAAAGCCTACGATGCCCAAAGTGCCATCGCACAGCTGCAACACCGGTTGGTACCGGACGCTGAATTGGTCCTGCTGCAAAACGGCCTTGGCAGCCAGGATGCGGTGGCCGCGCAATTGCCCCAGGCCCGCTGTCTCTTTGCCTCCAGCACCGAAGGCGCGTTTCGTGACGGCGATTGGCGCGTGGTCTTCGCCGGCCACGGCTTCACCTGGCTGGGGGACGCGCGCCGCCCCACTCCCCCGCTTTGGCTGGACGACCTGCACGCCGCCGGCATTCCCCATGAGTGGAGCACCGACATCCTGACGCGTTTGTGGCGCAAGCTGGCGCTCAATTGCGCGATCAACCCGTTAACGGTGCTTTACCAGTGCCGCAATGGCGGCCTGCAAGCCCACCAATGCGAAGTCGCTACCTTGTGCGCCGAACTGAGCGAGTTGCTTGAATGCTGCGGCCAACCCGCCGCCGCCCAGGACCTGCACACTGAAGTGGAACGGGTGATCCAGGCCACCGCGGCCAATTATTCGTCCATGTATCAGGACGTGGCCGCCAGCCGCCGCACCGAAATCAGCTACCTGCTCGGTTATGCGTGCCAGGCCGCAGCGCGCCATCAATTGGTGCTGCCGCATCTGCAACAGTTGCAGGCGCGTCTGGTCGACTACTTGCACACACGCGGATTGGCCAGCGACTGAGGCACGCGCTACCCTGCCTACCTGTCTATTACCTGGAAAAAACCTGATGCCACTGCGCCAGCGTCTTGAAAACCTACCGGTAGGGCAGAAACTGCTGGCCGCCCTGCTGGTGCTGTTGACCACGGTATTGCTGGTGGCCAACCTGACGTTTATCAGCGCCGCCTATTGGATCTCCCAGGAAAGCATGGCGCCCCAGGCGTTGCAGGCCATCGGTCGATTGGTGTCCAACCCGTCGCTGGCCGCCGAAGCCCTTGAATCCCCGACCAAGGCCGACGCCCTGCTCAATGAGCTGACCAGCTATTCGCCCTTGCGCGCCGCTGCGCTGTACGACGGCGAAGGCACCTTGCTGGCGCAGATGCAGCACGGCAACCGCCTGCACCTGCCGGAAAACTACCGGCATATCGAAGCCTGGCGCCTTACCGAGTTTCGCAGCAACCAGGTCATCACCCTGCCCCGCACCGGCCAGCCATCCGGGCATTTGCTGTTGGTGGCCAGCAGTGAGTTGCCGGTGGCGTTCTATACCGGCACATTGACCGCCAGCCTCGGCATCCTGATTTTCAGCGTATTGCTGTGGCTGGTCATCGCCCGCCAGATCAAGCGCCTGATCACCCGCCCGATCCATGAGCTGGAAGAACTGTCACGCCAGGTGACGCGCGAAGAAAACTACGCCCTGCGTGCCGGGCGCGGCAACCATGATGAAATCGGCAGCCTGGCCGAAGCCTTCAACACCATGTTGTCGCGCATCGAAGCCCGCGAGCAGCAGCTCAAACGTGCGCGGGACGACTCTCAGGCCGCCTACGACCAAGCCCAGGGCCTGGCCGAAGAAACACGCCACACCAACCGCAAGCTGGAACTGGAAGTGCAGGTGCGCAGCAAGATCGAGAAAAAGCTCACCGGTTTCCAGAACTACCTCAACAGCATCATCGACTCAATGCCGTCGGCGCTGATCGCTCTGGATGAACAGCTTTACGTCACCCAATGGAACCAGGAAGCCACGGCGCTTTCCGGCACGCGCCTGGATGAAGCGCTGAACCAGCCGATCTTCCTCGCCTTCCAGCCGCTCAAACCGTACCTGCCGCAGATAAAAGCCACGGTGGAGCAGCACACGGTGGAGCGCATTGAGCGTGTCACCTGGATCAAGGATGACGAACCCAAGCATTACGCCCTGACCTTCTACCCGTTGATGGGCGGTGCCGGGCGCGGCGTGGTGATCCGTATCGACGACATCACCCAGCGTTTGTCCCTGGAAGAAATGATGGTGCAGTCGGAAAAAATGCTCTCCGTGGGCGGCCTGGCTGCGGGCATGGCCCATGAAATCAACAACCCGCTGGGGGCGATCCTGCATAACGTGCAGAACATTCGCCGGCGCCTGTCTCCCGACCTGCCGAAGAACCTGGAACACGCCGAACAGGCCGGAATCGAGCTGGAGACGGTCAACCATTACCTGCAAAGCCGCGAAGTCCCGCAATTGCTCGATGGCATCCAGCAAGCCGGCGCGCGGGCGGCGAAAATCGTCACCCATATGCTCAGTTTCAGCCGCCGCAGCAACCGCCAGATGGCGCCGTGCGATTTGCCGGCACTGATCGACCAGGCCGTGGAAATTGCCGGTAACGACTTCGACCTGACCATCGGCTTCGACTTCAAGGGCCAGGCGATCATCCGCCAGTTCGACCCGCAACTGGGCCCGGTGCCGGGCACCGCCAACGAGCTGGAACAGGTGCTGCTCAACCTGCTGAAAAACGCCGCGCAAGCCATTCACCTGCGTGAAGACGACAGCGAGCCGGGGCGCATCATCCTGCGCACCCGCCTCAACCCGCCGTGGGCGGAGATCCAGGTGGAGGACAATGGCATCGGCATGAGCGAAAACGTGCGCAAACGCACCTTCGAGCCGTTCTTTACCACCAAGGAAATCGGCCAAGGCACCGGGCTTGGGCTGTCGGTGTCGTACTTCATCATCACCAACAACCATAAAGGCCAGATGGAAGTGCATTCCACCCTCGGCCAAGGCACCTGTTTTACCCTACGCCTGCCGTTGGCCGGCAGCCAGATGCCACCCTATGAACTGACTCAACTGGAGCAATGACCATGGGCTTTCGCCTGTCGAAGATCTACACCCGCACCGGCGACCAGGGCGAGACGGGCCTGGGTGACGGCCGTCGCGTACCCAAGGACCACCCTCGCGTGGAGGCGATTGGCGAGGTGGATACGCTCAACAGCCAACTGGGCTTGCTGCTGGCCAACCTTGAAGAACAGAGCGGCAAGCACCCGCAGCTCAACGAGATCATCGAGGTGCTTACGCCGTGCCAGCACCGCTTGTTCGATTTGGGCGGTGAGTTGGCGATGCCCGTGTACAAAGCGTTGAATGCCGCAGAAGTCGACAGGCTGGAAGCGGCGATTGACCGTTGGAACGAGGAAGTCGGGCCGCTGGAGAACTTCATATTGCCCGGCGGTTCAGCGCTGATTGCCCAGGCCCATGTGTGCCGCAGCCTGGCGCGCAGTGCCGAGCGGCGGTGTCAGCAGTTGAATGCGATTGAGCCATTGGAAGGCGTGGGGCTTGCGTATATCAATCGGTTGTCGGATGTGTTGTTTGTGGCGGCGCGGGTGATTGCCAAGCGCCAGGGTGTAGCGGAAGTGTTGTGGCAGGCGGCGGCGAAGCCCCACTAAGATCGTTAAGATCGTTCCCACGCTCTGCGTGGGAATGCCTCTGGTGACGCTCCGCGTCACGCTTTAGGACGCGGAGCGTCCAGGGCTGCATTCCCACGCGGAGCGTGGGAACGATCATCAACCGATCATCAAACCTCAGGCCAAAACGCCCGAATCCCCGCAACACCTTGAGCCCCGGCTTCCCAAGCCTGTTCCCGCTCAGCCGGCCCAACCCCGCCCAACAGAAACACCGGCTTGCTGAACCCACGGATCAACTCTACCGCCTGTTCCCAACCCAAAGGCTGGGCATCGGGATGAGTCTGGGTCGGCTGCACCGGCGACAGCGTGACAAAATCCACGTCCATCATCTCTGCCAGTGCCAGCTCTTCGGCGTTGTGGCAAGAAGCCGCCAACCAGCGATCCTTCGGCAACGGTCGGCCTTTGCTCGCATACTTACGCAGTTGCGCCGAGGTCATGTGCCAGCCGGCGGCAGGGAAATCCCCCAGCCATTCGAACGGCCCTTTAAGCATCAGTTGCGCCTTGCCGGCACACAGGCCCACCGCGTCCACCGCCAGGTCACGGTATTTAGGGTCGTAACCGTTAGGCGCACGCAGTTGAACCAGCTTGATGCCACCGGCAATGGCTTTCTGGATACCTCGCAACAAGGTGGGGGATTCCAGTTCGCCTGGTGTGATCAAGTATTCAGCGGGCAAACGGGCAGCCGCAACAATCGGTGCATTCGCCGCCGGAAACTCATAGTTGAGCAAATCCCGCGGCGCCACCCACTCCAATGGCTGCCCTTCGGCACCGTGGGGCTCGCCGGCAAATGCCGACACTTCCCAGACATCCAGCAACACCTGCTTGTCCGGGTAGTCATGCTGCACCTTGATCAACGGGCGCGCCGTGGTGACCTGGATGCCCAGTTCTTCCTGCAATTCGCGGGACAACGCGGCAACAACCGACTCATCCGCCTCCACCTTGCCGCCGGGAAACTCCCAGAGGCCGCCTTGGTGCTGGGTGTCGGCACGGCGTGCCAGCAGGATCCTGCCGTCAACGCCACGGATCACCGCTGCTGCTACATGCACTCGTTTCACCACGCGTTCCTCTTGACTGTCAGGTGCGGTATTCCGCGTTGATCTTCACGTACTCGTGGGACAGGTCGGTGGTCCAGATGGTTTCGCTGCACTCGCCGCGACCCAGCTCGATGCGGATGGTGATTTCTTCCTGCTGCATCACCGCCGAGCCCTGGGCTTCGGTGTAGGTTTCGGCGCGGGCGCCACGGCTGGCAATGCACACGTCGCCGAGGAAGACGTCGATCTTGCTGACGTCCAGGTCCGGCACACCGGCACGGCCGACGGCGGCGAGGATGCGGCCCCAGTTCGGGTCGGAAGCAAACAGTGCAGTCTTGATCAGCGGCGAGTGGGCCACGGTGTAACCGACATCCAGACATTCCTGGTGATTAGCGCCGCCGTTGACTTCAACAGTAACAAACTTGGTTGCGCCTTCACCGTCACGCACGATGGCCTGGGCCACGTCCATGCACACCTCGAACACCGCCTGCTTGAGCGCGGCGAACAGTGCGCCCTCGGTAGAGGTGATTTCCGGCAGGTTGGCCTGGCCGGTGGCGATCAGCATGCAGCAGTCGTTGGTCGAAGTATCGCCATCGATGGTGATGCGGTTGAACGACTTGTTGGCACCGTCGAGCATCAGGCGCTGCAGCACGTCGCGAGAGACTTTGGCGTCGGTGGCGATGTAGCCGAGCATGGTGGCCATGTTCGGGCGGATCATGCCCGCGCCCTTGCTGATGCCGGTCACGGTGACGGTGACGCCGTCGTGTACAAACTGGCGGCTCGCGCCTTTTGGCAGAGTGTCGGTGGTCATGATGCCGGTGGCCGCAGCTGCCCAGTTATCCACAGACAGGTCATCCAGTGCGGCTTGCAGCGCGCCTTCGATTTTTTCCACCGGCAGCGGCTCACCGATCACGCCGGTGGAGTACGGCAGCACTTGGCTGGCATCGACGCCGGTCAACTGGGCCAGCTTGGCGCAGGTGCGCGCAGCGGCAACCAGGCCTGGCTCGCCGGTACCGGCGTTGGCATTGCCAGTGTTGGTCAGCAGGTAACGGATCGAACCTGCCACGCGTTGCTTGGCCAGGATGACCGGTGCGGCGCAAAACGCGTTGAGCGTGAACACGCCCGCAACCGTCGAGCCTTCGGCACAGCGCATCACCACTACATCTTTGCGCCCCGGGCGCTTGATGCCGGCCGAAGCGATACCGAGTTCAAAACCGGCGACCGGGTGCAAAGTGGGCAAAGGACCAAGACCAACAGCCATGAATGCGCTCCTTAAAGAATAGGTGATGTCTGTACCGTCGCGATCAACGGTGAAATTAATGGCAAAACGCCGCGACGGCAAAGGCCGGTCGCGGCGCAGGGTGTTGCAGCGTCAGGCAAAAATCTTAGTTGATTTCGCCGTGGCAGTGTTTGAACTTCTTGCCCGAACCGCACCAGCACAGCTCGTTGCGGCCCAGCTTCTGGTCATTGCGGACCGGGGCTTGAGCCAAGGCCACATCGACCTCTTCGCCCAAGGCTTCCGGCGCTTCCAGACCCGGTGCTTCGTCATGCTGGAACTGCATGCGCGCAGCCAGTGCCTCGGCTTCCTGACGCAGGCGGGCTTCTTCCTCGATCGGGTCTTCGCGACGCACCTGAACGTGGGAGAGCACGCGAATCGAATCGCGCTTGATCGAATCCAGCAGCTCGGAGAACAGCGTGAACGACTCGCGCTTGTACTCCTGCTTCGGGTTCTTCTGGGCGTAGCCACGCAGATGGATACCGTGACGCAGGTGGTCCATGGTCGACAGGTGGTCTTTCCACAGGTCGTCCAGCACGCGCAGTACGATTTGTTTCTCGAAGGTGCGCAGTGCTTCGGCACTCGCCTGCTCTTCTTTCTCGTTGTACGCGGCCAAAAGCTCGGTCATCAGCTTCTCGCGCAGGGTTTCTTCGTACAGGTGGTCGTCTTCGTCCAGCCACTGCTGAACCGGCAAGTCCACACCGAAGTCGCTCTTCAACGCGGCTTCCAGGCCGGCAACATCCCACTGCTCAGGCAGGGACTGTGGCGGGATGTGGGCGCTGACGGTGGCATTGAGCACGTCCTGACGGAAGTCAGCGATGGTTTCGCCAATGTTGTCGGCGGCCAGCAACGTGTTACGCATGTGATAAATCACTTTACGCTGCTCGTTGTTGACGTCATCGAACTCAAGCAGTTGCTTGCGAATGTCGAAGTTGCGGCCTTCAACCTTGCGCTGGGCCTTCTCGATGGCGTTGGTCACCATGCGGTGCTCGATCGCTTCACCGGACTGCATGCCCAGGGCTTTCATGAAGTTCTTCACCCGATCCGAGGCGAAGATACGCATCAGGCTGTCTTCCAGCGACAGGTAGAAGCGGCTCGAACCGGCGTCACCCTGACGGCCGGCACGACCACGCAGCTGGTTGTCGATACGGCGCGATTCATGACGCTCGGAGGCGATTACCTGCAAACCACCAGATTCCAGCACCGCCTGATGGCGTTTCTGCCAGTCGGCCTTGATCTGGGCGATCTGCTCTGGGCTTGGGTTTTCCAGCGCTGCAACTTCCACTTCCCAGTTGCCGCCCAACAGGATGTCGGTACCACGACCGGCCATGTTGGTGGCGATGGTCAGTGCGCCTGGGCGACCGGCCTGGGCGATGATCTCGGCTTCTTTTTCGTGGAACTTGGCGTTGAGAACCTTGTGCTCGATGCCTTCCTTGTTGAGCAGGTTGGACACGTGCTCGGAAGTTTCGATGGTGGCAGTACCCACCAGAATCGGACGACCCTGGGCCATGCCGTCCTTGATGTCATTGATGATTGCCGCGTACTTCTCTTCGGCCGTCAGGAACACCAGGTCGTTGAAATCTTTACGCGCCAGCGGCTTGTTCGGTGGAATCACCATCACGGCCAGGTTGTAGATCTGGTGGAACTCGAACGCTTCGGTGTCGGCTGTACCGGTCATGCCGGACAGTTTGTTGTACAGACGGAAGTAGTTCTGGAAGGTGGTGGAGGCCAACGTCTGGCTTTCGGCCTGGATGTTGAGCATTTCCTTGGCTTCGATGGCCTGGTGCAGGCCTTCGGACAGACGGCGACCCGGCATGGTACGGCCGGTGTGTTCGTCAACCAGTACGACCTGGCCGTCCTGGACGATGTATTCGACGTTGCGATGGAACAGCTTGTGGGCGCGCAGGCCGGCATACACGTGGGTCAACAGGCCCAGGTTGTGCGCCGAGTAGAGGCTTTCGCCTTCGGCCAGCTCGCCGATCTGGGTCAGCATCTCTTCGACAAACTGGTGGCCGGCTTCGTTGAGTTCGACCTGGCGGGTCTTCTCGTCAATGGTGAAGTGACCTTCTTTGGTCACCACGCCTTCCACTTCCTCAACGTGCTGCACCAGGCGCGGGATCAACTTGTTGATCTCGGTGTACAGGCGCGAGCTGTCTTCGGCCTGGCCGGAGATGATCAGCGGGGTACGTGCTTCGTCGATGAGGATGGAGTCGACTTCGTCGATCACGGCAAAGTTGAGTTCGCGCTGGAATTTTTCTTCCATGCTGAACGCCATGTTGTCGCGCAGGTAGTCGAAACCGAATTCGTTGTTGGTGCCGTAGGTGATGTCACACGCATAGGCGGCGCGCTTTTCTTCCGGCGGCTGGAACGGCGTGACTACGCCGACGGTCAGGCCGAGGTATTCATACAGCGGGCGCATCCAGTTGGCGTCCCGGCGGGCCAGGTAGTCGTTCACCGTCACAACGTGCACGCCCTTGCCGGACAGCGCGTTGAGGTAAACGCCCAGGGTTGCCACCAGGGTCTTGCCTTCACCGGTACGCATTTCGGCAATCATGCCTTCATGCAAGGTCATGCCGCCGATCAATTGCACGTCGAAGTGGCGCATGCCCATGACACGCTTACCGGCTTCACGGGCGACCGCAAAGGCTTCAGGCAACAGCTTGTCGAGGGTTTCACCTTTGGCTATGCGGGCCTTGAACTCTTGGGTCTTGGCGCGCAATTGCTCGTCCGACAGGGCAACCATCTGCTCTTCGAAGGCATTGACCAGCTGCACCGTCTTGAGCATGCGTTTGACTTCGCGCTCATTCTTGCTTCCAAAAAGTTTCTTTAACAAAGGCGCAAACATATCGGCAGGTTCTTCCACACATAGGGATGGAGGGCGCACCGTGAGTGGCCCGAGCAGCCCTCACGGCCGCATGCGAACGCGCATTCTACCCGGAATCGTGGGTGAGGAAAGTGGCGTTATTCCCCGATGCTGGCATGGCGCTGTGAGAGGGCCTGTTTAAAATAAGGGCTTTTGCTGGAACTTCAACCCATCAAGCGCAGAAGTTACCTATTGATTTCACTCGCATTGCCCTGCTATCGCTTTGCCTGGGGCCGCACAGGCGCTTTCTGCTAAGATGGCGGCTCTGTTACTTAAGGTGTCTAAACATGGCGTTTCGCCCACTTACAGCCCGCGCGCCCAGCGTGTTGCTCCGCGAAGCCAAACCGTTGAAAGCCATCTTCGGCCACGCGCAACGCTTGGGCCATTTGCAACGCCTTGTAGAAAGCCAGCTGCAACCTGCCGCCCGCGAACATTGTCATGTGGCGTCGTGGCGCGAAGGCAATTTACTGTTAATTGTCACCGACGGGCATTGGGCCACCCGCCTGCGCTACCAGCAAAAACGCTTGCAGCGGCAATTAATGGCATTTGATGAATTTGCCAGCCTGACCCGCATCCAGTTCAAGGTGCAGCCGCCCACCGTGCAGCAAGGTGCCGTAGGCCACACCATGGACCTGTCGCAGAATGCGGCCGAAACCATTCAAGCCACGGCCGACGGCATCAGCGATCCGGGCCTGCGCGCAGCATTGGAGCGGTTGGCCGCCCACGCCAGGCCCAAGCCCTGAACCGCTACTTGCGTTTACTGCCGCCCAGCAACGAGCCCAATAACCCGCGCACCAACTGCCGTCCCATTTGATTGGCCGCCTGCTGCATGGCGGATTTGAGCGCCTTGCCCGCGGTAGTCCCCAGGAACGCTCCGGCCTTGTCGGTAAAGCTCGGCTCTTCGTCGGACGGTTTGGCCTCCTCGGTCGGGCCAAGTTCCTTGCGCGCCATCAGCACTTCATAGGCCGACTCACGGTCAATCGGCTTGTCGTAGCGTCCCAATAAAGGCGAACTGGCGATGATCGCAGCGCGTTCAGCCTCGGAAAGCGGCCCGATCCGCGATTGCGGCGGCGCCACCAGTACGCGCTGGACCACTTCCGGCGTGCCCTTTTCCTGCAACGCCCCCACCAGCGCCTCACCGGTGCCCAACTCGGTCAGCACCGACAAGGTATCGAACGCCGGGTTGGGGCGAAAACCGTCCGCTACCGCACGCAGGGATTTCTGCTCTTTGGTGGTGAACGCCCGCAAGCCATGCTGGATACGCAGGCCCAATTGCGCCAATACCGTGTCAGGCAAATCCCCCGGGGATTGAGTGACAAAGTACACACCCACGCCCTTGGAACGGATCAAACGCACCACTTGCTCCAGGCGATCCTGCAATGCCTTGGGCGTATCGGCGAACAATAAATGCGCCTCGTCGAAAAACAGCGCCAGCAACGGTTTATCGGCATCGCCACGCTCCGGCAGTTGCTCGAACAACTCGGCCAACAGCCACAGCAGGAAGGTCGCATAGACCTTGGGCGCCTCATGCACCAAGCGGCTCGCGTCCAGCAGGTGAATGCGCCCGCGACCATCGCCGGCAGGCTGCAAGATATCTTCAAGCTGCAGGGCCGGCTCGCCAAACAAGGCTTCGGCGCCCTGCTGCTCCAGCACCGCCAAACGCCGCAACAGCGCCTGACTGGAACCGGTGGTCATCAGCGCCGCGTCGTCGCCCAGCAGTTGCGGGTGATAACGCAAGTGGTTGAGCAACGCCTTGAGGTCTTTGAGGTCCAGCAGCAGCAGGCCTTCGCGGTCGGCCACCTTGAAAGTCGCATAGAGCGCCGATTGCTGGCTGTCGGTGAGTTCCAGCAGGCTGCCAAGCAGCAACGGCCCCATTTCGCTGATGGTGGTGCGAAGCGGATGACCGGACTGCCCGTGGATATCCCACAGCGTTACCGGATAAGCCTTCGCCGTGTAATTAAGGAAAGGCATGCCCGCAATGCGCTCGGCCACCTTGCCTTGCGGGTTGGCCGCAGCGCCAAGGCCGCACAAGTCACCCTTGATATCAGCGGCAAACACGGCCACACCCGCGTCGCTGAAGGCTTCCGCCAAGCGCTGCAACGTGACGGTTTTACCTGTACCGGTGGCGCCGGCAATCAACCCGTGACGGTTGGCCAGGCGCATGGCCTGAGCGATGGGCTGGCCGTCCAGGCCGGCGCCGATAAGGAGTTGCGAGGAATCAGGCATTTCGTCACCTTTGGTTAATCTTTAGTGCCGTCAGGTCGATACAGACAGAGGTAAGACCTACAAAGTCTAAAAATAGGTCAGATAGTTCTCACAGGGACCACCGGAATTATCACACGCAGTATCACACCTTTTTTGACGCTGTCATTTTGCGCGTCCCACGAGGACGCGCTTCGGATATTAAGACCTTAGCGGACCCTACAAGCCATGAATAAAAACCTGCGCTTCAGCCACAAAATCCTGCTTGCAGCCTCCCTTATCGTCATCGCCGCTTTTGCACTGTTTACCCTCTATAACGACTACCTGCAACGCAACGCGATTCGCGACGACCTCGATAATTACCTGCATGAAATGGGTGATGTCACCGCCAGCAACATTCAAACCTGGCTCACCGGGCGGATTGCCCTGGTCGAAAATGCCGCACAGAACATCGCCATAAACCCTGAACCCGCCGTGGTTGCCGGCCTGCTCGAACAGAAAAGCCTGACCTCCTCGTTCATGGCCACCTACGTGGGTGACAGCAAAGGCGCCTTCACCATCCGCCCCGACACCAAGATGCCGGACGGCTTCGACCCACGGGTGCGCCCTTGGTACAAAGGCGCCCAAAGCAGCAACGGCTCAACCCTCACCGAACCTTACATCGACGCGGCGACCGGCCAGTTGATCATTTCCGTGGCCACCCCCAGCGCCAGGGCCGGGCAAAGCATCGGTGTGGTCGGCGGCGACCTGAGCCTGCAAACCCTGGTGGATAACATCGGCGCGCTGAACTTCGGCGGCATGGGCTACGCGTTCCTGGTCAGCGCTGACGGCAAAGTGCTGGTGCACCCGGACAAGAACCTGGTGATGAAGACGCTGGCCGACATGTACCCGAAAAACACCCCGAAAATCAGTGGTGACTTCAGCGAAGTCGAAGCCAATGGCAAAGACAACATCGTGACCTTCACCCCCATCAAAGGCCTGCCGTCGGTGAACTGGTACCTGGGTATTTCGGTGGATAAAGATAAATCCTTCGCCATGCTCAGCAAATTTCGCACCTCGGCCGTTATCGCCACGATCATTGCGGTCGTGATCATCATCGCGCTGCTCGGCATGCTGATCCGAGTGCTGCTGCAACCCCTGCACGTGATGACCCGCGCCATGCAGGACATCGCCGATGGCGAAGGTGACCTGACCCGCCGCCTGAACATCCAGAATCACGACGAGTTCGGCACGCTGGGTAACGCATTCAATCGCTTCGTGGAGCGCATTCACACCTCGATTCGCGAAGTGTCCTCGGCCACCGAGCAGGTCAATGAAGTGGCCCTGCGAGTGGTCAGCGCCTCCAACTCGTCGATGGTCAACTCTGACGAGCAGGCCAACCGCACCAACAGCGTGGCTGCGGCTATCAACGAACTGGGCGCGGCTGCGCAAGAAATCGCACGTAACGCCGCCCAGGCGTCCCATCAGGCCAGCGATGCCCGGCACCTGGCCGAAGATGGCCAGCAAGTGGTCGAGCGTAATATCAAGGCAATGAACCAACTGTCGGAGATGATCAGCGCCTCCAGCAGCAATATCGAAGCGCTCAACAGCAAGACCGTGAACATCGGGCAAATTCTGGAAGTGATCACCAGCATCTCCCAGCAAACCAACCTGCTGGCGCTGAACGCCGCGATCGAAGCGGCACGTGCAGGTGAAGCCGGTCGCGGGTTTGCGGTGGTGGCCGATGAGGTGCGCAATCTGGCGCACCGCACTCAGGAATCGGCGCAACAAGTGCAAAAGATGATTGAAGAGTTGCAGGTCGGCGCCCGGGATTCGGTCAGCACCATGAGTGAAAGCCAGCGCCATAGCCTGGAGAGCGTCGAGATCGCCAACCTGGCCGGTGAGCGTCTCAACAGCGTGACCCAACGCATTGGCGAGATCGACGGCATGAACCAGTCTGTGGCCACCGCCACCGAGGAACAGACGTCGGTGGTGGAGTCGATCAACATGGACATCACCGAGATCAACACCCTCAACCAGGAAGGTGTGGAAAACCTGCAATCGACCCTGCGCGCCTGTACCGACCTGGAACAACAGGCCGCACGTTTGAAACAGCTGGTGGGCAGCTTCCGGATCTGATCCAAAGGCCCGCCGAGCGTTTAAGGCGGCGGGCCGCTAGGCTTGCTCGGGATCGGTTTTAGCGTGTTCCTGCCGCCACAACTCGGCGGCACCGGGAAACTCGGTGCCGTCCTCAGGGTTAAGCTCATCTGGATCAAAACGGCTCAAACAGCCCTCGCCCAGCGTCGCAGGCGCTTTGGAGGTGGCTTTATCGAGTGGGTCGCTCATCACTTACTCCTCAACCGCAGACAAATAAAAAGGGCCTGGGACGATTAAACGCCCAGGCCCTTTTGTCTTCAACTTAAACGCGGCTATCAGAACACCACAGTCTTGTTACCGTGAACCAACACCCGATCTTCCAAGTGGTAACGCAGGCCACGGGCCAGCACCATCTTCTCGACGTCACGGCCGAAACGCACCATGTCTTCAATGCTGTCGCTGTGGCTGACGCGCACGACGTCCTGCTCGATGATCGGGCCGGCGTCGAGTTCCTCGGTGACATAGTGGCACGTTGCACCAATCAACTTCACGCCGCGCAGGGAGGCCTGGTGGTAGGGCTTGGCCCCCACAAACGATGGCAGGAAGCTGTGGTGAATGTTGATCACTCGGCCAGCGTACTCACTGCACAGTTCCGGCGGCAGGATTTGCATGTAGCGCGCCAGCACGACCACATCGGCTTCGTGCTGCTTTACCAGGCGGGAGACTTCGGCGAATGCCGGTTCCTTGTCCTGTGGGTTGACCGGCACGTGGTAGTACGGGATGCCATGCCATTCGACCATGCTGCGCAGGTCATCATGATTGGAAATCACACAGGCTATCTCACAGTCGAGTTCATCGCTGTGCCAGCGGTGAAGCAGGTCGGCCAGGCAGTGGGACTCGCGGCTGGCCATCAGTACGACACGCTTTTTCTGCTCCGTGTCAGTGATGTGCCAGGTCATCGAAAACTCTTCGGCGATCGGCGCAAACGCCTCGCGAAACGCTTCGAGACCAAAGGGCAGCGTGTCCGCACGTATCTCATGACGCATGAAAAACCAACCGCTGAGATCGTCCGAGTGATGGCTCGCCTCGGTGATCCAGCCGTTGTGGGAGGCCAGAAAGTTACTGACTTTGGCAACGATGCCAACCCGGTCCGGGCAAGCAATCACCAGCCGAAAAGTGCGCATTAGGGGGAAACTCCAGAACTTCGCAAAGGCCGCCATTCTAGCGATTACGCAGAAAAACTGCAGTACTCCTTGCACCTTATTCTGCCGCCCGGCCCTGGCGACACCCCTTAATAGCGTAAGGTTTTACCGCCACTATATGAAGGCCCGCCCTCAGGCTTAGACAGTTAGGCAAAACAAACAGAATTATCTTTACACCTGCCACCTATTAATTAACTCGATTGCATAGCATTGCCACAAACATTCAACGTAATTCACATAAATGCCTTCTTAAATGTTTACTTGGGGAAATTGCCTGACTATTATTAGGCCACTCACTGTCAATCAGCGCTCTACATAAGGTAGTCAACATGTCCCTGATCAACGAATACCGCGCCACCGAAGAAGCTATCAAAGAACTGCAAGCCCGCTTGAAAAACCTGTCCCAAGACGACAAGCTGCAAACCGAGCTGGAATTCGAAGGCAAACTGCGCACCCTGATGGGTGAGTACTCCAAATCCCTGCGTGACATCATCGCGCTGTTGGATCCGGAATCTAAAGTTAAAGCACCACGTGGCGCTGTGAAAACTACCGGCACCAAGCGTGCCCGCAAGGTCAAGCAGTACAAAAACCCGCACAACGGCGAAGTGATTGAAACCAAAGGTGGCAACCACAAGACTCTGAAAGAGTGGAAAGCCAAGTGGGGCGGCGACGTGGTAGAAGGTTGGGCTACCCTGCTGGGCTAAGCCTGATCGGGCTCAGGCCTGATATGCAACACATTAAAAACGCCAGCTTGCTGGCGTTTTTTATTGTCCAAATACTCTGCAAGTACCTGACTACAGGCCCAGGCGAGCGGCTAAAGAGTCGGCATACTCCTGCCACTCATTGAGCACCTGGCGCTGAAACGCTGTAGCACTAACAGCCAACTCCTCACGTGCCTGCTTAAATGCCAACAGGGTATTGGGTGCGCCCCACTCCGCGCTCGACAAACGTTGCTGACAGAAAAGTTTCCAGCGTTGTTGCTCATCGTTGTCCAAGGTGTCAGGAAAGTTACGTGCGCGGTAACGGAATAATAATTCCGGCAATCGATGATCATCGAAAGGCCACTGCTGACGTGCCAACTGCGCTGGTTCTGCCACGCGGACTTGTTCGCATAACCGTCGGTCACGGTCACCGATAAAACCGTCATAGAGCTGCTGCTCCGGGTCTGTGCTCGGCGCAAAGTCTTCCTCGGCATAAATGGCTGCCAACTTGTCGCGCCAAACTTCCTGTGCGTCAGTTAGTCGCAGCACCCGTGCCTGGCACACGTCCATATCGAAGTTCAAGCGTTCGCGATCCTGTGCGCGCAGCACACTCAATGGCGCGACCACCGGGCAGCGGTTGATATGCAACAACTTGAGCGGCACGGGCAATTCCCCTTGCGCCAACTCATCACGACGCGTGTAGAGCCGCTGGCGCAAGGTGTCGGCGTCGAGGTCGAGCAAACCCTGCGGGTCGAGGCCAAGGTCACAGACAATCAACGCATTGCGATTGCGCGGGTGCCAGGCCAGAGGCAGTACCACGCTCAGGTAATGACGCTCAGCGGAGAAACGCCCGGAAATGTGCACCATGGGCTGCAACAGGCGGACCTGATCCATCACTCGCTGCTTGCTGCGCAGTTGAAACAACCAGTCATACAACTTTGGCTGCTTGTCGCGGATCAGCCGCGCCAGGGCGATGGTGGCTCGCACGTCCGACAGGGCATCGTGAGCCTGGCCATGATCGATGCCATTGGCTTGGGTCAAACACTCCAGCTTGAGGGTGACACGCCCGTCCTGCTGGGGCCACTCAATGCCTTCGGGGCGCAGTGCGTAAGCCGTGCGCACCACATCGATCAAGTCCCAACGACTGTTGCCGCCCTGCCACTCACGGGCATAGGGGTCAAAAAAGTTGCGGTACAGGCTGTAACGCGTCATTTCATCGTCAAAGCGCAAAGTGTTGTAACCGGCGCCACAGGTTCCAGGCGCGGCCAGCTCAGCGTGCACGCGGGTCATGAAGTCGGCTTCGGCCAGGCCTTTTTCCGCCAGAATGCCGGGGGTGATACCGGTGATGGCGCAGGCAGCCGGATGCGGCAGGATATCGTCGCTTGGCTGGCAATACAGGTTGACCGGCGGGCCGACCTCGTTGAGCTCGAGGTCGGTACGAATACCGGCGACCTGCAACGGGCGATCGCTGCGCGGGTTGATGCCGGTGGTTTCATAGTCGTACCAGAAAATGGTGGTCACGGGCTGTTCCTGTGCTGAAGATCGACAAAGTCTAGGCGCAGCAAGGCACTCGGGGCCAGCGATAGATTACTGTACAAACATCCAGCAAAACCTTGAAGGGTTGCTTCCACCGTCGACACTGCTAGCATCCGTGTCTTCAAGCCACCCGCACTGCCAAGGATCGCGATGCCATCAGTTCCATTGGATACCCACTACCCGATCGAGACGCCCGAGGGCATAGACTTGCCCTTGCGCCCGGCCGGCCTGATACCACGTACACTGGCTTTTGCTTTCGACTTGGGTGTGCGCGGCCTGATCGTGGGTATCCTGCTCGTGCCACTGGCGCTGCTCGGCAATATCGGTATTGGCCTGGGCTCGCTGCTGCTGTTCCTGATCAGTTGGTGGTACATGGTGCTGTTCGAAGTCCTCAACCAGGGCTGCTCTCCGGGCAAGCAGGTCATGGGCTTGCGCGTCATTCAGGACGACGGCACACCCATTGGCTGGCCGGCCTCACTCATCCGCAACCTGCTGCGCTTTGTCGACATGCTGCCTTTGGGCTACTTCCTCGGCGCCATCAGTTGCCTGCAACACCCTCACTTCAAACGGCTCGGCGACCTTGCTGCGGGCACGCTGGTGGTCTACCGCGAGCAGCCACTGGCGCGCCCCAAGGTGCCTCAAGCCACCGCCCTGCGCCTGCCCTTCACGCTGGAGCTGAGCGAACAACGCGCCATATTGGGTTTCGCCGAACGCCAAGGTGAGTTGTCCGCCGATCGGGTGCACGAACTGGCGGCCATCCTGGCAACGCCGTTACACGTATCGCCAGCGCGTGCGGTAGAACAACTCAATGGCGTGGCCCGTGGCCTGGTGGGGCCAACATGAAGCAGAGCCTGTTCGAAAGCCGCCATCAGCCGCAGTGGCAAGCCTTCACCGCACAACTCGTCCAGTTGGAGCAAGGCAAGGCCAAGGCCGGCGATATGTCCGACTTCCCCCATCATTATCGGCGCCTGTGCCAGCACCTCGCCCTGGCCCAGGAGCGTGGCTACAGCAGCTACCTGATAGACCCCCTGCAACAACTGGCACTGCGCGGCCACCAGCAGTTATATCGCCATCGCAGCCAATTGGGCGCGAATGCAGTGGGCTTTATCCTGGCGGGTTTCCCGCGCCTGGTGCGCGAACAATGGCGTTTCGTGTTGATCGCCGGCGTGCTGTTCTTCGGCAGCCTGGTGGGTGTTGCGTTGCTGGTCTACCTGTTTCCAGACCTGATCTACAGCATCGTGAGCCCCGCGCAGGTGGCCGAGATGCACAGCATGTATGACCCGGATGCCGGTCACCTCGGGCGTGCTGCCGACCGCGCGTCCAGTGAGGACTGGATGATGTTCGGCTACTACGTGATGCACAACATCGGGATTGCCTTCCAGACCTTTGCCGCCGGTTTGCTGTTGGGCCTGGGCAGCGTGTTCTTTCTGATTTTCAATGGCCTGATCATCGGCGCGATCTCCGGCCATCTCACCGAGATCGGCTATGGCCAGACCTTCTGGTCGTTTGTCATCGGCCACGGTGCTTTCGAACTTACCGCCATCGCCCTGGCCGGGGCGGCAGGCTTGCAATTGGGCTGGGCGGTGATTGCTCCCGGGCACCTGACACGCGGCGAATCCCTGCGGCTGGCGGCACGCACAAGCGTGCGGATGCTCTGCGGCGTCATGCTATTGCTGCTGATCGCGGCGTTTATTGAAGCCTATTGGTCTTCCTCCACCACGATCGCGCCCTGGATCAAATACTCAACGGGTGCCGGGCTGTGGCTGTTGGTTGCCGCCTACCTCACGCTTGCCGGACGCACTCGCCATGCGCCTGAGTGAGGCCAGCGTGGTGATTCGTCCCCGTACCTCCTGGGAAGCCATGGACCTGGGTGTACTGATGGCCCAGGAACATCGACTGCTGTTGATGAGCAGTTGGGCAATAGTGACGTTGCCGATATTCAGCTTGCTGACCCTGCTGCTGTGGAAATACCCGTCCACGGCCATGTTCGTGTTCTGGTGGCTAAAACCGGCCTTTGACCGCTTGCCGCTGTACATCCTCTCCAAGGCCTTGTTTGGCGAGACTCCCAGCCTCAAGCAGGCCGTGCGCCAGTGGCCGTGCCTGCTCAAAGGCCAACTGCTGGCCAGCCTGACCTGGAGGCGACTGAGCCTGAGCCGCAGCTTTGTCATGCCGGTGAGCCAACTCGAAGGCCTGGACGGCAATGCCCGTCAAATACGCCTGGGGGTGCTGCTGCAACGCAACGCTGGCGCTGCACGCTGGCTGACCACCCTTGGCGTGCATATGGAAATCGGCCTGTGGTTCGGTTGCATGGCACTGTTCTACCTGTTCATACCGCAGCAACTGGAACTCGATTGGGACTGGCAACGGTTGGCGCTGGCAACGGGTTCGGAAGGGTTGTGGCTGGAGCATTTGAGTAACGCCTTCTACGCCCTGATTCTGGTGTTCTGGGAACCCATCTATGTCGCTTGCGGTTTCAGCCTGTACCTCAACCGCCGCACCGTGCTGGAAGCCTGGGACCTTGAACTGGTATTCCGCCGGTTACGCCAACGCCTGAGCAGCGTCGCGACGTTGCTGCTGCTGGCGGCTGGGCTGATGCTCGTGCCATTCGGCCGCCCCGTCATGGCGGACGAGCCCGGACCGGCCAAACAAGTCACGACCCAGGCCGCCAGCCAATCGATCAAGGCGCTGCTGGACAGCCCCCCGTTCAAGCACCCGGAAACCGTCACTCGCTACCGTTTTGGCGACGAAAAAAACGCCGCGCAACGCAAGGTAAAGGGTGACGGTAAACTTCCGGCCTGGCTTCAGGCGCTGCTGGACAGCTTCAACCGCAACTCCTTCAAAAACGCTGCCCTCGGCCTGGAGGTACTGCTCTGGGGCCTGCTGGCGACTGGCCTCGCGCTAGTTGTCTGGCGCTATCGGGAGTGGCTGCGCGCCTTTGTCAGTCGACGCGGGCCGGCCAAAGCCAAAATCGCCAAAGCGGCACCTGCACAATTGTTCGGCCTGGCGTTGGGCAGCGAGACCTTGCCTGACGACATTGCCAGCACCGCCGAACAGCTGTGGCCCACCCACCCCAGGGAAGCCCTCGGCCTGCTGTATCGCGGCCTGCTCAACCGACTGCTGCACGACTTCAACCTGCCCCTCAAAAGCGCCGACACCGAAGGTCAGGTCCTGGAGCGCATCCACTCACTGCAACAACCGCAACTGCTGGCCTTCAGTGACGCACTGACACACCACTGGCAAAACCTCGCCTATGGCCACCGCCTTCCGCCGGCGTTGGTACACCAGCAACTGTGCCGCGATTGGCGCGCCCTGTTCAGTACGGGAGCCGCCCAATGAACCGCCCCATGCTGTGGATCGGCCTGCTGCTGGCCTGTCTGTTGGGAGCCGGTGGCCTTTACGTTTGGCACAAGGCGATCCCCTACGACGAAATAGTCGATCGCGGCCCATCGCCACAAGCCATCGCCAACCCTTACCTTGCGGCTGAATACTTCCTGCGCCGGCAGGGCCTGGCCGTGGACCACGCCAACAGCCTTGAACACCTGGCCGACCAGCCAGCCAAGGGGCATAGCCTGGTATTGCTGGGCGAGCGCAGCAACATGACCCCACGCCAGGCGGAGCAACTGCTGGACTGGGCAAAATCCGGTGGCCATCTGCTGCTGGTTGCCGAAGCGCTTTGGGATGAGGAAACCGGTAAAAGCGGCGACTTGCTGCTGGACCGGCTGGACTTCCACCAGACACTCGGCGAGGGCTTTGACGAGCCTGCTTCCCCACGCAAAAAGAAAGCACCGGACCTGACCAAACTCTACGTCGACAATGAGACCGCCCCGGCCTATTTCAGCTTCGATACCGACTTCAACCTCACCGACCCCAGACACCTGGCGCAGTTCTCCGCCAACAGCGGCAAGTCCAGCCATTTGATGCAACGCAACTTCGGCCAAGGCACCGTAACGGTGGTAACCGACAGCGACCTGTGGAAAACCCCAGGCATCGGCAAACACGATAACGCCTGGCTGTTGTGGTATCTCAACCGGGGTACGGATGTAACGCTGCTGTTCAACAGCGACGTGGACGACCTGCTTACCCTGTTGATGCGCAATTTCCCCCAGGCACTGGTGGCGCTCTGCGCACTGATTGCCCTGGCACTCTGGCACGCCGGCATGCGCCAGGGGCCGACCCGGGCGCCCGCCCCAAAGGCCCGTCGCCAGTTACAGGAACACGTGAAGGCCAGTGCCGACTTCCTGCTGCGCCGCAGTGGCCAAGGCACGCTGCTGCACGCCTTGCAGCGTGATATCCAGCGGGCTGCACGACGGCGCCACCCAGGCTTTGAACACCTCGACAGCGACGCACAGTGGCAGGTCCTCGAACGACTGACGCGCCAACCCTCCCACGTCATCCGCCAGGCCCTCGGCCCACTCCCGGCAAAACGGCTCACCAGCGCCGATTTCAGCCGTCAGGTGGCGAGCCTGCAAACCCTCAGGAATGCCCTATGATCCGGCTCCTTGCGATAGTTAGATCTGCATGATATTAGATATCATAGATCTATCTGATAGGGAGTGGAGGGCCTCAGCAACAGCCTTCACACAATCCATGCAGACAGAGCAAACGTGATCTGTTGATGAATGGGTGGTAGATGGAGCTTGTGTGGGGCACAGAGGATTTCCTGATCGCAGGACAGCCGTACCGGGGATTTCCGATTCTGCTATGGGACTCGATGGAGAGCTGCACTCACGCCAATCAGTTCTTCCGCTTCTACCTACTTCGCGGAGACATCGGCTCGGAGCAATCTTGGCCGAGTACAGGGCGAGCGCTGTACGACTACTTCAGCTTCTTGCAAGCTCATGATCTTGATTGGCGAGATGTAGACCGTGGTGAGGCCAAAAGCCTCGTGGCTGCCTACAGGGACTACTGCCTGATGACGTGCGAACTGGCGCGCAACACTACTCGCCAGCGACTGACGTACATCTGCAAGTTCTACGAGTTCGCCCTGGCGAAAGGTTGGGTTAAGCGCCTACCGTTCGGTCACGAGGAGCGGATTGTAATGCGCGAATCAACCTTCCTTGAGCATGTTGATGCCAGTGGTGGCAAAGCCTTGGTGAACGATGTGATGCCGCGTCGTCACAAGCCCCTGCCCAAATTCCTAAGCATGTCTCAGACCAAATCACTTTTGGCCGTATCGGACAATCCACATCACAGAATCATGATTCAGCTGGCTCTGCGCACAGGCATGCGTCGTAACGAACTGGCGACCTTCCCGGTGGCGTACGTTTTCGACCCGGACAAGGCTGGGCGAACCGAACGTAATCTTTGCATTCGGCTTGATCCTTTCGACGGTAGCGGCATGGAGACCAAGGGTAGCAAAGACCGAGATATCCGTATCAGTCGCAAGTTCATGGCCGAGCTCTACCGCTACGTGACCAAGCTGCGCGGAGAGCGAGCTTCTCTAGGTAAGGATCAGAAAGCACTACTACTCAATCATCTTGGAGAGCCTTACGGTAGCGCCGGCAAAAGCCTGAACCGGATTATCAGTGAGACAGGCAAGCTGGTTGGAGTCGAAGTCCACGCGCACATGCTGCGTCACACCTACGCCACACACACTTTGGTAAACCTTCAGCGCAACCCGCAGAAGGGGGTCGAACCTCTGGTGTTCCTTCAGCGACAACTTGGCCACAGTTCGATCCAGACAACCATGATTTACCTACATCTGATCAACGAAATGGCCGATGAGGCAGTGCTGGCATATGACGATGAGCTCAACGAAATGGCGGTAGCAGTCTGATGGGGAAACGCAAGGTGTTCACCAAGACTGACCTCAGCATTCCTCAGGTCGAGCACAGTCTTGATGCGGCAGGCAACGTGGTCATCTTGCCCGAGGTTATCCCTCCGAATAACACTGTGGTTACGTTCGGGCGGAACACTACCAATATGAGGAAGTTCGATTTCAAACGATGGTACGGCGCAGGAATCGACGTCATTAACTACGCTTGTCAGCGTCAAATAGAGCGTTTCCTAGCGGGACAAGACGGCACCTTCTCAGTTTCTACCGTGGTGAGCTATTGCAACACTGGGTTACGGCATTTTCTCGACTACTGCATACTTCAAGCGACGGCTTTTGAGCGTGATTTGACTCTGAATGATGTGAACCGAGGCCTAATCGATGGCTACCTTGGCCATCTATCTGGACGAGGTACAGCGACCACCAACCAGAAAAACTCCTACTCAAAAACCAAGCCAGTGCTTCTTGCTCTTGCACATCGAGGACTCTTGCGGTTAGTGACATTCGGCGATGCAGCTACCTTCCCGACCAATCCGTTCCCCAACATCAACCGCAAGAGTAAAGGTGAGACAGCCCTCTCGAAGCGCGAGCGGCAAGAGTTTGCAGCAGCATTGCGACAGGCCGTCAGACCAGTGTGGGTCGACCGCTCACCGATAACCAGCGACCTGCTGGTATATGTTTTACTGGTTGTAGCTCTACACACCGGGCGCAACACTACACCCTTGCTGGAAATGGGCCGCGATTGCTTACGCCCCCATCCCAAAGACGATGCCGTGTTCCTCGTTCTATGGAAGCGGCGCGGTTACAACACTAGCAAAGTAGCTCTACGGGCTGAGTCGAAAGCCGAGCGTGTTCTGGAGGCAATGCCAAGCGTCAGAACTAACGTGGAACGTTTGATCCGTCGGGTGATGGTCTTAACTGCTCCCCTAGACCCTGAAGCTCCGGATGACCTCAAAGGACGCGTATGGCTCTACCGCAGCCGTAACTCAAGATCAATCGGTCAAGTAACAGCGCTGCAAGATCGAACAATCGGATTAGGGATTGATCGACTTGTGGCCGAATATGGCTTGAAGGACAGTGGGGGAAATCCACTACGCATAAATATTTCCCGCCTGCGTAAAACCTTTGCAAACCGCATTTTTGATTTGACGGGCGGCGATCTATCGACAACCGCGTCTGCTCTCGGCAACACTCCACGGGTAGCCGACCAAAACTATCTAGCGCCGAGCGAGGACTCCCGGCGAAACTGGCGATTCATGGGAGAGGTGCTGGTGGAAGAGTTGCTGACTGCAACCATCGGTGCGACTTATAAGGAAAGTCCTCTAGGTCGATGTGCCGATCCCGTAAACGGCCAATTCGCCCCGAAACGTGAGGGCGCGACATGCATGAACTTCATTAACTGCCTGCGTTGCAAACACTACGCAGTGACCGCCGAAGACCTGCACAAGCTCTTCAGCTTTTACTTCCGGGTGCTCACGGAGCGCTCCCGTATGGACAAGCGACGCTGGGCGCGGGAGTACGCTCATATTCCTCGTCTAATAGACCATTACATCATTGCCGAGGGGCTTCGCCGTGGAACCTTCAAGGCGGCAGCTGTTTACGCTGCTCGTGAGCGCGCTCGCACCCAACCACACCCCTTCTGGTCAATTGATCTAATCGACAGCCTGCAGGTCTTTTCATGACTGACAGCACCTCGGAACCACCATCTTGGGTGTCCATTACCGCTCAGCCTAGCGATGTGCGCGGACTTCCGGAATCAGAGCTCGACAATCTGATCATCACCACAACCCAGGTTGATGGAGAGTGGGTCATCCTCAGCCAATACGGTGACGATTTTTGGCAACTCAATGGTATGCCTACCAACGTCCCGATGAGTCGGAGGCAACTGAACTTTGGCATCGTACCGCCAGCGTTTCGGGCGGTGATGAAAGGGATGGTTTATCGCTACATCAGACGCGGTCGTCGTGATACGAATCAGCCTAAGGGAGGGACGATTCGCTTCTTCTTCGATAATGCAATGCCATTCTTACAGCATCTAGATTCGCTAGGGATCGAACATTTAGGCGCGGTAACGCCCATGATCGCGGCAACCTATGTGGCGGCCTGTAAGAATCACAAGAACGCAAGGTCTGGCAAACCGCTATCGACAGAAACTCTACGAGCTCGCTATAGGGCGGTAGAGGCAATCGCAGAGCTAAGCCTCTACACCAACGACCGAATGCCGCTACATCCATGGCCCAGCACCTCCGCAAAAGCGATGGTAGGAAGTATTGGCATAGTCTATGAGGGAAAGACGCCGCTGATTCCCGACGACGTATTCTGCACGCTGTTCGAACAGGCCTATCGGCAAGTTGAGCGCGGTAAGCTGTTGCTCGATCTACGCGATGATATGGATGCCGGCGCGGCAAAGTATAAAGGCCAAAGAGATTTCGGCTTAATACGAAGCAAAAACCGACATTTGAAAGCTAATGGCTGGGAGGGGGGCCTGAGGGCATTCAATAAGTCACTGACAAGCCTTCGTACGGCCTGTTACATCGTCATAGCAGGCACCTCAGGTTGTCGCAATCACGAGTTGGCCAACCTGCAATCAGGATCACACCACCGCACAGAAGACGACGAGGGCACGATCTATCACTGGATGCGCTCAACGTCTGAGAAGACCGATGAAGGAATTCATGACTGGATGATTCCGGAGGCCGCAGTGCGCGCCCTGCGGATTATGGAGCGGTGGGCGGCGCCACACCAAGCGATGATCGCCAGCGAAATTATTCAACGACGTCGTATTCAACCGAACGACCCGAAAATCTCAGATGCTTACAAGCACCGTCACTCCCTGTTTCTAGGCGTGGATCCAAAAGAGGATAATCAAGTCCGCACGCTGACTAATACCAGTTGGGATGGCCACCTCAAGACATTTGCCACGGACTGTGGGTTGAGCTGGCGCCTCGCAAGCCACCAATTCCGGCGCAAGTTCGCGAACTATGCCGCGCACAGCCGCTTCGGCGACTTGCGCTACCTCAAGGAGCATTACGCACACTGGTCACTGGACATGACCCTCGGATACGCCATGGACGAAAGCTGGGGACAGCATCTGGATCTTGAACTGTACTCGGAGATCCAAGATGAGTTGGAGGACATCAAACTCGGCGTCGTCGACAACTGGATGGGCGATGAATCGTTGGCAGGAGGCTATGGACGCTCCATCAAGGGGTGGAAGCGGGAGCCGGAGAACCTGCTGATCTTCAAAGATCGCGCCTCTATGCTGAAATCCATTTCCGGGAGTACAGCCATACGCAGCAATGGCCACGCCTGGTGTACAGCGGACAATGACGGCTGCGTTGGCAATACCCTTGAACGCACCCGCTGCACTGGCTGCGACCACTCGGTGATCGGGAGTATCCACGCCCCCATCTACCAGCGACTCTACGATGATCTGAAAGAGCTGCTGCTCTGCAAGGACATTGGCGAAGGAGGTCGCCTACGCGTGGAGCGCGACCTGAACCGCTGCCGGGAGGTGTTAGTGCAACTGGATATGCCTCCTGAGGATCTGAGTGCATGAAGAGCAAGGACAAATCATCCAACTACAAGCCTGCTGTGGATCGAGCGAAGGATCTGAGGCTAGCCATCTATGCGATCCAAAAAGGTCGGGCTCGTGCCGGTGAAACTAAGGTGACCATCGCAGCTGTGGCCCGTGAGGCCGGAGTATCGACGGCGCTCATCCATAATCATTACCCAGCAATCGCTGAGGAGATACGACAGATCCAGGGGCGATCTAGTCGTGCCATGCGAGATGTAAAACATCAGGATCTGATTGCCGAGCGTCAGAAGTCTAAGGGCTACCGTCATGAGATTGAGGAGCTTCAGGCCAAGCTCGCCAGACTCGCATCCATCAATGAGGTGCTGCTGGACGAGAATCAGACGCTCAAAGCCAAGCTGCGAGAGCGCAACGTGGTTGGACTTGTTCCATCCACCCACACTAATAAATCTCGCATCTGACGAAGTCCTCCGCCAATGGAGATCAACCAGATCCGAATATCGGTCGCGGTGGGCTGGCAGTTCCCCGCCAAGATCCAGACGTAAGGAACTACCACATAAGACTCATACCTGCGGCTCCCAAATACTGATCTTGAACCAATCAGACATGGGGCCGCTGGCATGGCTTTTGTAGAAGGGCAAGCGCCCTGCATGGATACAGGCAGAGGAGAGAGTTCATCAAGAACGTAAACACGCTAAACACGTTTTAGACTACGCCTCACGGCGGCAAAAAAATCAATATCGAGAAGATCAGACCCTTGTAGACCGAGACCTGGGAAAAGCCTTGATGAATAGGTAGTGGCACCAATTATCCTGGTTGAATCTGTATCCATAAAGAGAGGCAGCACCGCCCCCCTCAGCTATTGCATAGTTAAATGCGCTCTCTCCCCGAGAAGGCAATGCATCAGAGATCGAGGTTTCCGTGCTCCTCAAAGTGGTCAATCAGCCTCTGCCGATATGCATCGTAATCCTCCGTAATTATATCATTGCCAAATAGTTTACCTGTCGTAAAAAACTTCTTTACTACTTGCTGCGTTTCTTCAATTTTTGCATCAACGATTCCGAGTAGGTATTTTGCGATGTAAACTCGGCAAATATATTGAAGAAGAACTGCTACAGCTCCTGCAACCCTCCCGGTGACATCAGGTTGGCCAGCAATACTCAGGCGAAGAACACCTGTATGAGCAACCGAGTTACGCAACACATTAAAAAACTTCAACCGTAACGCAACATCTTTCCCGGCGTCTTTTGGATACATCTCAAACATAGAGAGGAAGGCTGTAAGCTTTGATAACGCTGAGTTGCTCGATAGATTATTTGTCCGAGACATTATATCCTTGATGAGAAGTTCATCCACTTTTGCGTTGGTCAAATTTGTTTCAAAAGACTGCAGTGCAAACTTAATTTTATCTTTCACTTCTGGCGAATAGCGGTTCTCTCCTGAGGTACTGTGCCATCGCGATACCAGCCCATCCAGCGCCGCCGAACCCATAGCAAGCTTAACTACACCCTCTTGGCTATCGCGGGCCAGCGACAAAGCGTAGAGGGCATCGCCCCCGCCGGCTGCTTGCATCGCAGGTAATAATGTCCAATCAACCTTAGAACCCTTCGCGAAAAAATCATCGCACACGATAGGCAAAGCTGGACTGAGTTTAAAGTCCGGTGGAGAATCTTTATCTAACGCTACGCATGCGCCGGTTAACAATGAGAGAATCAAGGACAGATCAAACCCTCCATTCACCCAAGGATTGTCAGGCATAAGAACCGATGGCTCATCCAAAGCGGGATGCTCAGTGAGCAATGCTGTGACATTCCAATCACCAGAGACTGCCGCTTTTTCAGCGAAAGTACGTTGCAGCCCTGACGAAGAAAACTTCTTAGCAAAGACTAGCTTCTTAGCCTGCGCAAAACTTCCACCTATTAACTCTTGGGGCACATTGAACTCATACGGGCCAAAATAGAACATTCCCTCACGTTGCAAATTATGCTCGAAATTGTAAATACTCCGTAATCCTGGCTTCATACCGCCCTCCTATTAGTTGAATTGCAGACGTGCTTGTGACTACAACAAAGCGCAAATGGCAGCTCACTTTTAACCCATCTCCTGTCAGCCGTTTTATAAATTACGCGTCATCAGGAGAGTCTATAGTTAGGAGTTAGCGCTGACATCGCTAGAATGGCCAAGAAAAGCTGCGACTTTTCTATGCTATAACCCTGACGGTACTATTCCGCTTAAATCTTCCAGCGCCAAAAAAACTGATTGAACCGATCAGCGCGAGGCTGCCGTATTGCGCCATGGACTACATAAAACCTGATGTATCCAGGGTTATTCGGCTCATCACTAAAATCAATCCAAGTTACTCCATACGCTTTATTGATGGCTAGACCAAGCCCTTTCAATAAAGATGGGCCAATTTTATTATTACACAACTTAGGAGCTAACCCCCAATGCCCTAGTATTAGCACCCTTTCTTTACGCATGACTACCATTTGCCGCAGATAAGCAATCGTCACTCCGTTCAAAATAACATAAAGGTCGTTGAGCACTTCACATTCGCCTAATCCCTTCGGTAAACGTGCAGGAAATACTCGAAGTGGATTGCTGTCAGATTCCGACTCATAAGCGCATTCAAGAAATCCGTTCTCAAGCAGGCGCTTTACTTCATCAATATATTGTTGGTTCAAAACTGTCTTCCTTGAGTGTTAATATAATAACTGCATTGCCAGACACTGAGCCATTACTCGTTACGTGCTAAATCCAACAATACACTCCGGACGTGCATAAATTCATCTATCCAGAATCAGACAAGTCGCTCCTGACACAAACTTTGTTCGCCACATAGGCTAAGTTCCCTTTCTGAGCCGATTCTCAAAAGCAAGTCGCAGACTAGCACAGGAACATACGCAATTCCCATGGGAACCGAATCCTCTGTCAGCGCACATCATGTAGTCGCAGGCTATGCGCCTCTTCTCGGTGTGAAGGGAGTGCTGATTAGCGAGGGTTGAACCCAAATTCAACACTCGACTGACGCCACCATAGCAAAGGTGTCAGGGCGAGTGTTTGGTGGTGCTGAAAGTATCTGTAAAGCGCTGACTTAGAGGGACTGGAAAAGTGTTTTCGAGTAGCTCAGTTTCTCAAATTTATCAGTTCGAACAACACCGCTCCCCTTGTCAAACTCCATAGGACAATCCCTGCCTGGACATTCCTTCCAGCTCCTACATACTCTCATCTCCATCCAATCCAAGACGGGCTTAAGCGATGGCATGGTTTTTTTGGAAAGACAAACGCCCTGCATGGATACAGGCAGAAGAACGAGAGTTCATCAAAGCTGTGAACAGCCTGAAAACGCTGCAGACAACGCCTCGGGGCGGCATGAGGATTGATCCTGAAGAACTCAGAGATCAGATCCTGGAGTCACGAGAACGGTACAAAGATCTGGTGAAGCGATAGCGATGCCGAAGTGTCAACTGGCTGGGAGCCTTGACTCAGCTGTTCACGCAAGGGCGGAATTGGTGCGTGCTCAGTCCGAAAGCAATTTGTGGCACTGTCAGCGGTGATGGAACGGTATTCATCCAGCGACATATCAGTACCATGGCGATCTTTGAAGCCTCCATGGTAAATGGGGTATGAACCCCATGCATCATCTCTTAAGCACTGGAACCACTGCCGTAGAGCCCTCGCAGCCAAAAAAAAGCCACCAGCGCTGGCGAAGCCAGTATTGATCACGGCACCTTTACACTCAAAACTAATCATCGGACAAACCATGAGCAAATTCGTGTTTCAAGTCACCCCTCAGAATCCAGAACTGGGGTCAGTAACTCCGCACACCATCACGAGCAAATGTGATTATTTGCGCCGTCACTTCAACCGAATAGAAAGGGTTTACCAGGAGGAGTCTGACGAGCTGTTGATAGCCTGCCAATCAGAACAAGAACGAACAAAAGATCACGAAGATGACAGCGAGCACAACTACAGCTACTCAGACGCCATACGAGAGATAGAGTTTTTTTCTCTTCGAATGCATAGGTACTCGGCAATCCTTGCGAGCTATGCTTACCTAGAAAACAGCATGAGCAAGCTATGCGGTAAATACTACGAATCAATGGATTTACCTCTTAAACCAGAAGAAGTAAGGGGTGAAGGAATAGTAAAATTTAGAATCTACCTTGAAAAACTGGCCAAGATAGATCTCGAAACCGTCAACAAAAACTGGTCTCACCTCACAACTTTGAATCTCATCAGGAACTGCATCGTACATGCAGATGGCGACGCAAATCTGATCAAAAACTCCTCGAAGCTCATAGGCATAATTAACAAATCCAAAAATTTGAGCTTTATCGAGGAGCAGCTCATCATGATGGACGCTTCTTATATAAGCTCAACGGTCGATACCATACAGGGCTTCCTGCTTCACCTATTCGAGGCAGGCCAATGATGTATACGCGCTTTCTTACACTGGAAATTACCTCCGTCTGACGCTACTGTTTTTCACATAAGCTTCAGCACAGCTCGGAATGCTGAAGAATGCGTCGCTTGCCGGCTGAGGACATATACTCGACATGGAGATCCTCACTCCCGACGATGAGGGCCAGCAGGGGCCTCCCGTCGACTCGGTCAGCAGCCAGTATCCGCCACTCGCTAAGATCAATTGATGATGGCGTTGGATGATTTTGGGGATGGGTATGCCACTCCCCGATGTATCGCACCAGGCCATTGCTATCCTTCCACCTTTTCATGGCCCGGCGATGATGGAAGTGGGGCATGCGCTCAAAGAGAAACTTGAAGCGCCTATCCCAGATCGAGGGTTCGGTCGCCTCAATAATCTCCAAATGCTCGCCACGAACGTGACCGAGCAATATCCCCCCTGCCTCCTTCGAGTCGAGACCCTCTTGGATGTATCGACTGAAGACCTCCAGCGGCTGGCGATGCAGATACACCAGCTGCCGACTGCCGGGCACAACCCAGGTCGTCACGAACGGCATGCTGGACATTCCAGATGCGGCAGCGGAGAGCAATCGGGGGTTGCTGGCTCGTAACTGTGATCGGTCAGCCGGGTTGAGAGCGATGGCCAAGGCTTGTCTCCAACCCAAGCCAGCGCGGTATCCAATGCCAAAGCGGCAGCTTGAATCGACACCGATGCAGGGAACGGTACGTAAAGTCCTTCACATCCCTGCCCCGAGAAGATTGGCTGCACGCCTCCAACGACAGACAACAAACTACCTTGGCTATTTGCATCAGTAAGGCATCGGTAGCAACCCTGCTCAGCACGCTGCTTGATCAGTGAACGAACGGCGACGCCCGCACCCTCAATCCAAACGTGCAAAGTAGGGCAGGATGCGGCCTTGACGAGCCAATGCCCAAACGACTCCTCCCCTGTGGCATCAATGATTAAATCGAGGCCGCCCAAACACACATCCTTGGCGTCGCTGGCAAAGGCACACACCTTGGCAGTTGGCATGGATGCCTTGAGCTCGTCTGCCAATGCAACTGCCTTTTCCCGGAAGAGGTTATTGAAGCCAAGCCGATGCCGACCGAGATTTTGAGGCATTAGGATGTCGTTATCGATCAGCAGGAACTCACCGCCCCCTGCTCCGGCCCCGGCTTTCACCAACATCTCGGCGAGAAAGCTGCCGATTGTGCCGCACCCAATCAAACCTATGCGCCTGCCCGAGAACGTGGCCTGTCCTGGAATATTTCGTTCGCTCAGGTATTTATCATCGAGGCGCAGCATCTGTAGAGGTTGAACAGGACAGTCGAAAATTGGGAGGCGCTGATCAGTGGAGCGCTGGTCATCAGGCCGATTGCGCTGAAGGTCATGGACGATAAAGCCGTAGCTATAACCTGTTTTTTCGGACTCAATGACGATCAATATACCCCCAACCTCCTCCCGGTACGCGGCGATGATCTTATCGCGTATCTTGCGTTTGCACGCGTCATCCATTTCATGTTGCCAGTCGAGGATCTGACCAACTGTTTTAGGAGGCCAATTTTCCTGCAGCGGTCTTGGAGCTGCGCTGGAGGTAATCATCGCAATATTCGCCGGGAACTTCTTAATCGTCCTACCAGCACGAGCAAACTTAAGCCGGCTTCGCGCGACATCGTCAGTGAGCACATACATCTTGGTGTCCGATAACTGGAGCATCTCCACTAGGCCGGACGTACGCCGCTCGATGTCATGAAAACAGTAGATACCATCCCAATAGACGAAAAACTCTTCCTGCAGATCTTCCTTCATTTTTCCGGCGAGAACCAGCTCAAGCACCTCGGCAGCCTGGAGCAGAGACGTACGGGTTTGTCCTACTGGGTCAAAGATATCGATGACCTCGGTACCGGGGGCTGCGTAACAGAGATAGCCATCTGGGCTCAGGTGAGGGACGAGCCGAGGAAGCGCCTTGGGTACACCGGTAAGCCATAGCTTGAGAGGCCTTTCAAATAAGCGGTCTATCCAAACCTCGCATTGGACAACCCCCTGAGTGGCTGTCGACAATTCTCCGGTCATCACCAGCCACCCTGCGTTTAGCTGAGGATCAACTTTGGTAAATCCCCAGCCAGTCATATGACGCAGCACCTCTGGCATAGCGTCCATGAATTCAGCCTGCCTTCGTACGTTTTACAGGCTCTGCGGGGCCAGCGAGAGGTGCAATCGCGGCCATGGACGCCGGTATGCCCTCAGAGTTGGATTTCATGCGATGAGGAGCATTTGGGAATCGGTCGCCGAGCATCCGGTGCAACCAGACGTAAGCCGTCTCAGCGTCAGTTGAGTTGATGGCGCCTTCCAAGTGAGTTGCGAATATCTGGAACTGCTCTACTGCATCAGCAATATTTTCCTTGAGCATGTGAGCGGTTAGCGATGCCTCAGGATCGATTGGGCTCATGACGCCGTTTTGCAGTGCAGCCGGGATTCCCTTGACCACGTTGAGCAGCGCGCGGTCATCCCGTTTATCGACGTATTCGAAAAGTGAACAGGACATAGCCATGAGAAGAATCGAGCTAGGGCCCTTTTCTTCCCATTGCTTGTCACGGAATGCCTTGAGGTAACGAACGACGCGGATGAGTTGATCGGGGCCCTTATCCTGGCACTCCCGTTTGAACCAGTTCTTCATGGCCATTGGATCTGACTTACGCCAACCCTGATTACGGTCAGCCAAAAGGATCCTATCAGATGGGAGCGTTTTCCAAGTGTCTCTTTCGGAGTTAATCGCGCTGTCAAATACGACCTGCCCACGATTTTCCATGCTGGACTTGATCAACAGGAACAGCGTGTCCGGGATCACGTAAAGGGGCAGATCGATGTGGGCATAGAGAGAAATGGTCACCCGAACGCAGGTGTCCTTACTCTCAATTTGCCAACCCCTTTCGGCGCAAATTTGGGTAAGGACGTCAACGACAGCATCAAAGAACAACGCAATCGCAAGTTTGGGGCTGGTCTCTTCCCGCATCACACTCAACGGAAGATAAACACCATCATCGATATCCGACTGCTGGGGCGGCGTAGTGCAAGGGCTGTTGAGGGTTTTGTACGACCGTGATCCTTGAATGTAGAACCGAGGGGGACAGATCTCACCCTCCAAGCCTTTTTCACGAAGCACCCGAGGCAGGTCAGCCTTTAGGGCCTCTCTGATATCTTTACGAGCGCCATCGATTTGTGCGAGCTCATCGGCAGCAAGGTTGAGTTCATCAAGGAAACAGTCTTCCCCGGTGGTAGTGAATAGCAATGTACTAAAGTTTGGCATGAAGCCTCCGCTCAAGCGCGAGATGAACGGTGCCTCCAGCAATTGCTGACCTTAACATCAAGACTACCAAGCGCCTCCGCGCTCTTGAATCTCGTCACTGCCACCCTACGCCTACCACGCAATCCAAAGGGTGCAGTCCTTCCCGGTTTGTCAGCTAGCATGCTCGATGACACGTGCGAGATGACATAGTGCCACCCCACCACATATAGATCAAGCACCTACAAAAAAACACCATATATAGTGTTGGTTAGCTGACAGAACCGTACGGTCGTGTTTAGTCGCTCACTCAAATGCTCTCAGGCCTTAGGCCTGGTGAATGTGACTTGCCCTGCCGTATTGAGCCCTTCTGTCCACTTACGGTCAGTGAAATAGGTGCCGTCCATCACTAACCCGTCGCCAGTCTCTTTGACGAATACCCGAGCCGCCCCGGTGTGCGTGTTCGAGTCAGTAGCCACTGGAACCTGGGTGTAATTGATGTACATGTAGTTCAGCTCAAGGAGGCCAATCTGATCGCTGGGACGGACGGAGACGCTGATCGTTTTGGATTCGGAGTACGGGATGTCCGAAGTGAACTCCATTTTGACGCTAAACAGACGTGCTTTGATCTTGACCTTGCCCTGAACTATACAAAGCGAAGAGCCGTCACCCTGCCCAAGCCATTTCTGCATGACCCCCCAATTGGATTGCAGTTTCATGTTCCACTCCCCGTCGATGGGCGGGAAAAATTTGCGTACAAGAGGCAGCTTGCACAGCCATACAAACACAGGGGTCTGGCCCAGGACGAAGAAAAAGGCAGCAACGATCCCTACAGTTGATGTTATAGGCCGATAAAGATCGGCTAGTGACCCAGACAATATCTCTGACATGTCTCTGAAATGCAGCACCAGGAAAACGACCAGGCATGTAGTAGCAAAGTATCCGAGGGTCTTGGTGATCCCTATGACTTGATACATTCCCTATCCTCTATATGTAAGCATCAAAGCCCTACCCTATACGCTCACGCAGCGGGGCGCTACGTACGCCTCCAGCCTGTGACCAGGAGAATACGCTTTCGCGACGGCGATTCTGTTTCAGCCGGCATGGATTACCAGCGCCCATGGGTCGACTTCAACAAAAAGGCACGTCGCAAGTGCCTTGCAAATCCTGGATTTCGATAGCTCACCGGGCTAGCAAGTTAACTGCCGCTCAATCTGGATGGATGTTGCGGATATCGCAGTACACAGTGTCATCGTCGTCTTGCTCCATGCCAGGCATCCGCTCAATCTGTGCCTGGTTTACGTCTTGCAGCTCTATGCTGCTGCAGGTGCCGCATCTCTGCTTCCCATTCAGCTAAGAATTGCTTCCAATCCTTGGCATAAGGCCCGTCAACCAATCGGGTCGAGCCGATGCTTGCCTGATGAAAACGCTCCCTCCAGGGCTGCGGAATATTCTGCTCTGAAATGATGTCGATTCCGGAGTGGTGATGCTGCACCGGAACCCGATCACGAACCTCGTTGAGATCGAGTGGCTTATCAAGGGAGGGCCTGCTGTCTCTTTCCCTCTCGTAAAGGTTATCGAGGATGGTAAGAAGTTCGTATGCATTCGGATCACCAGGGCGGTGGCTGGCGAGTGCCCAAAGAGCCCTTCGCCTAGTCGTCTCAAGCTCGCAGAGTTGATCAAGGGTCATTTCAGCTCCCTGCAGGTTGGTTGAAGCTAGGGGATGATTATGGCGTGCCGCCTTCGGCGGTGCGCTGTCGTGAACCGAGTCTTGGCAGGCCACGTCTCGGCCCATCGGGCTGAAATCACGCCTGCCTGCTCGCTCCGCTTGCTAGCAACTGTGCGAGCACCTGCCGCCGGCGAAGTGCGCATCAAGGTAAGAGCACTCGCGCTGAATCGTGCCGAACCGTTGACGAAAATATCTTCCGAGTTTCAGCATTAAAGCAATGGCGTCCGTTGTGGCCGCCATTACACTATGATCTACGTTACACAGAAGAATTAGGTGCTTGCCGGCTTCTCACATTCAACGTTTGCTGACGAAGCACATGCTCTAGACGCTTTGTCAAAACTGTCTGGAGCGTCCCGTCACGGCCTCTGGCAATTTTCAGGACAGCTACTAACTCACGATAATCAATCACGTGAAACAGTTCGCCGGTTTCGCGCATCGCAGAGGCAGCAGCCTCATATACTTCATCCCAGTTTTCAGCAAATAGCTCTGAAACGATCACCACGCAATGCAATTTATCGGACAGATCCACATTTAGGACTTTGCCCTCGCTTGAGCTGATCTTGCAGTTTCGTCGAAGCGCTTTGGCTGCACCTACGAGCTGCGTTCCCCCTTTAAGAGCCTGCTTTTTTACTCCAGAGACCCGCCTTGCATGCGCCCTGGAGCCCTTTGAGGCAAGCATCGCGAGATCTTTAGTTTCAATGAGAACATTCCCGTGGCTGGAAAGGGCCAGAACGTCCGTCAGCTCTCGGGTTTTCTCACCATTTTCTACGGCAGGACTCTTATAAAGCTGTGCCGGGTAAACGGAGGAGAGTGCCGCCCACACTGAGTTCTCCAGCATCCCCCCCTCATCTGGATGATCAACCTGGACAGTTTGATATGTACCTATACCCACGTACGACAAAAAATTAGGATGCCAGTCGACAAGCTTTACGGGGATTTTCACAGCTGCTAACTCAGGATTTTTCTCCGCCGTACTGTTTTCGTACATTGCTTCATTGAAGATATCTAGAAGACTTTCACCAAACTCTAGAACGCTTCCGGTGTAAAGCCTAGTGGCGGGCTGAAGATGTTCGGAAGCTTGTTTTGAACCCTCCGGGGCAAGAGATCCTGGCGACCAGCCGACGCAGTGATCCATCTCATTAAACAGAAAAAAATTCACTTCACCACAACTCAAGACCTCTATGAGTGCCTGGTGTTCTTCAGCATGTGCCTGAGGTCGAGAAACAATGAGTGGTGTATCTGGAGCGTCGTGAATAATGCCTGCAACGCAGACTTTATTTTCGAACACACCTATCCCGATTTCCAATGAACAGCCCACCGACAAAGCTTTTAAGCTGGTGAAGGGGGCCTTGATCAGAACTGATGCACCATCGTTAGTGGGTATAAACCATACTCCTGCTTCAGATGAATACATTTCTTGATGGATTCGTGCGCTTGGCATTATCAAAAGCAGGATGCTCCTTCAGCGTTTAGTTTGCGGCTCACACCAAACAAATGGGGAATTTAGCTCAACGACACCGCAATAAGGAGGTAGTGAGGCCATTTCAGGGCTTCCCTGCCTGGCCACCGGCAAGGCATCGATAATGGCTAGGTGAATCCGGACGTGCAAGTCTGCAACTGGCATCAATTCATCGTAACCTCAGCACACCTCAGGCCTTGTCGCTTCTCTGTCGGGTTCCTGCCGTGTTGTGTCATCAGCAGCCTCTTCATCATGAGCCGTACCAATCATCTCATGGAGCTTAAAAATGAATACGAACAACACGTCTGACCAACCTCGTGTGCTGAGTCTCGAAGAATTCGCAGCTCTCATCCGCAAAATGCGGGAGGTGTTTCAATGGTCACAGGAGACTCTGGCCGAGCTTTCAGGCTTGAACGTACGCACTGTACAACGCGTTGAGAATGCCAAGTCCTCAAGCGCTGACACTCGACGTGCGCTTGCAGCTGCTTTTGAGATCGAGGACATCGACGCCTTCAACAAGCCCTTCGACATACCCACAGAAGAGGAGTTGAGAGTAGAGAAAGCCCGTATTGAACGCGACTACATCACCTTACCGGCACAGCATCTGATGACTGGACACCAACTCGCTAAGCTTGCGGAAAGCTCCACAGTGGATATTTCCCAACCCGGATTTGAAATGCAGCGTGACGCCCATGAGGTCTTTGCGTCGCTAGTGGACTACTTTCGCGACTACAGAGATTGCGCCAGCGATTACTCAGAAAGCACAAAATTTGCTGTGTACGACGAGATGCAGGAGCTGATCGTTGAACTACAAAGGCTTGGGGTATCTATTCAATATGCTACTCGCAAGGTACATCTGAAGGTGTCTGGCGAGCAGTCAGAGGCGAAGCCCTTGACCGTCCAGATGTCTTACCTAATTGCTTTCGAACGAGGTAAAGCACCAGGCGAATTTGCGGTGCAGAAAAAACTGGATTTTCCATTCTGACCGAAACTGCCACAAGAAAGGATGCTTAATCGACGCAATGCGACAGTTCGAACGAGATGATGCCCTTCGGGCTGCTGCGGGGGACACAGATGCCTTGCTAAGAGTGCAAAGGCGCAAGGACGTTCTGAAGTGGAATGCCCCTGAAGCGAAGAATAGCGTTGCAGAGCGCCACGCCGTTTTGGTCTAACCATGAGGCAATTGAAGCAACGCGGTCAGCTAATGCTCGCCAAATTTTAGAAGAAGGTGCGTCGTATTGAAAAAGAGTGAGCTCCCAGTCAAAACCTGCATGACCTGCGGCCTTCACTTCACATGGAGGAAGAAGTGGGCGCGCTGTTGGGAAGATGTGCGTTACTGTTCGGAGCGCTGCCGACGCAGTAAACTTGCTAAATGCTGAGCAAAAAAAGGGCCATCATAGGCCCTTTTGTACTCAAGCCAAATTCACTTGGTCAACCAGGACTCAACAGTCGCGAAGCCATGTTCTGCTTTCCAAACCTTCAGCGTTCTATGATTGCCACCTTTGGTTTCGACGACTTCACCGGTGTGAGGATTTTTATAAACCTTCAACTGACGAGGCTTGCGGCTGCCGGCTCTAGACTCGACGGCTGGAGCGCGACGGCTGGCTTGTGGGTCAAGCAGGTTGATAACGTCTTTCAGACTGTAGCCATATTTTGCGAGCAAATCGCGTAGCTTCGTTTCGAATTCAATTTCTGTCTTAAGGCCAGCATCACCCTTCAGCGCTTCTAGCGCTTGAAGCTGCTCTGCCAGGTGTTTTTCGAGTTGGCGGAATTCTGCGAGTTTGGACATAAATTTTCTCTCCTAGTTGTGATCGAGGGTGATATCTAAACAATATCCTAAATTCACAAGGTCGGAACGTTAACTATTTCCATATCACGGATTGGCGTGACATCGATTTAACTCGTCGAGTGCCATTCTTTCAGAAACTTCCAAGCTAGAGGTGAGGTTTCGCCACAGGCAAGACCAGCCATGCCCGACGAACGATTTGCGACTCATGACAAAGGCTGCAACTGCCTCGGACTTGGGCTGGTTATCCCTGTTTGGAAGACCTCAGGTAAGCGACGAATCCGGCCCAGTTATGAGCCTCATATTTCTGCAACATTCGTTTAGGAAGCTTGATTTGGGAAACCGTCCAATTGATGCACTCTTGCCATTCAGGCTCATCAAGAATCTGCCGCCCTGTGAAATATCGAACCTCGTCCTCGGCAGTGTTATAGATTAAGAAAATACGGTCAGGGTTCGCACTCACAGCAGATCGACTAAGGCCTCGCTGATTGTTCCAGTTTTCGCCACTCTTGATCTGAACTTCGAAGTAGCGACCTTGATTCCCGACAATCCCGTCAATCCCCTTGTCGTCGACCAGCGAGGGGAACACGTCAAACCCTTCGGCAAGCAAGTATCCCCAGATGGCGAATTCGTTCCGTTTGCCGATAGCGAGCTTGTTTTTGACCTCTGTTTTCAACGCCATGTCCTTACCGCATCCATCCAGTTGAAACGAATACTACCACCGCTTAAGCTGAGCGATACGGAGGTGGAGCATTGATTTTAAATCTTAGCAAGCAAGGCTGTGCGGGAGGTATAAGAGGGTACCGCTCAAACCTCCTGACCGCCCAGCTGCTGTGCTTTTCTGTATTCCTGTACGTCGCCTGCAGATATCAGATCGTAACTAACAAAGGCCCTGGCTAACGCTCTTTGACTGCTTTGCGTTTGATCCCATCGGAAGGTAGAGCAGGCTGAGGGGTCACGACATGCCAATAGGCCTCATCCCCCTTGATGTAGCGACTTGCCTTCTCCGACGCAGGTACCTTTTCGTCCCAGGAAACATACCAGTAGCAGTAGGTTACGGCCCTAGTGATCGCGACGTAGGCTGTATACCTACCATGAACTCTGAAAGCTCATCAGCGCTCAACCCGGTACGCAGAACGCTATCCCACTGCTCCAGTGAAGCCGTTTTGAATGTCCGTAGTATTTCGTCGATCAGAAATCTTCTTACGTAAATGACATGCTCGATATGCTTTTCTATTCTGTAGGCAGATGGGAAGCAAAATGCCTGTGTATTCATCAGGGTAGAGATCAGTCTCCTAAGGCTGACCATGTGCTGGCCGGAAGTCACTAACGGAGAGCGGCTAGAGATCAATCTGGTGACTGCAGTGTGAATACCAGGATCATCCTCTGGAAAGCGTCCCTTGTACGCATGGCTCCATGCCAATGCGAGATATCCCAGAGCCTTTGTCAGCGCTGGGTGTGATGACAAGGCCAGGTTGATCTCCTTGTCCCCCATGAACTCGTCCAGAACACAGCTCTGTATGATCTGATTGACTTGTGCGTCAATGCGCTCATAAATGTTGGACGTGATGGTAACGCCGCGCTCTTCGAGGGCTGAGCCAAGTAACGATTGAACAAGCTTTGGGTAGTCTATGAGACCACCCAAGCTATCCATATCATCTGTCAGAAGCTGAAGAAACCCATTTGGTGCAGTCTTTTCCAGTTCTCTGACTAAACTGATTTGAATCTGCGCGGCTGCTTGGACTCGGCGGTTATACGCCCATTGCTCCAGCACGAACCGATTGACAGCTGCGTTCAGACCAAGACGGACGAATAGGCTGTCGTTATTTTCTGATTCACCATCAACAACTGTTCGCCAAGCGCTGATAGCTACCAGTCTTGCGAGTTCATCGCGAATCTTGGCGTGAATGGGCTCTATGTATTCGGGAGTCGCGGCCTGCTCAAGCGTTAGACCCTTTGGTGGGTGAAGGCGCGCTTGCCGTTCAAACCTGAAAATCAGCTGTTGAAACAGCGTCAGGGTGCTCCAGGCCCTTAGCTCCAGAACAGGCATTCTTTTTTTATTGGAGAAGCTATTATCAAATAGCGTCAGCAGATGAGGGAAGGTTGCGATGTCTTGCTCAGGCAGGCATTTCTTGAGCAACTGGAAAAAATAATTCCGTAGCTCGATTCCCGTTGGAGTGCCGTTCGGTTCAGTAACAGGCTCTTCACGGTCTTCAATCCCGTACAGCCTGGACTTCAGCTCCGCTTCCCTTGGCCCGTTAGGCGAGATCATCTGAGCGTAGGGGAGACTTATATGCGATTCAGTCAGCCAGTTGCGATTTTTCATGCTCATCAGGCAATAAAGTCTATCGAGCAGCCGCAATTCCCCTTGCGTGCCTGGGATCGATGACTTGGAGTCGATAGACAAAATATCGACGATGGCTTGCGTTAAAGCGGACGGCTCCATCGTCTCTAGTATCTTGTTATCTTGGGACTGGCGCGCAACTTGGAGGGTATCCTCGTTGAGCGCACACTCGTTAACGCTGAATGTGCGGCTCATGTCCACTCCTTGTGTTAAGTCAGTGCAGGTAGGATGCCGTCGTCGTTGCGCGTTTTGAGCCGCGTGCGGGCCCCTTGGATCACGCGTTCGCCTGCCTCAGTGCTCCGGTATGCGTTGACTACGCCGCCCGCTATCATAAGCCCGTCCGAGAAGGTCGGTGCCCGCCCGGCATCGACGTAACCCTGCGCCATTTCTATTACGACTTCGCGCTCAGAGCGTTCTTTCAGTGCTTGATGAAGGTGCCAGAGCTGCTCGCCCTGCCTGATGACCAGCTTGGATTCTGCTAGGTACCCTTGCGATTTTTTGCGCATATTTCACTCCAAATAACTGTGAGACGTGCCACCCCAGAGAATGGGCGTCACGATACCCGAGACTCGGGTGGAGTGACTCTCGCAAATTGGCTTAAGCGATGAAACAACGAAACTCCCGCGAAATTTTGTGACCTCGCCAAGGAAGGGCAGGAGTGCTAGAAAGTGATCGAGCATGCTCCTGATATGCCCTCGCAGAAATGGCGAATCCTGCAATTCCGCGAATACCTCTTGCATAGTTAAACGGCGCCCACTTTTACGGATCAGCCCGTTCATACTCGCATGAATGGATAAAACTAATGATCGCCGCAGCACGTTTGTCCCTACCAGCGATCCGTAAGCGTACGGGGAATACGCCTTGCGTAGATCAGCCAGGCATCCACTGATGCGGCAGTAGATGCTCGATCTCACTA